>JAFQEL010000024.1 GCA_017399065.1 Clostridia bacterium | reverse complement strand
AGGACTTAACAGCTTCATCAACCTTCTTGATTTCCTCTGCAACCTCTGCGAGCTTTTCAACAAGCTCGTCTATTGCCTTTTCGGTTTCTTCAAGAGCAGCCTTTTCATCTTCGGTAAGATTATCGCTGTCGGTGAGAGCCTTGATATCCTCGATGAGCTTGTCGAGTTCGGGAATATCGTCTGATGTGACAGTTTCCTCGTCGTAGCCGTTTACAGCTTCGTCAATTCTTTCTATTTCTTCTGCTGTTTCTGCAATTTTCGCTTTAAGCTTTTCAATTCCGTCAAGGATATCTTCAAGCTTCTTTGCTTCTTCGTCGGTAAGGTAGAAGCCGTAGCGGTCCTTGATTTCGTTTACCTTGCTGACAATCTCATCAAGCGCAGGAATATCGCTTGATTTGACTGTATCTTCGCTGAAGCCTGCGTAATCTTCTTCAACGTCTGTAATTGCCAGCTCAATGCTGTTGATGATGCGGAGCATATCCTCGCAAGCTTCCTTGGTATCTGCCCATTCGTTCTTTTTGTCTTCATCTGCAATATCGGTTACTGCGTTGTTTAGCTGATCAATAACGTATTCAAGGCTTGCTCTGTCGGTTGACTTAACGTTCCACTTCATCATTCCGTTATCTTCAACACGGTCAAGGTGAGAAATGCATTTGACATCGGGTGCAATTTCATAAGCAATCTTTGCTTCGCCCGTGAAGTTGCCCGTACCTGTTACGGTGAGCAGATATACGCCGACGTTTGTTGCCTTGTTGCCGCTGACTGTATATGTTGCTTCGGGAGCCGTGCCCGTCGGAAGAACCTTTTCAACGGTCTGTGTCTGCTCTGTGCCGTTATAGGTGAGAGGAGCGCCGAGAATTATAAATCCGTCGGAAATATCCTTTGCGGTGATATCTGCGGTTGTCTCAACAAAGTAGTCGGGTGCAATATATTCGCCGCTTTCGGGGAAGGAGTAGTTGTCAGCATCCTCTCCTGTTACATTGAATACAACGGGAACCATCTTGTTCTCGCCTGCGTTTATACCGTTAAACCACGCTTCTTTTATTGTATAGCCGACAGTGTCACCTTCCACAATACCGTCAAAAGTAATAACGATTGTATCATAATCTATATCCGTTGTGCCGTCGTAAACCTTATCGGGTGCGGTTGCGGTGACGGTTACGGGTTTCTTATTGATTGCAAACTCTTTTGTTACTTCGCCCGTGTAGACACTTTCGGTAATATCACCCGAATTCGAGCTGTTTCCGATATTCTCACCGCCGCCTGCGATACCGCCTGCTGCCTGACCGATAGCCTTAATTGTTACGGTTGCTGTGCCTGCGTTAACATTGTTTGCAAAGGTGAGAGTATAGTCCTTGCCCTCTGTGAGAGTCTTGCCGCCGACTGTTACAATAACCGTGGGCTTGTGCTCCATACCGCTGTAGGTGAACTGAGTTTCATCAAGAGTGATGACCGCATCTGCAAGGTCAGCACCCTTGCTTACCTTAACGTAGCCGTTAATGATTTTTGCATCATCTGCAACATCAATAAGCTTACCGTCGGCATCTTTGTAGTAATAATCCTCTGCGAGGAGTGCGTTTGCGGTTGTTTCATCAATAACAAAACCGTTCGGAAATTCGCCGCCCTTGAGGGTGAGGGTTGCATCTTCACCATAGTAAACAGTCCATTCGCCGTAAGGTGTGCCGCTGTAATAACCGCTTGCAAAGTCTGTTCCCGTGAAACTGCCGCCGGTTACCTCAACAGTACCGCTGTAGAGATTAAACGCAGCATAGGAGTTACCCTTGAATTCGCCGCCTTCAATATAGGCTGTGCCACTGTTGCTAATGCCGCAAAAGCCGCTGAACTCACCGTCATAGATATAGGCAGTTCCGTCGGTGTCAACGTTTATTGCACCTGCATCAATAGATGTAAAGCTGCCGTTGTAAATATAGACTGTGCCTGAATTTCTGATTGCATCATAAGTATCGGCTTCAATTTTGCCGTTTTTAAAGTTGAGTGTGCCGGAAGTGACAATACCTGCGGCACCCTTAAAAAGGCCGTTTTCAATGGTAAGCGTACCACAATTGAAGATTGTCTGAGAAGTTGCACCGTTTGTCTGAACGGTGCCGCCTTCGCAGCTGTCCTTGATTGTTATATTTGCATGGTAATAAACCATTAAAACATCATCAGTTTTGTTAAGAATGGTTTTGCCGTTAAGATCAAGAATAAACTTGCCCGAAGAGATTATGGCGGTTTCGGTAAGCGTAATATCATCGAGCAGAGTAAGTGTGCTGTCTTCGCTGCTTTGTGCCGCTGTTATTGCATCTGCAAAGGTTTTGTAAGTACCGACAGCGTTGCCGTCCTTATCGGTTACGGAAGCTACAAAATGCTCCTTGACCTGAACATAGCCGTCGATAATCTTTGCATCATCTGCAACGGTTATCTTGTTGCCGTCCTTATCATAGAAAGCGTATTCCTCTGCAAGGAATGTGTTTGCGGTTGTATTAGCAACAACAAAGCCGTTCGGGAATTCGCCGCCCTTTAGGATGAGGGTTGCACCTTCGTCGATGTCAATCGTCCATTCGCCGTAGGGAGTGCCGCTGAAATAACCGTCTGAAAAGTCTGTTCCTGTGAAACTGCCACCGGTTACCTCAACAGTACCGCAGAGCAGATGGAGTGCCACATAGTCGTCACGGTCTATTTTACCGCCGGAGATATAGGCAGTACCTACGTTAAAAAAGCCGTCAATCTCGCCACCGTAAACGTAAAGCGTACCGCCGTTTTCAACTGCGCCGGAGTTTGAACTTTTCAGAACACCGTCATAAATATAAACAGTGCTGTCACTATAATTTGTAATCGCCGGATAGTAGTCAGTTTCAACCGTTCCGTCATTAAAATACAAAACACCGTAGTTGCGAATACCGCCGTCGCCCTTGATTATACCTGATTCAACAGTGAGTTTACCGGAATTGTCAATACAATCCACATACATGCGTTTAGTTTCAACCGTACCGCCTTCACCGTTGTCCTTAATTGTTAAATCGACTTCTTCATATATGTAGAAAACACTATCGGTTTCGTTAACCAAGTTATTACCGTTAAGGTCAAGAGTGAACGTGCCGGAGCTGATACCCTGACGTGTTGTAAGTGTAATATCATCAAGCAGAGTTACCGTGCTGCCCTCGCTTGCACTTGCCGCTGTTATTGCATCTGCAAGGGTCTTGTAGGGTGAGTCTGAAAGCTCGTTGCCGTCTTTATCGGTTACCTTTGCGGCATAGTTGAGCAGAGTGAACTCAACCGTTGCCGTTGCACCGCCGACTGTTACACTTGCGGTGTAAGTGCCTGCATCTTTAGGGGGCAAGCCGTAAGGGGCTGAATATGTAATATCACTGATTGCAACCGAAGTATCAACAAGATTGTTTTCAACAGTTGCTTCCTTTGCTGTGCCGTCAACATAAAGGTCAGCGGGCGCGGAGATTGTGAGCATGCCGCCAATGCCGTTTTCAAGCGGACAGTCACCTGCAACACAGGTTGCAACTATTCTGCTACCCCCTGCAGTGTAGGTGAATGAATGGGTGTGAAGTACAGCACCGCAGATTTCGCAGGTTTCGCCTGTCTGATTTTCGTGGGGGCACTCGTATCCGCAGCCGTTGGTGCATCTGCCGATTACGTCATCTCCCGAATATTCAAAGCTATGGGGACCCTGTTCACCGTCAACAGTTTTTTCGTTCGTGTAGGCTTTACCGTTGGCGGTTGCGGTGGCTGTATATGTAGTCTTATCGTTTTCCAGACAGGTTGCCGCAGTCTGTTCAGAGCTTTCGATTGTGGCGGTCACCGTCATCGTTGCCTTGCCGTCCGTGGAAGTAAAAGCGGCGGTGGCAGAAGAGTCACTCCAGCTCCAGACAGGCTCATTCACTGCCATGCAGGTAACGGTAATGACAGGTTTCTTCTCATTACTTGCAGCCGTATTAGTGGTATAGAAACTGACGGATTTGCCCGGGGCTGTAGGAAGATTACTCAATTTTGCAGTACTTCCTTGATAAGATGCTATCAGATTGATATTAGCAGCATCCCCGGTATCTGACTCTGTGTAACTCAATGCCAATTGATCATAACGGTCATACTCTATTGCAACTTCTGAGATGTTTTTCAGGTTAGAGTAAGCTGCTTTGTAAAGATAATTGTTATATTGGTAATACTGTGTAGCACTATTGCTGTAATCAACTTTAGTAGCGTAATAGTTATTAAGTCTTAATTCAATGGCTTCCGAAGCCGCACTTGCCGTGAGGCTCAGAGGTGCCATCGACAGAAGCATTGCCAATACAAGCAGTATGCTTATGAGTTTGTTAGTTTTTTTCATTAGTTTAACCTCCTTGAGGATTATTTATTATGTATACAAAAGCCTTTCGGCTCGGTTGCCGTTTACTTGCCTCCCTCTGATGAGGGAGGTGGATTTTGCGAAGCAAAAGACGGTGGGAGAGAAAGTAAAAACACAAACGGACTCTGCATTTCCGCAAAATCATCTCTCCTTCAGTCCTTCGGACAGCTTCCTCATCAGAGGAAGCCTGAGCATCAACATTTCAGCTTGTTTTGCATTCATCATTCTGAATTATGTATTCCCTCAACATATTCTTTAAACTCGTTGAAAATGCGTTTGCCGATTGAACGGTAATCCATTGCAAGAACCTTTTCAATCTTTATCTTTCGGATTTCTTCGGGCACGTTGTAAATAGTCATAATGGCATTCAAGGCTCCAGAAATGCGTGTTTCAAGCGGTACGGTTTTATCAATGGCATTCAGAGTTGCGTGCTCAATGCCTGCAACAAGAATTTCCGCTTCTCTGAACTGCTCGTCTGTCCAACCGGGACAATACTGAGCAAAAACCTCTTTTGCACGGGCTGTATCATTGTTATGGATGATTTCAAGGCATTTCGGACTCTGATAAGTCGAAACGAAAAAGTCTTTCGCAACTTCGCTTTCTTCACAAGCCGCCGCCATTGTCATCAGCTCAAGACAGATTGAAAGTAGCGAGCTCATTCCTTCACCCGCCTCATATTCCATAAGTTTCCATTGAAACTTACACAGCAAATCCGTGAGTACCGCAAGAAGATGTTCCTTTGTGGGATAATAATAAGTCAGATTGCCTGTTGAAATTTCCAACTCCTTGGCAATCATCTGCGGCGAGGTTTTTGAATATCCTACCTCAAGAAACATCGTGGTCGAAACACGAAGTATTTTATTTTTTGTTGATTCTAAATTTGCCATAGTGCCTCCTTAAAAAAAGGTTCTTGCATTAGTGCTAACTATAATTTAGCACTAATGCAAATAAATGTCAATAAGTATTTATCTATTTTTTAATCACCTCTGTGACAAATTACATTTATGCATTATACATCTGCTCTCTTGCTAAAGCGGGAGAGCATTTTGGTTGTCGAAAAGTTTTTTAAAATTAGGGTGTGCAAAGGTATCTTCGAATTCCAAACAGTTATTTGTGATAGATCTTCGGTAAATAAGTGAGTTAAGTTGTAAAAAATATTTTTTAACATTCTTCTTGACTTTTTGTATTAACTGGAATATAATTTAGAAAAATTACTGTAGAAGGTAATATTTATGAACGTAGCTCTTTTTAGTTCAAGTAAATTTTTCTTTATATTTAGCGTAGCCTTTTATTTTGGCTATGCTTATTTTGCTGTGAAAAAGTTACTTGTGAGAGCTCCGGAAATTATTTAGAAATTACTTTAATTTATACTTTAAAGTGTTTTTAAGGCCTCACTTGTAACGAAAGCAAGTGAGGCTTTAATAATTGGAAGGAAAGGTTAGGGATATGACAAATAAGTTGGATGAAGCAAGACAGATTATTAATAAAGTAGATTCTCAGATGGCAGAGTTGTTTATTGAAAGAATGAAAGCTGCCGAAATGGTTTTCGAATACAAAAAAGAATTCGGACTTCCGATTCTTGACTCCAAAAGAGAAGAAGCCGTAATTGAAAAGAACTCTGCTTTGATTGATGATGTTGTTTTAAAAGGATACTATATTGATTATATCAAGAATCTTATGGCAGTTTCTCGTGCTTATCAGTACCGTTTGCAATGCGGGCTTAAAGTAGCATACAGCGGAGTCGAAGGCGCGTTTGCGCACATAGCTGCAGGCAGAATATTCCCTGAAAGCAACAGAATATCGTTCAGAGATTTCAAATCTGCATACAATTCCGTTGTTAACGGTGAAACCGATGTTGCGGTTCTGCCCATTGAAAACAGCTATGCCGGCGAAGTGGGGCAGACTATTGACATTATTTTTTCAGGCAACCTTTACATCAACGGAATTTACGAACTTGAAATTCACCAGAATCTTCTTGGAGTCGAAGGTTCAAGTGTTGACGATATCAAAAAAGTAACGAGCCATCCTCAGGCACTCGGTCAGTGTCATGATTATATCAAGCTGCGCGGCTTTGATACCGAAGAGGCAAACAACACTGCCCTTGCCGCAAAAACAGTAGCCGAAACGAAAGATAAATCTCTCGGTGCAATAGCGAGTGTTGAAACGGCAAAAATATACGGCCTTAAAATTCTTGAAACCAATATTAATAAAAGCGGTGAAAATACGACCCGTTTTGCCATCCTTTCAAAAGTAAGGGCGGATTCGTCGGATTTTACGAGCTCTGTACTGATGTTTACTGTTAAAAATGAAGCGGGTTCTCTTGCCAATGCAATAAGCATTATAGGTAAATACGGTTACAATATGACCGCTCTCAGAAGCAGACCTTTGAAAAAACATTCGTGGCAGTATTATTTCTACATAGAAATTGACGGCACAACAAATACAGAAGAAGGTAAGAAAATGATAGCGGAATTGAATAATGTGTGTGATAAGTTGAAAATTGCAGGAACTTTCGCACCACACTGCGAGATATAGAGGTTATATATGAATATGCATTTGGATTTAAAAGAAAACAGTTACGATATTGTTATAGAAAGAGGAATTCTTGAAAAAGTGAGAGAATATCTTGATTTGGAAAGACGAGTTCTTATTGTAACCGATTCAGGTGTCCCTCAGATATATGCGCAGACAGTTGCCAAACAATGCAAAGCTCCTATCATATGTACCGTCGAATCGGGAGAAGCATCAAAAAGTATAGAAACGTTTTCAAAACTTCTTCAAACTATGCTTGAAAATGGTTTTTCAAGAAAAGACTGCGTTGTTGCAGTAGGCGGTGGAGTGGTGGGTGACCTCTCGGGTTTTGTTTCGTCTGCATATATGAGAGGTGTTGATTTTTATAATATACCCACTACACTTCTTTCACAGATTGACTCTTCCATCGGCGGAAAGACTGCAATAAATTTCGGCGGTATAAAGAATATTGTCGGAGCCTTTTATCAGCCGAAAAAAGTTATTATCGATGCCGATTTGTTAAAAACTCTTCCCGAAAGGCAGATATCAAACGGACTTGCCGAAGCTGTTAAAATGGCACTTACATCAGATAAGGAACTGTTTGAGCTGTTTGAAAACAAGAATATATCAGATAATATCGATGAAATTATTATCCGTTCATTGAATGTCAAAAAGAATGTGGTTGAGCAGGATGAAAAGGAGTCGGGCATCAGAAAAATTCTCAATTTCGGTCATACGATCGGTCATGGGATTGAAACCTGTAATACTGAGGGACTCTTTCATGGTGAATGTGTCGCTCTCGGACTTGTTCCGATGTGCAGCGAAGCAATCAGACCGAGAGTTATAAATGTTCTTAAAAAATGCAACCTTTATAATCTTACAGATTTCGATTGGAACAAAATCAGCGGTGTTATTTTTCACGATAAAAAAGCTGACGGAGATACGGTTTCGGTAACCTTGGTCGATGAAATCGGAAATTTCGAAATCAAAACGATGAAATGCAGTCAGATTATTGAAATAGCCAAAGATTGTCTGAAAGGGTGATTCATATGAAAAATACATTCGGAAACAGTGTTGCAATCACTTTGGTTGGTGAAAGCCACGGCGAATATATAGGTGCCGTTCTTGACGGTCTGTCAGCAGGAATTGAAATTGACAGAGAGTATATTAAACATATGCTCGATCTCAGACGACCCGAAGGTGATATTTCTACGTCGAGAAAAGAAAAAGATGAATTCAGAATTGTCAGCGGCATAATAAACGGTAAGACAACAGGAACTCCGATTACGATTCTTATACCTAACGAAAACGTTAAAAGTGCCGATTATGCAGAACTTCAAACAGTTGCCAGACCTTCTCATGCTGACTATACAGCCCAGTGTAAATATCACGGCTTTCAGGATTCAAGAGGCGGCGGACATTTCAGCGGAAGGATAACTGCCGCGCTTGTTGCTGCAGGAGCGATATGCAAATCCGCATTGAAGCAGAAGGGTATTCATATTGGCACACACGTTAAAAAATGTGGTGGAGTCTATGACAGAGATTTCGGTGAATTAATTTCCGATATCAAGGCGTTAAACGGAAAGATATTTGCCGTACTTGACGAAACTTGCGAAGAAGCAATGAAAACTGAAATTCTTTCAGCTGCAACAGACGGCGACAGTGTAGGCGGTATACTTGAAACAGCGGTAACAGGTATTCCCGAAGGTGTGGGTGAGCCCTGGTTTGATTCAACCGAAAGTCTTATTTCACATATGATGTTTTCAATTCCTGCAGTAAAGGGGATTGAGTTCGGCACGGGCTTCGGTTTTGCTGATATGAAAGGCAGTCAAGCAAACGATCCGCTGATGATTGAAAGCGGAAAAATCGTTACCGCAACAAATAATAACGGCGGTATAAACGGCGGTATCACAAACGGAATGCCGATAATATTCAGAACGGTAATCAAGCCCACCCCGACAATATTCAAGCCGCAGAATACGGTAGACTTTAAAAATATGACGGAAACTATTCTTGAAGTAAAGGGCAGACACGACCCTGCGATTGTTCACAGAGCAAGAGTTGTTCAGGATGCGGCAACGGCAATAGTTTTGTGTGATATGCTTGCATTGAGATTCGGAACGGATTGGATTAATGAGCTATGAAAAAATTCGGATGTATAGGAAAAAAGCTGACACACAGTTTTTCAAAAGAAATTCATTCGCGCCTTGCCGATTATGAATATGAGCTTATTGAGCTTACTGAAGATGATATAGAGCCGTTTTTTTATGAAAAGAATTTCAATGCCGTAAACGTCACTATCCCTTATAAGCAAGCCGTGATTCCTTATCTGGATTCATTGAGCGACGTTGCAAAACGTATAGGCGCCGTCAATACTATTGTAAACAAAAACGGTAAGCTTTACGGCTATAATACTGATTATTACGGAATGAAAGCTCTTATTGAAAGAATCGGAATCGGGTTAAATGGTAAAAAGATTCTCATTCTCGGAACCGGCGGAACAAGTAAAACTGCACGTGTTTTAACAAAGGATTTGGGCGCTGCTGAGATACTTACGGTAAGCAGAAGAAAAGGTGAAGAATTTATAACTTATGAAGAGGCAGTGAAAGAGCATTCTGATGCAGATGTAATTATCAATACAACACCGTCGGGAATGTATCCGGATTGCGACTCTCTGCCCATTGATATTTCCGTGTTCGGTAATTTAAAGGGCGTGATCGATGCTGTGTATAACCCGCTTTGCACAAATCTTGTTCTTAACGCCAAAGCCAAAGGCATAAAAGCAGAAGGCGGACTTTATATGCTTGTTATGCAGGCTGTGGTCGCAGTAGAGAAGTTTCTTGATACCGAAATCTCCAAAGCAGTTGCAGACAGCGTGTTTAATGCCGTTCTTGCGTCAAAAGAAAATATTGTGCTCACAGGCATGCCCGGATGCGGTAAAAGCACCGTTGCAAAACTTCTTGATATTGACGGCTTCAGTGTTGTTGATACCGATGAAGAGGTTGAAAAGCGTTGCGGTTGCACAATAAAGGAGCTTATAAAAAACAAAGGCGAAAAATATTTCCGCGATATTGAAACTGATGTTATAAAAGATATTTCTTCAAAAAGCTGTCAGATAATTTCTACTGGCGGCGGTGCCGTACTTCGTGACGAAAATGTTCATTGTCTTAAAAGAAACGGAAAGCTGTTTTTTATTAATGCAGATTTTGCCAGGCTTTTACCGACTGATAGCAGACCGCTTTCTGATACAGCTGATAAGCTCAGAATTCTCTATGACGAAAGAATTGATATTTATAAGTCAGTCTGTGATGTTATTGTTCCCGATATGAGAACACCTCAAGAAGAAGCTGAGTTTATTTTGAAGGCAAGAACGGAGCTGATAAAATGAAAATACTTGTTATAAACGGACCTAATATAAATATGCTTGGTATAAGAGAGCCTGAGCATTACGGGAAAGAAACGTTCGATGACCTTGTGACTAAAATCAGAAATCACTGTGCATCGAAAAATATTGATGTAGAAATTTTTCAATCAAATCACGAGGGTGATCTTGTTGATGAGATTCAAAAGGCTTACGGAAATACAGACGGAATCGTTATTAATCCCGGCGCATACACTCACACGAGTATTGCGATTCTTGATGCAGTAAAGTCGGTAAGTATTCCGACCGTTGAAGTACATATTTCAAAGGTTGAAGACAGAGAAGATTTCAGACAGATAAGCTACGTCCGTCTTGCTTGTGTAAAAACAATAACAGGTCACGGAACGGATGGCTATATTGAAGCGATTGATTATCTGACGGAAGGTAAATGATATGAAAGCGATTTTTAATCCTTGCACGCTTAAAGGAAACGTAAGTGCTCCGCCGTCAAAGAGTATGGCGCACAGATACCTGATAGCTGCCGCTTTATCTAAAAAAAAGTGCGTTATTTCAGGCGTTGATTACAGTGAAGATATTCTCGCAACAATTGATTGTCTGAAAGCTTTGGGTGCAGAAATAGAAATTGAAAAAGATGCGGTAACCGTAATTTCCGAAAATTTTATGAAATCAGCATCAACTGTTCTGAATTGCAGAGAAAGCGGAAGCACATTGAGGTTTATTATTCCTCTTGTACTGTGCCTGAAAAACAGAATTACTCTGCAAGGCAGTACAAGACTTTTAGAAAGACCTCTTGACGTATATGAAAATTTATGTGTTGAAAATAAGTTCGATTTTATAAAGACTGAAAACTCGGTGACTGTCTGCGGAGAACTTAAAAGTGGAGAATATGAAATCAGCGGTGAGATAAGCAGTCAATTTATAACCGGGCTTATTTTTGCTCTTATATATATCGGAGAGGAATCGAAAATTCGCATCATACCGCCGTTTGAAAGCAGATCATATATAAATCTTACTCTGTCTGCCCTAAGATCATTCGGAGCAGATATTGCATTCGAAGATGATTATACTATTGTGATCAAAAAAGCAAAACTTCATTCGTTTTCAGGTTCGGTCGAGGGTGATTATTCTAACGCCGCTTTTCTCGATGCATTCAACTATATCGGTTCTGATATACAGGTTAACAATCTTAAAGCTGACAGTCTTCAAGGTGATAAAATATATAAAAAATATTTTGCAGAGATCTCAAAAGGTGTACCGATTTTGGATATATCGGATTGTCCCGATCTCGGTCCCGTTCTTATCGCTCTTGCATCACTCAAAAACGGTGCCATACTTACCGGTACGGATCGCTTAAAGATTAAAGAAAGCGATAGGGGACTGGTAATGCACGAAGAGCTTGTCAAACTTGGCGGCGGACTTGTTTTCGGTGAGAACAGAATAACTGTCCCGAAACAGAATTTTCAGGAAAACGCAGAGCTTAACGGTCACAATGACCATCGCATTGTTATGGCTTTGTCGCTGATACTTTCAAAGTACGGAGGAACAATCAGCGGTGCGGAAGCAGTAAGAAAAAGTTATCCTTCATTCTTTGATGATTTAAAAAATCTCGGAGCTGAGGTGAAATTGAAATGATAGTAAATGTCAGTAAAAAAATATTAATAGTCGGACTCGGTTTGTTGGGCGGCAGCTATGCAAGAGTTTTAAAAAGATTCGGCTTTCATATAAGTGCAATAACAAAAGAGCAAAGCTCGATTGACTATGCACTCAAAGAAGGTCTGATCGACGAAGGCTCGACAGAACTTGACGAAAGCATAATAGGTGAAGCGGACATAGTAATCTTTGCTCTGTATCCCCACATTTTTGTAGAGTGGGTTGAGCAGAATCAGAAACTTTTAAAAAGCGGTGCACTTATTACCGATGTAACGGGTGTTAAGTGCAGTATTGTTTATAAGGTGCAGAAAATGCTTCGTCCCGATGTTGAATTTATTGCTGCTCACCCTATGGCGGGTCGAGAGGTTTCGGGTGTTGAAAACAGCACTGATAAAATGTTTGCAGGAGCAAACTATATTGTTACTCCTACCGACCAAAACACCCCAGATGCAATCAACACTTGTATGGAGCTCGGAAGATTGCTCGGCTTTTCAAATGTAACAACGCTTTCACCTGAAGAGCATGATGAAATGATCGGTTTCCTTTCACAGCTTACTCACTGTATCGCCATAACTCTTATGACCTGTAACGACAAAGAAAATATGGAAAAGTTTACGGGAGACTCGTTCCGTGATCTTACCCGTATTGCACGGATAAACGATCTGATGTGGAGTGAGCTTTTTATTGAAAACAAAACCGCACTTCTTGAACAGATGAATCTTTTTATAAACAAATTCAATGAACTTAAAAAAATGCTTGAAACCGAGGATGTAGAATCAATGAGAAAAATGATGCGTCATTCGACCGAGCGCAGAGCATTATTTGATAAAAAATAATTATCGGAGGCAACTGAAATGAATATGAATTTCAAAAGAAAATTACCAATACCTATGGAGATAAAAGAACAGTATCCTATCACTTATGAGCTTGAGCAAATGAAGGAAAAACGCGACCTGGAGATCAAATCGATTTTCGAAGGCACGGATAACAGATTAATTCTTATCATCGGTCCTTGCTCTGCTGATAACGATGACAGCGTTATTGATTACATATCCAGGCTCAGATGTGTTCAGGATAAAGTTTCTGATAAAATACTGATCATTCCGAGAATTTATACCAATAAACCCCGCACAACAGGCGACGGATACAAGGGAATGCTCCATCAGCCCGACCCGCACAAGGGTGAAGATATGTTAAAGGGAGTTATAGCAATCAGAAATCTGCACATCAGAGCAATGCATGAAACAGGCTTTACCTGTGCGGATGAAATGCTTTATCCCGAAAATTACAGATATCTTTCAGACGTTCTGTCATATGTCGCAATCGGCGCAAGATCCGTTGAAAATCAACAGCACCGTCTGACGGCAAGCGGTTTTGATATTCCCGTAGGTATGAAGAATCCTACGGCAGGCGATATTTCTGTTATGATGAACTCGATAACAGCAGCTCAGCATTCTCACACATTTATTTACAGAGGTTGGGAAGTAGAAAGTCACGGCAATCCGCTTGCTCACGCAATTTTAAGAGGATATGTCAATAAACACGGTCAGTCAATGCCTAATTACCATTACGAAGATTTAATTCATCTTGCAGAAATTTATGATAAATCAGGCCTTAAAAATCCTGCTGTTATAATTGATACAAATCACGCTAATTCAGGCAAAAAATGGATGGAACAACCTCGAATTGCTAAGGAGGTTCTTCATAGTTGTCGTCATTCAGCTGATGTAAAAAAATTAGTCAAAGGTCTTATGATTGAAAGCTATATCGAAGACGGTGCTCAGAAACCCGAAGAAAGTGTATACGGAAAATCTATAACCGATCCGTGTCTCGGCTGGGAGAAAACCGAAAGACTTATTTTAGATCTGGCCGATGTACTCTGAGGCGAAACCGATGAAACGGTAAAAATACGAGAATAAGTCTGTTTATCGGAATTCATTTTTCTTTTTAACAACCATATACAGAAAAGGAACTGCAGATGAGCGTTGTTCTGCAGTTCCTTTTTATGTATCGGTTAAATATGTACAGAGAGTTCTTGAATTTATGGTGATATTATATTTTTCCTTGAACTATATAGCCGTGTTCATTGAGAGAATTACATATCTTATTCAGTATTTCTTCAGATTCTGCGCGTACTGTGTGATAATGATAGCCGCCTGTTATGTTCATAAGCTCAGTGGATTTGCCGCTTCTTACACCTTCGATAAACTGTTTAATTTGAAGAGCAGAAAAAATATTCAGTTTGGCGGTCATTTTTCCGTATACCTTATGCCAGACAAACACATCAACTACCGTACCGCCAAGATCCACAATTAAATTCAATTCGTTTTCTGTTTGTTCGGTTGTGTGGTAAACTTTAAATACACGTTCCTTCAAAGGAGATTTTTGCAGAATATATCCGTTATGTGTCGAAAAAATTTCATAACCCGAGCCTTTGAGTACGGTTATATCCTGAACAATAATCTGTCGTGATACACCGAATAGTTCGGAAAGAATATTGCCCGGTATTGCTTTTTCTTCAGACATAAGAAGGTTAACGATGGCTTTTCTTCTTTCGGCTACCTTCATAAAAACACCTCTTTTAAATTGCGTGAAGATTTTTCAGTGAAAGGTCAAGAATAGGTGCTGAATGAGTTAATGCACCACTGGAAATATAGTTTACACCAATATCAGTAAGCCTTGCAATGTTTTCTTTTGTAACGTTTCCGCTGCACTCGGTTTCAGCTTTACCTGAACAAAGCTCAACAGCTGTTTTCATATCCTTAACGCTCATATTGTCCAGCATAATAATATCGGCACCGGCTTCAAGTGCTTCTTTGACCATTTCGAGATTTTCCACCTCAATTTCAATTTTGCGTACAAATGGTGCATATTCCTTTGCCATAGCAACAGCCTCTTTTATACCGCCTGCGGCACCGATGTGGTTGTCTTTAAGAAGAATACCGTCGCTTAGATTGAAGCGATGATTACAGCCGCCGCCGACTTTAACAGCATACTTTTCAAATATACGCATACCCGGGGTTGTTTTACGGGTATCAAGAAGCTTTGTGTTTGTATTTTCAAGCATATCGGCTACGGTGCGTGTGTATGTTGCAATGCCGCTCATGCGCTGCAAATAGTTAAGAGCTGTTCTTTCTCCCGAAAGCAGAACCCTGATATCGCCTCGCACCAATCCTATCTTTTGACCGTTCTTGACTTTATCGCCGTCGTGGACAAAAAATGAAATTTCTGTATCAGCATCAAGAAGTTTAAATACTCTTTTGAAAATTTCAAGACCTGCTATAACGCCGTCTTCCTTACAAATAAGCTCAACCTCACCGAGCTGATAGTGAGGCATAACGGAGTTTGTAGAAATATCTTCACTTGTTATATCCTCTTTGAGTGCGTTTAGTATAAGGTCATCTGAGTTTAATTTCATGGTAATATTATTCATGGCTGTTTTTCTCCTTTTCAATAGCTTCCAAAACCGCTTCCTTGTATTTTTCAGCGTATCCTTCATATTGAAGGGGATCTATAACTGCTTCATTTTTAATTAAAAGATTCGTATAGGTGTTCGTTATGTGGTTAGCCGCTCTTTTTGCAAAAACCAGACTTTCAAGCAATGAATTGCTTGCCAGCCTGTTGCGTCCGTGAACACCGTTGCAGGCTGTTTCGCCAACCGCATACAAACGCTCCATAGAGGTTTGGCTGTATCGGTTAACATCAATGCCGCCCATAAAGTAATGCTGTGACGGCACAACGGGAATCGGCTCTTTGGTCACGTCATAGCCTTCTTCAAGACAATGGCTGTAAATATTCGGGAAGTGTGATTTTATCTCTTCCTCGGGAATAGGTGCCATAGAAAGCCATACATGCTCAGTGCCTTCTTTTTTCATTTCATCGAATATAGCTTTTGCCACGACGTCACGGGGAAGAAGCTCGTTGACAAATCTTTCACCTTTGGAGTTGAGCAGTATTGCACCCTCACCGCGAACTGACTCGGAAATAAGAAATTCACGTCCGTGTTTTTTTGTGTAAAGTGTTGTCGGGTGAATCTGTATGTAATCTATGTGTTGCAGCTTAATACCGTATTTGAGTGCCAGTGCAAGAGCATCACCCGTCAGGTGGCGGTAGTTTGTGGAATGTTTGAATAACCCTCCGATACCGCCGGTTGCAAAAACGGTATAATCTGCGGTTATGCCGCAATATTCACCGCTTTTGTCGTGGCCGATAATTCCTTTACAGATGTTATCTTCACAAATCAAATCTACCATCGTGAAGTTTTCAATGAGTGTTATATTGGCTCTTTTCCTTGCAGTTTCAAGCAGGTGTGATGTTATTTCTTTTCCTGTTTCGTCTTCGTGGAAGAGAATTCTCGGCTTTGAATGCGCACCCTCACGTGTATATGTGAAGGCTTCACCGTCCTTTTCAAAACGAACACCGAAAGTAATAAGGTCTGCTATTATTTCCTGAGAAGAACGAATCATAATTTCTACGGAAAAAGGATTGTTTTCGTAGTGACCCGCTTTCATCGTGTCCTCAAAAAAAGACTTGTAATCTTCTTGATTGCGAAGAACGCAGATACCGCCTTGGGCGAGGAAAGAGTCGCTTTTGGGTGCTTCATTTTTTGTAACAACCGTTATTCTTTTGTCTTCGGGAAGATTCAGCGCACAGTAAAGACCTGCTACACCGCAACCAACTATTATAATATCTGTATTCATATTACTTCGCAAGCTCCAACATTTTTTCAAGAGGTGAGATGGCACCGATACGAACAGAATCCTCAACAATCACTTCGTTGTTTTCGTTCTGAAGAACCGATAAAACAGCTTCGAGTGTATTTAGTTTCATATCGGCACAGCACGGATGCGGCTCGGGATAATAAAAAATCTTATCGGGATTATCTGTTATCAGCTTGTAATTTATGCCATCTTCCGTGCAGATAATAAACTCATTATAATCACTCTTATTTGCGTAAGCAATTATGTCAGCCGTACTTCCTATGTAATTGGATAAAGTGAGAATATCACCTTCGCATTCGGGATGAGACAAAACCAAAGCTTCGGGATGCTTTTCCTTTTCTGAAATAAGCTGTTCAGCCGTAATTTTTGCGTGAATAGGGCAGCAGCCGTCGTTGAGTATTATATTCTTTTCCGGAACCTGCTCTGCAACAAAGCGACCGAGATTTTTATCGGGAATAAAGAAAATGTTTTTATTCGGAAGTGACTTTACAATTTTAACAGCATTTGATGAAGTAACGCAAACATCGCTCTGACATTTCAGTGAAGCGGTAGAGTTGATATAGCACACAACTGCAAGGTCATCATATTTATTTCGCATTTCTTCAATGATGCCGTCAGTTACCATATGCGCCATGGCACAGTCGGCAGTAAGATCGGGCATCAGCACCTTTTTATCGGGGTTGAGAATTTTTGCACTCTCTCCCATAAAGTAAACACCGCAGAAAACAATGATATCTGTCTTGCTTTGCTTGGCAATTTTTGCGAGATAAAATGAATCTCCGACGTAATCTGCTATTTCCTGCACATCAAAGGGAGCGTAATAATGCGCAAGAATAACTGCGTTTTTTTGCTTTTTTAACTGTTCGATTCGTTTTTTCATTTCTGCTTTCCTTTTACATAAACTTAGTGTCAGCATAAATTCTAACACCTGTATTTACATCTGTCAACTAATCTGTAAACCTGAGGCTGTAGATTGTTACCAATAAATTTTGAAGTGTTTTGTAGAAATTGAATAATATGATAAATATGCCGGTGGTATTGAACACATATTTTATGTAAATTACAAATAAAAATATTAACAAACTATTGTAGTCTGTTGCCGATAATATCAGTCCGAATCTGCAGGAATGACTGTACGTCCGTTCATTCTCTGTTAAGATCAGCCGCTTCGTACAGAATATAGTAAATGTTCTTCTTTCCACTATTGCGGGTGTAATGTTTATTGACGGCATCAAAGATATCGGTATGCTTGATATGAAAACTATTCTTCTTATCTATACCTGGTGTGAAACCGGTCTCTTCTTCTCGCTTGCCGAAATTTTGATTAAAATGGCAGGAGATCCGGGTCAGTTTCTCGCATCGTGGATCAGAAAACGTTTTCATTATAAGCAGATGATTGTTTTTAAATATAAAAACTCGAGGCATATCAGGGAATTATAAGCTGATTTACTACTCCTATCACAACTCTTGTTTCGCTTATTATTCCGCTTGTGTTCTACCGTGTCGGTTTTACATCTGACTGGGACGTTCTTTATATGACAGATGTCCGTGTGCATTGTACGGTCATAGGTATCGGCTTTGACCTGGTAGGTTATTTACTTATGATTTTACCGTATCTGTTCCTGTAGGATTTCACAGACGAAAAACACGCACATGTTATGGAAGTGCTCAAGCAAAGAGCAGAAGCGGGAGAAATTTCAGGAATCGGCTCAGCCGATTTACAGAATGAAACCGTAAATTCAGAGTTTTCTGCTGTTTCTCAGAACGAATAGGAATATAATTAACTGCCCCAAATTGTACCTGATGTACGATTTGGGGCAGTTTGAAGTTTTAACAGTTATTTCAGTTCATCATATATAAGTTCAGTTACACTTTCGGTTGTGCTGTCAGCTAATTCTTTTATAAAATCAACACCGTTATCCATCGCGTATGACCTGAATTCTTTTATCATAGCTGTGTCGTTAATATTATCTCCTACAGCTATAACGTCTTCATATTTTGCGTTAAGTATATCAAGCAGTAAATATATTCCTTTTGCTTTATCCATATCGCTTCTTACAATATCGATACAGGTACCGTTTTGCATCGGGTTTACATATTCACCGAAATTTTCTTTTATAATAGCTGTTACTTTCTCTGCTGTTTTATAGTCAGGCAGGGCAGTGCTTATCTGATTAAAATATGAAATTGACGGTGCGTTTTCTAAAGTGTATTCTCCTTTTTCTTTACATTTGCTTTTATCAGCATATATCATACACGGAAAATCAGTCAGCACACATCCCCGGGGGCATCCGCACTCAAACAGCAGTTTAATCAACGGTTTTGCTATATTGCCGTCACATCTGATGTCGGATATTTTTTCACCTTCGGAATTGAGTATAACCGCACCGTTGGTAGCGACAAAATAATCTATCTCCAAATTATCTTTCTTCAGAATATTAAGAGCATCTTCCATACCCCGACCGCTGACAATAGCGAATACGTTACCCGAATCTCTCCATTTTTTGATAGCTGTTCTTTTATTGTCATCTATTCCGCCGTGGTTCAGCGTTCCGTCGTAGTCACTTGCAATTATTTTCATCGGTAATGGTGCTCCTTTGCATGTTCTTAGCTTTATTGTAATTTAGCGGTTGTTTAATGTCAATACAACACATAAATGAAAATCCCCGGTCATGCCGGGGATTCAGTTTTATCTTCTGTTCTGTGTGGCAACAATGTTACTGCCGAATACGTTCTCAACAATAATGTCACCGATAGAAATCGGAAGCTTGGCTTTAATGCTGTTGATTATTTCCATGCATTCGCTCATTTTTTCTTTTGGAATAGGCTTATCTGTTTTAACCGAAACCAATCCGCCGTCTGCACATTTTACCGTTGAAGTAATAGTTCTTTTCGGGGCAGTGCATTCGCTTTCTGCGTAAGCTTTTCCTCGGGGACAAGTGTGACCTGTTATTTCAAGAATTTGTTTATCTTCGGTTTTAACGGTAAGCTCGCAGCCAAGCGGGCAAATAATGCAAGTAAGTTTTCTTTCCATATTACTTCTCCTCCAAAGAAAAATACAGTTCTTTAACGTTTTCGAATATTTCCTTCTTCAAAGTTATGGATTCCATCTCGCCGGGAGCAACCTTGACTTTTTTCTTTGTTAAAAGAGTATTATTACCGTCGCTTACTTTTATAATTACGTTCTTGTAGATGTTAGAAACTCTGAAGTAAACTGCTACGTCTTTTTTCTTTGTTATTCTCTGGGGAACAGTATAGCGGATTTTTCCGTCGGTATTAATAGGAATAAGAACGCTTTCATCCTGTATTCCGTTAATGTATTCTACTGCAGCTTTACCTGCAATTTCAGCTTCTTCAGAAACGTAGTCAACAAGGTCGTGTACGTGAAGGACATTACCGCAGGAGAATATACCTTCGACTGATGTCTGACGGTCCTGATCAACAACAGCTCCGCTTGTAATGGGGGAGAGGGTGACGTTTGCTGTCTTTGAAAGCTCGTTTTCGGGAAGCAGACCTACCGAGAAAAGAATTGTATCACAAGGGATATATTCTTCAGAGCCTTTAATCGGCTTTCTTTTCTCGTCAACTTTTGCTATTGTAACACCCTCAACTCGGTCTTTTCCGTGAATCTGGATTATGGTATGGCTCAATTTAAGCGGTATACCAAAATCATTCAGACATTGCTCAATGTTTCTTGCAAGACCGCCTGAGTAGGGCATAAGCTCACATACAGCATGAACCTTTGCTCCTTCAAGCGTCATTCTTCTTGCCATAATCAGACCGATGTCACCACTACCTAAAATTACAATATTTTTGCCGGGAAGATATCCTTTCATATTAACATACTTCTGTGCCGTACCTGCACTGTAAATACCGGCAGGGCGGCTTCCTGCAATGTTCAGTGCACCCTTTGATCTTTCGCGGCAGCCCATTGCTAAAATAACAGCTTTGGCTTTTATTTGGAAAAGACCGTCTTCAGTGTTGGTTGCGGTAATAACCTTGTCTTCTGTAACATCAAGAACCATAGTATTCAACTTAAATTCAATACCAAGTTCTCTTACCTTTTTTTCGTATCTCCAGGCATATTCCGGTCCGGTAAGTTCTTCACCGAATTTATGAAGACCGAATCCGTTGTGAATACACTGCTGTAAAATACCGCCGAGATTACTGTCTCTTTCAAGTATAAGTATATCTTTTATTCCGTTTTCATAAGCTGCAATTGCAGCACTCATACCGGCAGGACCGCCGCCAATAATTACCAGATCTTTCATTGTGACTGTCCTCCTTTTGTAATTTCAACGTTAATTAATGATTCTCCGCCGAATTTGGTTATGTTTTCATATGGAATATCAAGTTCTTTTGAAAGAATCTCAATTACATACGGTCCGCAGAAACCGCCCTGGCAACGTCCCATCTGTGCACGTGTTCTGCGCTTTACACCGTCAAGATCACGGGGCTGAGGATTACGGCGGATTGCATCAACAATTTCACCTTCAGTAATGCCTTCACACCTGCAGACGATTCTTCCGTAAGCAGGGTTTTCTTTAATGATAGCGTTTTTTTCTTCTGCTGAAGCCTCGTGGAATGCGTAATAGGGCTTTCTTGTCGGATTGTATTCGGGTTTGAGTATAAGCTCAAGTCCGTCTTCTTTTAACATCTCCTCAATATATTCAGCAATTGCAGGTGAAGAGGAAAGGCCGGGTGATTCGATACCTGCAACGTTGATAAATCCTTTTTTGGGAGAATTGATAATGAAATCTCCTGTGCTTCCGACAGAACGTAAACCGCAGAAGGAGGTTATGGTTTTATTAATCGGAACTGATTTTGCAGTTTCTTTTGTACTGTTCAGTATAGCCTCGAACCCGACAGCAGTAGTGTCTTTATCATCTTTGTCGGTCATATCGTATGATGTAGGACCTAAAAGTAGGTTGTTATGAACAGTCGGTGTAATCAATATACCTTTACCCATTTTTGAAGGAGTTCTGAAAATAGTATGTGAGAAAATCTGTTCGTTTTCTCGGTCAAGAAGAATATATTCTCCTCTTCTGGGATGAATGTCAAATGAATTATCTCCGATCATTTTTGCAATTTCATCCGAATAAATTCCTGCACAGTTGATGATATAACGGGTTGTAACTGAATCGTTCTCAGATGAAACTCTGTACCCGTTTTCAGTTTCTTCAATATCGGTTACCTTGAAATTACACTTCAATTCTGCACCGTTATCCATAGCGTTACCAACGGCGGAAATTGTTAATGTATAAGGGCATACAATTCCTCCGGTAGGTGCGTATAAGGCACAGATAATATCATCCGAAAGGTTAGGCTCCATTTGGTGGAGCTCATCTTTTTCGATAATTCGTAAACCTTCAACGTTGTTGGCTTTTCCGCGTTCCAGCAATTCGCCGAGAACAGCTCTGTCTTCCTCGCTGAAGCCGACAACCAACGAACCGTTATTCTTGTATTTTACGCCGAGCTCTTTGCAGACTTCTTCCATCATCTGGTTGCCACGAACATTGAGCTTTGCTTTCAGAGTGCCTGCTTTGGCATCAAATCCTGCGTGTACAATTGCCGAATTTGCTTTTGATGCACCCATAGCAACATCGTTTTCGCTTTCAAGAATACAAATATTCAGCTTGTATTTTGAAAGTGCTCGTGCTACAAGACCGCCGACAACACCTGCGCCTATAACTGTTACGTCATACATACTTTCATCTCCAGTTTTACAGATAATTGCTTTACAAGGCATTATAACACTTTTTATTCTGAAAGTAAATCTGCATAAGAATATTTATATAAATTTTAAAATACACTTACATTTTATTCATGATTATCTTCATAAAAGTAAAATTTTAGCATATAATTTAGTTTCATTATTTTGTGTCAATATTGGTTATTAATCGAATGTGTTTGTGTTTACAATATATTTTCTCTGTGTTATAATCAAAATATTTATAAGTTTGACTTTTATCAGGCGGTGTATGTATGAAAAAAACGGAAACTTTACCTGAAGGATATAGAGAAATATATTCTGTTGACCTTCAAAAAAACAAGAAGATGGCATTAACTGTAAATTTATTAGGTTTAGGTATTGGGGTTTTGTTGGCTGTACCTATGTGCTTTGTTGTGCCTGTATCTGCACTTTTCAGTATGGAAAGCGGAATACTCAATTATTTTCTCAGATTTGCAGCTTTGATAGTTTTGAATATACTTTATCTGATTTTGCATGAATTTGTTCATGGTATCGCTATGAAAATATGCGGAACTAAAAAAGTCAAATACGGTTTTACGGGTTTGTATGCATTTGCAGGCAGTGATGATTATTACGATAAAAAATCTTATGCTTTTATCGCTTTAGCACCTGTTGTGTTCTGGGGATTAATTATTGCCGTTGTCAATTGTTTCGTTCCGGTGGAATGGTTCTGGGTTGTTTATATATTACAAATCAGCAATCTTGCAGGTGCAGCAGGCGACTTATTTGTAACATTTAAATTCTCCGGTTTTCCAAAAGATATTCTGGTAACAGACTGTGGAGTCAGTATGAAAGTTTTTTCCAAAATGTAAGTATAAAAGGGGATATATATGGATTTCTTAACGCTTTCAGCCGAAAGGTATTCGGTGCGTAAATTTAAAGCTACACCTGTTGAACAAGAAAAAATCGATAAAATTTTAAAAGCTGCTCAGCTTGCACCTACAGCGTGCAATTTTCAGCCTCATAGGATTCTTGTAATTAATAATGAAATATCACTCTCAAAGCTGAAAAAATGCACAAAGTGGCACTTTGACTGTCCTCTTGCTGTGTTGGTCTGCTACAACAAAGATGAAAGCTGGACAAGACGTTATGACAACACTCAAAGCGGAGTTGTTGATGCAAGTATTGTTACAACTCATATGATGCTTGAAGCAACCGAGCTCGGTATTGGCTCTACCTGGGTTATGAGCTTTGATCCTGATGCTTTGATTTCCGAGTTTGAAATTCCCGGAAATATTGAACCTGTTGCTTTGCTTGTTATGGGATATCCTGCCGATGATGCCCGGCCGAATGCAATGCATACGCAGTATAAGGATTTGAGCGAAACAGTAAGCTATAACGAATTTTAAGCAGGTGATAAAATGATGTTTGATTTAAATTCTTTTAAATATAAAGTAATAGCTGAAAACGACTGTATGGATACAGTAGTTGAATGTACATTCAACGGTAATGAGCTTGAGCTTTATCTGACAGCAACTGATGACAGAGTAAAGTTTATTGAGCTTGAGTGGAACTTTGAAAGTTATGACGGTTTATACGTACTCGGTGATGCCTGGGAGAGAAGTTATGCTGATCTTGAGTTTAAAAAGTTATCCGATAATGACCGTTATATGCCCTGGTATTTCATAGCTACTGATAAAAAGAAATCATTCTGCTTTGGTGTTAAAACCCAACCTAATGCTTTCGTAAGTTTTGTTTATAATCAAAACGGTATAAAGGCACTTTTAGATTGTCGTAACGGAGGCTGTGGTGTTCATCTTAACGGCAGAAATCTTTGTCTTGCAACATTTGTTTATAAAGAATATGATTCATCTGATGTATTATCTTGTTTACACGATTATTGCAAAATTTTTTGCGAAAATCCCGTTTTGCCAAAAGAATTGGTTTATGGTGGCAATAACTGGTATTATGCTTACGGTAAAAGCAGTTATGATGAAATTGTGAGAGATGCCAAAGTTCAGGCAGAACTTGCAAGAGGAATTGATAATAAGCCGTTTGAAGTTATTGATGACTGTTGGCAGATTAATTCCTGCGAAGGTCCTTGGCTACCCAATGAAAAATTCGGTGATATGAAAAAGCTTGCTGATGATATAAGAAATGTCGGTGCGAGACCGGGTATTTGGGTGAGGCTTCTTCATAACAGAGATAAAGCTATTACAGAAGAAATGAAGATACACAGAAACGGTGAATGTAAATATCTTGACCCGACACATCCGTTTGTGAAGTCCTTTATTAAAGCAGATATTGAACGAATTAAAAGCTGGGGCTATGAACTTATCAAGCACGATTTTACTACGGCTGACCTTTTCGGTCACTTCGGTAAAGACCTTGATTCAACAATTACAAAAATTGACGGTTGGCATTTTTATGACAAGTCAAAGACTAATGCCGAAATTGTGCTCGATTTATACCGTCTTATCAAAGATTCGGCAGGTGATATGCTTATTATTGGCTGTAATACTGTTTCTCATCTTTGTGCAGGTCTTGTTCATCTTAACCGTACAGCTGATGATACAAGCGGTAAAGAATGGGACAGAACAAGAAGAATGGGTGTAAATACTCTTGCATTCCGTCTGGCACAGAATGAAGCGTTTTATATGTGTGATGCTGATTGTGTCGGAATTCTTGGTGATTATATTCCCTGGGAAAAAAATAAGCAGTGGCTTGAACTTCTTTCCTACAGTAATACACCTCTTTTTGTTTCCTGCTCCGATAAGCTTACCGACGAGCAGAAGTATGATCTTTCTGTCGCTTATAATGTTTTTCATCAACGCCATAATATAAAACCTGTTGATATTTTTGAAAACAGAATCCCTTCAGAATGGGAAATTGACGGTCAGAATATTAAAATCAATTGGTAAATTTACATATTATAAAAATCAGCAGGCAACATCAAAGCTGCCTGCTGATTTTATATTAAGCTCTCGTTTATGCTGTTTTGGTTTTTGTCTTTTTTGTACCTATCTTCTGGAGGATGAAAATAAGCACGATAAGCGCAAGACCGATTAGGTCGGTTGTGATGCCGGGAATAACCATACAAAGTCCGCCTGCAAGTGCGAGAATTCTTTCCCACCAAGGCATTTTTTTGTACATATATCCTTCCATACCTGCGGAGATAATATAAATACCGCAAAGAGCTGTAATAACAAGAAGTACTATTTCATACCAGGGCTTGTTTGCACCGATAATAAGCATTTCGGGGCTGAAAGCAAAGATATAGGGTACAATAAACGCTGTAATTGCAAGGCGTGTTGCGGTTACACCGGTCTTCAACGGATTTGACTTTGCTATAGCTGAACCTGCATATGCTGCAAGAGCAACAGGCGGAGTTATATCAGCAACAATACCGAAATAGAAAACAAACATATGAGCCGCAAGTATGGGCAGATCAAGGCTGCGCATAAGGATAGGAGCAACCATTGATGCCATAATTACGTAGTTTGCTGTTGTGGGCACTCCCATACCGAGCACGATGCACATAAGCATTGTAAGTGCGAGTGCAAATATCGGGTGAATCTGGGATGCTGACTGAACAAGTGATGAAAGAACATTTGCAAGACCTGTCTGCTGAACCATTGCAGATATACATCCTGCAACAGCACACGCAAGAGCAACGCCGATAGCGTTCTTAGAACCGTTTGCAAGTGACTGAATGTAAAGCGAAATATCAAACTCGAATTTTTTATGTGCAATTGATTTGATTGCACCCTCGAGAAGCTTGACCGCTATTGCTACAAGGATAGCAATAATAGCAGCTTTAGCCGGTGAGAAATAATTCATTGCAACAACAAGTGCAATAACAGGAAGGAGAAGGTATCCCTTCTTAAATACAAGCTTGAAGAAATTGGGGATAGATTCCTTAGGCAGACCCTTGAGACCGAGCTTCTTTGCTTCGAAGTGTATCATCATAAAGATACCTGTGAAGTAAAGAACAGCAGGGAGAATAGCTGCGATAGCTATCTGTGAATAAGGCAATCCGGTATATTCTGTCATAAGGAAAGCCGCAGCACCCATAATGGGAGGCATAATCTGACCGCCGGTTGATGCAGCAGCTTCAACGGCAGCAGCAAACTCAGGCTTGTAGCCGCAACGTTTCATTGTAGGAATTGTAACAGAACCGCTGCCTACTGTGTTTGCAACTGAAGAGCCTGAGTACATACCCTCCATAGCGCTTGAAATAACGGCAACCTTTGCAGGGCCACCTGTTGCTTTACCTGCAATTGAGTTTGCAAGGTCAACAAAGAATGCACCAATGCCTGACTGCTCAAGGAAGGATGCAAATATAATAAACAGAACGATGAACGATGCACATACATTGAGCGGTGTGCCTGCAATACCTTCAGTTGTATAGAACAGTTTATACATGATGATTCGCAGAGGATTTCGCTCAACAACGAAGAATGCATACGCTATGAAGGCTGCAGATACACAGACAATCGGTAATCCGACAACTCGTCTGCATGCTTCAAAGAGCAGTAAAGTACCGATAATTGCAACAGCAATATCTATTTCGTTTATTCTGGAGGCTCTGTCAACTATTGCCTGGCAGTTAATAGCATAGTAAAAGAATGAGCCTGATCCTAATACAGCAAATATCCAATCGTAAAAAGGAACGTGATTTGCCTTTTTAACTTCTTTTTTACGGATTGGGTAAATTATGAATGCAATAAAGACAATTATACCGATAAACCATGCCATTTTCTGTCTCTCTTCCATTGTTCCGGTCCATCCGTCGAACATTACGTAAAGAGAAAACAGAACCATTGCGATTTTGATAATTACCTTGAAGGCACCTTTGAAAAGACGGGTATTTGACTCCTTGTCAAACTCAGCCATTATTTTATCAACATCAATAACTTCATCAGCTTCCATGTTAATCGGTTTTGAGTTTACATCTGACATTAATTACATCATTCCTTTCGTCAGAATTTTGAATAGGGGAGCAACCTCAAAAATAATCCTTGTATTTTCACCGCAGGTTTCGCGCAGACTGACTTGTTTGTCACCAATAAACAGTACATGGTCATAAGCTGCGCTGACAATATATCTGAGTGGATCATAGGTAATGTCAAAGCCGGTAATTACCATATTGCCGTTATCATCGACTGTCATTTCCTGACCGTCTTCAAGCTGTGTCTGCACACCTGCTCCGAATGAACGGTAGGTAGTTGAGTACGCTCTGATTTTTCCGTTTTCTACTCTGTATGTGTCTTTTACAGGTGTTTTGTTAACAGAGTGAATAAACTCAACAGAAAACTCAAAGCCTTGCTCCGCTTTTTCAGTCATATATCTTTCACCGGTGTCAGCATTATATAACACCAGGTAATCGGTATTCAGCTGAATAATAAATACAGCAGCCGCTGTAATGATTAACATTAAAACGGCTGCTGCGAGAAAACTTTTTTTGTTATGAGCTTTTTTAGCAGAGCTCATCAGCTTATTGCGCCAACCTCTTTAAAGTATCTTTCTGCACCGGGATGGAAGGGTACAGAGATGCTGGAAACAGCATATTCAAGGGTCATTTCAGAAGCCTTTTCGTGTGCATATTCGCCTGCGTTTTCATACATTGCCTTTGTGAGCTGGTAAACAGTCTCTTCGTCAAGCTCGTTGCTTACAATGAATGTAGCTTTAACAGCAACTGTTGTTACATCAGCATCAATGCCTTTGTATGTGCCTGCAGGAACTGTGTAAGAAGCATAGAAGCCGTAATCCTTCTGAAGGTTTGCAAGGTGTTCTGCGTCGATTTCAACAAGTACAATACCTGTTGTTGTAGCAAGGTCTGTGATTGCAACTGTGGGAGCACCTGCTGTGCAGAAAAATGCATCAATCTTGCCGTCCTTAAGAGCATCTGCTGATGCCTGGAAGCTGAGGTTCTGCTTGTTGATATCGTCAAATGTGATACCGTAAGCGCCGAGAATCTGCTGAGCGTTGAATTCAACACCGCTGCCACTGTCGCCGACGGAAACCTTCTTGCCCTTGAGGTCAGCTACAGTCTTAATGCCGGAGTCAGCCTTTGCAACGATCTGGCAGACTTCTGCGTATGCAGCACCGAGAGTTGAGAAGCTCTTTATAGCGCCGACATCAGAAAACAGTGAAGTACCGTTGTAAGCATAGTCCATAACGTCGTTCTGAACGATAGCCATATCGACTTCGCCGTCATCAACACCAAGGATGTTAGCCTTGGAAGCGCCTGATGACTGAATCATCAAATTTGCACCTGTCTTCTCTTTGAGAAGAGAGGAGATGACGTTGCAGAAACCGTAGTATGTACCTGTTGAACCGCCTGTACCGACATTGATTTTGATGGTGGAAAGATCGCCTGAAGCAATGTTGCTGTCTGCGTCAGGTGTGGGTTTGTCGCCGCAAGCTGTCAGAAAGAGTGTTGCGAAAACGAGAATGAGCGAGAGAATGAGAGCTAATTTTTTCTTCATGGTTTACCTCCTGTTATTTTTCCGCTTTTCATTTGTATTGCGCGGAAATGTTGTTATTATTATACAATATTTTTATTAATTATGCAAGCCCTATAAAAATTAATAATTTTAAACTATGTTTTTAATAAAATATTCATAATTTGCAGCGGATTATTTTTTCTCAATATATCAAAAAATCAAGTTGTTTTTTCGTGTTTTTATGCTATACTTTAATCAAAATTGCAAAAACGAGAGGTGCACCTATGTATAAAATTGAGCTCGGAAAATCCGGTTTAAAAGTTCCGACTGTTGCGGTCGGATGTATGAGAATCAGCAATATGAATGAAAAAGAAGTATCATCTTTTATTGATACAGCTGTTACAAACGGCGCAAACTTTTTTGACCACGCAGATATTTACGGTGGCGGTAAAAGTGAAACAGTTTTCGGCAAAGCTATAACTCCGTCAATGAGAGACGATATATTTATTCAGACTAAATGCGGAATAAGACAGGGCAGATTTGATTTTTCTTATGAACATATTGTTGATTCAGTCAACGGCAGTCTTGAAAGACTTGGTACAGATTATATTGACGTGCTTCTTCTTCACAGACCTGATGCTTTAATGGAGCCTGAAGAGGTTGCCAAGGCATTTGATGATTTAAAAACATCGGGTAAAGTACGTTATTTCGGCGTTTCTAATCAGAATCCGTATCAGATTCAGCTTCTTCAATCTGCGCTTGATATGCCCCTTTGTGTCAATCAACTCCAGTTTTCTGTAATGCACGCACCTATGATTCAGTCGGGAATTAATGTCAATATGTACAACGATTATGCAGTTAACCGTGACGGCGGAGTTTTAGATTATTGCAGACTTAACAAAATTACTATACAGCCTTGGTCACCGATGCAGTACGGCTTCTTTGAAGGTTGTTTTATTGATAATGAAAAATTTCCTGAAGTGAATAAAACTCTTGAAAATATCGGTGATAAATACGGCGTTTCAAAAACTACTGTTGCTTTTGCTTGGATTTTACGTCATCCTGCAAAAATGCAGCCTGTAACCGGTACAACAAATCTCACACGACTGACGGATTGCATAAAGGCAAGTGAAATAAATCTTACTCGTGAAGAATGGTATGAAATTTATCTTGCCGCAGGAAATATTCTCCCTTAAGGTGTTTATAAATGGTTATTCTTATTACAGGTGCATCACATACAGGTAAAACTTATCTTGCACAGAAAATGCTTGAAAAATATAAATATCCGTATTTATCAATCGACCACCTTAAAATGGGGCTTATCAGAAGCGGTAATACTGATTTAACACCGATTAGTGATGATAGAGAACTTACCGATTATCTGTGGCCGATTGTAAGTGAAATTATTAAAACGGCTATTGAAAATAAACAGAATCTCATTGTTGAAGGTTGTTATATTCCGTGTAACTGGCAAAAGAGTTTTGAGAGTAAATATCTGATAGATATTGCTTGTTACTGTTTGGTTATGAGCGAGAAATATATCAGAAAACATTTTGATGATATTCTGAAGTATGCTGACATTATAGAAAAAAGGCTTGACGATGACTTCGATATAGAAAGTGTTGTTGAAGATAATTTATATTATCTTGCATTTGCACAGAAAAACAACGTAAAACTTGTTCTTATTGATAATGAATATACATTTGAAGGTGTAACATTATGACGGTAAAACTATTTATTTCAGCTATAATCAAGTTTGTTTGCGGTGTTTTACTTGTGGGGTTGCTTGTGTTATTACCTGCCGGCACAATACATTTTTTAAATGGTTGGATATTAATGGGTATATTGTTTATACCTATGTTTTTTGCTGGAATTGTGATGATGTTCAAAAATCCTGATTTGCTTGCGAAAAGACTTGATACAAAAGAAAAAAGATGTGAACAGACGCTGGTTGTAAAACTGTCAGGTCTGATGTTTCTTGTTGGTTTTATTGTTGCAGGACTTGATTTTCGCTTCAAATGGTTTCAGTTGCCTTTTGGTGTAGTTATAACTGCTGCAATAGTTTTTCTTGTTGCATATTTACTTTACGCAGAGGTTATGCGTGAAAACACATACCTTTCACGTACAATTGAAGTACAGAAAAACCAGAAGGTGATTGATACAGGGCTTTACGGCATAGTAAGACATCCGATGTACAGTGCAACAATTCTTCTGTTTCTTTCCATGCCGCTTGTTCTTGGTTCGCTTATTTCTTTTGCCGTATTTCTTATTTATCCGTTTTTGATTTCAATTCGTATTAAGGATGAAGAAAAATTACTTGAAAAGGAACTTAAGGGATATAAAGAATACAAACAAAAAGTAAAATACAGATTGGTTCCATTTATTTGGTAAATAATGAACAAAAAATTATTTTTTAAAAGATAAACAGGTAGATTGAGAAGTCTATTCATAAATTATTCATAAGCCTTGACTAATTGTTAACAAAGTGTTAATATATTTGGCAGGAGGGGATAAATATGGAAAAAAGACGAGAGTTCACTCATCCGAATAAAATAGGTTTTAAAGACGGACTCGGTTATGCATTCGGAGATGCAGCAAATCTGTTTGTGTTGACATATGTTTCGTCATATCTCAAGGTTTTTTATACCGATGTTCTTAAAGTTGCCGAAAATAAAATTATGACATTATTGCTCATTTCAAGGCTTTGGGATGCTGTTAATGATCCTATGTGGGGAGCAATAGTAGCAAAAAAGAAGCCTGGTAAACAAGGTAAATTCAGACCATATCTTAAATGGTGTGCAATACCGCTCGGCATTTCTTCAATTCTTTGTTTTGTTAATTTCAGAGATTTTACCCAGAGTGAGAGTATGGTTACTGCACTTATGTACATATCATATATAGCATTCGGTATGTTATATACTGCTATGAATATTCCTTACGGCTCATTGGCTTCAGTTATCACCGATGACCCCGATGGTCGAACATTACTGTCTACATTCCGCTCTGTAGGTGCAGGTCTTGGCGGTGCAATACCTCTTCTTATTGGCCCAATGATTATTTATACAGTTACCGGCACAAACAGTGAGGGTAATGCAGTAAAAGCTGCAGATGCCGGTGGTATGATGAATTTTGGTCTAATAATGGGTGTTCTTTCAATTATCTTCTATTTCTTCTGTTACGGTACTACTAAAGAAAGAGTAGCTTCAGAGGAAGAGCCGAAGGTTGATATGAAAAAGACTTACCTTGGAATGATTAAAAGTAAGCCTTTTGTTGTAGCTGCTGTTTCGGGAATACTTATAAGCGGTCAGCTTCAGTTCGGCTCATTAAATCAGTACCTATATAAAAATTACTTTGAAAATACTGATTTGTCTATTATAGGTACGGTTGCCAATTATCTTCCTATGGCAATAATGATTCTGTTTATGCCGAAGCTTGTTAAAAAGTACGGCAAGCAGGAGCTTTGTTCTGTCGGAACATTCTTTGCTGCACTTGCGTCAATACTTATGTTCTTTATTGTTCCTCATTGTGACAGACTTACAACAGGTCCGGTTGTGTTTATGATATTTATGTTCATTACAGGATTCGGATATTCGTTTGTAAGCATTACCAACTGGGCTATTATTACCGATGTTATTGATTATCAGGAATTTAAGACCGGAATTCGCAGTGAGAGTGCTATTTACGCTGTTTATACATTCTGTCGTAAGCTTGGACAGACGCTTGCCGATGTCGGAGGAATGAAGCTTCTCGGTGCTGTTGCAGGCTATAACGGTGCTGTTCACGGTTCTGCAGGATATGTTGAAGGAGTAGGTGAGGGTATACTCTTTGTCTGCACAATAATTCCTGCTATTGTATATACACTTGTATTTATACTTTTCAAGATTTATCCGCTTAAAAAAGATAAGCTTGAAGTAATGTATGATGATTTAAGAAAATTACGTGAGATAACAGCAAATTAAAAAAGTTTAAGGCTATGCAGAAATTAAACTGCATAGCCTTTGTTTATTTTGCGAGTGATTTTTCACTTAACGGGTCAAGATAAGAGTTGTTGCCGAATCCTCTTTGTTTGAATGTGTTTTCAGCCGGCTGGTGTACCATTATGCAGGTTTCTGTTCCGCCAGCCGTCTTGATAATAAGACGGGTAATCGGGGGATATGTGAAAGGCATAATGAATGTATTACCTGCTGTATTCCATATTGAGCATGCAAAAAATACACAGTTTATAAACGGGTTCCATTGATTTGAAGTGAGGAGTTTTTTATTTACCTTTTCAAGCTCGGATACCGTCAGGTCATCACAAAGTGAAATACAGCTTTCATCACAATATTTATCATTTCGGTAGGTTTCCATATTATAGTAAATACCGAATCCGTCTGAACGTGTGAAGCCGAATGTAGCCATTGATATACCGTCGTCGGGAGCAACTTCAAGTAAACCGACAGTTATCGGCTCGTCAGATGTATTATGGACATAAACCCACAGATGTCCTGTAGTAGTAATACCGCTCCATCTTGAGCAAAGATAAATTTTACCGATTACGTCATCTTTATTTTTATCTGCAGCCTCCGTTATTTCCGGTTCGGTTGCAGGTTCATCCGGCTGATTTTCCGAGCTTTCTTCGGTTGCAGTTTCGGTTGTTTCTTCGGGTGATATTGTGCTTTCTTCAGCAAAAGCAATAATGAAACAACTCGTAATCATAGTAAATGCAAGTAAAATTGAAATAATCGATTTGTTTATCTGTTTCATTTTATTACCTCAGTTTTATTATTCGGAAATTTCTACTATCTGATGAATATCAACCTTGGGTACTATAAACTCTGCATATCCGTTTGCGTAATTGAAATCCAGTTCTACACCGTCAGGTACAGTTGATATAGATGAAGGTTTGTTTGCGCATTTAACAGAGCATTTTACATTGAAAAGAGGAACAGTATCTTCGATTACTTCGGTGTTTTTTCCGCGTACTGTTGTGTGGGCAAAAAGCAGATGAAGAATGTTTCTCTTTTCTTTTTCTTGCCTTGTGTATGTAACTACAGCTCTGTCGGGTATATCAACTTTTACGGTTAAATCATCGCCAAGCATTCTGTTTACAATTTCACTGAAAAGCTCTTTGAAGCAGATGTGACCGTGTTCAGCATAAGCGGAGAAAATATCCCAACCGATATATGCAATATTTCCGTTTATAAATGCTCCTGTAAAGTTTTCTTCCGGGTTGTTGGGTGTATGAGTGTGTGAGCAAAAATGTTCCAATGTGCGGTTAAAATACGGGTTTTGCATAAAGGCTACAGATTCACAACCGTCAGCATCAAACTTATAAAAATTACAACGCATTACATACTCTGTAACACCGTTTGCAGTTTCATAGCAGGGTATAAGATAAGTTGGGTTAAATTCGTTTTCGCCCTTATATTCGGCACCGATTTCAATGCTGAATTTATCGTTTTTGATAAGTGATTTTGCACTTGCGATTATCTTGCCGCCTTTTGAAATGTAATCTTTGATTTTCTCTATTGTTTTGTCTGAAGTTATTTCAACATCGGGCAGAACGAGCAGCTTATAAGCAGAAAAATCCATTGTTTCATCAATGAAATTATAGAGCAGGTTTTCTTCAAGCAGCATTCTGTTTGCACCGGTGTCTGCTTTAACATCACGGTCACCTGTAATAGCTTCGGCACTGAGAACGGCTATATCTGCAACATTTACGGCACCGTTAATCCAAGGCTCTTTTTGCTCAATAAGTGAATATGCTTTGCCGATAAGACTGTAGGTCGCCATATTCATTTCGCTGAGAGGATGCATCTGGTCACCGATTGAGCAACCTGCACCGTTTGCGATACTGAGTGATGTTTCATAAATCAATGCATTGGGATGCTTGAATCCGCCGAATTCACCCCAGCTGTGATGGAATTTACCTGTCATACCAAGGTATTCTTTATTGCCGAGTGTGCGTACATAAGCGGCAGAAAGCGGGAAGTGGTCATAACCCCAGCCTCCGGTTGGCAGACTTTCAAGCTCAAGATGTGTGTTTGAATTAATAAAGTTATGGTCGCCTTTAGGTATATGACCGCTGTTATGGAAAATTGTGGCTGTATCACTGTGTTTTCTTACGGCATTATTGGTTGCCTCTGCATACTTATAAAACGTCATTTTGGCAAATTTCTGCCTGTCATCCTCATTCTCGATATCAAGACCGAGATTCTTCATATCTGTCTGACATTTTTCACAGTAACAAACCTTCGGTGATATAATATCAAGGAATATTCCGCAGGGGTTGTATTTAACCATTACCTCTTCAATCTGTTTGCACAGTATATCAAGGTAACCCGTATTGAAGCAGAGCAGGTGAAAGTGTGCTTCGTTTTCGTATTCCTCGTTATCGTCTTTGTCGGGTGAGTGCTTATATCTCCATTCCGGGTGTCTCAAAAAATCCTTTTCATCAAAGCCTGCAGAAATGTATACGGGTGCATTTACATTTATTTCTTTGCAAGCCTCAAGCTGTGCACCGAGTAAGTCAAATTTAAGTTGAGGATGCATCTCATTAGCCTCTGTCGGGTGATATGACCAGCCGTGATGACATTTTGAAAAAACGGTTATTGAATCGACATGACCTGCTTTTAATGCGGCTTGAAACTGCTCTTTGGAAAAATTATTGCCTACCGGCACAAATTCACTGGTATGGAAATCAAGATGTACCTGTCTTTTTCTTTGCATAATATTTGTTTCTCCTTTATATTGGAATTAAACGATTTTAACTCTTCTTAAATATTCATCAATTAGTATTGGCTGAATCTGTGGATATGTCCAATCACTTGGTAAATCATCAAACAAGTATATGCTTTCCATCTCACTATGTAATTCATTTTCAAATGTTTGAATATCTGCTGCAAACAGCATACCATAAGTTTCTTCACCTGACTGATTTACAATATTTTGGCCAACAACGGAATAGATACATATTGGTGAAATGCTAAATTCCAGCGCTCCTGTTTCTTCTTTTAATTCTCTTTTTGCTGTTTCCAGAATGGTTTCATTTTTTTCCCTGTGACCACCGGGAACCTCATATGTATTTCTGTTTTTATGTTTACAAAATACCCATTTCTCATTGTGTTTGGAAATGATGACAGCAAACTTCAATAAAGAGTCATCTATATTTTCATAAAAATTAACTTTCATATACATAACACTCTCCGAAAATTTTTATATATATTTAACTAATTATATCACACAGATTGGTTTAAGTAAATACGATAGCTTTGTCTCATTGACTTCAAAATATTATATATAAATGCTAACAATTAAATTTACATATGTAAAGAGAAAATTAAGTTTATTGTTGTTTTTAGATATAATCTATGGTATAGTACAAACGGTGATGAAAATGAAACAAAAAACTATGGATAACAAAACACTCAAATATTTTGCACGTATGGCGGCTGAGGCTTACGTTAACGACCCCGTACACGCTTATGTCACAAAAAACGAAAACTTCAGAAAAAGATTCGTTTATCATTTTATGATAGAGCGTCTTGCAACCTCAAACCGAGAAGATATTATTTATATTGATGAAGAGAAACGAGGTATATGCGTGTGGCGTGAAGCACATAACGAGTATGACGTGTTTGATTTTCTGATGTATCCCAACTGGTTTTTCCTTTGGCTTTACTGGCCGAAAACCCTTAAAACACTTATGGCGTATTCTCATCTTGACGTAAAGGTTTTCCCGGAAAATACTTATATTATTTCGCCCGTTTTTGTTGCACCTGAGCATCAGGGAAAGGGTATAGCAACAAAACTCATTAAGCAGGGTATTGAAGAGCTTACTGCAAAGGGTTATAAACTCGGTCTTGAGGCACAGGATAAAGATAATGTGAATTTCTATGAGAAGCTTGGCTTCAAGGTAATTAAGCACGATTACTGGAAAAAAGAGGGCATAGATAATTACTATATGATGTACGACCCGAAATAAAATCTATTAAAAGGGGATTACTTTTGAAAAAATTCTGTGCTTATTAATTACTGTTATAATTCTGTTTAGTTTGACTGCTTGTAATGTTGATGTGCTTGCTATTGAGGATTATGAGTGGAAGATGCGTGCAGTCGTGCAGTTATGAATAACGATATAAACATATCTCAAAATGAAGATGAATTTGTTGTTGCTGTTGGAGAAACTGATGATATTCATCCTAATGCAAAAATTGTGGATCTTGTTTTAATAGCTAAGGATGGATTAATTACTGTTAACGATACAACCAATAATAAAACATACAGCGGAAGTTACAAGGTGCAACAGAAAACACCAAGAGGTACTGATTATGAAATAAAGATTGATGGTATTACAGGGTATGCAACTGTTGCTCCTACAGAGTATTATGATGGATCTGAAGAGCCAACGTTGCCTATAAGTATAGGTGGTTATTCTCTTTATTTTATTCCGGCTTAATATAATATAATTTTGAAAGGCTTACACACCGAACTGATGTGTAAGCCTTTCATGATTATTGATTAATCACCGAGGAGACCGTAGTATCTGCCCATCCAATAGGGAAGGAGATAGATATAAGGCATCATTGCTCTCATACCCTTGGCAGATGTTGAGGGAAGGGTAAGAGTACGGTTGACATGTTTGGTATTGATATCAATGAATTCTTCAGCGCCTGAGTCACAGACAAACTGGTTGCCGTCGTAATGTACAAGAACTCTTGCAGAGTATTCGACAGGATATTTAAGCTGTGCGGGAATGCCCATTTCTTCCTGCTCTGTATCCCAGACGAGGTCCTTTCTGTGGCTGTTGAATACAGGCCATCTGATAAGGTCAAGAGTCATTTCGGAAAGTGATTTTGCAGCATTCTCAATATCACAGCTGTTGTCTGTAAGTGCACCGTATACGATATTGAAGAAGGGTGAGCGCTCTGTACGCTCATACTCCCAGTGGTGAGTAAGACCCATTTTGAATATCTCTTTATGAGAATTGTCTTCGGTATAAACGAGGAGGGGATAAATATTTGTGAAATCAAGCTGGTCATCGATATGAGCAACGTGACCGTCCTCGCACTTATACTGCATACAGTTCATTGCATAGTGATGCTTCTTGATAAGCATATCGTATACATCGTTATATTTTTTATCGCATGTAATGTGGTAAGTTGTTTTGAGGAACGAAAGAATTTCAAGCGAATTTGTACCTCTTTCAAAATACCATCTGTCATCGTTATTGAGCAGGTCAGGCTCCCAGTTTGCCCAAGTTGTAGGAACACCGTCAACATCAGTAAGGTGGAAGTTATTGTCAATAATATGGTCGGTGATTGTTCTTACAACATCGGCAATAAGCTTCTTTTCTTCTTCGTCTGCAACGAGGTCGAAGTAGATACCGTATGCGAAGTAATGACCTGTCATTTCGTCGCTTGAGGTTTCGCCAAGCCATTCGCAATCGGGGTTATCCTCGCAGATATGCCATTCTTCTCTGTTACCGGTTTTAAAGTTCTCTTCGTGCGAATATCTTGTTGCTCTTGCAGTGAAGCCGGGCTTACCCGTTACCTGAGTGAGCTTTATCATAGCCTGTACAGCTTTTCGGGCATTTTCTTTTGCAGCTTCATCACCTGTTACACTGTAGCGGAAGCACTGGCTGGCGCAGTAAAGTCCGGTAAAGAGACCATCATTATCGGAGTTAGGGAGCCAACCTGAATCAAGGTCACCGTATTTGCGAAGCTCACGGGAAACCTGATAGCCTTCGTTTCTTGTGAAGTACTTGACGGCCATCTCGTCATAGTGGGCTGCTTTTTCTTCAAGAGTCATATATTTTGAGGTGATAATGCTGATACCTCTGGGTGTAACTGCGGCAATAGTACCGTTGTCGGATACGGTAATCTTTGTAACAGTCGGGTGCATAAGCCATACACCGTATGAGAAGTATGAAATTTTACCTTCTATAAGTGTGATGATACCGGTGTTTGTAGCGAAGTACTTCTTACCGTCAGCAGCAAAGAACATATCATTAAATGAGCCGTCAGGTACAGAATAGAAGTCGTTGCCGTTAAACCAATAATTTCTGCCGTCGTAAATATTCAGTCCGTTATCACTGCCTACCCAAAGATGACCGAGACCGTCAAGTGCGATGCAGTTTATCTTTTTACTGAGCACACCTGACATTTCCGGTGTCATTTCAGCCCAATGGCGGCGTTTGCCCTTCATTGAAAGAAGTCCTTCTTCTGCACAGCCGATATATACTGTTTCGCCGTATTTCGACTTATTGTCAAGAGCAGCAAGACATACAGTATTATCGGGTACATCGACTATTTCTGTAAAACCGTTTTCTCCTTTGAGATAGAGGGCTGTTTCTGTAACAAGCCAGAATGAGCCGTCAAGAGCTACAGAAATATCGATAACAGGGGCGCTAAAATCTGCGATTTTCTTGAACTTGCCGTTTTTGATTTCTGCGAGATAATTATCTGCCGCGGCATAAAGAACGCCTTTTTTTGAGAAAAGCTTGCTGACCTTTGCAGAAATCTTTTTGAGTTTACCGTCTTTATATTCAACAAGACATTCCGGCTGAGCTATGTACAGTGTTTCGCCGTCAAAAGCAATTGAATATATGTTTTCAACATCAATGCCTGAATCGGGAGTAAGAAACTTTTTGTCGTATTGTTTAAATTCGCCGAAGTTAAGAGTAGGTTTTTTCATACGTTTTCTCCTGATTATGTATTTTTTGAAATTATACTTTATAAGTAATATTGATGTCAACCGTAATTTATATATCGGCTTTTGTTATTCGCTCAATTTCAATCGATTCGGTGTAAATATCAGTAGGATTTTTTACATCAAGCACGATCAGCCTGCCGCCACGCTCTTTGCCGTAGGTGAAATAGCCTGCACCGAGTGTCTGATAAATATCGATACCGTCAATGTTTATATGAAAATCGTTGATGTGATCGTGACCGAAGAATGCTGCAATTATGCCTCCTGTCTTTTTCCAGCTTTCAAACTGATTTCTGTGGTTGTATTCCATATGCGGAGGACAGGGTACTTCACGGATTCTGCCTTCGAGGATCTCGTGGCCGAATTTATAATAGTTGCCGTCACGTTCAAACGTATATTCATCATTTGCCGTAACCTCTGCGAAACCGTCAAGCTCTTGCTGTACTGGTATATGCTGGAAAAGAATTGCAGGCAGCGGTTGACCGCCGTTTGCTGCTTTAAGTTCAGCAGATTTTGTCTCATACCAGGCTATCTGGTCGTCGTGTACACAATCGTAACACAGCCCGCCATCCGGCTTTGACTGATAATCATTTGAGTCCATAAGCCAGATTGCAAAAGAATCCTTTTTACCGTCACTGCTTTTGATAGTGATACAGCAATTTCCGCAGCCGTAAACATTTACATCGTTGAGACTTGAACGGCAATTCGGATATTCCATGTATTGAATCATCTGAAATTCTGTATGAAAGCCTGCTTCACCATCGTGGTTGCCGAAAACAACGCAAAGCGGAATGTTTCTTTTTCTAATCGGAGCAGTGATTTTTTCTATTGTGCTCTTTACTAAATCATAAGTGAATTCTTCCCAATATCCGCTTATATTATCTCCGCCGAATACTACAAGGTCGGGATTGGTACGTTCAACAAGCTTTTCAATTACGTTAAGCGTTTCAATGTCACAACTTTCAGGTTTTTCTCTGTTTTCGTCGTCATCCATTTCCGGCTCAACATCGTGTATATCGGTTATATGTAAAATGCGGAATTTTCCGTCCTTACCGAATTTCAGCGGTTCGGGTTTATCTCGCTTGAATTTGCCTGAATCCCATTTATGCGGCACGCCCATTGCACATAAAGATGGGAGAATCAGTCCGAGTAAAAAATGTTTGAAGATTATATTCATAATTAAACCTCTTAAATCGAAATTATTTTAAAAATATTATATCATATGTCTATAAAATTCGCAAATTGAATAGGAACAGTGAAAATAATACTTTCAAATAGATATAATATGTTATCAGTTACAATATGTTTTTACCTTTTTAATGTAGAATTGAATTTGTTTTTTATATCTCAAAATTCGATATTAATTATATGCCTGAATGATTGTCATTTGGATTTTTAATTTTTTCGCTTTCTTTGTTCAAAAGCTATTGTTTTGATTGACAATATAAGGAATTAAGAATATAATTTATAAAAGATTAGATAAAAATATTATTTGTAATTTTACTTTAGCTGCCTGCATACCTATGCAGAATCACATACATTTTATTTGATTTTAATAATTGTTGTTATTTGATATAATATGTAAGTAAAAGGAGAATTGTTATGATCTGGATTGTTTCATTTATAATTTCGGTTTTATTTTTAATTATCGGAGTTATATTTACGGTCATAATGTCAAAGACCAAAGAATCCGGTTTAAAAAATCCGTTCAATACATTTTTTGCTAGTGTTTTTGCTTCATCATCGGTATTGTTTTTTCCCGTATATTTAAATGTTTTTTGTGTTGAGCAGAATATATTTTCAAAATTATTGAAGGTTTTACTTCTTTCTGTTCATAATACTATGCGCCTTTTTATTCTTGATGGCGATTTTACTATAATAACAGAATATATTAATAAGGATAACGGATGGATATATTATCATTATACCGGTCTTGCAGCTGTTCTTTTTGTTATAGCTCCTGTACTGACTTTTGGCTTTGTGCTTACATTCTTTAAAAATTTTTCTTCAAATCTCCGTTACTTACGTCACCAATTTGCTCCGGTTTTTGTTTTCTCTGAGCTTAACGAGCGCTCTGTTGTACTTGCTGAGGATCTTAGCAAGAATAACAAGAAACGTTTGGTTGTTTTTACAAACACGTTTGAGGACAACGAAAAGTCTGATTCCGAACTGATTGAAAGAGCAAAGAATATTGGTGCTATTTTATTTAAAAACAACATAAGTGTTGCTAATTTCTTTCGTCACAGTAAAAAAAGCGAAATTAACTTTTTTATCATTAGTGATAATGAATCGGAAAATCTAAATCACGTTTTAAATCTGATTGATAAATACAGAAATCGTGAAAAAACCTCCATTTTTGTTTTCTCAACCGATATTTCAACAGAGCTCGTATTGAACAACGTTGATAAAGGCAAAATAAAAGTTCGCAGGATTCAGGAAGTTCAGTCTTTGATTAACCGTAATATATACGATAACGGTTATAAGAAAATTTTTGAGTCTGCAAAACCTATTGATTCCGATTTGAAAATGATAAATGCGGTAATTATAGGTATGGGTCTTCACGGTACTGAGATGACCAAATCACTTGCATGGGTTGGTCAGATGCACGGATACCGTATTCAGGTAACATCTTATGATATAGATAAAAGAGCGGATCAGAAATTTACGTCAATTTGTCCTGATCTGTTGACTCCCGAAAACAACTCGGGTATTTTTGATGAGAATGAATCGTGCTACAAAATTACTATAAAACCCGATGTTGATGTTACGTCCAAGGAGTTTTTCGACAGCCTCGATACACTCGGTGATATAACTTACGTTTTTGTTTCCTTAGGCAGTGATGAAATGAATATAAAGACTGCTATTAATGTCAGATCTTATCTGCTCAGGAACGGCTCTGCTCCCGTTATTGATGCTGTTGTTTTTGATACAAAGAAAAAGAAATCACTTGATGGAATTACCAATCATTCAAATCAGTCATACGATATCAATTTTATCGGTGATATGGAATCATCCTATTGCGAAGACGTTGTAATGGGTACTGATATTGAAAAACTTGCTCTTGCCAGACATATGATGTGGGGTCAGGAGGATGAGTTCTGGAATTTCGAATATAATTACCGTTCTTCAATTGCATCGGCTATTCACAAAAGATTAAAGATTCAGTGCGGTGTTCCAGGTATTTCAAAGTCGCCTGATGAGCGTAGCGATAGTGAACTTGATAATATCAGAAAGCTCGAACATCGCAGATGGAATGCTTATATGCGTTCTGAAGGCTTTGTTTACTCTGAAACGCGCAACAATCTTGCTAAGACGCATCACCTCATTAAGCGATTTGACGAATTACCGCTTAAAGAACAAATTAAAGACGATGATTAAGAATCGGGAGATAACTACATATGATTAATACGGTTCTTTTGGTACTTGCCGCACTTGTTCCTGCAGTTTTTCTCGGAATATATATTTTTATTAAAGACAGGGTTGAAAAAGAGCCTTGGAGTCTTCTTGCGATACTGTTTGTAAGCGGAATAGTGATTTGCTATCCGGTTGTTCAGGTAAGTCCGCTTGTTAATGGAGTTATAGATAATTTTTTCAGCCTGTTTGCAGTAAGTGAAGACAGTACGAGCGTTTATCTCAGTTCCGGAACATTTACCGTTTATAAAGGCGCCTCGAATTTCCTTGGCGTTGCTCTTATAGAAGAGGGATTTAAATGGCTTGCAATGTTTCTTATAACTCATAAGAACAAAAACTTTAACAGCTTGTTTGACGGAATGATCTACGCGGTTTTTGTTTCTCTCGGATTTGCTGCATTTGAAAATATACTTTATGCATTTTCATACGGTTGGGATACTGTTCTGATGAGAGCGTTTACCGCTGTACCCGGTCATGTTTTTGATGCAGTGTTTATGGGATATTATTACAGCTTATGGCACGTTTATAATAAGGCACGCAATCAGGAACGCGAGCTTAAAAGTAGGGGATTTTTAGAAAAAAGTGAACATGAGTTTAAAAGTGCAAAATACCTTGTGCTTAGTATAGTTGTACCCGTTGCAGCACACGGTTTTTATGATTTTTGTCTGGATCTTAACAGAGGTTATATGGTAATCGTATTTTATATCTTCCTGATATTTCTTTATTTCTTCTGCTTCTCAAGAGTTCGTAAGCTTTCTAAAATGGATTCGAGCGATACTGCTTTCTCAACCTCGCTCGTCATAAAAAAACATCCTCAGCTTGTTTCGGTAATTTCCGAGCTTATTCCCGGTACAGATGTTGGAGGTTCGAAACACGATTATGCATTTACAAGACCAGTCGGTTTATCCAGGAACGCAACGGTTGCGGATATTATTGATGAATATAAACGTTTACACAATAATGGAGATTTAGCAACGGATGTAGACAGTTATATTGGTCAGACCGAATTTGTAAAGCAAAAATAGATTCAGTTAATTATTGGTGATGAAAATGAAAAAGAAAGACGTTTTTATAAGTTATAAGTCTGAAGAATTTGATGAAGCTGAATGGGTTAGATCTACACTTGAGAATAACGGTGTTTCATGCTGGATGGCTCCGTCGTGTATACCGGGTGGTTCAAGTTATGCTGTTGAAATTCCGCAGGCTATAAGAAATTGCAAGGTTTTTGTTCTGATACTTTCAGAGAAATCACAGCTTTCCAAATGGGTGCCGCGAGAGCTTGATCAAGCTATAAACGAAGGTAAAATAGTACTTCCGTTTATGCTTGAAAACTGTGCACTGAAAGATGATTTTAACTTTTATCTTACTAATGTTCAAAGATATGCTGCTTATGAAAGTAAAATCGCGGCATTTGAAAATATGTTAGTCCGTATTAAGGCTATTATTTCATCGTACGAAGAAGCGGAGAAGATATCAGTAAAAGTCGATGAATTATCTGAACCAGTGTCTGATGTTTCGAATGTAAATAAAGCTGAAATAAAGGAAACTCAGGCAAAAGTCTCAGATGTTTCAGAAGTTACGGAGCCTGATGTTGTCAAATCTACTGCAACACAAAATATTCAAACCAAACAAAAGCCCGAAATGGAAAAGCCTGAATCCAGAGTGATTCCTGACATTCCTGAAATTCTTAAAGAAAAACCGCAGCCCAAAAAGAAAAGCAAGAAAAAAGGAATACTTGCGATATGTATTGCCGCGGTGATATCTCTTGTTCTTATTGGTGTAATTACATCTGTCTTAAACACGGTTGAAATAGCCGGTAATAAGTATAAAAAGGATGATTCTACGGTTTCGATATATGATGCAGAGTTATCGCTTGAAGATATAGAAGCAATAAAAAAGATGAATGCTGTCAGTTACATAAATTTCAGGAACTGTACTTTGCCTGACACTGATCTGAGCTGGATTACCAACGCTGATACTGTTTCACTTGAAAATTGCGGTCTGACCGACGAGCATCTTAAGACAATTGATTTTAAATCTCTTGATTTATCTTCTTTGGACATTGACGGTAATGAGAATGTCAGTGACTTATCTTTTTTGACTGATGTTTCAGATACACTGACAACGGTTTCGTTTAATACTTGTTCAGTCAGTGATATATCGTTTGCCGATAAGCTTACCAATCTGAAATCTTTTTATGCTGATGATAACGGTATTTCTGATATTTCCGCTCTGAAAAATTGCACGAAACTTCAGGTATTAAGTTTAAATTCTAATGAAATAAATTCACTTGAATCATTGAGCAGCTTTACAGGATTGAGAGAGCTTTATATTAACTCTAACCGACTTACGACTTTCAAGGGACTTGAGAAGGCGATAAGGCTTGAAATTATTGAAGCTGACAACAACGAAATGAACGATTTCAGCGGACTCAATAATATAACCATACTGAAAAAGTTTTCTTTGAAAAATAATAACTCAACAGACGAAAAGGTTTTATCTGAAATTCTTGTTGCATCCGCCAAAACGTTGAATGAACTTCGTCTGGACGGCAATTTATTTGAAGACTTCGGTTTTGTCAGCAGTTTGACGATGCTCAATATATTTACAGTTGATAATTGTAAGAATCTCAGATCACTCGAAATTTTGAATAATCTTACTTTACTTAAACATTTTTCTGCACAAGACTGTTCTGTTGTTTCTCTGAAAGGTTTGGAGAACTGTCAGTCACTTACGTATCTGGATCTTTCTGATAATGATATATCTTCGATTGAGTATTTGCCTGATTTTAAAAATTCAAATATTCATTTGAACTTAAGTAAAAATTCATTAACTGATGTATCTTTAAGAGAGCAAAAATTTTCGACATTGTTATTATTCGGTAATACAATCAAGACTCTTGATATTGCCGAAGTATCAGGCGGTGAGATTATTGTCGGGTACTGTGACGGTTTTGATTACGGTACTATTGCAGAGAACTTTTACAGTTATATATTAATCGATATACCATTGAATAAACAGGTATTAATCAGCAACGAGATAGTTTTCGCTGAGTTTCTGACAGAAGAGGAGTATATCAACTCTTTGGCTAAGTAAATTTTAAACGCGGCTGTAAAAACTTTAGTTTTTACAGCCGCGTTTATTCAGTTATTCACAGTATTATATTTCCTTCGATATACTAATGATACTATAAGCAATATAAGCAGTGAGAAGATGCTTATAATTATACCTTCAAAGAGACCGGGAGTAGTGAATCTGAATTCTATCTCTGAATGTCCTGCCGGTACGATTATTCCCATCATACCGCCGTTCAGTGTTAGGATTTCGGTTTCTTTACTGTTTATATATGCTTTCCAGCCTCGGTCATGCGGCACACTGAAATATACGAGTTTATCATTTGTATAGTCGGACTGTGCATTGAAGCCGTTAGGAGTCATATTGAAGTTGCTAACGGCAGAAGCAGTATTCTTTTTGCACGCTTCGGCAATATTTATTTGATTGCTGTTTGTTAAGGGGAGGGCAACGTCTTGAATTTTTGCTTGTGTTTCCTTGTCGACAAAGCAAGCGGTTGTCATTAACTCAATCCGTTTATTATTCTCTTGGATATCCGTGGTGTAATCACAGCTGTCATCGGATACATAGTATTCATATACATATCCGAAAGGTGAATAGCAAGGTGCTTCCTTTTCAGTACCGTTTTTGTCAACAGTATATTTGATACTGAGCACGGATTGTATTGCCGGTGTATCGAAATGAGCATTGGATGTTGCGTGAAGTGTGTTATCAAATCCGACAAGATTGCAAAAAGCAGTTGTTGCCTTAGATTTAAAGCTGTGGAAAATCGATACACCCGGTTGATTGGATACCATCGGATAGTTAGCGAGACTATAAGAATAATGCGTTCTATAGTTATATGATAAATCCTCGCTGACAGAAGTATCGCTGCCAAGATAATTGCTTTCATATTTCGTATCTGTTATGTCAGTTTCATTTAACAGATAAATCGAATATGTTGATAAGCAAATCAAAAATACTGCTGTGACGGATTTTTTTGAGCAATATATCCATTTTTTCTTAACAGATATATACAAAGGTATATAATTTACGGCAATCATTAATAAAAGTATAATTGCATAACGCAAATCATCAGTGGTGAATTTTTCTGCAAGATTTGTGTTGTAAAGATAATTTACTGCAGCCTGAGGTAAAATGTTAAGTAAAAAATCTTTCAGCAGATAAGCGGAAAAAATTTTAACTATCAACGGTGCACCTAAAACCACTGCAGATATTACGGAAATTTTTTTTATGCTTGTTTTAAATTCAGGCAATAAAGCTTCTTTATTCTCATAAAAATCTTCTAATGTTTTTATGCTTATAAAAACTTCGAACAATACGAAAGCATACCACCATCGGGTATAACTCATATTTGTAAAAAGACTGAATATACCGTTGCCGTAAGGGACAAGGGTAAGAAAAAACAAAAATCTGAAGAGCTTGCCGTACCAATTCTTTGGCTTTTTCCTCAAAGATATAAAAATGAATACGGCACCTAAAAAAGGAAGAAAGGCATTGTTTGAATTGAAGACTGAGTATTGGAAACCTGTTGCTGAGCCCATAATACCTTCACTGGGCAATATTATACCTTTGAGCAGTTTTATTATCTGAGGAATGTTTCCCAAACCTCTGAGTAATGAGTTGAAGAAGCTTGAGGTTGCTTTATTGGTTTCCAGCAGGCTTAATGCAGAAGGCAGAAGGATGAACATTGAGCATAAACCGCCTATTGCATAAAACACAATACACCTGATACCGTCTTTGAGTCCGTATTGATTATCACTGAATTTAATTCTGAAGAAAAGATAAAAAATGAATACTACGCTTGTTCCGACGAAAAAGTAATAGTTTATACATGCATTTAACAGTACTGCCAGTGACAGAAATGCCTGTTTCTTTTTTTCAAGAACTAAGTCGGTGCAATATAAAATAAGAGGAAATACAGCTATTACGTCTATGAAATGGTAAAAGAAGCTGGCATCCATTGAGAATGATGAAAATGCATACAGTAATGCACCGATAAAACACAAGTGAGGAGTATTAATATGCTTTTTCAGATATGTATACGATGTAACAGCAGCTACAATGTGTTTAATAATGAACATAACGCCCATACCCGCAGGTATAAACTTTTCCGGAACCAGGAATAAAGGCCAGAAAAAAGGGCTGCAATAATTATAAAATGAATAAGTACCTAAAAAGTTCGAACCGAGAAATGTGTTCCAGCTCCAAAAGGGAGAACCGCTTAACAGCATTCGTCTGCATTCTTTGACAAACGGGATCTGTTGCGTCATATAGTCGCCGACTAAGTAAAAGCTACCGTTATTAATCAGCATAATCGGTATGGTTGCACAACCAATAATAAGAAATGATGAAAAAATAAGGTAATAATAATTGAAATGTTTTTTCATTGGAAGGTTCATAATTTTACCTCTAAAACAACCGCAGATACAGAGTCTGCGGTTGTTTTTGCGTATTTAATATTACTGTATTTCGTGCTTATTATTCATTTTGTGTGTTTGCTGTGTTGTTTTCGGCAGAATTGTCGGAATTTTCCCTAATGGTTATATAATGAACGCTTACAGAATCGGAATATCCGCTGAGAACAGACGCAAACGGTTTTTTCTTTCGTAAGATTATAAAGAATAACGCCAATAAGGTAACGGTTACAACGGAAATTATTATACCCGGAGTAAGGCCGCGTGCTTTGTATTTCAGCTCGATATCATGCTTACCTTCGGTGAGATAGAAGCCTATCAGACCGTTACCGAGCTTGCATTCCTTCATTTCTTCGATGCTTACACGCATGCCGTCTACAAATATCTGCCAACTCTCATCATAGGGGATTGAGGTATAGAAAACAGAATCATCAAGCGCTGTTACTGTGCCTTTAATATGTGTTTCTTCAAATGACTCTATTTCAATCTGTTCAGCTTGAAGCTTTCTGTAACCGTCAACAAAGCTCTTATCGTTAAGACCTGCAAGATAAACGTCAATATATCCGGAATTACCTGAGCTTATCGGAACATTGACATATACGGTTTCGCCTGCTTCCACATAGCCTATGCTTACGATATGCTCTGAATCGAAATTGTGGTCGTACACAGTATCTGCGTAAGAAATTGAGACGTCTTCGACATTACTTGATTCAACAAAGAGGTAATAGTTTTTACTTTCGGTTATTTCGTAACATGCGGTAAAGCTTGCGTCTGCATCACTGACTGTACGGAAGAAAGTCAATTCGCCGTTGTCATAGCCGGATGTAAATTCGTTAATATTATCGTAATCAAAGTAGCTGACGGGAAGCTGTGTAAATACTTCTTTGATACCTGTTGATCGTTCAAAATAATCGTTCTGGACGATAAAAGGATTTTCATTTGAGTAATCCCAGCCGAGTATAGATTTATCTACACAATATCCTATATTCAGGTGGTAATTGTTTTCGTATGCGGTAAATTTGCCGACCTGATGTGAATAGGTGAACAGATCCTCTGTTGGTTTGGGTGTAGTAGCTGTATTGTCAACAATATATTTTAGTGACATCATCATATTGAAAACGGGTGTCTGGAATCCGTTGTAGGTGTAGCTGTTGATAAAGTTACCGTCAACACCGAGATAATTAATGAGATTGGACGTTGACTCATAAGCCATAGAAGAAAAAATGGATACACCATTGTAATCGTACCAGGAAGGATCCATCCGTGTGCGCAGGTCGGTAAGCTCCATACGGTAAAACTCGCCATTTTCTTTTTCGTCAAGCTTACGCTTCATTGTGACAAACTTATCGTAGTCGTCGGTATAGTAAGACTTCTGTTGCTGCATTACATAATGTGACGTATTGCCTATAGCAGATTCTGATACGACACAGCAGAAAAGCAATAATGCCAATGCACTTGTCTGATACTTTCCGCTGTTCATCATAATCATCACCAAAGTATATAACACCACGAAAATTATTGAGATAATTACAGTTTCTTCCGTTACGTTTTTAGAACCGATCTTCTGCGTAACGATAATAAAGGCAAGCGCGGCAACACCGACGGTAAGAAGCATTTTTGGGGTATAGTCTTTGATATGAACGAGGGCTTTATAAGCCATTACAAGAAGAATAAAAGAATAGATATATGAAAGTCTGTAAGGCAGATCGTTCGGGAAGTGGAAACCGTGCCAGATATAGTTGAGCATATTAAGATTAAAGCTGATAAACAGTAAGCCTAAAAGTGCAACATAACCTGTTTTTTCGCGCTTCGTATAGTGTTTGGAATATAGATAAAGCGGTGCAAGCATTGCAGAGATAACACCGCAATAAACATTCGGCAATACATCTTCACCGCTGCTACGTATGGTCGGATCAACGGAATTAAGATGGTTTGCTATAAAATCAAATATTTTAAAATAAGTTTTAGCTTCTGAAGGGAAGGTACCGGAAGTAGCGGATGAATTCTGAAGTATAAAGAACAGCGGTAACAGAAGCACGGCAGCTATTCCGGCAGCCGCAACCGATGCACCTGCAAAGCGTATGCCCGCATTGAAAAAGCGGGAGTTTTTCAATGCTTTTAAAATGTTTTTATTTTTCGGACCCTTGACCTCATTGCCGTCATCATCAATATATTTCGTAACATTAAATTTATCAGTAAAAGAATAATTAGTGAAATAAATTGCGATGAAATATATGACAGAGAAGATGCAGATTATATATGCCATATAATAGTTTGAAAGCATAACTACGGCAAGAGAGAAAAGATACGTTCTGAATTTGCCGTTCTTGATAATCTGCTCTATTCCGTACATTACAAGGGGAAAGACAGCCATTGCATCGATCCACATTATATTCCAATAATAGGCGATAAAGAAGCCGCAGAAAGAATACAGAACACCGAATGCAGAGATGCTGAAATCGTTTTTGCCTGTATTTTTGCGGAGATAATATGAAAAGAATGCACTTGCAAAAGCGGCTTTGAGCAGTACCATAACAGCGATTGCCTCAGGCATATTTTTATGACCTAAAAGCAGCATAACTATTGCAAGCGGACTTGCAAGATAATTGCTGAAATTCCCGAGAAAACTTGAGCCTAAGCCTGAATTCCATGAGTAAACAAGACTTTCACCCTGTGTAATCCTATCGTAAAGTTCAGCAAAAAGGGGACCGTACTGATGGTAAAGATCCATTCTGAGAACAGTATAATCACCGAACGGTATTACATTAAAGCAATAGTAAACTATTACCATTACAAACGCAGACGCTCCGAAGGCAAGTAACGAAAACTTATTATCAAGAACCGTCTGAATAAATTTGTTCTTTTTCACTTCCTTAATACACTCCTTAATTTATTTAAAGTATAATAACATAATTTAATAATTTTTTCAACTGTTATATTGTGCAGAAGAAAGTGTAACTATTCTTTAAACCGATATTATTGTTCTAAATCGGGACAAGAGTACATAAAATATGTTAGTAACGAAAGGAAGGAAATGAAAAAATGAATGAAGACAGCATCAGAAGATTCGAATCTGCCGCGCGGTGTACCGGTGTACGAATCAGAAGAGCATTGTTAAAATTGCCTGACAATATTAAATCGAAAGCGAGCGAAATTCGCCTCAGATGCGGTCGCCCTGTTATGATAAGCGGTTTATTCGGTGATGTTTTTATAAGCGAAAACGGTAAAGAAAGCTATATTTTAACTGAGAATGTAATAAAAGCATCAATTAACGATATTGAAGAATGCTTTAAATCGCTTTGCAGTTATTCGGTTCATACGCATCAGAACAGCATATGCAGAGGTTATGTTACCGTAAACGGCGGGCACAGGGCCGGCTTAGCAGGAACCGCTGTTAGTTTTAACGGTGAAGTTAATGCAGTTAGAGATATTTCATCAATCAATATAAGGATAAGCAGACAGTTTAAAGGGATTGCAAATGATATCTATGAGTATATCAAAGGCGTTTCACCCGGAAGTACTTTGATAGCAGGATCACCGTCAAGCGGAAAGACTACGGTTCTCAGAGATCTTGCAAGAATACTATCTTCTGCTCAAGGCGGATATATGAAGACAGTAATAATTGATGAGCGAGAAGAAATCGCGGCATGTAACGGCGGAGTACCGCAGAATGATATCGGTATAAGCAGTGATGTTATTTCAGGCTATTCAAAAGGTGAAGGAGTTATGATTGCGTTACGGTCTATGTCTCCTCAAAAAATTGTGCTTGATGAAATCGGAAATGACGAAGAGGCTGTTGCCATCGAAGCAGGATTAAACTCGGGTGTTGATTTTTTTCTCAGTGTTCACGCATCAAGCGAAAAAGAGCTGCTGAACAGAAAACAGATCGTCAGGCTTTTGAAAAGCGGAGCTTTTTCTACAGTTATATTTCTAAAAGGAAAAGACGACCCGAGTAAGGTTGACAGATGTGTTTCGGTTGGTGATTTGTATGATAAATATTATGGGTTCGATAATACTTGCTCTTTCAATAACGGCGACCGGTTTCTATGCAGCGGCTGCGGCAAATAAACGGGTTAAACTGTTGGAATGTTGCATCGGTCTTATAAGATACATTTCATTAGAAATAGATTATTGCAGCGAAACTGTATTTACGATAATAGAAAAAGCATCTGTTCTTAAACAGTTTGAAGAATTGACCTTTTTGAAAGAAATTGACAGCAGTAAAGAAGCTGACTTTTCGTTTTTATGGTCAGATGCGATCGATCGGTTTTTACATAAATCGTATTTAAAATATAGTGATGCTGAATTATTAAAAAGTTTCGGAGAGAAACTCGGAACGACGGATTCTTTTCATCAGACTCAATTGTGTGTTGAATATATTAAACAGTTTGAAGAGTGCTATGAAAAGAGAAAAGGAAAACTGCCGGAGCATATTCGCCTTTGTAAAGTTGGCGGTGTCACCATAGGGTTGGCAGTATTGATAATATTACTTTAAACAGTCATATTTGTCGGAGGAATAATGGAATTTATTCTGATATTTAAGATAGGTGCAATCGGTCTTTCAGTTGCGGTTTTACATCAGGTGCTTACGCGTTCGGGGCGTGAGGAATATGCTATGCTTACAACTATGTCAGGAATAATAGTTGTTGTTATGATGTTGATACCTGAACTGGTAGATCTTATATCGGCTTTAAAAAAATTGATGGATTTCTGATGGTATGAGTATTATAAAAGTTTTGGTTGTTGCAGTAGTTGCTTGTTTTTTTATAGCATTGCTGAATCAGCACAGGCCGGAGTTTTCATTATTGATACGTATTGTTACGGTTGTATTTATTGTTATGTTAGTTTCGACATCTTTTGCTGAGATTTCCGAGGACCTTTTGGACTTTTCAAACGAACTAAAAATCAACAATGAGTATATTTTGTTGATCGTTAAAGCACTGATAATTGCAATTTCATGTAACGTTGTTGCTGAAATTTGTGCCGACTCGGGAAACAGGGCAATTGCATTTTGTGTTGATATGACAGGAAGAGCTGCAATTGCGCTGTTGACTGTTCCGCTCCTTAAGGCGATTTTTCAGTTTTCAAAGGAATTGATAAACGAATGATTATAAAAAAATACTCCTTTTGTATATTCGTAATAATTGCTTTGGGGTTATTTTCTTTTTATACTTCAGCGCAGAATCCTGATTATTTTGATGAGCAGATAAAAGCCAGCGGAGCAGAGGAACTGATCGACAGTCTTAATAAAGAACAAAAGAATTTACTAAATAAGCTCGGTATTGACGATTTTGATTATGAATCCTTTTTGTCTGCATCTCCACATAAGGTTTTTGATTTGTTATTTGAAGTTGTATCGGGAAATTATCAGGGCGCACTTAAAGTATCGTTCACTGTTGCGGCAATTATTATTGCAATAAGTATTGCATCTCAATTTATAAGCCACGATGCGAAGATCCTTAAAATTGTAACTGCATTCGGAGTTTTGTGTGTTGCTTTGAATGTTATTTTACCTTTGAGCAGTTATATTACACGGGTTATTTCGGCAATAAGGTTATCTTCGGATTTTATGCTTGTATTGATACCCGTCTTGGTTGCTGTACTGAGTGTAAGCGGTAACCCTGTGTTGGCGTTGAGTTATAATTCCTTGTGCTTTGCTGCAGCGCAAGGCGTGACGCAGATTGCTGATAAATTTATCCGACCTTTGATACAAATAATCCTTTCTCTCAGTATTATAACATCAGTTAATGAGTCGATGCATTTTGAAAAGTTGATTTTGTTCATTAAAAAATTCGCAATGTTTTTAATAAGTGCGGTTGCTACAATTTTTATTACTCTTCTTTCTGTAAAAGGGATGCTTGCAAATTCGGCAGACGGAGTAGCGGTCAGAGGAATAAGATTTTTAATAGGAAATATTATTCCTGTTATCGGAGGTGCTGTCAGTGATGCATATCTCTCAATAATCGGAACTATGTCGATTGTTAAAAATACGGTTGCCGTATTTGCAGTTGCAGTAATAGCTGTAACAAATTTGCCTGTATTGGCAGAATGTATATGTTGGGTTCTGGCTCTTAATTTACTTGAAGTACTGGCAGATATTTTTTCTCTGAAAGGTATATCGGTAATGTTGGCTTCATGTGCTTCAGCGGTGTCACTGCTTGGTGTTTTGCTGCTTTTGATTACTTTAACTTTTGTGCTCAGTATAGGATTATTGATGGTTATTAAAGGCGTATAATGATGGATATATTAAAATCATGGGCATTGTCCGTTACAGCGGCATCGGTAATCGCGGCAGTTATAACTTTTGTTTCGCCGTCAGGAAATATAGAAAAATCGGTTAAAACTGTTACTTCGCTTTTTATGCTTTTGTGTTTTATCGTTCCTTTGGTCAATGCTGATGTGTATAAATCGGATGATATTTATTTGGAGGGTATCAGTGAATGGATAGATGACGGTAAATTAAAAAAAGAAGTTGAAAATGAAGCGATTTCTGTGCTTGAAAATGAAATAACAGCAAAAATTAAAGCTTACACAGAAGAAAAAGGCATATATAACTCTGAAATACAAGTGTTGGTTAACGTAAGCGATGAATATGATATTGCTATTGAAAAGATCAGTATAGAGTTAAAGGATAACGTTGATACTTATGATATCATAAAATTTGTTGAAGATGAGTTTTTAATTACGCCGGAAGTAACGGTAGTGATGGAGGAATAAATGAAAAAAGAATCGGTTAATCAAATTATATTACGAATCAGAAATGATAAAAGACTACTGTTGATTATTGTATTTGGATTTTTAGGACTTATACTGATTGTATTCTCGATTCCGAATGAAAACGAAGATGATATTGAAAAAACAGAATTGAATGAAAATTACGTTTTTAACGAAAAAGAATATACTGATGATCTTGAAAATAAGCTTTCAGAAATGATCTCATTAATAAACGGTGCAGGAAGAACCAGGGTAATTGTAACATTGGAGTGTGATTATGAAACGATTTACGCTAAAGACGGAAGTCTGTCAAAAGACGATAATTCTACAGATGAAGACAGTGAGTATATAATTATCGACAGCGAAAAGAATCAAGGCGGATTACTGCTTAAAACCGTTACTCCGAAGGTGCGAGGTGTTGCTGTTGTTTGTGAAGGCGGTGATAATCAGTATGTTAAAAACTCTGTGACAGAAATGCTTTCAGCTGTGCTTGATGTTGGCGCTAACCGTATCAGCGTATCAAAAATAAGTAGTTAGGAGAGAACGAAATGAACGTTATTATTAAAAAAAGACAAATAATTATGAGTGCTCTTGTACTTGCACTCGGATCGGCAGTTTTTGTAAACTGGTATTTTACACGTCCTGAAGCATCACAAACAGGGTCGGAGGAAAATGTCAGTTATTCGGTACTCGGTGATGCACAGTATGTTTCCTCTTCAAATGAAAAAACAACTGCTATCGCTGAAAGAGAGAATTCATTTGCTCAATTTAATATGACTCGACAAAAAACACATGATGAAGCTTTTGATTTGCTGAAAAAAGTAATTAATGATCCGTCAGCATCAAAGTCTGCTGTGGATAATGCCGCAAAACAGCTTGCTAAGCTGACTGATTTAATAAAGCTTGAATCGGATATAGAGACGTTGGTCAAATCTAAATGCGGATTAAACTGTATGGTAATGATAAATTCAGATAAGATTGACGTTGTATGTGAAAAAGGTAAGTTAGACGCTACGTCAACTCTACAAATTAAAGAAATAATTCTTAAACATACACAAATTAATTCCGGAAATATCACAATATTTGAAACAAAGTAGTTGTTTATTTTATTTTTTATGATATAATATTGAAAAAGGAGGTTGTAAGCTATGGATAAACAGCCTGAAAAAAATTCAACGGTTGCAACTCAGCTTGTGATTTCAGACGATGTTATTGCCTCGATTGCGATGAGTGCGGCAAAAGATATTGAAGGCGTAGGCAGATTGGTTCAACGACCGAAAGATATCCGAAGCATTATTAAGATTTTTGAAGGCCCTCTTAAATATGTTGAGGTATCATCAAACGATAAGGTTTACAATATTAAGCTCTATATTACAATAAAAGACGGTGAAAAAATACCTTCTGTTGTTTCTAAGGTACAGACTGCCGTGAAAAATGCCGTGCAGGGCATGGGCGGTTGTGTTGTATCAAAAGTTAATGTTTGTGTTGCAGATGTAGAAATCACAGGAAAATGTACCTAATCAAAAGAAAAGCCGATTATTTTTATCCCTCTGCTTCTTATTATCGGCAGAGGGTTTTATTTTTAAAATTGGAGGTTGTTTTATGACACGCAGACAGGCTCGCGAGCAGGCGTTTATTCTGCTTTTTGAAAAATCATTTAATAATGAATCGACAATAGATGAGCTACTTGAACTTGCTCTGGAACTTGGTATGTATGAGTACGATGATTTTTCAAATAAGCTTATACATACTACATGTAATAATTTGGAAAGCATAGATGAATATATAAGTAAAAATTCAAAGGGGTGGAAAATAAACAGAATTTCTAAAGTGTCGTTAGCTATAATCCGTCTTGCTCTTGCTGAAATTCTTTATTTCGATGATATACCTGACGGTGTTACTATAAACGAAGCTGTAGAGCTTGCCAAAAAGTATTCGATACCTGAAGATACATCGTTTGTAAATGGCATTCTCGGTACAGTAGTGAGGGCTAAATAAATGTCGCTATATCTCGGTGTAGATACAAGTAATTATACAACTTCTCTTGCTGTGGTTAATACAGAAAAAATGATTGCCGTTCAAGCGAAAAAGTTATTGCCTGTAGCAGAAGGAGCCCTTGGCTTGAGACAATCTGATGCTGTATTTCATCATACTGTTCAGCTGCCGCAATTGTTCGGAGAATTGAGCGAGAAGTGTGATCTGTCGAAGATCGATGCTGTAGGTGTTTCGGAAACCCCGCGCAGTGAAAGTGGTTCTTATATGCCTTGTTTTCTTGCGGGTATCAGTGCTGCTGTTGCGTTTTCCGGTGCAAACAGTCTTCGGCTCAGAAGATTTTCGCATCAACAAGGTCATATTGCCGCTGCTTTGTTTTCTGCCGGTAGATTGGATTTGTTTAAAGAGCGTTTTATTGCTTTTCATGTTTCCGGCGGTACAACCGAAGCTGTTATTGTTGAGCCTGACTGTGAAAACATCTGCTGTACTCAGATTGTTGCTTCATCACTCGATTTAAAAGCCGGACAGGCTGTTGACAGAGTCGGAGTTGCTATGGGTTTAACATTTCCTGCCGGCAAACAACTTGATGAGCTTGCTTGCAGGTATAATGATAGCATTAAAGTTAAACCTGTTATTAAGGGTTGTGACTGTTCGCTTTCGGGTATTGAAAACAAATGTAAAAAAATGCTTGACGATGGCGAAAGTAAAGAAAAGACAGCACGTTACTGTATTGAATATATTTGTGCAAATCTTGATGCAATGACCGATGTTTTACTTGATAAATACGGCAAAATACCTCTGGTTTTTTCAGGTGGTGTTATGAGTAACAGTATAATCAGCAAAAAACTTGGCGAGAAATACGATGCAATATTTGCAAAGCCTGAATTTTCATGCGATAACGCAGTAGGTACAGCTGTGCTTACGGCTATTATGGAGAATGATTTATGAATATTCCTGTCTTGACAGTAGGGCAGATCAACAAATATATTAAGTCGGTTATTGACGGAGACTCTAATCTTTCCAATTTGTTTGTAGTAGGTGAGATATCTAATTTTACCAATCATTACCGTACCGGTCATTTTTATTTTTCTGTGAAAGACAGTGAGTCGGCAATTAAAGTTGTTATGTTCAGAAGCAGTGCTCAGCGATTGCGTTTCACGCCTGAAAACGGTATGAGAGTTATAATCCGCGGAAGAATATCTGTTTTTGAGCGTGACGGTCAGTATCAGTTATATGCCGATGATATGCAGCCTGACGGTGTAGGTGCACTTAATATTGCATTTGAGCAACTGAAAGCAAAGCTTGAAGCTCAGGGCTTGTTTGATGATTCACGGAAAAAATCAATACCTTCTATACCCAGACGTGTGGGCGTAATAACTTCGCCGACCGGGGCAGCGGTTAGAGATATCATCAATGTTCTCGGAAGACGTTTTCCGCTTGCTGAAATTGTTTTTTGCCCTGTTCAGGTCCAAGGGTCTTCGGCTGCCGGTCAGATTGCTGATGCAATAGATTTAATTAATCTTCATTCAGCGGCTGATGTTCTTATTGTAGGCAGGGGCGGCGGATCAATTGAGGATTTATGGGCTTTTAATGAGGAAAAGGTGGCTCTTGCAGTCAGCCGAAGCAAGATTCCCGTTATATCTGCTGTAGGTCATGAAACGGATTTTACAATTTGTGATTTCGTTGCAGATTTACGAGCTCCAACTCCGTCTGCAGCAGCTGAGCTTGCGGTTCCCGATTGGCGTGAACAGTATTCATATATTGAAAGCTTGATGTTACATTCGGCCAATATTCTTAAAAACCAAATAATAACGGAAAGGTCATATATTGATTCTGTTTCCAACAGCCGAGTGCTGAAAAATCCGCTTTCACCGATTGAAAATGCCAGACAGACGCTTGATATATTGCTTAACCGTTTACTTTCCGCTCAGCGTAATATTTTTAATGACAAAGTTTTAAGTTTTTCTGCTGCTTGCGTGAAACTTGACGCTCTTAGTCCGCTGAAAGTTCTTTCCCGCGGATATGCGGCAGTTTATGTTAATGAAAAAATTGTCGGATCAGCCGGCAATATTGATATGAATAATGATATTGTTATACGTTTTTCAGACGGTGAAATAGATTGTAAACCTATTAAAAAAACTATTTATTGATTGAGGATTATATGAAAAATATAACGTACGAAAAAGCACTTGATAAGCTTGAGAAAATAGTTGAGGAGCTTGAGCGAGGAAGTATTCCGCTTGAAAAATCGCTCGAACTGTTCGAAGAAGCTAATAAGCTTGCTGTTTACTGTAAAAATTGTCTCGATACAGCTGAACAGAAAATTGTCAGACTTACCGAGGATGGTTCGGAGGAAGATGATTTTGAATAAGATTGAAGAATACATTTCATTGATTAATTCATCTCTTTATGAATATGTAAAACTGATGGGGGATGAAGAGGATAAAGTAGCTGAGGCTATGCTTTACAGCCTTAAAAACGGCGGTAAACGTGTAAGACCGATGCTTGTGCTTGAGTTTTGCAGAGCTTGCGGCGGCAGCGTTGAGTCTGCTGTTCCGTTTGCCTGTGCTCTTGAGATGATACACACATATTCTCTTATTCACGATGATTTGCCTTGTATGGATGACGATGATTTTCGTCGGGGAAAACCGTCTTGCCACAAACAATTTGATTATGCAACTGCTTTGCTTGCGGGTGACGGTTTACTGACTCTTGCTTTTTCGGTAATGGCCGGTACTGAGCTTCCTGCTGAAACTGTAATTAAAGCTGTTAAACTGCTTGCGGACTGTGCCGGTTACCTCGGTATGATCGGTGGTCAGACAATGGACCTCCAGCATGAGGGAAAGCAGATTTCGCTTGAAACTCTCAAAAAGACGGATGCGCTGAAAACGGGCAGACTTATTTATGCTGCTTGCACGCTCGGTTGTCTTGTTGCAAATGCTGATGATGAAAAATTCAAAGCAGCTGAAACTTATGCCGAAAATATAGGTTTAGCGTTTCAGATAGTAGATGATTTACTTGATATAACATCAACTTCCGAAGAACTCGGTAAACCCGTCGGCAGCGATGAGGACAATAAAAAATCCACTTATCCGTCACTTCTAGGAATTGAACATTCGATGGAAATGGTTGAAGAACTTACAAAAAAGGCTGTAGATGCCGTTTCTGTATTCGGAAATGACGGTCAGTTTCTTGCCGATTATGCTGTTAAGCTCTCGGTACGTACAAAATAATTGCTTCTCGGAGCGGGTATAATGAATAATTCAATTCTGAAAAATATTAAATCTCCTGATGATATTAAGAAATTAAGCTATGATGAGCTTGATGAGCTTGCTTCTCAGATAAGATATGAGCTTATATCTACCGTGTCAAAAAACGGCGGTCATCTTGCTTCAAATTTAGGCGTTGTAGAGCTTACAATTGCACTTCATAAATGTTTTTATTCGCCAAAGGACAAGTTCGTTTTTGACGTGGGTCATCAGATATATACTCATAAACTGCTTACCGGCAGATATGACAGGTTTTCGACTATCCGTACGGAGGGCGGTCTTTCCGGATTTCCTCGTCCTAACGAAAGTGAACACGATGTTTTTTTTACCGGTCACAGCAGTACTTCAATTTCTTCGGCATACGGTATCAGTGTTTCTGAAGTGATTAAAGGATCAAAGAATTATACCGTTGCTGTTATAGGTGACGGCGCTTTTACAGGCGGACTTGCTTATGAGGCAATTAATAATGCCGGCAGGAATAAAGACGCCAAACTGATAGTGGTGCTTAATGATAATGAAATGTCTATTTCTCAGAACGTCGGTTCAATATCAAAATATCTGACAAACATCCGTACAACAAGACAGTATTTCCGCCTTAAAGCAAGTCTTGAACGCACACTTAATCATATCCCTCTTATCGGTAGAAAGTTGTCATCAGGAGTTTATAAATTAAAAACATCAATCAAGAACAAGCTTTATAACAGCAATATGTTTGAGGATCTCGGTTTCCGTTACATGGGTCCGGTTGACGGGCATAATATTCACAAACTTACTGAGGTGCTTGAAGAAGCCAAAAATATTGACCGTCCCGTTTTGCTTCATGTTCATACAAAAAAAGGTAAGGGTTATGAACTTGCTGAGCAGAATCCCTCCGAGTTTCACGGTATATCTAAATTTGATATGGACACAGGTGAGACGGTTGCTAAAGGTCCTAATTTCTCTGATGAATTCGGTAAATATCTCTGCGAGCTTGCTTCGAAAGATGCACGTATTTGTGCTATTACTGCAGCAATGTCATTGGGAACAGGTCTGAGCGAATATGCACAGAACTATTCAGACAGATTTTTTGATGTCGGTATTGCTGAAGAACATGCCGTCGTTTTTGCATCGGGTTTGTCAAAAGGCGGTATGATTCCGTTTTTTGTTGTTTATTCAACATTTCTTCAGCGGTGTTATGATCAGCTTATTCACGATGCGGCTTTACAGAAACAGAAAATGATTATTGCTGTTGACCGTGCAGGTTTTGTCGGTGAAGACGGCGAAACGCATCAAGGTATTTTTGACGTCGCATTTATGAACACAATATCGAATTTCACAATTTACGCTCCTTCAACTTATGATGAAATGCGTAAAGATATGTATAAGGCTGTTTATAAGGACAGTAACGTTATTGCAATACGTTATCCGAGAGGCAGTGAATGTGAAATACCGGCTGATTTCAACCCTTCTTATGATGTATTTGATATTTACGGAGAAGAAGATGCCGAAGTTTCACTTGTAACCTACGGCAGAATTTTCGGCAATGCCTGCAAAGCTTATAAAATACTTAAAGAGCAGGGTAAAAATATTCGTATTGTAAAGATCAATAAAATAAAGCCGCTTGATTCGAGCATAGTTGAAGTGCTTAAAGACAGCCGTGCAATATATTTCTTTGAAGAAGGAATTCAGAACGGCGGTGTCGGAGAAAAACTTGCTCTTCGTTTACTCGAAGCAGGCTACAGTGGCGAATATAAACTTACTGCTGTTGATTACTGTTTTGTTGAACAGGGTAGCGTAGCGTCTACAATTGCGAAAAATAATCTTGATACTGACTCAATGATTGAGATTGTCGGAGGTGCATTCGGTGAGTGATAAAAAAAGACTTGATGTTGCTTTATTCGAGCTTGGTCTTACCGAAAGCCGAGAAAAGGCAAAAGCTCTTATTATGGCGGGTCAGGTTTACGTAAACGGACAAAAATCGCTTAAAGCAGGTGATAACGTAAAACCTGATGATAAGATTGAAGTGAGAGGCGAAAAGATGCCTTTTGTCAGCAGAGGAGGCTATAAGCTTGATAAAGCCATGAAATCCTTCGGGCTATCACTTGACGGCAAAATCTGTATGGATGTTGGTGCTTCTACCGGCGGTTTTACTGACTGTATGCTGATAAACGGTGCCGTAAAGGTCTATTCAATAGATGTCGGTTACGGTCAGCTTGCCTGGAAATTAAGAAGTGATGAAAGAGTAATTAATCTTGAACGTACGAATTTCCGCTATGTTACTCGTGAACAGGTGCCTGATGAAATAGATTTTTCCAGTGTCGATGTTTCGTTTATCTCATTAAAGCTGATACTTCCTGTTATGTTTTCTCTTCTTAAAGCTGACGGCGAAGCTGTTTGTCTTGTTAAGCCTCAGTTTGAGGCAGGTAGAGAAAAAATCGGTAAAAAGGGCGTTGTGCGTGATAAAGCTGTACATCTTGAAGTTATTGATAATTGTGTCGGCTACGCAAGGGAAAGCGGATTTAAAATAAAAGGTCTTGATTTTTCACCGGTAAAGGGTCCTGAAGGCAATATTGAATATTTGCTTTACATAACTAAAACAGATATTGATGAGCCTGAAATTGATGCTTCTGTTGTCGTAAATAATTCTCACGAAGCACTCGATAAAGATTAATCGGAGGTTGTATTGTATGAAGGTTGCGGTTATACCAAACCTTACAAGGGAGTATGCCTTAAAAACAACGGATGAGGTTGTTTTGCAGCTTAAAAAATACGGTGCAGAAATTCTAATTGTTGATTATGCTGCTGAAGAGTATTCATTTGATGATGTTGTATTTGAAACAGTTGACAATGCCGTGAAACAATGTGATGCTGTCATAGCTATAGGCGGTGACGGTACAATTCTTCATTCAGGCAAAATTGCCGCTCTGTACGGAAAGCCGATTCTTGGTATAAATTCCGGAAAACTCGGTTTTATGGCGGGTCTTGAGCGTAATGAGCTTGATTTGCTTTCGAAGCTTTTTGAGGGTGAATATTCTGTTGATAAGCGAATGATGCTTGACGTTATGATTTTTGATGAATCAGGTATGTGTGTCCATCGTTTTAACTGCATAAACGATGCTGTTTTTGTTCGCAGAGTTAACAGGACGATTATAGAAGTAACTGTTGAGAGTAACGGTCGGCTTGTAAATAATTACTGGGGTGACGGTGTTATTTTTGCTACACCTACCGGCTCAACTGCTTACTCGCTTTCCGCAGGTGGCCCTGTCGTTGCACCGACTATCGACAGTATAATACTTACGCCGATATGCAACCATTCTCTGTTCAGTCATCCTATAGTTTTCAGACCTGATGAAAGAATGCTCGTATATGCCACTAAAGACGACGAAACTGAGCTTTGCGTTTCCTGTGACGGGGAACCTCCGGTTTCGATAGGGGCAGGTTGCAGTGTAGTTGTACAGAAAGCAGAACTTGCTGCTGATTTTATCAGAATTAAATCTGACAGCTTTATTGAGATACTCAATTCAAAAATGTTACATCCTTAAGGGGCGATAAAATGAAAAAGAAAAGGCTTGAACTTATTCTGAAGGTTATTGAACAACAGGATATTTCTACTCAGGAAGAACTCCTTAGTGCTCTTAAGGAACACGGACTTGATGTTACGCAGGCTACGGTTTCGCGTGATATCAAAGAACTCGGACTTATTAAGTCTATGGGAAGAAACGGCAAATATCGATATACTGCACCAAAAGCTGTTGATAATGAAAACGCCAAAAGCTTTCATAGTATAATTGCGCCCTCTGTGCTTTGGGTTGATTCTGCATTGAATACTGTTGTTATTAAGTGCTATGCAGGTATGGCTCAGGCTGTTTGTGCTGCTTTTGATACTATGGAACTTAACGGTGTAGTCGGTACTCTTGCAGGCGATGACACAATTTTTGTTCTTTGCCGCACAGAAGAACTTGCAGCAGAGCTTGTTCAGAATGTTAAAAATATGATTTCGAAGTAATTTTACAAATGAGGTGGAGATATGCTCCAAAACCTTAAAATTGAAAACGTTGCAATAATAGAAAGTGCAGATATATTTTTTAACAGCGGACTTAATATTATGACAGGTGAAACCGGTGCAGGTAAATCAATAATTATTGATTCAATTAATGCTGTGCTTGGAGAACGTACATCAAAAGAGCTTGTTCGTACCGGTGCTCAAAAAGCTTCTGTCACTGCAGTTTTTAAGTCTCAATCTTCTGAAATCAATGCAATTCTTGATGAACTTGGCGTTGATGCGGAAGATGACGGAACACTGGTTATTCGCCGTTCAATTTCGGTTGACGGAAAAAATAACTGCCGTATTAACGGCTCACCCGTAACGGTCGGAATGTTAAAAACTCTTGGTCGAGAACTTATTAACATCCATGGTCAGCATGACAGTCAGCGATTGCTTGATCCACAGTGCCATTATGTGTTCATTGATGAAATGGCTGATAACAACGAGTTACTTGAGGAATACAGAAAATATTTCTATGAGCTCTGTGACGTTAGAAAAGAAATTTCTTCAGTTGTTACTGATGAGGAAGATAAGGCAAGAAAAATTGAGCTTCTGACATATCAGATAAATGAAATTGAAAATGCTCAGCTTACATCAGGTGAAATGGAAGAGCTCAGATCTACAAAACTGTTTTATCGTAATATTGAAAAAATATTAGAGGCAGTAAATGAAGCTTATTCACTTATAAGTGGCGGTGATGAGGTTATCGGTGCACTTCAGGAAGTTAAGATTGCTGCAAATCGTCTTGATGATATTGGAGAGTTTTCAAATGCAATAGGTGAGAATGCACAGCTTATGCATGAGATTTCATATCAGCTTGAAGATATGGAGGACAGATTGCGTTCTTCTTTGGATGAGCTTGAATATGACCCGGAATATATATCTCAGGTTGAAGCAAGGCTTGATTATTTGAATAAGCTCAGCAGAAAATACGGACCGACAGAAGAAGATATACTGGCTTTTTGTGAGCGTTGTTGCAAGGAAAGAGAAGAAATAGAGTTATCTGATGAAAGAATAGCCGAGCTTAATCTCAAAGAATCCGAACTCAGTAAGAAGGTCACTGAGATTGCTGGCCGACTTACAGATATACGCGTGAGTATCGGAAAAAGCTTTGCAACTGCTGTAAAATCAGAGCTTTCTTTTCTTGATATGCCTAACGTTGTATTTATTGTTGACAGAAAACCTGTGCCGTTTAATGAAAACGGAGCAGACGAAATAGAGTTTCTTATTTCGCCGAATGCCGGCGAGAATCCTAAACCCCTTGCAAAGATAGCTTCGGGTGGTGAGCTTTCGAGGGTAATGCTTGCAATAAAAAATGTTCTTTCTGATAAAGACGGTATTGATACACTCATTTTTGATGAAATTGATACAGGAGTTAGCGGAAGGGCTGCAATAAAGCTTGGAAAAAAACTCAAAGAAGTTTCGTCAGGCAGGCAGGTTATCTGCGTAACTCATCTGGCCCAGATTGCATCACAGGCCGATTATCATTTTTTAATCAGCAAATCAACTGTTGACTCAAAAACATATACAGATGTAAAGCCACTTGACAGAGAAGGTAGAAAGTATGAGCTTGCGCGTATAATCGGTGGTGAAACAGTTACACAGACACAGCTTGATATGGCTGAAGAAATGTTGACAAATATTTAAATTTAGTATATTATCACAAAGTATACTTTTTGGAGGAATTTAAAATGACAATTTATGACGAGCTCGTTGCCCGCGGTCTTATTGCTCAGGTAACAGACGAAAAAGAAATCAAAGAACTTATAAATAACGGTAAGGCTGTATTTTATATCGGTTTTGACCCTACTGCTGACAGCCTGCACGTAGGTCACTTTATGGCTCTCTGCCTTATGAAGCGTCTTCAGATGGCAGGTAATAAGCCGATTGCACTTCTTGGCGGCGGTACCGGTATGATCGGTGATCCTTCAGGCAGAAGTGATCTTCGTCAGGTGCTTACAAAAGAAACTATTGAGCACAATGTTGAGTGCTTTAAGAAGCAGATGAGCAGATTCATTGAGTTTGGTGAAGGTAAGGCTATGATGATTAACAATGCCGACTGGCTCCTTGATCTTAACTATGTTGATGTTCTTCGTGAGGTTGGTGCTTGCTTCTCAGTTAACAATATGCTCCGTGCTGAGTGCTATAAGCAGAGAATGGAAAAAGGTCTCAGTTTCCTCGAGTTCAACTATATGATCATGCAGAGCTACGACTTCTATCATCTTTATAAAGAGTACGGCTGTAATATGCAGTTCGGCGGCGATGACCAGTGGTCAAACATGCTCGGCGGTACTGAGCTTATCCGTAAAAAGCTTGGTAAAGATGCTTACGCAATGACTATTACGCTTCTTCTCAACTCTGAAGGTAAGAAGATGGGCAAGACAGCTTCCGGTGCTGTTTGGCTTGATCCCGAAAAGACATCGCCTTACGATTTCTATCAGTACTGGCGTAATGTCAGCGATGCCGATGTGCTTAAGTGTATTCGTATGCTTACTTTCCTTCCGCTTGAGGAAATTGATGAGATGGATAAGTGGGAAGGCAGTCAGCTCAATAAGGCTAAAGAAATTCTTGGCTTTGAGCTTACAAAGCTTGTACACGGTGAGGAAGAGGCTGTAAAGGCACAGGAAGCTGCAAGGGCTCTTTTTTCAAACGGTGCAAATACCGATAATATGCCCACAACAGTTCTTACTGCTGATGATTTTGGTGACGGTAAGATTGGTATTATTGATATCCTGGTAAAGGCGAATCTTGCAAAATCCCGCGGCGAAGCTCGCAGGCTTGTTGAGCAGGGCGGTGTTTCTATTGATGATGTTAAGGTTTCATCAATTGATGTTGCCGTTGACGAATCAAAGCTTGATGACGGTGGCTTTGTGATAGTTAAAAAGGGTAAGAAAGCCTTCCATAAAATCACAAAATAAATATACTGATTGTATAAATACCGATGCTATTGCATCGGTATTTTTTTATAGTTTCCGAAGATAATATTTACAAATATTCGGTTTGGAGTTGTTTGTATTGTTTGCAATCAGAAAAAAGAAGAAAAATGTCGGTGATGTTTCTAATTTACGCGCTGTTGTTATATTTTGTATAATTATGTTTTGTATAGCGGTTTGTTGTCTGCAGATTGTATTAATAAACATTCTTCAGTCGGATACAGTTTCTGAGGCTATAATAAGCAAATCATTGACCTTGGGTGAAAGCAGAGGTATGATTTATGATTCTGAATTTAATAAGATGGTTTGCAATGAATACAGTTATATAAGTGCTGTTAAGCCCACGGTTGAATCATTAAAACAAATAAGAGCATTGGTGGATGATATAACTTACAGTCGAGCTGTCGAATCTGTTTATTCACAATCTCCGTTTTTGATTAAAACCGATTGCTATATTAAATCCGAAGAAGTTATATGTGAAAAAATATACAAACGGTATAGTAACAATCAGCTTGCTGCTCACTTGATTGGTTATACGGACAGTAATGGGAAAAACGGGATATGCGGAATTGAACTTGCATATGATTCAGTGCTGAAAAAATATGACGGAGCGGTTAAATCCCGTTTTTTTACAAATGGAAAAGGTTCGGTTATGCTTGGCTATGAGGGTGAAAGAATTAATGAGAACTATAATTCTCCCGGTGGTATTGTTTTGACAATAAAAAATGAATACCAAAGAGCTCTTGAAAATGCAATGGACAAAAATGAATTGAATAAAGGAGCGGGTGTTGTTGTTAGTATTAAAACAGGTGAGGTTGCTGCTATAGCAAGCAGACCTAATTATAACCCGAACAGTATTTCAGATTACATTAAAGATTCTGATTCATCGTTATTTAACAGAGCTTTTGGAGAATACCCGATAGGTTCGGTTTTTAAACCGCTCGTTGCGGCATCTGCACTTGAACAAGGGACAGATCCTGAAGATGAATTTTACTGTACAGGCACTATAGGGAACGGTTCTTCGGAATTCAGATGCACCAGAAGCCATGGAAATGTAAATATGGCAACTGCCTTGGTGTTTTCTTGTAATTGTTATTTCATTGATCTTATTGAGAAAATTGATTATACACAGGTAATTGATCTTGCTGCTTCGCTTGGATTCGGTAATAGAATTATGCTTGATGAAAATATTGGTACATCTTCCGGTGCACTTCCAAAAACAGATGAACTTGATTCTTATGCTTCAAGGGCTAATTTATCCTTTGGACAGGGTAAGATAAGTGCTACGCCTTTTCATATTGCTAATCTTTATGCTATGCTTGCAAACGGCGGTGATTTCAGAAAAACATTTTTGATTAAGGGTGTCTGTGACGGTCAAGGAAATTTTGATCAAACTTACGAGCTTAAACCACCGTACAAGCTGATTTCGGAAAAAAATGCTGAGCTTTTATGTGATATTCTTGAGCTTGCAGTAAGAGAGGGAACCGGTCAGTCTGCCAAAGTTTCGGGCATAAATGTTGCCGGAAAAACTGCAACTGCACAAAGCGGCAAATTTATTGAAGGAAAAGAACGACTTGTAACTTGGTTTGCAGGATTCTTCCCTTATGAAAACCCTGAATATGTTGCTGTAATTGTTTGTGAAGACGGTGAATCCGGATCGAAGGACTGTGCCCCTGTATTTTCAGATTTTGTGGAATCTTTATATTTTAAAACCAATCTTTAAATCTAAAAATTTATTAAACTATTTACTTTTATATGTAGGTTATGGTATAATTCGTTGATAATAGTAAAATGGAGTAGTTTTATGAGAATTATCGGCATTGATCCGGGTTATGCAATAGTTGGTTACGGTATAGTGGACTATAATACAAATCATTTTTCTGTTGTTGATTACGGTGCTGTTACAACAAAAGCACATACGCCTTTTGACAGCAGACTTTCGTCAATATATGACGGTCTGACTCAGCTTATTTCTATGTATAAGCCTGATGCCATGTCAATAGAAAAACTGTTCTTCAATACGAATACTACAACTGCTATCGACGTTGCACAGGCGAGAGGAGTTATTGTACTTGCTGCAACGCAGGGCGGGCTCGATATTGCCGAATATACTCCGCTTCAAGTTAAACAAAGTGTGGTCGGATATGGCAGGGCAGAAAAAAAGCAGGTTCAGGAAATGACAAGACTGATGCTTAATCTCAAAGCCGTACCCAAGCCTGATGACACTGCTGACGCTCTTGCTTTGGCTATATGCCACGCTCATTCGGCAGGCTCAATGCTCGGCAGAATCAGAATTAACGGAGGATAAAATATGTTTTACTCGCTTACCGGAAATGTTGTATATACTGATGAATCAAGTGTTGCACTCAGCTGTTCGGGCGTTGCTTTCAGATGTTATACAAGTTTCAATACTCTTTGCAAAATAGGGTTAACAGGAGAAACCGTGACACTTTATACATACCTAAGTGTCCGTGAAGATGCACTTGATCTATTTGGGTTTTACGATACTGCTGAGCTTGACTGTTTTAAGATTCTCATAGGAGTGTCCGGTGTAGGTCCGAAGGCTGCTATTGCAATTTTATCCAGACTTACTCCCGATAAGCTTTCTCAGGCAGTGGCTACGGGCGATGTCAAAGCAATTACCTCCGCTCAAGGTGTTGGACCTAAGATTGCACAGAGAATTATTGTTGAGCTTAAAGATAAGCTTGCTCCGTTTGCAAGCAGTGTTTCTTCTGTTGATTTTTCTTCCGTTTCTTCTGTAAATGCTTCTTCTGGCGGCAGTGACGCAGTAGATGCACTTATGTCACTCGGATACAGCCGATCGGAAGCCAGCCTTGCTGTAGGTAAAATTGACCAGACATTACCGGTTGATGAGATTATCAAGCAGGCGCTTATGAAGCTTGCAACAAATTTGTAAAGGAGGATGAAAGCTGATGATGGATGAAATGGATTTTGAAAATCGTATAGTTGCTTCGGGATATACTCCTGAGGATAACGATATAGAGCTTTCACTCCGTCCGCAACGAATAGAAGATTATATCGGACAGGAAAAGGTTAAGGAAAACCTGCGTATATATATTGAGGCAGCAAAAACAAGATGCGAACCTCTTGACCATGTCCTGCTTTACGGACCTCCCGGTTTAGGTAAAACAACGCTTGCCGGAATCATTGCCAATGAAATGGGAGTTAATTTCCGTGTTACTTCCGGACCTGCAATTGAAAAGCCCGGTGACCTTGCGGCATTGCTTACCAACCTTAATGAGGGTGATGTGCTTTTCGTTGATGAAATTCACAGACTTTCACGTTCTGTTGAAGAAGTTCTTTATCCTGCAATGGAAGACAATGCACTTGATATTATTATCGGTAAAGGTCCTTCAGCGAGGTCTATAAGACTTGACCTCAAAAGATTTACTCTTATCGGTGCTACAACACGTGCAGGACAGCTCAGCGCTCCGCTTCGTGACAGATTCGGTGTTATTTTTCGTTTGGAACTTTATACACCCGAAGAACTTTCGGGTATAGTAAGACGATCCGCGGGAATACTTAATATTGGTATTGATAGTTACGGTGCACTTGAAATAGCGTCACGATCACGCGGAACACCGAGAATTGCAAACAGATTATTAAAACGTGCAAGGGATTTTGCTCAGGTGCTCGGCAAAGGTGAAATTGACCTTGAGAGTGCTCAGCTTGCACTTAACAGAATGGAGATTGATGAGCTTGGTCTCGACAATATTGACAGACTTTTACTTTCTTCAATAATCAAGTTCTATAAAGGCGGCCCCGTAGGTCTTGAAACCATAGCTGCGGCTATTGGTGAAGAGGCGGTCACTATAGAGGATGTTTATGAACCGTATCTTATGCAAATCGGCTTTTTAAGTCGAACTCCGCGAGGAAGAATGGTTACTCCTGCCGGATATGCTCATCTCGGCATACCTATGGAGGGACAGCAGACTCTATTCTGAAAGGGTTGATATATTAATATGGGCAGACTTTTCGGTACAGACGGTGTAAGAGGTGTTGCAAACAGTGAGCTTACTTGTGAACTTGCTCTGCAGATAGGTCGTGCGACGGCAATGGTTCTTTCTGAAGGTAAGCGTAAACGGCTAAAAGTGCTTGTTGCTGCCGATACACGTATTTCGTCCGAAATGTTGCTGGCAGCAATATCAGCCGGTTTCTGCTCAGTCGGTGCCGATGTGCTTGTGCTTGGTGTTTTACCGACCCCCGCTGTTGCATACCTTGTAAAAAAATACCGTTATGATGCCGGTGTAATGATTTCTGCATCTCATAATCCTTGCGAATATAACGGCATTAAAATATTTAAGTCTGACGGATATAAATTACCAGATGAACTCGAAGAGCGTATTGAGGCGATAATTCTTGACGGTATTCATTCACCTGATATAAAAATCGGCGGAGATGTCGGAAGAATCAGCTTTGGCGAAAAGGCGAAATCGGATTATATCGGACATTTGCTTTCGACTGTAGACACTGATTTTTCAGGAATTAAAATTGCACTTGATTGTGCTAACGGCTCTTCGGCTTTTACTGCACCTGAACTTTTCACACAGCTTGATGCAGATTTTCAGATTCTCTCTTCAGATCCTGACGGTATAAATATCAACCGCAATTGCGGCTCGACTCATATCGAACGCCTGCAAGAATTTGTAAAAGAAAATGAATGCGATATTGGTTTGGCGTTTGATGGAGATGCTGACAGATTGATTGCCGTTGATGAAAACGGCAATATTGTTGACGGAGATAAAATTGTTGCTATTTGTGCTGCAGCCCTTAAAGAAAGAAGTAACTTAAGTAAAAATACAGCGGTAGTAACAGTGATGAGCAATCTTGGCTTTCACAACTTTTGTTCTTCTCGCGGAATCGATGTTGTCGTTACTGCCGTAGGTGACAGATATGTTTTGGAAGCGATGCTTGAAGGCGGATATTCTGTCGGCGGTGAACAATCAGGTCATATTATTTTTCTTGACCATGCTACAACAGGTGACGGACAGCTTACCGCAATACAGTTGCTTAACATATTAAAAAAAAGCGGCAAGTCGTTTAGCGGATTAGCTTCTGAAATTGAAATATATCCGCAAGTAACCGTAAATGTACAGGTTTCAAAAATTGGTAAAGTGCGTTTTGCAAACGATGAAGAAATAAAGAAAGCCGTATCAAGCGCAGAAGCTGAGCTTGGTAGCACAGGCAGGGTGCTGGTTAGGGTATCAGGGACAGAGCCTCTTGTGCGAGTTATGGCAGAAGGCAAGAATGAGATTCAGATAAGGCGCCTTGCCAATGAAATTGCCACTGTTATAAAAGAACGTCTTATATGACGCTGAATGAGGAATAAAAAATGAGAATTTCAGACAATTGGAAAGATTATGAATTGCTTGATTGTACAGACGGAGAGCGTCTGGAGCGTTGGGGCGATATTATATTAATTCGCCCCGATCCTCAGGTAATATGGAAAACGGGTAGGAGACATCCTATGTGGAGAAAAGCCAATGCCCGTTATAACCGTTCTCAGACAGGCGGAGGTAAGTGGGAGCTGTTAGGTAAGCTTCCTGACAGATGGGAAATTTGTTACGGTGATCTTACATTTAATATAAAAACAATGGGATTCAAGCATACAGGTCTTTTTCCGGAACAGGCTACTAACTGGGATCTTGTAAGAAGTATGATTGAGTCTGCCGACAGACCTCTTAAGGTGCTTAATCTTTTTGCATATACAGGCGGTGCAACTATTGCGGCTCTTAAGAGCGGTGCTCAGGTTACACACGTTGATGCATCAAAGGGTATGGTGCAGTGGGCAAAAGAAAATGCAGCGTCAAGCGGTGTGCTTGACGGTAAGGTGCGTTGGCTTGTTGATGACTGTATAAAATTTGTACAGCGTGAAATCCGCAGAGGCAATAAGTATGATATTATTATCATGGATCCTCCTTCATACGGACGCGGTCCGGGCGGAGAAGTATGGAAGCTTGAGGATGAAGTTTACAACTTTGTTTCACTTTGTGAACAGCTTTTGTCCGATGACGCCGTTGCAATGCTTATAAATTCATATACAACAGGTCTTTCGCCGTCTGTTATGGAATACATACTTGGTTCAACTGTTGTACCGAAACACGGCGGTAAGGTTTCAGGTAATGAGTTGGGCTTACCTGCAACACTTTCGCACATGGCTTTGCCTTGCGGCGCTACGGCAATCTGGAGAAAATAAAATGGGAAGTATAATAGAGTTTGATAATGTCTGTTTCAGATATGAATCAGATGAAGAAAATCAAATATTACCGCTTGCTGTTGATAATGTCAGCTTGTGTATTGAAAAAGGTAGTTTTGTTGCTATACTCGGTCATAACGGATCCGGTAAATCAACACTTGCTAAACTCACAAATGCCATAAATATACCAGAAAGCGGCACGGTAACCGTCAAAGGAATGAATACATCAGATGAAGGATTTACCGATGAAATAAGAAAAACCGTCGGTATGGTATTTCAGAATCCGGATAATCAGATCGTTGCAACAATTGTCGAGGATGACGTCGCATTCGGACCGGAGAACCTTGGTGTTGCACCATCGGAAATAAGACGTCGTGTTGACGAAGCTCTGAAGGCTGTTAATATGTACGATTTCCGTAACAGTGAGCCTCATAAGCTTTCCGGAGGTCAGAAGCAACGAGTTGCTATTGCCGGTGTAATCGCTATGCAGACGGAATGTATTGTTCTCGATGAGCCTACAGCTATGCTTGATCCGAACGGCAGAAAAGAAGTTTTGTCAACTGTAAGGAAACTCAATGAAGAATTGGGAATCACAATTATATTTGTTACTCACTTTATGGATGAAGCGGTTACTGCTGACCGTGTTATTGTAATGGACAGCGGTAAAGTCATAATTGATGGAACGCCCCGTGAGGTCTTTTCTCAGGCTGACAAGCTTATTGATGTTGGACTCGATATACCTCAGGCTACCCAATTAGCATACGCTCTTAATGCCGAAGGTATTGATATAGCAACAGATATTCTTGATGAAAACGAATGTGCCGAAGCTATTTATAAGCTTTTAAGGAGTAAATGATGCCGATAATTTCGCTAAAGAATGTTTCTCATACTTACAGCCAAGGTACACCGCTGAGTGTAAGTGCGATTGAAAATATAAATCTTGATATTGAAAGCGGCGAGCTTGTAGGTATTATAGGCCATACAGGTTCTGGCAAAAGTACCCTTGTTCAACACCTTAACGGATTACTTAAGCCTACTCAAGGTACTGTTGAAATAGACGGTGAGGATATCTGGTTAAACAAGAAAAAAATACGTTCTGTACGTTTCAAAGTTGGTCTTTGCTTTCAGTATCCTGAGTATCAGCTTTTTGAAGAAACTGTTTTCAAAGATATTTCTTTCGGACCTAAAAATATGGGCTTGTCAAAGGAAGAAATAAAAAACAGTGTTCTTCGGGCGGCGAATTACGTTGGTTTAAAAGAAGAACTGTTAAATAAATCTCCGTTTGATCTTTCGGGCGGAGAGAAACGCAGGGTTGCAATAGCCGGTGTTATGGCAATGAATCCGAAGATACTAATTCTTGATGAGCCTACGGCGGGTCTTGACCCTAAAGGCCGAAAAGAAATTCTTGATATGATTGTGGATTACAGAAAAAAAACGGGCAGTACGGTTTTGCTTGTTTCGCACAGTATGGAAGACGTAGCCGGCATATCAAGTAAGATTCTTGTTATGAACAAGTCGAAAGTTGCTATGTATGATACGGTTGATAATGTATTTTCACGTGCTGAAGAGCTTGAGAATATGGGGCTTAACGTTCCGCAGATTACCCGAATATTTATGAAGCTTAAAGCAAAAGGAGTTTCTGTAGACAGTAACGTTTATACTGTTAATGACGGATGTAAAAGACTTGTATCCCTGATGAAAGGGGGCAACGTCTGATGAGAGGTATAACTATAGGACAGTATTTCCCGGGAAACTCTTTGCTTCATAAAATGGACCCGAGGATTAAAATAGTACTTACTCTTGCTTTTGTATTCCTGATATTTTTCTGCAAAAATTTCTGGGCTCTCGGTCTTATGGCAGGATTTTTGCTTGTCGGTATGCTGATATCCGGAGTTCCTTTTAAAATGCTTATTAAAAGCCTGAGAGCAATTCTTGTTATCGTCTGTATAACGGCTGTTCTTAACCTGTTTTATGTTACGGACGGTAATATGCTTTTTCCCGGAACTGTCATCAAGATAACTGATAAAGGTTTATATACGGCAATTTTTATGACGGTAAGAATAGCTTGTCTTATTATAGGAAGTTCGCTGATGACATTTACTACAACTCCTACAATGCTCACAGACGCTATTGAGAGATTATTATCTCCGCTCAAAATTTTCAAGATTCAGGTTCACACTCTTGCTATGATGATGACTCTGGCACTCAGATTTATTCCTACACTTATTGAGGAGATAGATAAAATAATGAATGCTCAGAAGGCTAGAGGTGCCGATCTTGAAGGCGGTAATCTTATCGACCGTGCAAAAGCACTTGTACCGATACTTGTACCGCTTTTTGTTTCTTCATTCAGACGTGCTTATGAGCTTGCATTTGCTATGGAATGCAGATGTTATACCGGCGGAAACAACCGCACGAGAATGAAACAAATGAAAATCACTTATCTTGATGTTCTGTTTATAATTGCTATGTCAGGCATTATTGCCGGTGTTATATTATTCAATCTTTTCTTTGTACATTTGATTTAATTTTCAGTAGGTGTTTTTATTGAGGAATCTGCTCCTTACAATTAAATATCTCGGTACAGCATACAGCGGATGGCAGGTACAGGTAAATGCACCGTCAGTTCAGCATGCCTTGCAGGATGCTGTTGAAAAGCTTTTTTGTGTACGTGAGAACATTGTTGGATGCAGTCGTACCGATGCTGGAGTTCATGCCAATATGTACTGCTGCAACATCCGTACCGAGAGCAATCTTCCCTGTGACGTTGTAACAAGGGGGCTTAATGCTTACCTGCCTTGCGATATAAGCGTTGTTGATTGCCGTGAGGTTGATTATGATTTTCATGCAAGGTATGATTGTATAGGAAAAGAGTATATGTATCTTATACGAAATACTTCGGTGCCGGATCCGTTTCTGCACGGTCGTTGCTGGTCTTTTAATAAAAGAATTGACGCAGAATTTCTTAATAAACAAGCTCAGGCTTATTGCGGCACTCATGATTTTAAAGCCTTTTGTTCATCGGGCAGCAGCGTTCAGTCTACTGTAAGAACAGTCAAAAGTTTTTCTGTTGTGCGCGAAAATGATATGATTAAAATGTTTGTAGAAGCAGATGGATTTCTTTACAATATGGTTCGGATCATGGTTGGTACTCTTACGGATATTTCATTAGGCAAAATCGAAGCTGATACGATAGATGATATTATAGATTCGCTCGACAGGTCACGTGCGGGCATTACCGCACCGCCTCAAGGATTGTACCTTAATAAAGTAATTTATAAAGGATGTGAGGATATTGGATAATAACGAAAAGAAACATGACTTTTCGGAAGAAGAAGAAAAACGAATGAGAGCACGCTCTGCCGTCAGAGCTCGCGAGCGTGAAGAAAAGCAAAGACAAGCTGAAATCAAAAAATCCAAGCAACGCCGGATAATGCATAAACTAAGTACTGTCATCAAGATTCTGCTTATAGTTATTGTGGTTATATCTCTGCTGTTTATTGCGGCCGGTTCTCTCGGCAACGTTACTTTCAGTAATATTATAGATTACGTTAAAGACGGTTTTTCAAACATGGAATCCGGTGAAGGTTATCCTCTTGACGTAGGCTCGGGAAGCGTAAAAGATATGCTTATGATTGGTGAGACTACTGTTCTTGTTAGAAATAATGAGGTTAATTTACTCAATAAAACCGCCAAAGAAACTTCAAAGTATACACATTCATATTCTAAACCTCAGACAATTGTATCGGGCGGAAGAATGCTCATATGTGACAGAGTTACCGGCAGATATATGATTACTGACAGAAGAGAAATATTGAAAAGCGATGAACTGCAGTCGGAAGTTTTTGCCTGTACAGTAAGTAAAAACGGCAGATATGCTTTTTCGATAAATTGTGATGACGGTTCCAGTATGGTATCTGCTTACGGTTCGGATTTTGATAAATTAATTGACTTTAAATGTGCTGAAGAATATATAATAGGACTTTCGTATTCTCCTGACGGAAAGAATATTGCAATGATAGGTATCGGTTCAAAAGATGCCGGTATATATTCAAAATTATATATTCTTAGTATTAAGAATCAAGAAATTACAGCTTCTTTTGATTTTATCGGTGAATCACTTAACAACGTTTTTTACAGCTCAAACGATACGATAATAGTTGTCAGCGAAAATGCATACACTATTATCCGTGACAATACCGATAAAGAAAAAATAAATTTCGGATTTAATACAATTTCCAGGTTTGAAGCCGATACAAACGGAAACTTCGCTATTGTTCTTTCAAAGTACGGCAGTATTGATTCGGGTACGGTAGCTTTGCTTGACAGCAAAGGAGAGGAGCTGTTCAGTGTAGAACTTGACAGTAAAATTGAATGTATCGATTATGATGGAAGTACTGTTTGTGTTGTGGACAGTGACAATATTGTCAGAACCTATAATAAAAAAGGTAAATTGTTAGGTGAGACAAAGCTCGATGCTCCGGCACAGGACATTGCCGTAAGCGGTAAATACTGTTATGCTCTTTGTTTCGGTACGGTTGTTCAGCTTGATATCAGAACGCAAACAGATTAATTGCAGGGAGGTTTTATGCAGTTCTTTGTTCAATACGGCATTGATGCTATTCTTGTACTTTTACTGTTGTTAACTGTTGTTATATCTGCTCAAAAAGGGTTTATTAAATGCGTGCTTTCGCTTGTATGTGTTGTTGCGGCTATGTTGCTGGCATCAGAATTCAGTAAACCTGCAGCAGATTGGTGTTATGATAATATTTTGTCTGATATTGTTGTCAGTAAGGTTGAAAAAAGTATCAATATAGGATACGATAGCCAATCTGTTACATTAACGGTTGAGGAAATAATTGATACTTTACCTGATTTTATTGATGTTCAACTTACAAAGCTTGGTATAGATTTAAATGTTTTGTCAGAAAATATCGCTCAGCTACAGCTTTCAACAGAGGATACTGCAAAAAAAATCTCTGATGAAATAATACGCCCCGGAATTATTGTTTTGTTAAATTTGATTATATATTTGTTAATATTTATTTCGGTAAGGTTGATTTTAGGTTTCTTATCAAGAATTATAATCAAGATAGCGGATTTACCTGTATTGAAGCAGACCAATAAAACGCTTGGCGCTTTAGCCGGAGTTATAAAAGGCTTAGCTTTGATAGTTACATTGTCGTTTGTTTTCAATTTCTTGTCTGAATTGTTAAAAAATACAAACGTATTTGTACAAGCTATTGAAAATTCCCGTATTTGTGATATTATTAAAGAGCTCATATAAAATGCTACATATATTATTAAAATTTTAGGAGTGTAATTGTAATGGAAATGATTAAGCGTTATCTGAAGGATTGGAACACTATTCCTAATATTATTTCTTATGTAAGAATTCTTCTTGTGCCTGTATTTGCCGTTCTTTTCCGTCAAGGCTATCTCGGTTGGGCTCTTGTTGCTATTGTTGTTTCCGGTCTTACTGACTTTGTAGACGGTAAAATCGCACGTAAATTTAACCAGGTAAGTGATCTCGGCAAGCTTCTTGATCCCCTTGCTGATAAGATAACCCAAATCACTCTCGCTATTCTTCTTTTCCTTGAATTCAATGAGTGTTCAGATCAGCTTATGAAAACATTCAGCTGGGTTTTCCTTGTTTTCCTTGCAAAAGAAGCTATTTTTGTTATCGGCGGCGTAATTATGCTTTCTCTCGGCATGGTTCCCAGTGCTGCTGAAATTTACGGTAAGGTATCAACTTTCTTTTTCTATGGGGTAATGGTTATACTTTTCCTTTTTGGCCCCGAAGTCGGTGTACTTGCTGATAAACTGTTTACACTTCCTTCAACAGTATGTGTAGTTCTTGTTGTAATATCGGTTATACTTACTCTTGTTGCATTTGTATCATATATACCCGATGTACTCAGACAGTGTAAGGAAAAATTTTCAAAGAAATAAGAAATTTCAGGAGTAAATAAAGTAATGAAAAGAATGATGTGCAGTAAATGCAATCAGCGTCCGGCAGTAATATTTATTCAGCGCGTTGAAAACGGTCAGACAACACCTGAAGGTCTGTGTCTTAAATGTGCTATGGAAATGAATGTAGGTCCAATTAAACAGATGATGGAAAGTATGGGCATAACTGAAGAAGAAGTCGATGCCGTAACTGAGCAGATGGATGCTGTTATGGATGGAATTGATGAGGGCTCCTTCGAAAACGGCGGTGCACCGACTTTTCCGTTTATGCAGAATTTTATGGGTCTTTCAAATAACGGATCTGAAATTGAAGACGCTGAAGAGGGTGAAGTTGATACACCTTCCGAAGAAAAAAAACGCGGTTTCGGCAAAAAGAAAAAGAAGCCTGATGAAAATAAGAGAAAATATCTTTCGCTTTATTGTACTAATCTAACTGCCAAGGCTAAAGATGGTAAAATTGACAGAATAATCGGCAGAGATAATGAGATTTACCGCTCGGTACAGATTCTTTGCCGCCGTTCAAAGAATAATCCTTGTCTGATAGGTGAGCCCGGTGTCGGTAAAACAGCTATTGCAGAGGGTCTTGCTTTGCGTATAGCAAGCGGTGATGTACCTGCAAAACTTGCCGATAAAGAGATACATCTGCTTGATCTTACTGCTCTTGTTGCAGGCACTCAGTTCAGAGGTCAGTTTGAAAGTCGTATCAAGGGTCTTGTTGATGAAGTTAAGTCGGAAGGTAATATAATTCTCTTTATTGATGAGGTTCATAATCTTGTCGGTACAGGTGATGCCGAAGGTTCAATGAACGCAGCGAATATTCTCAAGCCTGCACTTTCCCGTGGAGAAATACAGATTATCGGCGCAACTACTTTTACCGAATACCGTAAATATATTGAAAAGGATGCTGCACTTGAGCGCAGACTTCAGCCCGTAAAGGTCGAAGAGCCGTCTGTTGAAGATACCTACAAGGTTCTTCTCGGAATTAAAGATTATTACGAAAACTATCACAGAGTTAAGATTAATGACTCGCTTGTTTACAGCGCTGTTGTACTTTCTGAGAGATATATCAATGATCGCTTTCTTCCCGACAAAGCCATAGACCTGCTTGATGAAGCGTGTACCTGTGCAAACCTTCGCAATAAATATATAAGCTTGTGTGAAATGGCTGAAAAGCGACTTTCTTCACTTAAGGTTGAGCATCAGCGTCTTTCAGAAGAAAATGAAATTGACTACGAAGCTGTATCAAAGGTAAAAGCTGAGATTATGGCTTGTGAGAACGAGATCAATAATCTCTCGGTACTTGCTGCAGATAATAATGTTACTGAGGATGATATTGCTAAGGTTATTCAGCTTTGGACCGGTATACCTGCACAGAAGGTTATTGAAAGCGATCTCCGCCGACTTGCTGATCTTGAAAATAAACTTAAGGAAAAGCTAATAGGTCAGGATGAGGCAATAAAACTCGTGGCTTCCGCTATCAAGCGCGGCAGGGTGCAGATAAGTCCGCGTCGCAGACCGTCTTCATTTATATTTGTAGGTCCTACAGGTGTAGGTAAAACAGAGCTTGTTAAGCTTCTTTCTCAAGAGCTGTTTGATACACCTGAAACTCTTATCCGTCTTGATATGTCAGAGTTTATGGAGAAGCACAGTGTATCCAGGATTATAGGCTCACCGCCCGGCTATGTCGGATATGACGAAGCAGGTCAGCTTACGGAAAAGGTGCGCAGAAAGCCTTATTCCGTTATTCTTTTTGATGAGATTGAAAAAGCTCATCCCGATGTAATGAATATACTGCTTCAGATTCTTGATGAAGGTAAGATAAACGATGCTCAGGGCAGAACAGTAAGCTTTGAGAATACTGTAATTATTATGACATCAAACGCAGGCAGTGACCGTAAAGATGGCTCACTCGGTTTCGGTAAGAGTAAGAGCGAAGCTACAACCGACAGAGCCATGAAAGCACTTCGTGAATTCCTGCGTCCCGAATTTATCGGCAGAGTTGATGAAATTGCTGTATTCAATGACCTTACTCAGGAGAACTACAAGGATATAGCAGTTCTTATGCTGAACGAGCTTGTTGAGCCTCTTCAAAATAAAGGTATTAAATTTTCATGGAGTGACGACGTGCCCGCTGCTCTTGCCTCTAAATGCGAAAACGGTACCAGAGGCGCACGCGATTTGCGTAATGCAATCCGCAGAAGCGTAGAAGATAAAATTGCAAATCTTATAGTTGAAAATGCAGAATCTCCGCTTAAAGCTGTTTCACTCGGAGTGGCTGACGGAGAGATAGTTTTAACATCAATGTAACAGAAAAAGACATCGGTATGTTTCCGATGTCTTTTTAATTATAATGAAACTGTAGTGTTGGTTTTGTCTGAAATATATGCGTTTTCAAGTAACTGTGTAAGAGAGATTGCTGAATCGAGGTTAAGTCCTTCAGGAGTACCCGTTCCATCAATACAAGCGTTAATGAATTTCTCAATCGGGCATATGTCGTTTTCTTCAGCTTTAGGCTCAATAAAAGCATCGCTGAACTCAGATGTTTCCTTGGTTTTTATACTCAGCTTCCAATCATTTTCAATTATTGTGCCATCTGTGCCGTAAACCTCAACACGGTGTGGAGATGAGTAAGAGTCAAAACCTGTTTCTGATATTCCGATTATTCCGTTTTCAAACTCGATGATCGATACAGCGTTTTCATCAACCTTTGTTCCGAGAGGGGAATTGAACAGGGCGCTGATTCGTTTAGGTTTACCGCAAAGTGCCGCAAGCTGATACATAGGATGACAACCAAGGTCCATCATAGCACCGCCACCTGCGTCTTTTTCTTCGAACCAGTATTTGGGCAGCCATCCGTTACTGACACCGCTGTGTGCATTACGGATTCGTACTGTTGAAACTGTGCCGAGCTTGCCGGAGTCAATATATGATTTAATGAATTTTGTTGTTTTACTAAATGATTGTGGAAATGAGATAGTAAACGTAACGCCGTTTTCTTTAACGGCATCGGCAATTTTTTTACAGCCTTCGACTGTTGTTGAGAGTGCTTTTTCAGTAAAAATATGCTTGCCTGCTTCTGCAGCTTTTACAAGAATTTCATCATGCATAGTTGTAGGTGTGCAGCACACTACGGCATCAATGTCTTTTCGTGCGAGCAGAGCATCTATATCGGGCTCAAAATCTGCATTAAGTTCCTGCGCCCAATCTTTGCCTCTCTGAATGTCTTCATCCCATACAGCAACAACTTCAGCCTTACCGGTTGTCTTTACATCTCTGGCATATCCTGAAGCGTGAACATGCCATTTTGAAAGCATAGCAACTTTGAGCATTGTCTTACCTCCGTTAAATCTCAGTTACAATCTCACCGCAACCGTTAGATTTTTGTTCAGCAATAAAAGCTTCGATCGCTTCAACTTTCGGCATTGCTTCAGAGCAGCTGTGAGCGGAAACGAGCATTGAAGCTGATGCAGTTGCAAATTCAAGTGCATCCTTGAGTGATTTGCCGTTAAGAATAGAATAAAGGAAAGCTGAGGCGTAGCCGTCGCCACCGCCGAAGCCTTTGAGCATCTTGACAGGGAAGATGTTTACCTTATAGTTTGTGCCGTCTGATGCGTATGCGTACGAGCCTTCTTTACCGTGCTTGATAATAATCAGCTTTGCGCCGTAGCTGTGCCAAAGCTTTGCAGATGCAAGGTCATCGTTACCGCCACCCATAATTGCTTCAGTAAGGTCAAATTCTTCTCTTGAACCGAGAATCATATCAGCATTCTGCGCAACGAGATTATAGTAAATAGAAATTTCATCTTTGTTTTTCCAGGTGTAGCTTCGGTAGTCGATATCAAAAACAATAACCGTGCCGTTTTTCTTCGCAAGGAACATTGCTTTGAGTGCAGCTTCACGGCTGGGTGAAGTGCAAAGTGAAGTGCCTGAAATTACAAGCATTTTTGCTTGTTTTATGTATTCTTCATCAATATCCTCCACATCAAGCATTAGGTCTGCAACGCCGTCACGGTACATAAGAATACTTGATTCAGTCGGGCTCTTAATTTCAGTAAAAGTAAGACCAAGGTTCTCGCCATTTTTACAACGTACTATATGAGACACGTCGATGCCGTCATTTTTGAAATAATTTGTTACATAATCACCGAACTGATCATCGGAAACTCTGGCGAAAAATCCGCATTTAGCACCGAGACGAGCAAGACCTACGGCAATGTTGGCAGGGGAGCCACCGACGTATTTATTGAAATTACTGCTTTCTGAGAGCGGTTTATTCATATCTGTAGGATTGAAGTCGATAGCGACTCTGCCCAAAGGTATGACATCATATTTTCTTGTGTCGTCAAAATTAAAGAAGCTCATATAAATTCCTCCGTTATCTGAAAAGATCTGCTTTATTTGAACAGTCAAAGATTTTAATATGTTTTAATGCGTTATTATATGCACCATCTACTTCAGCGGTCTGAATATCATAGTAACCGTTGATCCCGCCGCTCTTAAAGGCGTCGGAAACAGAATTACATACACTGTCAAATGTTGCTGTTGCAATATTTATTTTTTTAATACCGTTTTTGCGGCATTTTATAAACTCTTCCGGTAAAATTCCTGTACCTCCGTGAAGAACAAGCGGTACGGATACACTGTCTCTAACTTTTGTAAGAATATCAAAACGAAGATGCGGCGTTTCCTTATAGTTGCCGTGTGCATTTCCTATCGCAATCGCCAGCGCATCGACATTTGTTGCGTCTACAAATCTGACAGCATCCTCGGGTGAAGTGCAGTTGATGGCAATATCATCGCTGCCGTCTTCGCTTCCTCCGACGCAACCGATTTCCGCTTCAACAGATGCACCGTATTTTTTTGCAAGCTCAACTGTCAAAAGTGTTTTTGTAATATTTTCTTCAAGCGGGAGATGAGACCCGTCAAACATAACACTTGTAAAACCGATATCAAGCGCAAGCTTTATGATCTCAAGCGTAAGTCCGTGATCAAAATGTACTGCAACGGGTACGTTTGCATTTTTTGCAGCAGCAATCATAAGGGGACCTATCAGCTCAAGCGGTGATTGTTTCAATCTTACTTGTGCAATCTGCAATATTATCGGACTGTTTGTTTCTTCAGCAGCTTTAATAATTCCCAGAACCATTTCCATGTTTGAAACGCTGAAACTGCCTACAGCCCAGTCGGATTTTTGTGCTGCACTCAGCAGCTCTTTCATATTAATCAGCATCAGAACATTCCTTTAAATATTTTTATTGTATATTGTTTTAAGACCGTCGAGCAATAGGTTATCATCGTACAATATTTCTCTTTTACAGTGTTTTACTATAGGCTTTGCATATCCTCCCGTAGCTATTATCGATGAAAAAGTGTATCCGAGTTCTTTTTCAAATCGGTCAATCATACCGTCAATCATACAAGCGGTACCGTAAACTGTACCGGATTGCATACAGCTGATTGTTTCGGTACCGATTGTTTTTTCGGGTGCTTTAATACTTACTGCCGGAAGCTGAGATGCTCCGGTTGACAATGCGCTGAGTGAAAGACCGATTCCTGCAGATATTGTACATCCGAGAAACGTTCCGCTGCCGTCAATTACAAACATTTTGTTAGCTGTTCCGAGATCAATAACAAGGCAGGGAAGAGAATATTTATCGATTGCGGCAACAGCACCTACAACCATATCAGCACCAAGCTGCCCCGGTATCTGTGTAGCTATTTTAAGGTCGGTGCGTATATGTTGGTCAATGTATTTGGGCGTACATCCGGTTGTAAGCTTAACTGCACTGCCGATATCTCGTGTGATTTCAGGTACTACGGAGCTGATAATTGCGGCTTTACATTGCTTAGGGTCAAGAGAGTTCAGGTTGAACATGTTGAGCATTTCAAACGCATACTCATCTCTGGTTCTTACGCGTTGTGTAGCTAATCTGCTTACAAAGCAAAGCTCATTATCCTTGAACATACCGAGAGTAATGTTTGTATTACCTATATCAATAGTCAGAAGCATTTTTATTCCTCCTATTACTATTATATCTAACATATTTTTAGCATATTTTTATATAATAGTCAATTATAACTTGAAATGTATTTTTATGTATGTTATAATACATAAAAATTTTATTTAGGATGTGTCATTATGAGTAAAAAATCAGGTTTTATGTCAGAGTTCAAAACGTTTATCATGCGCGGCAATGTTATTGACCTCGCTGTCGGTGTTATCATCGGTGCCGCTTTCCAGGCTATAATTAAGTCACTTGTTGATGATCTTATAATGCCCGTTATCAGCATTTTTACAAAGGGTGTAGATTTTACCAACATGTTTGTTGTTATTGGTGAAGGTGAGTATGATACACTTGCCGCTGCACAGGAAGCAGGTGCTGCTGTTTTTGCATACGGTAACTTTATCAATGCAATAATCAACTTCCTTATTATGTCATTTGTAATTTTTGTTCTTGTCAGAACTATCAACAAGCTCCGTGACAAGGCTGCTAAGGAAGAAGTTGTTGAGGCTGCTCCCACTACTAAGAAGTGCCCCTTCTGCAAGAGTGAGATCGATATTGAAGCAACAAAGTGTCCCAACTGTACTTCTGATGTAGAATAATTACGGAGCAATTAAAATGAAAATCGGTTTTATCGGTGCCGGCAATCTTGCTACTGCACTTGCAGTCGGTTCATCTCAGTCAGATTTTTTTTGCAAGAATGAATTCTTTGCATATGATGTTTATCAGCCGAGTCTTGACAACATCAGTGGCTACGGCGTTAAGTCGCTTTCAAGCGTAACTGAGTTAATTGAAATTTGCGAAATGATTATTCTTGCTGTTAAGCCGAAGGATTTTCCGAAGCTGTTGCAGGATAACTCACAATATTTTATGAGCAAAGATCCGTTTGTTGTATCTGTTGCGGCAGGTACGGAGCTTGCTTATATCAGAAGCTTGCTTGGATATGAAGCAAGATTGGCTCGCATTATGCCAAACATTAATGCGCGTGTCAAAGGATCAGCTACGGCTGTTTGCGTAACTGAAAGTGTAACCGACAATGAAAAACATACCCTTATTGATTTTTGCAGTTCTTTTGGTGGTGTTTTCGAAATCACCGAAGATATGTTTGCTGTTTTCGGTGTAATCGGCGGTTGTTCACCGGCATTCAATTATATGTACATTGATCAGCTTGCGCGTGCCGCAGTTAAGCTTGGTATGCCTAAATCTATGGCACTTGATATTGCTGCTCAAGCGGTTAAAGGCAGTGCTGATATGATACTTGAAAGTGAAAGCCATCCTTATGAGCTAATTGACAAGGTTTGTTCACCGGGCGGTACGACTATAGAAGGCGTAACGGCTTTACAGGAAAACGGATTTGAAAATGCGGTTAATGCTGCGGTTGTTGCTGCATATAATAAAGACTGCAAAATGAGAGAGAAAAAATAACTGAAAGGTGTAATACTAAGATGAACATCATCACCATTCGTGAGCTGTTTAAAAACACACAGCAGTATATTGATAAAGATATTGAAGTCTGCGGTTGGGTACGCAGTGTACGTGCCTCAAAGGCTTTCGGCTTTATTGTTGTTAACGACGGTACATTTTTTGAGCCGTTACAGGTTGTATTTCACGATACAATGTCAAATTTCGAAGAGGTTTCAAAGCTCAACGTAGGCTCTGCACTTATTGTCAGAGGAACGCTTGTTGCTACACCCGACGCGAAGCAGCCCTTTGAAATTCAGGCAAAAGAGGTTGAGATTGAGGGTGCATCAACACCTGATTATCCTCTTCAGAAGAAGCGTCACAGTCTTGAATATCTTCGTACTATCTCTCATCTCAGAGCACGTACAAACACGTTCCAGGCTGTTTTCCGAGTACGCTCACTTATTGCATTTGCAATTCACAGCTTCTTTATGGAGCGTAACTTCGTATACGTCCATACTCCCATTATCACTGGCAGTGACTGTGAGGGTGCAGGTGAAATGTTCCGCGTAACAACACTTGACCTTGATAATCTTCCCAAGAACGATGACGGTACTGTCGATTTTACAGAGGATTTCTTCGCTAAGTCAACTAACCTTACAGTAAGCGGTCAGCTCAACGGTGAAACATACGCTATGGCTTTCCGCAATATCTATACTTTCGGTCCGACGTTCCGTGCTGAAAATTCAAATACAACACGTCACGCAGCTGAATTCTGGATGATTGAGCCTGAAATTGCATTTGCTGACCTTAACGATGATATGCAGCTTGCAGAGGATATGCTCAAGTATGTTATTAATTATGTTCTTGAGCACGCTCCCGAAGAACTTAAGTTCTTCGACAGCTTTATAGATAAGGGCCTTCTTGAAAGACTTAATAACGTTGTCAACTCTGATTTCGGAAGAGTAACTTATACTGAAGCTATTGAGATTCTTGAGAAGAATAACGACAACTTCGACTATCCCGTACATTGGGGCAGTGACCTCCAGACAGAGCACGAGCGTTATCTTACAGAAGTTGTTTTCAAGCGTCCCGTATTTGTAACAGATTATCCGAAGGAGATCAAGGCTTTCTATATGAAGCTTAATCCCGACGGTAAGACGGTTGCCGCTATGGACTGTCTTGTGCCCGGTATAGGTGAGATCATAGGTGGCAGCCAGCGAGAAGATGACTACGATAAGCTTGTTACACGTATGAATGAGCTTGGTCTTAACCCTGAAGATTATGATTTCTATCTTGATCTTCGTAAGTACGGCACAGCACGTCATGCAGGTTTCGGTCTCGGTTTTGAACGTTGCGTAATGTATCTCACAGGTATGTCAAATATCCGTGACGTTGTTCCGTTCCCGAGAACAGTAAAGAACTGCGATATCTAAATTATGCATATTTCGGAGCAGTTGACTCGATTTTGACTGCTCCGAAATTAATTTAAATTATTTTTAAAAAAAGGCTTGATTTTTTTTATAATATAATGTAAACTATTTAGCGTTGACTTATGGAGAGTTGTCCGAGCTGGCCGAAGGAGCACGATTGGAAATCGTGTAAACGTCAAAAGCGTTTCGAGGGTTCGAATCCCTTGCTCTCCGCCATAAAAACAAGCATTCCCGACAGGGAGTGCTTATTTTTTATGCTTATATAAAATAGCAAGGGGTTTGAAAGGGCGTAAAGAAAACTTTCCTATAGAGAGTTATTAGCCCGTCGACTTTATGTTGATTAGCCAATAAATCAATGGACGGGTTCAAGATGTTGATTATTGATGGAGATGCTGTTACAAAATCAATCAGTGAAGATGCTATGGAATGTAGAATGACTTCGAAAGCAAGTGGCGATTTGACAGTTTTTGCTGAAATAGTTGATGGAAACGGTGAAGCTTTGCTTGATAAAAAAGGAGATTCTCAAACAGCAAGTATTAACATAAAATCTAATGCAGGTTTTTTCCAAAAGCTGATATCATTTTTTAAAAATCTATTTGGAATTAATCGTGTGATTTATTAAAATATTAACATCAGTTGCCTAAACATGTATTTAGGCAACTGATGTTTTGTTATTTGTCTAAAAAAATATTTAAATAACAATAATATCAGTTCGATAAAAATATTGAATTAAAAATTAATTATAGTATAATAAGATTAAAACAGTAAATGGAGTATTTAAAATGAAAAAGTGTATTTCTTTGTTATTGACTTTGACTATAGTAATAATAACTTGTGCTATTATTACACCCGTTTCTTCGGCAAGTGGTGCGGATATTCCCGTTATACACGTATGCGGATACGGTGCTGTGCTTGTTAAAGATAATTCTGATGGAACAAAGGAACAAATTTATCCGCTTAAAGTTGAAGACAGCTTTATTGAAGAAAAAGCCAAGGAAATCTTACCCGTTTTTGCTAAAGCTTTTTTTACACAGAAATGGGATAAATTCTGTGACGTGCTTGTCGATACTCTTCTGTCCGTTTTTGAGCCTATTGCCCTCAATAACAACGGTGAAGCGGATAATAATACCAGAGCTGACTGGACATGGAACGTCAAAACTCTCCGAAATTATATGAACAGCGAAGGTAAATACAGTCCGACAGCTTACAAATTCCATTATGACTGGCGGCTTGATCCGCTTGTGATTGCCGACACTTTGCATAAATACATTGAAGACGTGCTCACCGTAACGGGTGCAGAAAAGGTTGCTCTTTACGGCAGGTGTCTCGGTTCCAACGTTGTTGCCGCATATATGCAAAAATATAACGGTGAAAACGTGCAGGAAGTAATTCACTATGCAAGTAGTCTTTACGGAGCTGACCAATGCAGTAAAGCATTTACAGGTGAGCTTTATCTTGATGCAGACAGTATTGAACGCTTTGCGTATGATTATGATTTAGGTCTTGGTGAATATTATACAGAGCTTGTTACATCTCTCGTAACACTGATGAACAAAACATACTCGCTTGATATTACCTGTTGGGCTGTCAATAACGTTGTTGAGGATATATATCTTGATATTTTCCCTGAAATATTAATCAACAGCTTCGGTACTTTTCCGTCCTACTGGAGTATGGTAACTGCAGAGGATTATGACCGCGCTATGGATACTGTTTTTTATGGTTCGGATATTAATGAATATAAAGGTCTTGTGGAAAAAATTGAAAATTACCGTACGGTTGTTCTGAATAATTTTGAGGAAACATCTGCTACACTTGCGGAACAGGGCATAGAATATTCAAATATTGTTAAATACGGTGTACAGTTATTGCCGCTGACGGATAATTCTTCTCAGCTTGCCGACGGTACGGTTACCGTAAAAGAAAGCAGCTTCGGTGCAACTGTTTCTGATGTTACGGATGTTCTGTCTGACGATTATATTGAAAACGCAAATAAAAACGGAACTGTGAAATTTATTTCGCCTGACAATCAGATTGATGCATCAACGTGTCTTTTTCCCGAAACAACTTGGTTTATAAAAAATTTGGAGCATAATTATTTCCCCGAATCTATGAATGCGCTTGTTTCGGAAATAGTTAATAACGATAACTTCACCGTTGAATCAGATTCAGACTATCCGCAATATCTGGTTTATTACTGCGAAAGCGATACATTTACTGCAATGACAAAAGAAAATTGCAATACAACAGACCATTGGGACGTGACATTCTTAGATGCGTTATCAAAGTTTTTCAAAAATTTATTTGAGATAATCAAGCAGTTATTTGCTTCAATGTAAAGAGGTGTTATCAAATATGTTTGCTAAAAATTACGGAATTGAGATTAAGCAGGATTACTATGACATAAACGGTTTTAATCGATATCCTTCCGATATAATGATGGAGTATAACCAATGTCTCGAAGAAGGTCTTGATATTGAACGATATAAAGAATTCTTTGATAAAGTGGCAGTGCTTGATAACGGTGAAGAAAAAAATAAACTTAGTGACGAAATATTCAATATAGTTATAAATGCTGATATACGTGCAGATTACAAATATAATGAGCCGTCTAAGATTAATAAAATTAAACAGTTAAGAAAAGAACACGAAATTAATGTTGTTATGCCAGAAGCAAAACTCCTTCGCAAAAAAATCCGCGGAGCGTGGCTTGGCAGGGCGATAGGCTGTCTGCTTGGTAAGCCTGTAGAAGGTATCAGAAGTGATGAGCTTATCCCTTTTCTTAAAGAAACCAACAATTATCCTATGCATAGGTACATACTCAGTTCTGATGTCACTGAAGATACTTATAAGAAGTATAAATTTTGGTTTCGTGATAAGCCGTATGCCGATACGGTAGATGGTATGCCGGTTGATGATGACACTAACTATGTTGTTCTTGCACAGAAGATTATTGATGATTACGGCAGAGATTTTGACAGTGATGATGTTGCTGATTCTTGGCTTAAATATCAGTCTGTCCACTCATATTTTACTGCCGAAAGAATAGCTTATGTTAACTTTATAAACTGCCTTAAACCGCCTGTTTCGGCAATATATAAGAACGTATGCCGTGAGTGGATTGGCGCACAAATAAGAGGCGACTATTTCGGCTATATTAATCCCGGTGATCCTGAAACTGCTGCTGAAATGGCTTATAACGATGCAAGAATATCTCACGTTAAAAACGGTATTTACGGTGAGATGTTTGTATCTGCTATGATTGCCTGTGCTGCTGTGACAGAAAATATTGAGGATATTATACTCGGCGGACTTTCGCAGATTCCTTCAACTTCACGCCTTTATGAGTCAGTTATGAAGATTTTTGACGGATATAAAAACGAAGTTGCTGTAGGAGAGTGCTTTAATTATATTCACTCTGCATACGATGAGCACACTGACCACGGTTGGTGTCATACAATATCAAATGCAATGATTGTTACTGCCGCTTTACTCTATGGTGAGGGTGATTTCGAAAAATCAATCTGCTGTGCTGTAGGTATGGCTTTTGATACAGATTGTAACGGTGCAACAGTCGGCTCAATCCTCGGTATGCGAGGTACGGATGAGTGTATTGATGAATACTGGAGTAAACCTATAAACGGTAAGATACATACTTCAATTTTCGGTGTGGGTACTGTAGATATTGACAAAGCTGTTGAACACACCCTTGAGCATATAGAATAGAATTAAGCAGTACTGTCGGATTACGGCAGTACTGCTTTTTATCAGTCTAATTCAATTGTTGAGCTGAGTCTGATATCGCGTGATGATGCACCTGCACATATACGGAAGGTACCCGGTTCTATAACCCATTTATAATCCTGATTCATCAGACGGAAGGCTTTTTCATCAAGATTGAACTCAACTTGTTTTTCTTCATTCGGTTCAAGTGTGATACGTTTGAAATCCTTTAGCAGAAGCAGGGGAGTAACAACTGAGCTTTCGCAGTCTTCAACATAAATCTGGACAACCTCGTCGCCGGTCATTTTGCCGGCATTTTTGATCTTGAGTTTTACATTGACATCAGTCTTACCTGTTCTTGTTAAAGACAGTTCGGAGTATTCAAACTCTGTATAGCTGAGACCGAAACCAAAAGGATAGAGTGCTTCACCGTTACCTTCGTAATACTCGTTACTTGCTCCGGGGAGTAATGAATAGTAACAAGGAATCATAGTTGAACGCTGAGGAAGTGAGAAGGGGAGCTTTCCGCCCGGATTCACCTTGCCGAGAAGTACGTCACATATTGCCTGAGGACCGCTTTCGCCACCAAACCAGCAGGAGAGTATTGCGTCGCAAATGTCACTTTCTTCTTTGATAGCAAGCGGCTTACCGTGAATCATAGCGAATACAATAGGTTTACCTGTTTCAGCAAGCATTTTAATAAGTTCGCTCTGTCTGCCGCAAAGTGTGAGTTCACAACGGTCTCTGCCTTCACCGCTTGAGATATTATCATCGCCGCCGCAAAAAATAATGAGGTCACATACCTTGGCAATTCTGATTGCTTCTTCAATGTTTTCTATTTGATCTTCAGCTTTTATATCTTTAAGGTGATTTTGGTCAGAAAGGGCAAACTCAAAATCAGCGTCGCTTATACCGCAACCGTCGCATTGATAAATCTCACACTCGGGTAAGGAAGATTTGAGAATATCGTATATGGTTTCGAGATTTCTGTTGACAGGAACTGCAGAATAACCGCCGAGACGCACTTTATTTGAGGATGGACCTATAAGAGCAATCTTCTTGTATTTGCTTGTCTGCAAAGGAAGAATGCCGTTATTTTTAAGCATAACGATTGCTTTTTGTGCGATTTCAAGAGCTTTATCAAGATGTTCGGTACAATTAATAATCTGTTTATACTCTTCTTCATCGGTATAAGGATTTTCAAATAAGCCGAGTTTGAATTTAAGTGTGAGCACTCTTCTGCAGGATTCATTTATATTTTCAATATCCAATTTACCTTCGTTTACAAGCTCTTCAAGTGAATCAACCCAGAGCTTGTTCGGATATTCGTCACCGCCCTGACAGTCGAGTCCGTTCTTCTTTGAAAGATATATTGCATCTTTTTCGTTTTTTGCTAATTTATGGAGATAATGAACTCTGCGAAGTCCGCCCCAGTCGGAACGGCAGATACCTTTGAGTCCGAATCTTTCTTTAAGTACCGTCTGCAGATAATGCTTTGATGTCATCATAAGGTCGCCGTCAATAGAATTATAACTGACCATTACATCATAAGCACCTGCTTCTTTGATTGCAGCTTCAAAAACAGGTAAATAACAGCTTTCAATTTCACGGACACCTACTCTTGCTGTGCCGCAGTTTATGCCACGTTCCGGCATACCGTGTATGCAGTAATGTTTAGGCTCAGAAATAACAGAATCTTTTGCTGATATATCGCCGTTCTGATGTCCGCTTACAATACCGACAGCCATTTTTGTCGAAAGACAGGTATCTTCACCGAAGGTTTCTTCGGTTCTTCCCCACCTCGGGTCGCGTGCAACGTCGAGGTTAGGCGCGAGCACTTCGCAGATACCGAGTGAGCGAGCTTCTTTAGCGATGATTCTGCCGGCATCATATGCATATTGAGGTTCAAAGGTTGCTGCCCAAGCGGTAGGTATAGGTAGAATAGTACCTCTTGTGCCGCTGATACCGTGAAGAGCTTCACCGGTAAAGATCACAGGTATTCCGAGTCTTGAATTTTCAATAAAAAATCTTTGCAATTTATTCATCACAGACGGAACGGAATAATTATCGTGCAGGTAACCGAGTCCGTCCGGAAAGTCTGTTTTTAATTTTTCCCAATCATAATCACTTGTCGGTGTTACTGAGCAGGAGTGGTTAGGATCCTTTTCAGTACAGTAATTATTACCGAATTTCATATCAAGCTGTGCTATTTTTTCACGAAGTGTCATTCTTGAGAGAAGATCTTCAGCACGCTCTTGAGGTGTATATGATGGGTTTTTGTAAATCATACAATCATTCATAAGCTATCCTCTTTAATAAGATTTTTGATATTGTATCATATATGTTCAAGTAAATCAATTGATTGACTTTAAATGAAATTAGTTATATAATAGAATTAAACAATATGGAGGTGTTAAATACATGAAAAAATGTTTATCTATCTTTTTAGCTGTATTATTTATTGCCAGTATTCTGTCTGTTTCCGCAAATGCGGCAGATGATTCCTCTGCGCTTCGTTTTAATGAGAACGGCGAATTTAAGATCCTTCACATTTCCGATTGCCAGGATGATTATCCTGCTGAAGAAAAAATGATGACATATATCAACTTTATGCTTGATATTTACGAACCGGATCTTGTTGTTCTCGGCGGAGACAATTCCATCGGCAAAGAAGAAACTAAAGCCTTGGAAGTTGAAGAACTTTGTAAGCCCTTTGTCGAGCACGGCATATATTTTACCGTTGTTTTCGGCAATCACGACCATGAGCAGGGTGTTGACAAAGAAACATTACTTGGATATTTTCAGCAATACGGTGGCGAATATTGTCTTGCTTATGACGCTGTGCCTGAGCTTCACGGTACAGCAACGCACAACTTACCTGTGCTTGCAAGTAATTCCGATGAAATAAAATTTAACGTATGGCTTTTTGATTCAGGTAACTACGTTGCTGATGAAAACGGTAACCGTCTCGGATATGACAGCGTTACGGCAGACCAGGTAGAATGGTATAAAGAAACCAGCAAAGGTCTTGAAGCACAAGCAGATGAAAAAGTACCTTCACTTGCATTTCAGCACATTGTAGTTGGCGAAGTTTATGATGCAATGTTCCCGTCGATTCCGTTTGAGATTCCTTACATTGTTGAGACATACAATAACGGTATTCACTATCCTATAATTGCTCCAAACACTAGTGCGTTTGCAGGTCATCTTTTTGAGCAGCCTTCGCCCGGTGTGTTCAATCACGGTCAGTTTGATGCAATGAAAGAACGTGGCGACGTGCTTGGCATTTATTGCGGTCATGACCACATAAATACATATGAGCTTGAATATGAAGGTATTATTATTGGTAATACTCCCGGTGTAACCTGTCACTCATACGGTAACGAAATGACAAGAGGCAGCCGACTTTTTGTTATTAACGAAGAAGATACCTCGACATATTCTGCTGAAGTTATAACTTATAATGACCTTGCTCTTGAAAACGATGACTTTGCTTCTGCCATTGGTGTTTCAAAATTTGAAGCAGGCTTCTGGGTATTTATAGGTAATTTACTTCTTTTCCTCAAAAACATTTCAGCCCTTGCAATAAAGGTTATTGAATCAGTTGTTGCATAAATAAAAAAACCCTTGAGTTTCACTTGCAGTGATTCTCAAGGTTTTTTTTAATACTTGGTTCGCAGACCTTTCGGATAATGATTTTTAGCTTTTCCGTTACTGACTTTTGCACCGCCCGCGGTACAGCCGTTTACTGTAACAACAGCCCAGCCGTTTTCGCAAGAGACAGGTATTTCTTCACCGTGAAGATATTTTTTGATTTCTTCTGAATTAGCATCTAACTCGATTTTGCGTTTGAAATATTTGCCCATAGCCATAAAAAACTGATGGTGCGGTTGTATGTAGTTCTTCTTAATTTCACCGATTTTAATTCCACATGAAAATGCACTGCCTTTTGCAACATCAAAATCAGGTGTGAAATAAACGGGATTGCCGTTATACATCCTGACATATTCTTTGTTATATTCTGTAAGCACTTCGTCAAGAAAATCGAATACTGTTCTGTCTATTTTTTCGCACTTAATTATGCTTTTTTTACTTGATGAATCAGGTGTAACAGTACTGTGTAGTACAGCCATAAATTGGCCTTCGCCACGCGATCTGTGCGGATAAAAACGGCGTGTATAACTAATGTTTTCACACTTGCAACCTTCAAATCTTATGCCGTCGGATGTTGAGGATATAACTCTTTCGTTAACCGGAATCAGCTCAAATTCAGGATGATGTTGTAAGAAATCATCAACAGTCATTTCATTTTCTTCAAGTGAAAAAGTGCAGGTCGCATAGACTAAATAACCGCCGTCTTTCAATGCTTTTACGGCATTATCAAGTATTACAGTCTGCCTTTGAGCGCATAGATTTACGTTATCCGTACTCCACTCTTCAATGGCTGTGTCGTCCTTACGGAACATTCCCTCCCCGGAACAAGGTGCGTCAACTATAATCATATCAAAAGTTGAGGGATAAAGCTGAGCAATTCTTGCACTGTCCATACAGGTTGTAACGGTGTTATGTAAACCGAGACGTTCAAAATTGCCTGTAAGTATTTTACAACGAGAAGGTATTATTTCATTTGAAACAAGTACGCCGGTAGTGCCGAGTTTATTTTTTATCTGTGTGCTTTTTCCTCCGGGTGCTGCACACATATCAAGTACTGTCCATTCAGGATTAATATCAAGACATTCTGCAGGAGCCATAGCACCGGGCTCCTGGATATATATCATACCTGCGTGATGAAAAGGATGATTGCCTATTTTATCGTAATTAAAGTAATAACCGTTTTCAACATAAGGAATTCTTTTGCAAGGTATATCACATATTTTTTCAAAAGCTTCAACACTTATCTTATCAGTGTTTACTCTGAAAGCACGGACAGGGGAGTCATACATTGATTTTTCATATTGTTCATATTCTTCACACAGTATCTTCTTCATACGGGTTATAAATTCTTCAGGTAATTTTTTCATTTATTGTCACCGTTTAATTCAATATAAAGCATACACATTCCGACTGCTGTTATTGCAGCTGTTTCGGTGCGCAAAATCCTTTTGCCTAATGAGATTATATGAGCGTTTGCTGATTTTGCCAATTCAATTTCTTTTTCATCGAATCCGCCTTCAGGTCCGATAAATATACCTATTGATAAATTCGGTTTGATTTGGCTGAGGAAGTTTTCGGTAGATATCATACCGTCCTTGCTTTCATAAGGCACTGCAATTAAATCAAGTTCTTTAGCATTTTTTACAGCCTGATTGAAATTTACTATGGGATGAATTTCAGGTATTATGTTTCTTTTGCTCTGTTTTGCAGCACTTTCAGCTATTGACTGCCATCTTGTTATTTTTGATTGCTTCTTTTTTTCGTCAATTTTTACAATGCTTCTTGACATTTCAACAGGGACAATATCCGTGACTCCTAATTCAACACATTTTTGAATTATAAGCTCCATTTTATCACTTTTGGGTAATCCCTGAAAGAGATAAATTTTTAACGGTAATTCACAGTCCTGATAATTTTCTTCGACAATTACAGCAATTACGGTTTCTCCTTCAAAAGATTCAAGTATACATAAGTCGCTTTTACCGTTACTGCTGACGAGAAACGTGTCTCCTTCTTTCATTCGCAGAACATTTTTTATGTGGTTATAATCTGTGCCGCTGATGTTATATTTGTTATTGATGAGACAACTTTTATCTGCAAAAAAATTGAACATTTATTCACAACCCCAAACAAAGTTTTGTACATTAAAAACCAATGATAAGTTTAAGACATATTGAATAAAATTTCAAGTGTATTTTTGGCATTTGTTCGTAAATTACTTTCAAATAATTATTGAAATACTTATTTATATATGTTAATATTAAACAAAAGTAATATAGGAGGAATATTGTTTATGTCATTGCCCGTTGCATTACAGCTTTATACTGTCCGCGATGAAATGCAGGCCGATTTTGAAGGCACAATCCGTAAGGTAAGGGCACTCGGTTACGACGGTGTTGAGTTTGCAGGTCTTTTCGATAAATCTGCTGCCGAAATCAAAGCGCTTTGTGATGAGGTTGGTCTTGTTCCTATTTCCGCTCACGTTCCGCTTGACGATATGGTAGCTGACCCCGAAGGTGTTCTTAAAGATTATGCTGAAATCGGTTGTAAATACGTTGTTGTACCTTATCTTACAGAGGAAAGACGTCCCGGTACAGATGGTTGGGAGAAAACTATTTCTGATATCCGTCTTGCCTGCGAAGCAGCTAAAGCTCTCGGTATGACAATGCTTTATCATAACCACGATTTTGAATTTATTAAGGTCGATGGTGAATACGCACTTGATATTCTTTACAGTTCTGTTCCTGCCGATCTTCTTCAGACCGAGCTTGATACCTGTTGGGTAAACGTAGGCGGTGAAAATCCTGCAGCATACATTGCCAAATATACAGGCCGTTCACCTGTTGTTCATCTCAAAGATTTTGTTATGAAGGGCAAGGGTGGCAAGCTTTATGAGCTTATCGGTATTGATGATGAGTCCGAAACTGCTGAAGAAGATGCATTCTCATTTGCTCCGGTAGGAAGCGGTTGTCAGGATATGCCTGCTATTCTTGAGGCAAGTATTGCTGCAGGTGCTGAATGGGTAGTTGTTGAGCAGGACAGACCTGCAAAGGGTCACACACCTATGCAGTCTGCTGAAATGGGCAGAGAGTACCTTAAAACTCTCGGTTGGTAAAAAAGTAACTTTCCGCTTGAAGCGGTGATATAAAATTTAAGTGAGGTAAAATTATTATGGCAAATGCAATTCTTGATAAATTCAAGGAAGAAGCAGTCGAAGAAAAAGTATATGACAGCAGCAAGAAGATTAAAGTCGGTATCATCGGTACAGGCTGGATTGCTGAGGCTCATCTCAAAGCATATCAGCAGTGCCCCGACGTTCAGTTTGTCGGTATGGCTGATCTTGTACCCGGAAAGGCTGAAGCATTCTGCGATCAGTTCGGTGTTGATAAGACAGGTATCAATTTCTATAACAGCCACAAAGAGCTTATCGATAACGAAGAGCTTGACTGTGTAAGCGTATGTACATACAATGCAACACACGCCGAGTGTACAATTTATGCACTCGAGCACGGTGTCAACGTTCTTCTTGAGAAGCCTATGTGCGTAACTCTTGAAGAGGCTATTGCAATCTGCAAGGCTGAGAAGGCAAGCGGCAAGGTTCTTTCTATCGGCTTCCAGCCCAGATTTGACCCCAATATGCAGATGGTTAAGAAGATTGTTGAATCCGGTGAGCTTGGCGAGATTTATTACATCCAGACAGGCGGCGGTCGCCGCAGAGGTATCCCGACTCCGTTCGGCACATCCTTCATCGAGAAAGAGACTGCAGGTATCGGCGCACTCGGTGATATCGGATGTTACTCACTTGATATGGTACTTAATGCAATAGGTTATCCGAAGCCCCTTACTGTTTCGGGTTACAAGTCCGATTTCTTCGGTAAAAGCACAAAATACTCTAACAAGCCCGAATATGCTGACATCTTCGGTGTTGATGACTTTGCAGCAGGTTTTGTCCGTCTTGAAGGCGGTATCATCCTTGACTTCAGAATCGCCTGGGCAATGCACCTTGATACATCAGGCGATACAATCATCCTTGGTAAGCACGGCGGCCTCCGTATTCCCTCAACAGAATGCTGGAACGGCAGCATAGGCGGTCCGATGACAATTTATCACGATGTTGCAGGTAAGCAGGTTGAAACTGTTATTCCCGAGCTTGACAATCCGTATGATAACTTCTATCTCAAGATCCGCTCCTTCCTTGATGCTTCAATGAATGGCGGCGAGCCTCCCGTACCCTCAAGCCAGATTATCTACAATCAGGCTATTATAGACGGTATTGCAAAGTCTGCTGAGCTCGGCAGAGAGATCGAAATTGAAATTCCTGAAATCTGACTCTGATTTTTGTCTTGGTGCATCTGCAAAGGTGCATCAAGACTATGCCTTTTGTGCATATGTTTAACATCTGCATGAAAGGGATAATAAACGAAAGGATTGATTCCTGTGAATGAAATAAAAATAGGTGTTCAGTTATTTACTCTTCGTGATTATATCAAAAATTATGAAGATACTGACAAAACATTTGATTTTCTCAAAAATGAGCTTGGTGTAGATGTTGTTCAGATATCAGCAATTGGTGATTTTGAAGTTGAAAAACAAGCTGAGCTTGTAAAAAAATATGGGTTTGATGTTTGTGTCACACACAAGCCCTGGGATAGAATCATCAACGATACTGATAGACTCATTGACGAACATATACTTATTGGTTGTAAACAGATCGGTCTCGGCTGTATGCCTGATGAATTCAGAACTGACCTTGCGGCTGTACGAAGATTTGTTGCGCTTGCAAATGAAGCAGGTAAGAAGATGAAGGCAAAGGGCCTTACTTTTGCTTATCATAATCACGCACTTGAATTTGCACGCCTTGAAGACGGAAGAACGATTATGGATGTTCTTATCGAAGAGACTGACCCCGAAGTATTCTTCTTTATTCCCGATACTTATTGGATTCATATGGGCGGTGTCAATGAAGCAGATTACTTAAGAAAGCTCAAAGGCAGAATAAAAGTATGCCACTTCAAGGATTGGAAAGTCACTCTTGGTGAAAATGTCGGATCAATCACAGAGCTCGGATGCGGTAACCTCGATTTGGATGCTTGCTATGCGGCTTGTGTTGACGCCGGAGTTTCATATATAGTTTACGAGCAGGATATCAATTTTGCTGTTGATCCGCTTACTTCTACAGCTGTCAGCTATAAGAATCTCAAACAAATTCACGAGCGAAATCAATAACATAAAATTTATTTTTAGTCACAGGAGGTTGCTATGAAATATGCACTTATCGGTTGCGGCAGGGTTTCACCCAATCACATAGTAGCCGCTACCAAAAACGGTCTTGAAATAGTAGGTCTTTGCGATATTTCAAAGAATGCCGTATATGAGCTCAAAGAAAAATATCCGCTGATAAAAAATGTAAAGTTTTACAAAGATTATCGTGATATGCTCGAAAATGCGAAGCCCGAGCTTGTTGCAATTGCTACTGAAAGCGGCAGTCATGCTGACATAGCTGTTGACTGTATTAATGCAGGCTGTAATGTAATTATCGAAAAACCGATTGCGCTGTCTATTTCAGATGCTGACAGAATTATCGAAGCAGCTGAGAGAATGAATGTTAAAGTTGCGGCTAATCATCAGAACAGATTCAACACATCAATTCAGAAAATTCGCAGTGCTGTTGAATCGGGAAGGTTCGGCAAACTGTTTCACGCAACTACCCAGATAAGGTGGAGTCGCACGGAAAGCTATTATAAGCAGGCGCCCTGGCGCGGTACGTGGGAAAAAGATGGCGGTGCTCTGATGAATCAGTGCATACATAATATTGACCTTCTCAACTGGATGCTCGGTGAAGAGCCTGTTGAGGTTATTGCAATGACAGATAATCTCAATCATGGTTATATCGAAGGTGAGGACATAGGTCTTGCCATAGTACGGTACAAAAACGGTGCTTACGGTGCTGTTGAAGGTACGGTTAATATATTCGGCGGAAACCTTGAAGAAGCTTTTTGTCTTTTCGGCGAAAACGGAACAGTCAAAGCAGACGGTACAGTTAACAATATTATTGAAAACTGGCGCTTTGCCGATGAACTTGATGACGAGGATGAAGTACGCAAAGAGTTTTCTGTTGCAGTAGATCATATCTATGGTCAGGGTCATACACCCCTGTATGCAGATATGATTGACGCTGTCAGTAATGATAGAGCACCTTATGTCAATATGTATGCCGGCAAAAAAGCTGTTGAGCTCGTGCTTGCAATTTACAAGTCTTCTAAAGAAAAATGCTCTGTATCACTGCCGCTTGATTCGGCAGCGACTACTGATTTTACAGGTATGTTCAATAAATAATTTTAAGGAGTTAACAAAATGGCTGAGATTAAAAAGAATTGGTATAAAGAAATGTCCGTTTATCAGATCTGGACACGCAGCTTCTGCGACGGCAACGGTGACGGAATCGGCGACCTTAAAGGTGTGCTTTCTAAGCTTGACTACATCAAGAGCCTTGGTGTAGATGCAATCTGGTTTTCACCGATTTATAAGTCTCCTCAGAAGGATTACGGTTACGATATATCCGACTACCGTTCAATAGCGCCCGAATACGGTACAATGGAGGATTTCAAGGCTATTCTTGACGGTGCTCACGAGCGAGGTCTCAAGGTTATTATGGACCTTGTTGTTAATCACACATCCGACCAGCACGAATGGTTTAAGGAAAGCCTTAAGGGCGAAGACAATCCGTATCACGATTACTACATCTGGCGTAAGGGTAAGGGTAAAAATCCTCCCAATAACTGGAAGTCAACTTTCCCAGGTCCCGCTTGGGAATACAATGAAAAGCTTGATAAATATTATCTTCATCTTTTTGCAGTTGAGCAGTGTGACCTTAATATGGATAACCCTGCCGTCAGAAATGAAGTTAAGGATATTATGCGTTTCTGGCTTGATATGGGTGTTGACGGCTTCCGTGAAGACGTTATAACTTATATTTCCAAGAAAGAAGGTCTTCCCAATGGCTTCCCGCTTCCGGTTGCCTGCGGTATGGAGCATTTTACCTGCGGACCTCATCTTTATGAATATCTTCAGGAGTTCAATGATGAAGTGCTCAGCAAATACGATTGTATGACTGTCGGTGAAGCTCCGATGATGACTCCTGACCTTGCACTTAAGTTTATTGATGAGCGCGACAGCAAGAAGCAGGTTCTAAAAATGATGTTCAACTTCCAGCATATGGAAGCCGATTGTATTATCACAAGTTTTATCACAACAAAATTCAGCCTAAAGAAGCTTAAGTCTGCTATGAGCAACTGGCAGACAAAACTCTACGGTAAAGGCTGGAATGCACTTTATCTTGAAAATCATGACCAGCCCAGAATTATAAGCCGTTACGGCAGTGAGAAATTCCGTGTTGAGTCAGGTAAAATGCTTGCAACAATGTACATTTGTCAGAGCGGTACGCCTTTTATATATCAGGGTCAGGAAATCGGTATGACGAGTATCAAGCTTCCCGAGCTTGATATGTACGTTGACGTTGCAACCTATAATACTTACGATATCTGCAAAAAGCTCGGTTTTCCTCATAAGAGCATTATGAAGCGTCTTATGAGAGCTTCACGCGATAATGCAAGAACTCCCGTACAGTGGACAGGCGGTAAAAACGCAGGCTTTACAACAGCTGAAAAACCGTGGTTCTATATCAATCCTAACTATACCGAGGTAAATGTTGAGGATGCTGAAAAAGATCCTGACTCAATCCTTAACTATTACCGTAAGCTTCTCAAATTCCGTAAAGAAAATGAGATCGTTATTTACGGTGATTATAAAGAACATTATCATGACAGCGAAAAGCTGTTTGTTTATGAAAGAAATTACGAAGGCAAAAAGATGCTTGTTATCTGTTCCTTCAGTGATAAGATTGAACGATTTAAGGCTCCTAAAGGCTTTGATCTTGCAAAGGGCAGGGTAGTTCTCGGAAATTACGATTGCATCAATTCAGGATTCGATTGCTTCAATCTTCGTCCCTATGAAACAAAAGTATTTATGTTTGATTGAGGGTAATAATTATGCCTTATATTCATACAAAAACAAATGTTGATATTACAATGGATAAAGAACTTACCTTAAAAAATGAATTTGGTAAGGCGATATCTTTGATTCCGGGTAAAAGTGAGCGTTGGTTAATGCTGGATTTTACCGATAGTGAACGAATGTGGTTTTCGGGTGAAAATTCTCCTGCAGCTATGCTTGAGGTGGAAATATTCGGTGCTGCAAATGAATCTGCATATGATGCACTCACAGCAAGGTTAACGGAGATTGTTTCAGCAGAACTGGGAATTGCTCCTGCACGTGTTTATGTAAAGTATGAAGAAATTGAACACTGGGGCTGGAATTCGTCAAACTTTTAATTCGGAGTTGATTAGTTTATGTGGCTTTTGATAATAGCGGCTGCATTATTACTTATATTACTTATATTTGTTGGTGTTGTGCTGTTTGTGGCTATAAAACAATCAGTTACGAGACCGAAGAATACTACCGTTGATTATGACTCACTAAGCGAAAAACATAAGCTCCGTTATAAAGTCAGACAGCAGAATAATCAGCATCTGTATGATCTTGATCCGGAAGATCTGTCATTGACTGACCTTATGGGAAATGAGCTTCGTGCGTGGTTTGTACCTGTTGCCGAAAGCAAAACATTTGTAATTTGTGTTCACGGCTACAAATGCAACGGCCCTGATGAATGCAGTCATCTTCTGCCTTTTTATAATGAAAAGTTGAAGTTTAATTATCTTTTACCGGATCATGCTGCACATGGCAGGAGTGAGGGCAAGCACATTGGCTTCGGCTCATACGAATCCGAAAATCTTTTGTTGTGGGTTAAGTATCTGATCGACCGATTCGGTAACGATATTGAAATAGTACTTCACGGTATTTCAATGGGTGCTACAACGGTAATGCTCGCTAACGACAGCAATCCTCCGGATCAGGTTAAGGCCATAATCGAAGACTGTGGATTTACAAGTGCTGAAGATATACTGAATAACACAATGAGAAACAAAATTGGTATACCTTGTCCGCATATAGCTAAAGCGATTATTCTTTTCTGCAGACTGTTTTGGGGCTATGATATGCGAAAAGCGGATTGTATCGCAAGAATGAAAGAGTCGAAAAATCCGATTTTGTTTATTCACGGTACCGATGATCCTACCGTACCTTTTGCAATGGGCGAAAAATTATACAATGCTTGTACAACGGTAGAAAAAGATAAGCTTTTTGTTGAAGGCGCGATTCATGCATATTGCTATTATGATGCAAAAGATGAATACGATAAAAAAGTAACTGATTTTCTTGATAAATATCTTTCTGTTTCTCTCAGATAATAATAACAAGGAGGTATTATATATGGCGTTATATCTCGGTGTTGATGGCGGTGGTGTAAAAACAACAGCAATAGTTGCTAATGAGCACGGCAAAGTTTTGGCAAAAACCGTTGGTTTATCTATTGATTATAAAACTATAGGTCTTACAGACGCTCGAAAAAATCTCAAAAACATTATTAAAGATCTATGTGAAAAAACAGGTGAAGATGAATTTAAAAGTGCTTGTATAGGTTCATCCGCTTTGAGCTCAAGAGCATCTGAAAAAGAAACAACCGCTCTGGTTTCAAATATTATTTTGTCTGAAAATATCAGAATGGACAGCAGTATAATAACAGCGATGGAATGTATGCTATATGATGGTCCTTGTGCTCTTGTTATCAGCGGTATCGACTCAATGGTTGCCGCAAGAAATTCTAAAGGCAAAGTGACAAAAGCAGGCGGTTGGGGATATCTGCTCGGAAATGAAGGAAGTGGCTATGCAATTGCTATGGAAGCAATAAGGCGTGCAATAAGAGCTTTTGAAGGCAGTGAGCAACCTACCAAACTTCTTAATGAAATGATTGAATATTTTAATCTTTACTCACCTCAGGATTTCAGGTATAAATTTTTTGATCCTGTAACCGAGCGCAGTAAAATATCCGCTTTTGCAAGTCGCGTTTTCTCTTGTGCATCTGCCGGAGACAAAGTTGCTGTAAATATTATTGCTGAGCAGGCAAGCTTGCTTGCGGGTACAACAAAAAGTCTTATTAAAGATTTTCCTTCCGATATGGTCATAGGTATGTGGGGTGGTGTATTTGTAAATAACCGCCGTTTCAGAAATGAGTTCACAGCATCTATGGTTTCTCAAAGTGCTGATTATCATATTGAGCTTCTAAATTATCCTGCCGAATGCGGTGCTCTTTTTGCATCATATAAAGCCAATAACATACAGATTACTGATGAATTAATGAAAAATATTGACCTGTACAGAGGTGTTAGAGTCTGATATTATTTAAAAGGCTGTCAGCAAAGACAGCCTTCTTAGTTGTAAACTAATTGTTTAATAAATATATTGATAAGGTAAGATATCCGGCAAAAGTTACCCAGATCAAATAAGGAATTTGCAGGTATGCGGCAATTTTTTCTTGATTGTAAAACAAAACTATCATTGCAAGAATAACCGACCAAAGAATCAGCAGCCATATAAAGGCGAACAGATAAGCCTGGAAATTGAAGAATATTATGCTCCAAAGGAAGTTTACTGCAAGTTGTACAGCCCATAATGTAAGTGAAGTATGCCATTTTTTATTTGCGGCAATATATATTCTTGCAGCACTTATTCCCATAAGAGTAAACAGAATCGTCCATACTACCGGGAATACTACCGAAGGCGGTGTAAACGGCGGCTGAACAATTGTACTGTAAATATTCATATTGCTACTTGTCAGCAATGCTGATATTGCACCTGTCAATAATGCTATTGCTGAAAAAAAGATGTAAATATTTCGATTTTTCATTTAATCACCTCGTTCAATTTTATGCTTGATTACGTGTTTAATACCGATTTATAAATTATTGTAAAAACAAAGTAGGAGTACAAATGAAAATAAGACAATTTTTGTTAAAATTTTTGGAAAAATATCGTAAATTTATGTACGGCAGATACGGAACAGATGAGTTGACATATGCTTTGATACTTCTCAGTGTCATTTTCTCTTTAATATCTAATTTTGACAAATTGTGGTTTTTCTATTTAATTTCGATATTACCGCTGGCAGTGGCAATCTGGCGTATTTTATCAAGAAATACAAATGCCCGTTATAACGAAAGATTATTCTTTTTAAAAATTATATCCGGACCAAAGTCAAAATTAAAAAATATAAAAAATAGAATCAGAGACAGAAAAACTCACAAATATTTTATCTGTAAAAACTGTAAAGCCACTCTTCGTTTACCGAAGGGTAGAGGAAAGATTAATATTACCTGTCCTAAATGCGGAGCAAAAATGATTAAAAAGACATAAAAATCAACTCATTGTTACATCTAAAGTAAGCAATAATGAGTCAGCTTTTTATCAATTTAAATATTAGCTTCATCAATAAAAAATTATTGATACTATTATATAATATGTTTTATAGTATTAATGAACGGAGTTGACATTTTGAAAATTAAAAATATAATAACATCTATCGTCGTTGTGTGTGTTGCTTGTGTCGGGTTTGGAATTGCATATTCATTTCGTCAACAGAAAATTAAAGAATTCAAAAAAAATTCCGGTTATTTACCTATGAGCTTTACTTATACCGCTCATACCGGCTGCGTTGGAACTGATGATAATTCACTTGAATCTATTGAAGCCGGAATTGCTAACGGAGCTCATATTGTTGAGTTTGATCTTAATTTTACTAAGAGCGGTGAACCGGTGCTTTCGCATGATTCACCTAAAGGCGATGAGGTAACACTTGATGAGGCATTTAAAATGATCAGTGAATATGATGATGTCAAGGTAAATGTTGACATCAAGAGTACCGATAATTTGCCGAGCGTTTTGCCTCTTGCTGAAAAATATGGTATTACTGACAGAATATTTTTTACAGGTGTTACTGACGATTTTCTGGACGCCGTACGTACATACGTCAAAGATATACCGTATTATCTTAATGTAGATGTCAAATCTGAAACCACACATAATGAAGAGTATCTGCAGACTCTTGTAGATAAAGTTAAAAAAAGTGATGCAATTGGTATCAATTTCAATAAAGACAATGCTTCTGCTGAGCTTGTGGAAGCTTTTCACTCAAACGATCTTTTGGTTTCAATATGGACAGTTGATGACGAATATAATATGGCACGTATCCTTTCTTATAAACCCGATAATATTACAACCCGTAAACCTGATAAACTAAAAGAAATGATTAATGAATTGAAATAAATTAATGCTGCCTTTATGTTCGTGCATAGAGGCAGTATTATTGTTGTAAATTCAATATTATGCTATAATATTTTACGAATAATTGATAAGGAGAAAAAATATGTCTATCGAACGATTCGAAAAACAGCTCGCTTTTATTCTTGAAGCTGATAAAGAAAAGAATATATTCCGTCAGACTCATATTACCGGTTATGCTCGCAGTGAAAACGATGCAGAACACGCCTGGCATATGGCAATGATGATTTATTTACTTAAAGAATACGCCAATGAAGAGTTTGATGTTGCCAAAGCTATGATGATGGCTCTTATTCACGATATCGTAGAAATAGATGCCGGTGATACTTACGCTTATGACGATGCAGCACTTGCAACCCAAAAAGACAGAGAGGATAAGGCTGCCGATCGAATTTTCGGGTTACTTCCCGATGACCAATCAGAGCATCTAAAATCATTGTTTTACGAATTTGAAGCAGGGGATAGCGCTGAAGCAAAATTTGCTAAGGTAATGGATAATTTTCAACCACTCTTACTTAATGATTTGAACGGAGGCAGAGATTGGCGTGAACATAATGTCTGCAAAAGCCGTGTTATAAAAAGGCAGGATAAGAGTAAAAACGGCTCAGAATTCATCTGGAAACATACCCGGAAAATCATTGATGATAATGTTGAAAATGGAAATATAATTGACGACATTTTATAAAATATTTATATATATATTTAAAAAATTGTGGATTTTGTTTATTTAATGTGCTATAATTAAAAATTGAAATAATAAATGAAAATTTAGGAGGCTTTTTTATGAAAAAAACAATCAAAGTTATTATCTCTCTTGTTTTATGCTGCTGTATAATATTCCCGACAGCCGCATTTGCAGCAGAGGTAGAGGAGGAGTACAAAAGCGTGGAAGAGTATGTTGCTTCAACTCAGGAAGAAACAGACAGCTCACTTAAAACAAAAATTATGCTCTCAAAAGTGCTTAACCGTCTCAGTAACGCTGTTATCAACGGTGTTATAGGTGCAGCACTCAATTTTATAATTCCCGATTCAGCCGCTGTTGATGATTTTGAGGAATTTGATATTGACAAATACGATAACTTCTATGCAGGTATGGATGAGTTTATTGATGAGCCTCAAGGAGATAAAGTATGGAGCCTTGGCTACGGCAAAGCATCTGTTCTTCCTGCAGATTTCGGCGAGAAGAAATATGCCAAGGGTGCATACCTTCCATACGTATTCGGTAACGAAATGTACGCTGATGAAGAAGACGGCGAGAAGGAAGACCTTATGGCAAGAGCGATCGTTATGGATGATGGCTCCGGCAGAGGTAAAGTAGTGTTTATTTCTCTTGATGCAATGGGTCTTGCTAACGCTGATGTCAGAAAAGTACGTGAAGCTCTCAAGGATGTTGCAGAAGAAAACAACATTGTCAGCATAAACGTTTCTTGCACACACATCCACACAGGTATCGACTCTCAGGGTGTATGGACTGATCCTATAGGACGTATACTCAATAATATTTTCAGTTCCGAAGTCAAATACGGTGTTGAGCGTTCGTTTATCGAGTCTGTTGTCAACGGCTCCAAGAAGGCTGTCGAGGATGCACTCGCAGATATGACAACAGGTAAGCTCTATTATTCAAAGTATAATGCTGAGGAGTACGTATGGGACAGAACAGCTCCCATTGCTCTTGATACATATCTTTACAAGCTTGAGTTTATGCCTACTGACGAGACAAAGACTCCGACAATTATCTCTACATTCGGTTGCCATCCTGAGTCTGCAAGCTTTGACTGGGCAAGTGCAGACCCTGATAAGGCAGTATCATTCGATAAGAAATTTTCTGCAGACTTTATTTGGTATACTGAAAAGCTTATGAATGCAGCAGGCTATAACTTTATCTTTATCCAGGGTATTGTTTCTACTCAGACTTCTTCGAGACATTACTCAGGTGACGGTATTGATAACACTGCACATCTTTCCGCTGTTCGTTACGGTTATGAGCTTGGCTACATTCTTCTTGGCTTAAGTATGGATGAGGCTGAAAGAATCGCTCTCAACGAGGCAACAGGTGACAAGCTCGGCATTGCTAAGTATAGCGGTAAAGATGAATATCCCGATTACACAATCTGGTATGAAAATCTTGAGACTGTTGAAGCTGCAGAAGTTAAGCCCGTTCTCAACATTAAGCTCAAGCAGTTTACAGTAAGAATAGAGAATAATATTATTGTTCTTCTCGGTAAGACATCAGTTGCTGATAACTATGTCCTTGCAGATGATCTTGGCAGATATTACACTGTATCCGAGGTCGGCTACCTTGAAATCGGCGATTCCATGAAAGTATATATGAGCCCCGGTGAAACATTCGGTGAGCTTCTTATCGGCGGCAGCGGTGCAGAAGGATTTGAGTATGCACCTATCCGAGAATATACAGACGAAGACGTAATTGTTATGGACCTTATGAACGATGCTGCAGGCTATGTTGCAAATCCTGCAAATTATGTTCTTGCAGGTCTCCAGTATAACGAAAATTCAGGTGAGTTTGACAGCGATACATGGTGTCTCATCTCTTATGGTCAGCACGCTGCAACAAAATTTATCGGTACATTCTATGAGATTTTTGATAGTGTGAAATAAGTATTACCCAACATAATCTAACCTCAGATTTTAAAAGGTTTAACCGATAAAACATCATTTTTTCGGGGTGAAAATTATGGCTAAAAATAAACAACCCAAATCCCAAACAAGAGAATCATATGAACAGCTTCGCGATATGCAGCAGAAGCAGTCAGAACAAAAAGAAGCCGAAAAAATGCCTAACCGACGTTACGTCGGTACAAAGGAAACTCTCGGATTTATTATTTGGGATGCAGCGCAGAGTTTTAATATTAATATTTTCACTCAGCGCTTTATTACAAGTATCGTAGGTGTTGACTTGGGTCTTCAGACACTAGTTAACTCTATCAACAGTGTTTGGGATATTATAAACGATATCTTCTTCGGTGCTGTCGTTGATAAGACACGTACCCGTTGGGGTAAATTCAGACCTTATCTTCTATTCCTTGCTGTACCCGGTTGTATACTTACTTCACTTTATTGGCTTATGCCTCATCTTTTTGCAGGCACATCGCAAACAGATATCATAAAGTTTGTATTTTACCTTATACTTACGGTTACACGCGAAGGTGTTACTACTTTCCAGACAATTTCAAGAACGGGTCTTATGGCTACAATAACACCTCATCCTGTAGACCGCACACGTCTTATTACACTTGCAAACTTTGCTTCCGGTTTCTTCGGCGAAAAACTCCCTGAGCAGGCTGTTACAATTCTCATTGACGTGTTCCGTAACGCATTCATACATGACTCACAAAAGCTTTCAAAAGCCTATACTCATCTGTTTGTCGGTATGGGTGTGTTTACAACAGTTGCATCCAGCTTTGCTTCATTCTGGTTCTTCTACAACTCAAAAGAAAGAGTTATGCAGTCTATTAAATCTCCGAGCGTTATTCAATCGGTAAAATCGGTAATCAACAATAAACCGTTGTTGCTTATAACGCTTTCCGATTTCTTAAGCGGTTTTGCTATAAAGGGTAGTGAAGATGATTATTATACAGACGTTCTTCATTTCTCATCTATGACCCTTGTTGCAGGTATTCCTGCTGCACCCATAAGCCCTTTGAGCTATTCTTGGGTGCCTTGGATGAGAGAACGATTCTCGAGCCGTTTGCTTTACATTGTTGCAAAAGATATAGGCAATATTCTTTATATCCCGGTTTTCCTTTTCGGTTGTATTGGTATGAAGAAGGATTACTCAGGCGGTATGTACCAAAAGGTTGTTCCTATGGGATTTGCTATGGCAATCTGGGAGCTTATATGGACCCTGTTCTATGGTCTTAAATCTGTTATCGGTACTGAAATGTACAATGAAGCAATGGACTACTGCGAATGGAAAAACGGTTATCGCACGGAGGCAATGGCTTCTGTTACAAAAGGAATTGCTGCCAAGGTTTCATCTAATACAAGCGCCGTAGTTACAACTGCACTTAAAAAGATGATAGGTTATGAAGCTAATGCTTTCAGAACCGGTACTGAGCAGACTGACAAGGTTAAATTCTTCCTGTTTGCAATGTTTACAATTATACCTGCTGTAACAGGTTCTCTCGGCATCATTCCTATGCTGTTCTACGATCTGAATAATGATAAAAAAGAGAAAATGTACGCTGAACTGCTTGAACGCAGAAACCGTATGTCCAGTATGGTAGCCGACGGTGATACAGAAAAGCTTGAAGAAGCTGCAAAGGCTCAGATTAATCTGTAAAGCTACATAAAAACCCTCCTATGCAATTTAATCAAATGCACGGGAGGGTTTTGATAATCAAGAGATTATTGTGGGTGATTTAATTTATGGAAATAAGATTTATTAAACCTGAAGAGGCGGTAGATTATCATAAAATTTCTGCCGCATCATTTATATGGAACTTCAATAAGGATGAAGATAATGAGGTTAACGTACCTGTTATCGGTGCTTTCAACGATGATAAACTGATTGCCGGCATTGAAGTGTTTGATTTTAAATGTAACTATTGCGGTAATATATTAAATGCTGTTGTACTCAGCGGTATCTGCAGCCAACCTGAATACCGCAGAATGGGAGGAATAAGAGAAATCTTCAATGAAATAGGAAAAACAGCAATTGAAAATGATATTACGTTTGGTTTCCTTGCTCCTTTCTCAATATCGTTTTATGAAAAATTCGGTTACGCAAATCTTAACCGCATATTTGCAATAAAGGTGCCTTTTGATAAACTCAGACAAATACCAAAGTGCACCGACGTTGAGCTTTATACAGGAGAACAGCTCGATGAATTATGCAAGCTTCACAACAAGTGTGCGATGAACGAGAATCTTATGACTCTGAGAGAAGACAAAAAGCATTTTTGCGAAAAACCGCTTGAAGAAGCTGATTATACTTATATACACAGAGATAGTTCCGGTGAAGCGGACGGATATACCAGGTTTAAGGTTAACAGACCGGATGAGGTCAGAGTTGAAGAGATTTTTGCTTTAAATCCTGAATCACTTTACGGTCTTATCGGTTTTTTACGTAATTACGACGGCATTGCTAAAAATCTTATTGTCAGAAAACAGTATCAGGGCTCTGCTTTTTCGTGCCTTGCAGACAGAATTGACGATGTAACGTATGAATATAACGGGGGATATGCAGGCAGAATTTATAATTTGAAAAAGTTACTTGAGAATAATGCTTATCCAACGCACTATGGTAAATTCAGTATATTAAGCCTCGATGAATTAGAACAGAATAAAGGCATATTTGAGGTTGAGTATGAGAACGGAAAAGCCGTTGTAAATCACAAGTCAGAAGGCGATTATGATATTGAGTTGACAGCGGCTGCAGCAGCAAGGCTTTTATTGGCAGGTGAAGGGCATAACGCTCAGACCGCCGTTTATATTGACGGTGTAAAATTAAAAACAAGTGCTGATGATTTCTTTAGGGCTTTTCCTTATCGCGCCACAAGATTTACAGACAGCTTATGGTCGGTGTAAATAAGGAGCAAAGAATATGAAAATGTTAATAAAAATATTAAGCATATTATTAATTTTTCTTTTATCGATCAGTGCGGTTTCGATTTCTGTTTCAGCAGAAGAAAGTGCATTTAATATTAAAAAAGCAGTTATTATAACCGCTGAGAATCCGACAATTACTGAAAAATATGCTGCTGAAAAGCTCAAGTATTATCTCGATAAAATAATTGGCGGAAATGTTTCTGTTTTAAGCGATTCTAATCATAATGAATATGAAATTATTGTCGGTGCTACAAACCGTTCCAATGAGGATTTTTCAGTATCAGCAGACGGCAGCTATATTATAAAATCGGATGCAAACCGAATTATAATCAACGGTGCCGGTAACAAGGGTACTATAAACGGCGTTTATGCATTCCTTGAAAAGTTTTGCGGCTGTCATTGGTATGAGTCAGATGTTATAGTTAATCCTGAGAACAATAATCTAACTGTTCCGTCGGATATTGATCTCAGTTATACACCGTTTTTTGAATATTCAGAAACTGATACTACCAGTGCAAGAGACCCCGAGTTTTCTGTTGCTAACGGACTTACAGGCGGTATATATAAAACTCTTTCTGATGAGCAGGGCGGTGATGTAAAATATCTTGGCGGTTCAAGCCATACGTTCGTTAACCGTTATTGCAAGCCTTCCGTTTATTTCGAAGAGCATCCTGAGTATTTTGCGGAAGTCGACGGCGTAAGAACAGGAACACAGCTCTGTCTTACAAATGAAGATGTGAAAGATATTGTTACTCAGGAGGCGTTAGAGCTTCTTGAGGAAAAGCATGATCCGAATAAAACTATTCAGATTCTTTCTCTTACTCAGGCTGATAACGGCGAATACTGCCATTGTGAAAATTGCTCTTTTCTTGATGAGGCAACCGGTTCACCGGCAGGCACAATGCTTACTTTTGTAAATGAAATTGCTTCAAGAATTAAGGCGACAGGCAAGTATGAAAATATTGTTTTCGATACTTTTGCATATCAGTACACGAGAAAAGCTCCTGTAAGCGTTGTACCACGTGAAGACGTTATTGTGCGTCTTTGTTCTATTGAGTGTTGTTTTGGTCATACGCTTGATGACCCGGATTGTAAAGAGAACACGGAGTTTATGCAGGATTTAAAGGATTGGAGCGAAATCTGCGACAGACTATATATCTGGAATTACAACCTTAACTGTGACGAAAGCGTTAATATTTACCCGAATTTCGGTGTAATTCAGCGAGATACACAGATTTTCTATGAACATAACGTCAAGGGTATATACCAGCAAGGTGTGTTCTATATTTCAGAATGTGACGCTGAATTCGGTGAACTCAAGAATTATCTGCTAACTAAGCTTATGCAGGATCCGTACATCGATTTAGATACTGAAATGAACGGCTATCTGGATGCTGTTTACGGTCCGGGTGGTAAGTATATTAAAGAGTTTATTGATATTGTTACTAAACGTGCTGTTACTAAATATACACACCTTCAGCTTGAGCAGGATGCACGCTTCTCTTTGCCCGGTATTACTTTTGCAGAGGTTAAACGATGTAATGAGCTATGGGAGCTTGCGAAATCCGCGGCCGAAAATGATTATCAGCTTGGACGCATTAACCGTTCAGAGCTTTGCTGGAGATACTGGAAATGTGCAAATATGCGTTGCGAGTTTTCAAGGCTTCAACATCCGTATCTCTGGATGAAGGCTAATAAAGATTTGTATAATGATTTTGTGGCTATGGGTGTTACAAGGCTGGGAGAAAGAACAGGACATGACATTTCAAGCAATGATCTCAGACATCTCACAAGACGTATTTATACATGGATTACTCTTTACGATGAACCGATATGGGATGCTATAAATCCTTACGCTATTAAATTATACGAAATTCTTGAAAAAACTTATTATTGGTTTCACTGATAAATGAAAGAAGCGATATGCCTCGTAATGAAGCATATCGCTTTTTGTCGGTATAAAACTATTAAAGCGCACCGAGAAGGGGTTTAACAACGTCAGATACTATGAAATTAACGAAACCGATATAGAAATCAGCAACTATTTCAGAATAGCCGTCAGTACCGAAATTGTTATAGAGAAGGAGGCTTATTGTAGAGAAGATAGGCATAGCCTCTTCTTCTTCCTCAACAGTCCAGGCACCTGCCTTAACCATAGCATCGATGAGCTTTTTCTCAACATCAAGATGCTGACCGCTATAGGTGACGGTACCGTTTACGTATATTTCTGCTTCTTCAATTGCTGTTGCAAGCTCTTCAGCAACCTCGGGACTGAGCGATGTAGTATCAATAGCCTTTGCAGTGGGAATGTATTTGTTTTTTAGGGCTCTTGTATCTCTGTTACCGTTGAACTGCGGATAATCGGGAGTTGAGTAAACATCCTTTATATCGTCGGTTGCAAGGATTCTTGTTGCAAGAGAAATAATGATATCGTTTCTTGCGGTCTGTTCATGATTCTGACCCTTGAAGTAGAATGTAGTGTCGGGAAGAAGGCCTGTTGAAGCGTCAACAATCTTATCTTCATCAACGTGGTTGTGTGTAGGATCAGAACAGTTTTTGCTTGTATTAGCCTGCTTGTAATCAGCACCGAGTGTTTCACCGTAAAGTGCACTCTTAGCGCCCATTGATGTTGAAGAAAGGTGAATAACACCGTCAGCATTATCGTTGTTCCAGGAGTTACCTATCTGATAAAGAGGTACATTGTAGTCGACGATATTGAAAACTTCTACGCCGTTATCTACAAGTGCCTGGATATTCTTGTCGGAATTGAGCTGTGCCTGATAGAACTTATCCGTTTGTTTCTTAATTTCAGGCTTGTCTGCAAGAAGTGCTGCTGAAGCTTCGGGATAATATTCCTTCGGACAGAGACCCCAAAGCATTGTGATGTTAGCCGCAACCTCGTCAACAAGACAACCTGCAACACTCTGAAGAGCACTTTCAAGAACTTCATCAGGAAGAATTCTTGCAATAACCTCTATCATTCTGCCTTCTTCTTCATCCATAAGTGTCTCAAGGAATCCGTTGTAAAGGAACTCTGTATCAAAGAATGTGAAATTCTTTGTATAAAGGTCACCGACGATTGTTGAGCCGTTAAGAGCAGGTACGATGTAAACTACCTTTACAATATCGTCTTTAACTTCGGGGTAATACTCGAACAGACCGTTCGCAACAGATCCACCCATACTGATAGGAACTATATTAACCTTATCGTGACCGGTTTCTTTTTTAACCATCTGAATGTAATCGTAAAGCTCGTCAACAATATCTGAGTTGTTACCGAATGAGTTGTAAGCAAAGTAGTAAAGGTGGTCTTCGCCGACCTGTTCAGCATAATCCTGAAGGGGAACATTATCGTATATCTGATCTTTCTCGTATTCGCTGCATTCAGCTACGGAGTAGAGATACTTTTCAACCTCGATATTGCCCGTGTTTTTGCCTTTTTCGTCGCATGCATTTACGGCAAATGCATCACGTACTACATCGCAAAGAGCAGATGAAAGACCGATATCCTTCTGCATTACAAGTGTAAGAAGTGCAGGTGCAAGTACCTTCATAACGATTGAAGTGACGTCAAAAACAGCAGGGAAGCAGCTTATTCTGTCGCCATCAGCGTCAAGAAGATAATCACCGTTTTCATCGAGTGCCCATACGTTGGATTGACCGATACCCGGAACAACAATAGCAGGGCAGATATCGCAGTTACCACCGCACTCTGTTTTTACTTCTTCAGCAGATGCAATAAGTGCAACTGAGGAAAAAGCAAGGGTAATTACAAGGATGATTGAAATCAGCTTTTTCATAATTTTAACCTCTTTCTTTTTTATTTAAAAAAGCGACTGAACACTTTTTTTATAACGGGTATTGCTGCATCAAGAGGACTGCCGCCTCCGAAGAGTGCAAGGCTTCCTTTGCTTAAGGAATATGTAAGGCTTTCAAGAATAGGATCAAGTGCAGATTCTTCTTCGGGTTCAATGTTTTCATAACCGGGAGCACCTACTCTGTGAAGAGCTGCAATAATTCTTGCTTCAGCAGCTTCAACTCTCGGCTGATCAGCAACAGTCATTTTAAGCACTTCTTCACATTCGGCAATAGCAGCGTTAAGCTCAGCCTTATCCTCTTCGCTTAACGTTGTCTGGTCAACTTTCTTTGCATCGGGTAACTTCCATCGGCGTATGCTCTGCGTGTGACAGGGACCGTTATACTGGGGATAATTTACCGGATCGGAATGAACATCGGTTACTTCGCCGAGAATAATTGCCTTTGCAAGGTTTAATACAACGTCGTTATAACCTACTTCGTGGTGTTGATTAAGGAATATCCACGTATTTTCAGGCAAAATTGCTGTTGAGGTATCAACCATATTGTCTACTGAAACGTGATTATGGTCAGGATTGTTACAGTATGTATTTGCTTCATATTCAATGTCTGCAAGTGTCTTTTTACCGGGAGCACCTGTTGCGCCAAGCGTTGTTGATGTAAGGTTTACAATACCGTCTGAATTTACTTTCTCAGCAGAAGCTACAATATTGAAGTAAGTGTACATCTCTTCGCCAAGGTCAAGATTTGCACCCGCAATCGAGTTGACACGAACACCGTCATCCACTGCATCAAGAAGATTCTGTTTCAGGTTGAGTCTTGCTTGCTGGAATCTGTCGGTTCTATCTTTCAGCTCAGGCTTATCGGTCAGATATCTCTCAGCAAGAGCATCATATCTGTAAGAGGGGAGCATTGCCCAGAACTGCGGACAGTTGAGCATAAGAGTATCAAGAAGTCCGCTCATTGCACCGGTGAGTAGTGCATTGAGAGCTGAACGGGGCACAATATGCAGAAGAGTGTTTATAAGATAGCCGAGTGTAGGTTTGCCTTCGGATTCTATCATAATATTTGAAATGAATTCATGATACAGATATTCATCATCAAGACGGAATTCTCTTGCAAAGAAATCTGCAACAATATCAGTACCGTCAAGGCAAGCAACAGCATTAACTATTTGGTCAATTTCGCTATGGCCGTATTTATCAAGATATGCCGTTAAAATTGTACCGCCGAGACTGACAGGCAGAAGAGTGACTTTATCGTGACCCGTCTGTTCTTTTACCATTTCTATATAATCTTTAAGATCATCGGCAGAGTCCATAGGATCACCGACAAGATTAAACGTAAAGAAATAGACGTGGTCTTCACCGATTTCGTCAACAAGCGGTTTCATCGGAACCATTCTGTAAGTCCAGTCGAGCTCATCTTCGGTCATATACTCAAGAGAGTAATTCCATCTCTGTGTCTTAAGGTTCTCAACGTGGTCGCCTTTTTCGTCACATCTCTGGTATTTAAACAGATCGCTGACAAGATCGTATGCGACTCTGTCAAGGCCAACATTTGTCTGGAGCATAATTGAAGCAATTACACTGCCGATAGCTTTAACTATTGCTCCGGGTGTAAGAGCCGATTCATTAATTATCATTAACGTACTGCCGATATGAGTATCACCGTTCATTACGGGCTGATCTTTTTCATCATAAAGATAAGTCGGTGAATGATTAATTCCGGGTAATACAATAACGGGGGAATGGTCACAGTTACCTTTGCAGTCAGTTTCAATAACCGAAGCAGCACCTGCCTGAGCAGCTGATGAAACAAGTATTGAAGCACAGACGGCAAAAGCAATCACACGTTTGATTGCTTTCTTCATAAAACCCACTCTCCTTAATAGGTGTATTTTCAATATTTTAACACATCAAAGCAATAATTTCAATAAATTTACAATAATAGAAGTATTAATTATTTATAAATAGAAACGGTTGATGAATAAACCATCAACCGTTCTGTTTTGTTATTCTGCTGTCAAGGGATTTGACTGAATACCGTAGCAGTTTTCTGCTACAACTTCTAATGTATAATTACCGTCAGGTAAATTTTCGAGTTCAATTTTTACCTTGTCAGGTGCGTTATATTTATAATATTGCGCAACAGTTTTACCTACCGGTATTCTGTTACCCTCAGCATCAACTGCAAAAGCTCTGTATATAAATATCGGCATACCGTCCGTTGATTCAGCTGCATCGAATTTGACATAGTTGCCGCTGATTTTAATATTTGCATCATCTGCAAATACCGGTGGCTTTGAACGTGCTATCTGCTGTGTAGGTGTGTATTTGCGCTCAAAGGGATTATCAAGCATATATTCGCAAAGATACTGTTTGGATTTTAAATCAACGGCTCTGAAGCGAATTCTGTTATTTGCATCAACCTCTACAATCCAGAATGTTGAAACAAAGCGATAACCTTTGGGATGAACAGTTTTTATGTCATCTACCGTGATTTCACTATAATACAGACCGCCAGTACCAAGAGCAGTATATTCACCCTGCCATATAGAGCGAGGATCATTGATAGGGTAGTGGGAATGACCTGAAAAATCAATTACCTGAGGATATTTTTTAAATATATCTGCAAAATCAGGCATTCCCCAGCCTTCATAATCAGAACTTCCGTATACAGTATTGCTGATATGCTCGTGTTGAAGAACAAATATCGGTTTGGTCGGATCATCAGCAACAGCGGAGTCAAACTGTTCAACCAGCCACTCTTTCTGATATTCGCTGTAATGTTCACCTTCGATAGTTGAAGCAGATATACCGATGAAATGATAACCGTTTATAATACGGTGAAAATCAGTTTCGTGCCCCATGATGCTACTGTAAAGCTTAAGGGATTCTTTGCCTATTGAACGGTCATCGTGTGATGTTGAAACAGTTGAAAGAAACAGCGTATCATCTTTTAACATTGGAGTAGTTGCCGCTTTGATACTTCCGAAAGCAATCTTCGTACCCATATCAGTAACGTCACCGGCTATAAGTACAGCATCAAGTTTTTTGTATTCTTCATCTTTTTCAGCAATTTTATAGCTGAGTTTTATCATTTTTTGCAGCCGAAATGTCTGCACATCACCGATTGTTGTAATATGTGAATCACTAGTAATGGCAAAACGCAAAACAGGTGTAAATTCTCCGGTATCTTTCGGCGGAATCATCGGTTTTATAAATAATGACATAAACGAGCCGTAAGAAATAAGAACAGATTGAAAAAAAGAAGGAATATCACTCATATATATTTCTCCTGTGTTATATTTTCTTTAATGAAACATTAGCATTTTGCCGAAAAAATGTCAACATTAACGATTGAAAGCTTGTAGAACCTAAAATAATATGATATAATTTTTATAATTTCAAAACTATAATACGGAGATAAATATGTACAGTGTTTTTACCTCTTCTTCAACTTCTGCAACGCCATTAAAATTTAATAACGGTCTGCTTAAAATAATGCATATTACTGATACACATTATTATTTTGATAACGTTGAAGCTTCAGTTCGTTTGCTTGAAATTGCTTGCGACCGTGAAAAACCGGACGTTGTTATAGCAACGGGCGATAACGTTGATAACTGTGATGATGCAAATGATACTAAAAACCTCATTGACAGGCTTATGTCTGTGTTTGATAAGCGTAATATTCCTGCAGCAATAACCTTCGGTAATCACGATTCCGAAAGGGGAGCAATGTCCAGAGAAGAGCTGATGGCTTATTATAATATCCATAGCAGTTCGATTTCTATTGACGACGGAGAAGAGCTTTCAGGTTGCGGCACATATAATATCCCTGTTCTTTCATCCGACGACAAATCTGTTAAATTCAATTTATGGGTGTTTGATTCAAACGACTATGATGGAGAAGGTCATTACGGCTGTGTATTACCTGACCAGGTCGAGTGGTATAAGAGAAGGTCAGATGAACTTACGCAGGTTAATAACGGTGAAAAAGTGTATTCTCTTGCTTTTCAGCATATGATTGTTGAAGACGTCTACAACGCACTCAGAATGACAAAAGTACGTATCCCGTTCTCATACCATCATATGTACGATAAAAAGAAGTTTTATTCTTTTGATCCCAAAGGAATAAATTTTGGAACGCTCACTGAAACACCTTGTTCAGGCTATCATAATTACGGTCAGTTTGAAGCTATGGTTGAAAAGGGCGACGTACTTGCGATATTCAGCGGTCACGATCATACTAACGCATTCGGTGTAAAATATAAAGGTATTGATATTTCCAATACTGTAAGCACCCGTTATAACCGTGACAGATTTTCTTCTCAATATGGTTACAGAATTATTACGGTTGACGAGAAGAATACCTCGGTTTATAAAAGCCGAGTTGAACATTGGTATGATATGTTCACTTCCAAAGACGTTAATGCTTATATTAATAACAAGGATACATATACTGCAGATCTTGCAAAAAATGTAATTAAGAACGGACGTAAACAAAAGCTCCTACAGGCACTATTACTTTACTCCGCAAGAGCAGTCAGCTTCAGAAAAATCAAATATCCCGATTGATAATAGTAACCCCCGGCTAAGCCGGGGTTACTATTATACAAAAAGAAGCAACTTTTGGTAGACAAAAGTTACTTCTTTTGGTGCCGGCGACCGGACTTGAACCGGTACGGTGTTGCCACCGAGGGATTTTAAGTCCCTTGCGTCTGCCGATTTCGCCACGCCGGCTTATTTACTCTTCGGCTATGATAATATCACAGCCGAAGAAATAAGTCAATTATTCAGTTGTATAATTGTCAAAATATCCCTGGATAAATACGATCGGTGTGCCTTTATCGCCTGAACCCGATGTGAGATCACAGAGAGAACCGATAAGGTCTGTGAGACGTCGGGGAGTAGTGCCCTCAGATGCCATTTTGCCGACAAGGTTATCATCCTTCTCTTGAATCTTACCTTTGATAGCTTCTTTAAGCGCTTCACCTGAAAGCTCAGAGAAATCGTTATCAGCAAGATACTTGAGCTTAAGCTCGTTGGGTGTACCTTCAAGTCCTGATGTATATGCAGGGGAAACAACAGGATCAGCAAGCTCCCAGATTTTGCCGACGGGATCCTTGAATGCTCCGTCACCGTAAACCATTACCTCAATAGTTTTACCTGTAGCATCGTAAAGCTTTTTCTGAATTTCATCAACAATAGGTTGACAGTCGCGGGGGAAAAGCTTGACCTGATCTTCAGTAGCCTTGTTTGAACCGAGAAGACCGTAATTCTCATTATAGCCGCTGCCGTTCACGGATGAATTAAGAATTTCATCAAGACCGAGAACGATTTCGCCGCCGTTCGCCTTAACAATTCTCTTTGTACGGGCACGTGTGTGAATATCACAGCAGAGAACATTCTTTGTATAGTTAAGGATAGCTCTGGGGTTATTAGCAAAAATAATCTCTGCCTCAGCACCGCACTCCTTAATTAATGTCTCATAATACTCAACGTAGTCAACACCGGTGAAAGTATGCTTTTCATAACCAAAAAGCTCACGGTATTTTTCAAGTGTAAGAACATCTGAATAAGGATCGATGCCTTTTTCATCAAGTGCGTCAATGCTTACAAGATGGTTACCGACCTCGTCAGAAGGGTAGGAGAGCATAAGAATAATTTTTTTTGCACCCTTGGCAATACCGCGAAGGCAGATTGCAAAACGGTTACGGCTGAGAATCGGGAAAATAACGCCGACTGTTTCACCGCCGAACTTAGCTCTGACGTCTGCAGCAATATCATCAACTGTTGCGTAGTTGCCTTGTGCACGGGCAACAACAGCTTCTGTCATTGCAACGATATCACGGTCATTAAAATTAAATCCTGCGTCTGCTGAAGCCTCAAGAACAGAATCTGTAACGATTTGAACGATGTCATCGCCCTGCCTGATAATGGGAGCACGGACACCACGGGATACTGTACCGATCATACGGCTCATAATTGACACTCCTTGATATTGAGAATTGACTTTGACTGAAAAAATCAAAAGCCAGCTAATAGAACTGGATAATTATATCACTATTGTTTTCATTTTTCAATATTTTTTTAAATATATTTATATATTTTTTCGTCAGGAAAATAAAATTAGTAATTTTTAATTATAAAAACATGATATTATTGTTATAAATTACAAAAAGATCTGCTCATACTGTACAAAAAAAGTCTTTAGGTGTATAATACAGGCATTTAATACGATTTTTACATTGAAAGGAACACTTACTATGAGAATCATAGTTGCGGGCGACGGCAAAGTAGGTCTTGCCATAACCCGATTGCTTTCACAAGAAGGTCATGATATTGTCGCTATTGATACAAAAGCTCAGGTTCTGCAGGATAATCTTCAGAACTATGACGTTATGACTGTTGTCGGTAACTGTGCCACTATGGATGCGCTTATTGAAGCAGGTATCGAACAAACCGATGTTCTTATCGCTGCAACAAGTGCAGATGAAACAAATCTTCTTTGTTGCCTTACCGCCCGTAAGCTTAATCCAAAACTGCACACTATTGCACGTGTCCGTAACCCTGAATACACAGAGCAGCTTTACAGAATGCGTGAAGATTTTGGTCTGTCACTTATTATTAACCCTGAAAAAGATGCTGCTAAAGAAATCTATCGTCTGCTTCAGCTTCCGGGATTTATCAGACGAGAAACTTTTGCAAAAGGTCGCGTTGAAATTGTCGAGCTTCGCATTGAAGAGAACAGTGTACTTGAAGGTGTACAGCTCAGCCGTATGCATTATTCACTTGGTGGTAAAAAGGTACTCGTCTGTGCCGTAATCCGCGACGGTGAAGCTTTTATTCCCACCAGTGATACTGTTTTCAAAGCAGGCGACCATATTTATGTAACTGCTCCTGTTTATATTCTTTCACATATTTTAAAAAAGCTTGGCATAACTCAGAAAAGAGTTAAACACGCTATGCTTATCGGTGGCGGAAGGGTATGTTATTATCTTGCCAAACACCTGACTGAAGCAGGCGTTCGTGTTAAAATTATTGAAAATAATCCTGCAAGATGTGAACATCTTGCACAGATTATGCCTGCCGCTTCCATTGTATTTGCCGACGGCTCATCACAAGATGTTCTTGAAAGTGAGGGCTTATCCGAAACCGATGCTCTTGTAACGCTTACCGGCCTTGATGAACAAAACGTTATTTCATCTATGTACGGTAAAATAAAAGGTGTTCCACATGTCGTCACTAAGGTTAACCGTATGGAAACCGACGGTATTCTTGAAGACCTTTCTCTCGGCGGAATTGTGAGCCCTAAAGAGCTTTGCAGTTCAAACGTTGTACAATATGTCAGAGCAATGGACAACCAAGCAGGTGCTGCAATAACTCTGCATAAAATTGCAAACGGAAGAATTGAAGCACTTGAGTTCGTAATAAATGACCGTTCACGCAGTGTCGGATTACCACTCAAAAAAATCCACTTAAAGAGTAAAATACTCATTGCCTGCATAACTCATAATGGTGTAAATGTTATCCCTGACGGTAACTCGACATTTGAAATCGGTGATACGGTAATTGTTATTACCAACCGCGACACACCAATTCTACAGTTTAACGACATTTTTGCCTGAGGACGGTTAATTAAAATGAATGTAAAATATGTTTTCAGAATAGTTGCGTTAGCTGTATTAATAACCTCAATTTTTATGCTGGTTCCTGCAGGTATTGCTCTGTTTGACGGTCAAATACGCAATGCAGCCGCTTATCTTATCTCATTAGGAATTATGGCTGTGATAAGTCTTATAACAGTTTTTTTGACCCGCAAATACAAAACTACTGTATATGCACAGGAAGGTGTTGCAGCGACAGGTATTTCCTGGCTTGCCATATCCGCATTTGGTGCACTGCCGTTTTTTTGGAGCGGTGAAATTCCTAATTATATTGATGCGTTGTTCGAAATAATTTCAGGCTTTACCACGACAGGTGCTTCTATCCTTAATGATGTAGAGGCACTGTCAAGATGTAATTTATACTGGCGCAGCTTCAGCCATTGGCTTGGCGGTATGGGTATGCTTGTGTTTATTATTGCTGTTATACCCCAAGCAAAAAAGGGATCCGGTTCAGGCATACATCTTATGAGAGCGGAAAGCCCGGGTCCAAGTGTTGGTAAGTTTACTCCTCATTTACGTGAAACCGCACTTATACTTTACGGTATATATATATTACTGACAATACTTTGCGTTATACTCCTTATAATAGGTGATATGTCGCTGTTTGACAGTCTTTGTATTGCATTCGGTACAGCCGGTACCGGTGGCTTTGCTGTACTGAATTCAAGTATTGGTGAATACTCGCCGTATATTCAAAGTGTAGTAACAGTATTTATGTTCCTCTTTGGAATTAATTTTAATATTTATTTTCTTATAATTCTTAGGCAGTTTAAAACTGTATTCAGAAATGAAGAGCTTCGTGCGTATATTATAATTGCCTTCAGTGCAGTTTTAATGATAACATTTAATATTTCGCATATGTATTCCGGATTAAAAGAAGCTTTCCATCATGCAGCTTTTCAAGTCAGCAGCATCATGACTACGACTGGTTTTGCAACTGTAGATTTTGAACAATGGCCTGCATTTTCAAAGGCTATACTTCTTTTACTTATGTTTATCGGTGCAAGCGCCGGAAGTACCGGAGGCGGACTTAAGGTTTCGCGTGTATTACTTCTTGCCAAAAATATCCGCCGCACAATAGGTAAAACACTTCATCCTCGTAAAGTTTATCTTGTAACTATGGATGGTAAAAGCGTTGATGAATCAATCTGTAACGGTGTAGATGCTTATCTTGCTGTTTATTGTGCAATATTACTTATTAGTTTTGCTATAATTTCATTTGACGGCTTTTCCATCGGTACTAATTTCTCTGCAGTAACAGCTTGCTTTAATAATATAGGACCGGGATTTGAACTTGTTGGTGCAACCGGCAATTATGCTCATTACAGCTATCTCTCCAAAATTATTCTCAGCCTTGATATGCTGCTCGGCAGACTTGAGATATTCCCGTTACTTGCACTCGTCAGTCCGGGTCTCTGGAGCAGAAAAAGATAAAAATCGACCTCTTGTATCAATATAATACAAGAGGTCATCTTTATTTTTTTTCAATATATTCTTTTAATTTATCAAATGTTTCATTGCTGATTACATGTTCGATTTTGCAGGCATCAGCCGAAGCTGTTTGATCGGAAACACCAATACTGCATAGCAGTTTTGTAAGCAGTGTGTGTCGTTCAAAAATCCGTGTAGCAACGTCAAGACCGCTTTGCTCAAGCGTTATATGACCATCATCGTCAATTTTTATATATCCGTTGTCTTTTAACAAATTAACTGCTCTGCTGATACTCGGCTTTGAGTATCCGGTATAGTTGGCAATATCTATTGAACGAACGTAATTCTTAGATTTGGATAAAACATAAATTGTTTCGAGATACATCTCGCCTGATTCAAGTAATTGCATAATATCACCCGATTAAAAAGTTTTTAATAAATCGACTGCAAGTTTTATTTCATTTGCAAAATTATCATACCTGCCTTCAAGTGAAACTCTCATAGATTTATAATCAGCCTGTCTGAGCAAATTAAAAAATGATCTGTAATCAACACCGTCGGTTGCAGTAGGATAGTAGCGGTTATTTTTGGCACTTGCGATATGAATATGCTGAAGATTACCTTTATAATTAAGTATGCTTTTTCGTTCTTCATTTTCAGAATCAAAATGATAAAGGTCAACAAGTAATTTCACTTCAGAGACATCGGCAAGCTGACAGATTTCAAAACCTCGTGCGGCAGTTGTGATAATGTTGCATTCGGCACTGCGTAAAGGTTCGATAGCACAGGTAAGACCGTATTTACGCATATAAGGCGCTATATGGTCTCTGCAAAGTTTAACGAGCTGTTCTGTTGCGGTTTTATAATGCCAGTCATCAGGACAGCGTCTTGCACCGCCTGAGCCGAAAACTACAGTATCGGCACCTAACGCACTAAGCTTTTCACTTGCTTTATCAAGATATTCGTCAATCTGAACGTAATCAACGTCAGGACCTACAACCTTCAATTCCCCGGGAAACATACCGTTAGCGGCATAGCAGGGAACTTTAAGCTCTTCAATAAAGCCTTTGAGTTCATCAAGCTGAAATTTATCAGCTTTTGAAATAGCATTATAATTAAATTCAAAATAGTCAATACCCGCTTCTTTTGCCTGAATAATTTTTTCACGGTCATTATATCCGAGACAAACACCGAATTTAAAATCAGACATTAATAATTACCTCCGAATTATTCAGTCTCTTTTACTTATAATATATTATGTTTGCAAAAGTTTCAACCTGTTTTTAATTATTTGTAATTATTTCATTTTTCACATTCGCTTTTTTGATGCATAATATGAAGTAAAAATACTCGGAGATGATATTTTGGATAATACTTTTGCTGCTTATTTTCTTGCATCAAATTCCGGAAAAGGCTTTTATTCACTGTTCAATGAACTGTACTCACCTCACGACGGATGGAATTTATATATCTTAAAAGGCGGACCGGGTACTGGCAAATCATCCATTATGAAAAAAATGGCTGATGTTGCTGATAATAAAGGATATTACTGTGAAAAAATCTATTGTTCAAGTGACCCTGATTCTCTTGACGGTATTATTATTCCCGAACTTAAAGTCAGCGTAGCTGACGGAACGGCACCTCATATAATCGAGCCGACATATCCCGGAGTTTCAGAAAAAATAATAAATTTGGGTGACTGTTGGGATGAGTCGTGTCTGAAGAAAAACGGTGAACATATTATCACATTAACTGATTGTAACAAAGCGCTTCACAAACGAAGTTCACGATATATATCAGCCGCTTATGCAACATTGAATGAAAATATAAAAATCCTTGCATCTGCTTTTATTGAAGATAAAGCAGATAACTTTGTCACACGGTATATTACCCGATATGCATACTGTAACAATTCTTACGGTAAAGAAACTAAAAGATTTATTGATGCAACTACTCCGAAAGGTATAATAACCCTCGCCGATACAGCGTTAAATTTATGCGACATTGTCATTTCAATTACCGATGAATATTCTGCAGTGTCAGGTTTTATAATGAATAAAATGCGTAATTTTTCACTTTCAAACGGTATTGATATTATCACTCTTCTTAATCCGATTAATCCAGCAGGTGCTCCTCGTCATATTATTCTGAAAAAAGAAAGGGTCGGCTTCTTTACTTCTGACTCATTTTATAATTTCAAACCTTTTGCGAGCCGCAATATTAATGCCAAAAGATTTATTGATGATTCAATATTTAAAGCACATAAAGCAAAAATTTCGTTTAATAAAAAATTATCTGAAAATCTTAATTCAGAAGCAATATCAATACTATTTAAAGCCAAATCTGTTCACGATGACCTTGAAAAGTATTATGTAAATGCAACTGACTTTGATAAGGTCAACGAGTTAACTGAGCATTTGATTTACGAAACATTTAATTAATGCTATAAAGTGGGTTTACTGTTGGGTAAATCCGCTTTTTTGTTGACTTGTTTTACGTAATAATATAGAATTATAGTGTAAATCGGAGGAATGATAATATGAAACATAAAATTAATTCAATATTCAAAAAAATTATAACCGCAGTTACTGCATTTTTTACCGCTTTATTCGGAGGAATTTTTTCTGTACCTGATGAACCGACGGCCAACACAGTTTCAGACTATAATTCCGATACCGCTGATTATTCTCTTTTTATAGAAGCTGATAAAGAAATACACGATATTAGTGACCTCTTATTCGGAATATTTTTTGAGGATATTAATTTTGCAGCAGACGGCGGTCTGTATGCCGAAAAGGTTGTTAATCGCTCGTTTGAATTTACCGATTGTGCTGTCAATGACAATTTATACGGCTGGAAAACAGTAGGGGATGCAACCGTAAGTGTAATTGAAGAAGATGCGGAAAATTATTTAAACATTAATAACACAAGTTATGCTGTTATAAATAACAATACGATTCAGTTTTCAGGTATTGCAAATATTGGATTTCTTGACGGTATGACGGCGGAAAAAGACAAAGAATATTTATTTTCTGTGTACGCCAAAGGAATTGACGGATATTCAGGTCCTGTAAAAATTGAAATTCGTGCAGGAGAGAAAACTATTGCTTCTGCTGAAATTAACTCTTTAAACGATAATTGGGGAAAATACGAACTTACATTAACTTCAGATACAACTTCGTATAATGACGTTACACTCAACGTACTTATTGAAAAAGGTACTGTTGCTTTGGATATGGTTTCGTTGTTTCCAAAGGATACGTATAAAAACCGACAAAACGGTATGCGCAACGATCTTGCCGTTATGCTTGAGGAGCTTAAGCCAAAGTTTCTCAGATTTCCGGGCGGTTGTATTATAGAAGGTTATGACGAAAACACAGCGTATAATTGGAAGGATTCTATAGGCGTAGATACCGACGGAAAACCACTTTATTTCAACGGAAAATACGGTGATGTTGCTGCAAGAAAACAGGGCACAAATCTCTGGACAAATCTTTCCGCAACAGATGATCCGTATCCGTCCTTTATGACTTACGGACTCGGATTTTTTGAGTATTTTCAGCTTGCTGAGGATATCGGTGCAGTTGGTGTACCTGTAATTAACTGCGGTTTATTCTGTCAGATGCGCGGTCAGGGGCCTGTTGATATGAATACACCCGAATTCAATCAATATATACAGGATATGCTTGACCTGGTCGAATTTTGCCGCGGCGATGCCGATACAACCTGGGGTAAGGTAAGAGCATCCTTAGGTCATCCCGAACCTTTTGTGCTGAAATATATCTGTATCGGTAATGAAAATGAGGGCAATGATTATTTTGAACGCTATAGTGCTTTCCTCGAAGCTTTTAATAATGCAAAATCAAAAAATCCCGAGTTATATGACGGTATTGAACTGATTTACTCTTCAGGTGCTTTTGATGCAACTCACAGCGAGAATTATATAAAATCCTATGAATATGCATCTGATTGGTTGGAAAACAATCCCGATAAAACAATCAGTGATTTTGCAGGTGCGACTGATCAGCATTATTATAATACGCCAGAATGGTTTTTAAGAAATACAGACTATTACGATGAAAATAATTATATCCGCAGTGCAAACAGTATGACCGATACCATTTACGGCGGAGGTATAAATGTTTTTCTCGGTGAATACGCCGCCAAATCCAATACTTTGAAAGCTGCTCTGGCAGAAGCTGCTTATATGACAGGTCTGGAGCGTAACGGAGATATTGTAAAAATGGCTGCTTATGCTCCGCTATTCGGAAATCTGACTGCAACTCATTGGTCACCTGATCTTATATGGTTTAATAACAGACTCTGTACAGGTTCAATAAGTTATTATATGCAAAAAATATTCTCTGTAAATCAGGGTACAAAACTGCTTAAGTCTACGCTTGACGGTGCTCTTGTTGAGCAAAAAGAACTTTGCGGCAGAGTTGGCGTAGGTACTTGGTATACATCTGCTGAATTCGATAATATAAAGATAACCGATAATATAACCGGTGAAATTCTTGGCCGTGACGATTTTGCAATCAATACGCTCTGGTGGAATTGGGAGATGCCGACAGACGGTGAGTTTAAAATAAGTGACGGTAAGCTTTTGCAAGCTTCTACAGATATGGAGTATTCACTCAACGGCTCTGTTGCATATTTCGGCAATGATGATTGGAGTGACTACACATATACTCTTACCGCTAAAAAGCTCGACGGTCAGGAAGGATTTATTATTCCGTTTGCCGTTGGTGACAAGGATAATAATTATTTCTGGAATATCGGAGGTTGGGGCAACACTGTTTCTACTCTTCAGCATATGGAAAACGGAGAGAAAACCGACAAAATACCGGGTACAACAAAACCGTTCACTGTAGAAACAGGAAGAGAATATAATATAAAAATTGTTGTAAACGGCAGAAATGTAAAATGCTACATTGACGATGAGCTTTATATTAATTATATAAGCGGGTCGGACAGTGAAGCTGAGCTTTATCAGGTTGTAAGTACCGATGACAGCGGCGATGTCATAATCAAATTAGTTAATGTAACGGGGTACAATAAAACGGTTGCAATAAATATTGAAGGATATAACATTGCAGAAAATGCTGAAATTTATCAGGTGAAAGGTGAATCGCTTGATGATGACAACATTCTCGGTGAAGAAGAAGACTGCTTTATGGAGCAATTTGAGCTTGAATATTTTGAAAACAGCTTTAATTATTCTGTGCCGAAGTACTCTGTAACAGTAATTCGGCTTTCGAAAACATAATAAACGTAAAAGCCTGCAATATAAACAATAATGCAGGCTTTTATAGGTTTTATAAGGAAATTTTCTATCTTGATCGTATAATAGTTGAAAGGGTCAGACGTGACTCAAAATATACGGGAGGAATTGATATGGATAACGGTGCAAGTAGCTACCGCCGTTTCCTTGATGGTGATGAAAGTGCCTTTGACGAAATAATGAACGAGTTATTTCGGAGTCTTGTTTTTTTTATTGACCGTTATGTGCATGACATTCAGACTGCCGAAGATATTGCGATTGATGCCTTTTCGGACCTCATCGTACATAAACACCGTTATAACTTCAAGGTAACCCTTAAAACTTATTTGTTTATGATTGGCAGAAGCAGAGCACTTGACTATATAAAGCATCGTAAGATTATTGAATTTGTTCCGTTAAATGAAGTCTGTAATACAGGTTTCGAAGAAAAGCAATTGGAAGAGATTATTCTTACAGATGAAAGAAAACAATATTTAAACAGTGCAATTTCTAAGCTCAGCATTGATATGCGTGTAGCGGTACATCTGGTATATTTTGAGGATATGACATATTCTCAAACAGCTAAAATAATGAAAAAATCAGTTAAACAGGTCGATAATCTACTTTACCGTGCCAAAAAGGAACTTCGCATCATTCTTGGAGAGGATGGTGAGCAATTATTATGAGAGAGTTAAATGAATGTAAGGCGGAAATATTCCGTCGCAGCGAAAAAAGAATAGCTCAACGTAAAAAAAGACGTAACCGCATTATTGCTTTGTGCGTACCTCTTTGTATATTAGTGTCTTTGTGGTCTGTATTCATTTTGCCCGCAATGATGCCTGCAGGAAGTGATATGGTCGAAAACGAAGAAGAAATTCCTGATTTTGACGGTGCTGATATATCGAATAAAGGTGATTTCTCATCAGTCGGAAACGACTCGTTAGGTTCTTTTGAAAGCTTTAATTTTTCACTCACTTGGGGTAACTACGGCATAAGCTCATATAACAGTGAAACAGGTGAATTAGTAAAAACCAAAGATGCTACGAATCCTGGTGAATATATTACTGAATATTATCTTACAAAATTACAAAAACAAGAAATTTTCAATCTGATCTCAGACCTTGATATCACCTCTTACCCGGATTACTATAATCCGAATGAAAATCTTAAAACCTCGCCGACTATGACATTGATATTATATGTTAAGACGGATAAAATTCAAAAGACCGTTACCGCTGAGGATATCGCTTTTAGCTATGAAGCTGAAAATTTAAAGGGACAGAACTTCTTGAGTGTATGCGAAAAAATCATAAATATTTTAATTGAAACCGAGGAATGGAAATCTCTTCCGGAATATGAGTTTTTTTATGATTGAGAGGAGGAAATAATGTGAAAAAATCAAGAATCGGTATCAATGTTATAAGTATATTTTTATTTTTCTCACTATGTTTCAATTTCAGCGGATGTACAATGAAAGTAAATGCAACTGACCTGATGCAAGGGATTGTTCCTAACAAAGTAACTCCTACAGAAAAAATGAACGATTACATTGTTAAAATTACTGATTTTTCAATACGTTTATTCAAAGCAAATAATAACACATTGATTTCACCTGTCAGTGTCCTTTTTGCAATTGCCGTAACAGCCAACGGTGCAGACGGAGAAACGCTTGAACAAATCGAAAATATGCTTGGAATTCCGATCGAAAATATCAATTTATATTTATATAGCTATCTCAACAGTTTACCGCAAGGCGAAAAATATATGTTAAATATTGCGAATTCTATATGGTTTACTGATGATGAAAGGTTTACGGTAAACAGTAGCTTTTTGCAGAAAAATGCCGATTACTACAGTGCATCAATTTATCAGACACCTTTTAACAGAAATACCTGCAAGGATATAAATAATTGGATAAGCAATAAAACGGACGGAATGATAACGAAAATTATTGATAAAATTCCTTCTGATGCTGTGATGTATCTCGTGAACGGACTTGCATTTGAGACAGAATGGATGCAGATTTATGAAAAGCAACAGGTTAAAGAGGCTGAATTTTCAAACTCTGACGGAACAAAAAGCAAAGCTGAATTTATGTATTCAACTGAGCTCACTTATCTGCAGGATGAAAATGCAAAAGGATTTATGAAGTATTATGATGAAGGAAAATATGCTTTTGTTGCTATACTTCCGGATGAAAATACAGAAATTTCTGATTATATTTCATCTCTTAACGGAGAAAAGATAATTAATATTCTGTCAAGCCGCACTACCGAAACTGTCTACACATCGATACCGAAGTTTGAATCTGAAAATAATACGGAAATGTCAGAAGCTTTAAAAAATATGGGTATGAAATCCGCATTTGATATGTATAATGCAGATTTCAGCAAACTCGGTTCTTCATCTCACGGAAATATTTATATAAGCAACGTACTTCACAAAACCTATATTTCAGTAGGCGAAAAGGGGACAAAGGCAGGGGCTGTTTCTATAATTGAAGCTTCCGACGGTGCTGCGGCAGAGTCTGAAGCACCCAAAGAGATTTATCTTGACAGACCGTTTATGTATATGATAATCGACTGTGAAAACACTGTTCCGTTGTTTATAGGCACTGTACTTAATATGTGATTGATAAAAAGAAGGTGTTTTTATGAGGACAAAAAATATATTTCATTTTGTTATCTTATTAATTGTTCTTTTTTTAGAAGCATTGCCATTCGGCGTTGTTCTGAACTTTGCCAATCCGGAGGGTGAGCCTTGGAGAAGAACGTTTTCGTATTTCAGTTTAACTCCGTTCGGTTATGCTAATTTTGCTCCTTTTATATCTGCGATATTAACAGTCTTATTGCTAATTTTATCAGTAACATTTTTAATAAAAAAATCATCAGTAAATTCAGCATTTAAAATTATTTCCGGTATTACAGCTGTTCTTTCTTTAATACCGATATTATACGGAGTTGAATACATTACTTTTATAGGTATATTAATTTTCATATTACTTACACTGACTTTTGTTTTCAGTTTAATAAAAAATTGAATACATAGAAAATTAATCTCACTTGAACAATTATTCAAGTGAGATTAATTAGTTTATTGTTTAATATATGATGTCAGGCTGTAATCTTTGATTTCTACTGTGCAATCATAATTACCGTGTATTTCAAAACCTATATTAGTACCGCTGATATAAAAATCATCGGCACTTAATTCTTTGGAATAAACGCCTGAGGAATTAGCCTTTTTTATAACATTATCAATATGAGGGGTAAGGTCAATTTCAATATGCACCCAATCATCGCTTACATACGGTTTACCGTTTCTGAAAAGTGATTTACTCTTCATTCCGTAAGTATCCTTTGTTGAAATGCTGTAAATCATAAGACCGCCGACAGTATCCGGTGCCCAATAAGTATCCTGATAACCACGGTTATCAAAGAGATTAATACCAAACCATATAAAATTACTTTTGTCAACAGCAGACATATAAAAATATGCAAGATACTGCACTGCGTTTATTCCTGCAGAATTTGTTGTATCAGCAAAATCGCTTAACTTGATGTCAAGAGACATAACAAGTCTGTCTGAATCACAGCTGTAAAATGCCTTTTCGCCGTCATTCAAAGCTGAATAATTAACAATAGGGGACTGTTCAAGCAAAAGATGCGGCCAGGCGGTATTTCCTGCAGCTTCACCGTCATATACGTTTGCTGCATTGAGTCTCATAGATACAGAATCTTCATCCGGATTATAAGTGACCCATTTTGTTTTACCGTCAGTTATTGTATAACGGCCGCTTTCTGTTCTGTCAGCCCATAAACAAGGCCCCGAATTCCACTGTGCAATCATCCAGGAAGGGGAAAACTCATTTTCAGAATAAACAAATTCACCAAGCTTAACAGAAGTGTTATTTTCGGCCTGTTGAGAAAGAACGTAAAATCCGTTTTTAAAATTACTGTCATTTATGAGCTGTTTTGACTGATAGCCGTATAAAGGTATCTCAAAAAAAGAAGTAACCGAGAGAATAAGCATAAATATGAAAGAAGAAATTCTGCTAAGCATATTTAATTATCCTTTCTTTTTCAGCTTTCAGCCACAAGCTCTTTCATTGAGTACATACCCGGTTCTTTATTGCTGAGATAAATAGCTGCGTTTATTGAACCAACAGCGAAAACAGACTTGGAGCGTGCACTGTGAGATACAGTAATAATCTCATCGTTGCCTGCAAAAATAACCTCGTGCTCACCGACAATAGTGCCGCCGCGTACTGCGTGAATACCTATTTCATTCTTAGTTCTCTTTTCACGCTTTACGTGTCTGTTGTACTCATATACAGGCTGATATTCAAGGCCTTTGCTTACACTGTCGGCAAGCATAAGTGCAGTACCGCTTGGAGCATCAATCTTTTTATTGTGATGTGCTTCAATTATTTCAATATCAAAGTTAGTGCCGAGCACACTTGCAGCCTTTTTTACGAGCTCACTGACAAGTGAAACACCAAGAGACATATTCGCACTGAAGAAAATCGGAATCTGTGAGGAAGCAAGGTGAAGTGAATTGATCTGCTCTTCACTTAAGCCTGTCGTCGAAATAACGGCAGGAGTTTTGGTTGAAAGCGCATATTTGAGAACACCTGCAAGAGCGGACGGATGAGAAAAGTCAATAATAACATCAGCATCGATGTTGATATCTTCAGGTGAACCGAATACAGGATATTTACCGTTTTCTGCAGTATTTACATCAAGTCCTGCAACAATGCAGCAATCGTCGCGTTCGGCAACACAGTTTGTGATGACCTTTCCCATTGCACCGTTACAGCCGCTGAGAAGAATTCTGAGCATAATTTTTCTTCCTTTCTAATTATAAAGCCGGCTCAACTGCTGTGAACCGGCTGAATTAAACGTAACCTTATTTAATAAGACCGTGTCTTTCAAGAGTGGCACGAAGCTTTGCTCTTGAAGCTTCGTTCATAGGCGCAAGAGGCATACGTACGCTGCCGACGTTCCAACCGATCATATTCATAGCTTCCTTGACAGGAATAGGATTGACGTCAACAAAAAGATCATTGCAGAGATCAAGCCATTCAAGCTGAAGCTTTCTGCTGCCCTCATAATCACCGTTAAGATAGAGTGTGGGTATATCGTGAGCAATTTTAGGAGCAACGTTTGAAAGTACGGATATAACACCCTTACCGCCAAGAGACATAATAGCTGTTACCTGATCATCGTTACCTGAGTAGATATCAAGATTGTCACCGCAGAGTGCAGCAATCTGAGCAACGGCAGAAATGTCGCCGCTTGCTTCCTTGGTAGCAACAATGTTCTTAAGCTTTGAAAGCTCAAAATAAGTCTCGGGCTTGATAGTCATACCTGTTCTTGAAGGAACGTTGTAAAGAACGATAGGCGTGCTTACTCTGTCATTAATATATTCATACTGTCTGATAAGACCTGCCTGAGATGTCTTATTATAGTAAGGTGTAACCATAAGAAGACCGTCAACACCGCTCTTTTCAGCTTCGTTTGAAAGCTTAACAGCATAATCTGTATCGTTACTGCCTGTACCTGCAATAACGGAAATACGCTTAGCTGTATGCTTTACAGCGAAATCAATGGTTTCTGCATGTTCTTCGTGAGTGAGAGTTGAACCTTCACCGGTAGTACCGCAAATTACGATAGCATCTGTACCGTTTTCAATCTGGTCGTCGATAATTCTGCCAAGCTCTTCAAAGTTTACTTTGTTATCCTCGGTAAAGGGTGTTACGATAGCAACACCGGCACCGGTAAAAATAGTGTTTTTCATAATATCAGATTCCTCCTAAAGAATCAGTCCATATAACCCTGTGCACAAAGAAGCTCTGCAAGAAGAACAGCACCGCCTGCAGCACCTCTGAGAGTGTTGTGTGAAAGGCAAACGAATTTATAATCATACTGTGTATCTTCACGGAGTCTGCCGATTGAAACTGCCATACCGCCTTCAAGCTCACGCTGAAGCTTTGTCTGAGGCATATTGTCCTCAACAAAATAATTGAGAAACTTCTTAGGTGCACTGGGAAGATCAAGCTCCTGAGGTACGCCCTTGAAATTATCCCAGATTTCAATAATCTCTTCCTTGCTGGGTTTATTCTCGAATCTTACAAATACTGCACCCATATGACCGTTTGTTACGGGAACACGGATACACTGAGCTGTGAATGCAGGGCTTGTTGCGGGAACAATTTCATCACCCTGAACCTTACCGTAAATCTTAAGTGGCTCAATTTCAGACTTTTCTTCTTCTCCGCCGATGAAGGGGATTACGTTGTCGATCATTTCAGGCCAAGTCTCAAAGTTTTTACCTGCACCGGAAATAGCCTGGTATGTGCAGACGAGTACGTCCTTGACACCGAATTTATTAAGTGGGAAGATAGCAGGTACATAGCTCTGAAGTGAGCAATTTGATTTAACAGCAACAAATCCGCGCTTTGTACCGAGACGCTTACGCTGAGACTCGATAACTGCTGTGTGCTCGGGATTGAGCTCAGGAATTACCATGGGTACATCGGGTGTATGTCTGTGTGCTGAGTTGTTTGAAACAACAGGACACTCGTGCTTTGCATATTCCTCTTCGAGAGCCTTGATTTCATCCTTCTTCATATCTACCGCACAGAATACAAAGTCAACCATAGATGCAATTTTTTCAACATCAGCTGTTGCATCCATAACAACCATTTCGCCGACTCTTTCAGAGTAGGGGACATCCATCATCCAACGCTTTTCAGCAACTTCTTTATATTGTTTGCCTGCTGAACGGGAGCTTGCTGCAAGAGCAGTAATATCGAACCAGGGATGATTGTCAAGAAGTGTGATAAAACGCTGTCCGACCATACCTGTTGCGCCTACAATACCAACCTTATACTTTTTCATTTGTGTGAACCTCCGAAAAAAATCTGCAAATTGCTTGCATAAAGCCGCACTTTGCAATATAATACAAGTAATAATAACATATACTTTGAGGAAATGCAATGAAAAAATCAGATTTTTATTATAATTTACCGCAAGAATTTATCGCACAGACCCCTGTTGAGCCCCGTGACAGCTCAAGAATGATGGTTGTTGATAAAAAAAGCGGTAAAATTGAGCACAAACACTTCTATGATATACTTGACTATATTACTGAGAAAGATTGTATAATCATCAATGATACCCGAGTTTTACCCGCAAGAATCTACGGCGTAAAAAAGGATACCGGAGCAGTTGTTGAGTTTTTGCTTCTAAGCCAGAAAGAAAATGACGTATGGGAGTGTGTGACGGGTCCGGGCAGACGTGCAAAACCCGGTACGGTATTTGATTTTAACGGCCTTATGAGTGCAGAGGTAACCGATGTGCTTGACGGCGGTAACAGACTTGTAAAGTTTGTTTATGACGGTAATTTTTATAATATTCTCGATCAGATAGGCGAAATGCCTCTTCCTCATTACATAACGGAAAAGCTAGAAGATAAAGAGCGCTATCAGACAGTGTATTCTGAAAAATTAGGTTCAGCTGCCGCACCGACGGCAGGTCTGCATTTTACACCTGATTTACTTGAAAAAATTAATAAAAAAGGTATAAAAATCGGTAAAGTTACCCTTCATGTCGGCCTTGGAACATTCCGTCCGGTTAAAGAAGAAAACATAGAAAATCACCTTATGCACTCTGAGCATTATCATCTGCCTGTCGAAACAGCAGAGCTGATAAATAGTACTCACGCAAATGGCGGCAGAGTTTTTGCAGTAGGTACAACAACTTGCCGAACTCTAGAATCAGTTGCAACAAAATACGGTAAAATTACAGAAGATGAAGATTGGACAAGTATTTTCATTTATCCCGGCTACCAATTCAAGTGCATTGATTCTCTTATAACTAATTTCCATTTACCCGAAAGTACATTAATAATGTTAGTCAGTGCGTTTGCAGGTTACGAAAATACAATGAATGCATATAAGGTTGCAGTTGAAGAAAAATACAGATTTTTCTCTTTTGGTGATTCCTCAATGTTTACTGACCTCAGCTGAAAGAAAGGTATTCGATCAATGTATAAACTGATAAAAAACGAAGGAAAAGCAAGACGTGGTGAGTTTGTTACCGTTCACGGCACGGTACAGACACCTGCTTTTATGAATGTTGCAACCTGCGGTGCCATAAAAGGTGCAGTCAGTGCATATGACCTGCAGGATATTCACTGTCAGGTGCAGCTTTGCAATACCTATCATCTTCATCTCAGACCGGGTGATAAGCTTGTAAAAGAGCTTGGAGGTTTACATGAATTTACAGGTTGGAACGGTTCTATCCTCACCGACAGCGGCGGATTTCAGGTATTTTCGCTTTCTTCTTTAAGAAAAATTAAAGAAGAGGGTGTATATTTTGCATCACATATTGACGGACGAAAAATTTTTATGGGTCCTGAAGAAAGTATGCAGATCCAGTCTAATCTCGGCTCGACTATTGCAATGGCTTTTGATGAATGCGTTGAAAACCCTGCAAAATATGAGTATTCAAAAGCATCCTGCGAACGTACAACACGTTGGCTGATGAGATGCAAAGAAGAGATGGAAAGACTCAACTCTCTTCACGATACAATAAATAAGAATCAACTTCTGTTCGGTATAAATCAAGGTTGTACTTATGACAGGCTCAGAGTTGAGCATATGTGCCGTATTGCTGAGCTTGACCTTGACGGTTATGCAATCGGCGGTCTTGCTGTCGGCGAACCCAAAGAGGATATGTACCGTATTATTTCTGCTGTTGAACCTTATATGCCGGAACATAAAATCCGATATCTTATGGGCGTCGGTACTCCCGGTAATATTCTTGAAGCCGTAAGCAGGGGAGTTGACCTCTTCGACTGCGTAATGCCGAGCAGAAATGCAAGACACGGACATATCAACACTTGGTCAGGTATCCGTAACCTCAACAATGCAAAATATTCAAAGGATACAGAGCCTCTTGACCCTGAGTGTGATTGCCCGACTTGCCGCAATCACTCCCGTGCGTATATTCACCATTTGTTTAAAGCTAAAGAAATGCTTGCAATGAGACTTTGCGTTATGCACAATCTTCATTTCTATAATACGCTTATGGAGCGAATCCGTGAAAATCTTGATAACGGAACCTTTAAAGAATTTCACGACAAATACGTTGATTTACTTGACACAAGGATATAAATCAACTATAATTGCAATAATTGACAAATCGGAGGTATATTTTCAATGAACACTATGTTTTTAATGATGCCTGCAGCAGGTGCTGAAGGTGGTGCAGCAGGCGGCAGCCCCATTACTATGATCGTTTTGATGGCTGTCCTCTTCGGTGCAATGTATTTCTTCACAATCCGTCCTCAGAAGAAAAAGCAGAAAGAAGAGCAGCAGATGCGTGACAGTCTGCAGATCGGTGATGAAATCACAACAATCGGCGGCATTGTCGGTCGTGTTGTTACAATCAAGGATGACTCAATTGTTATTGAAACAGGCGCTGATCGTAACAAGATGAAGATTATGCGTTGGGCAATCCAGACTAACAACACTGCAAACGAAAAAGCTGAGGCAGAACGTGCGGCAGCTAAGGCAGCTCAGGAAGCTGAGAGAAACGCTAAAATCGAAGAAGAAGGCAAGAAGCACGCAAAGAAAAAGAAAAGATCAAAGAACGAAGAGGAATAATCTGAAAAGGTTATAAAAAACAAATTACCCTCATATCTTCTATCAAGGAGATATGGGGGTTTCTTTATGCAACAAAATGATAAAAAACAATACCAGCAGATACTTAAAGGTGCATTGTACGGAAGTTTACTTTTAGTAATTATTATATTCATTTTTACTTTAATCCTATATAAAGCTGTTATTACAGAAAAAGCTTATCTGCCATTAATGCTGTTGTGTATTATAATAAGCGGTTTTGTTTCAGGATATATAAGCACACGAAAATACAGAAAAAACGGCATGATAACAGGCGGTGTTTCAACAACAATATCAGTCATTATGTTACTGATAATTATGATAATTGCAAATAAAAGTTTTGATATATATATGATAATACCTGAAATTATAATGATTATTTCCGGAATATCAGGTGGTATTGCTGCAGTAAATATCAAAAGAAGAATCAAAAGAAGATAAAGGAGAAAGCAAATGAAAAGAGCATTGACAGTAAATTTAAAGGATACTAAAATTATTGTTTTAAATTCTTTTGAAAAAATAATTAAAAACCGTCGGAAATTAATTCTAACGGTTTTATCAGTATTTGGTATATGGTGCGGAACAAAGATATATACAACAGAGCCGGCTACAATCTGTAAATACTTGTCAGCGTATGCAGAAATTATGACTCAACAGCATATAACCGAAGCATATATTATTCTTCTTGTAATTAATATTCTGCCGGTAATAATAACTATAACAAACGGATTTTTTGCATTTGGTACACCGATAATTACGATTAGTCCATATTTATCAGGTGTATTTATAGGAATTATTAATGCTTGGTCTTTCAATGTTTACAGATTGAACGGTGTATTTTTTTCACTTTTGTCGGTTATACCATTTGCAGTTATCATAATAATTATGCTTATTAACTCAAGTAATGAATCCATGAATGTTTCAAAAAAAATTGCTAAATCGATTTTTTTGAAAGAAACAGGAGACAGGGGAGAGGTAAAAGAATTTTTTATAAAGCAATCAATAACAATTGCATTAATTATTATAATAACATTATTACAAGTTGTTATTTTAAAAGTACTATATAATAAATTACTCTTTATCTGACACTTTTCTTTTGCCTTTTTTATCAGCAAGCGGATTCGACGCAACAGCTTGTCTTATCTGTTCATTGGCAACATGAGTATAAATCTGTGTTGTAGATAAATTTTCGTGTCCAAGTATTTCTTTGAGAAGCATTACATCAACATTACCGTGCTGATACATAAGAGTTGCAGCTGTATGTCGCAGCTTGTGTACTGAATATCCTTCTTCGGTTATTCCAGCACTTTCAAGATATTTTTTAACAATAAACTGAACATTTCTACGACTTATACGATTTTTCTGTCGGCTTATAAATAAAGCGTTTCTGTCTTTTAAACCGTCTCGAGGTCTGACTTGCAAATAACGGTTAAGTGAATGAATGCAAGCATCATTAAGATATATTATTCGTTCTTTATTTCCTTTACCAATAATTCTGACGCTGTTGTCGGGTCGAATACTGTTAAGATTAAGACCAACAAGTTCCGAAAGACGCATTCCGCAGTTAAGAAAAAAAGTTAAAATACAATAATCTCTTTCATAAAACTGTCCGTCAACACAATCGAGTAAATTCTGGCTTTGTTCAAGCGTAAGATATTTCGGGAGAGATTTATTCACATTTGGTGAATCCAAATCTTTAGCCGGATTATCTTCAATAATTCCTTGACTGGACAAAAACTTAAAGAACATTCGTACGGCAGAAACTTTTCTGGAACGAGTTTTAGCATTATTATGTAAATTCATCTGACAATAAGCAAGAAATGAATAAATATCTGTAATTCGAATTGATTTTATAAAATCTTCATCAATATCATTAATTTCAATTTTATTGAATGATGTATCATCTTTTACATAATATTTTTTAATTTTAAGAAATCTGAAAAAAGTACGTAAATCAGATGCATATTCAAGTACAGTTAATTCTGATTTATTTTTTACAGTCAACTGATAATTTATAAAGCTTTGAACCAGCTCCGGTAATGAATAAATATCTTGTTTACGCATAAAAAACACCTCAAATACTAAAGTATAGTATTATTATAAAATTATCATATTAAAAAGCAATAAATAAATATGTAGTGTAAAAATGATTTATTTTCCGCATTTTTATCCCCTCACTTGCGCAAAACATTTATTTTGTGCAAGTGACAATTTTAGTTTATCATAAATATTGTACACTGTCAAGTACCCTATTTTAATACAGAACAAAAAAACCGCCGAAGTTTCGGCGGTTACGCTAACGCTTATTTTTCATTAAGAAGTTTAGACAGTTCATTCATAAATGTATTTATATCCTTAAACTGACGGTAAACCGAAGCGAAACGGACATAAGCTACTTCATCAAGTCCTTTAAGCTTATCCATTGCAAGTTCACCAATATAAACCGAAGTAACCTCTCGATCGAGCGAATTCTGAATTGTAAGCTCAATATCATTAACAACAGTGTCTATCTGCGAAAGTGAAACCGGACGCTTTTCGCAAGCACGAAGCAAGCCGTTAAAGAGCTTTTGTCTGTCAAAAGGCTCTCTCGATTTATCTTTTTTAACAACTATTATCGGAACGCTTTCAATAATTTCATAGGTTGTAAAACGCTTTGCGCATTTGATACACTCACGGCGGCGGCGGATACGCTCGCCCTCATCGGTAGGTCTGGAATCAATTACTTTACTTTCTTCAAAACCGCAAAAAGGACACTTCATTAATTATCACTTCCTATGTATATTAATTATATTATAACATAATAAATATCTTTTGCAAGCATATCAGAGCAATATTTTGTCAATTTTTTCTGCTGCCTCTACAATTTGTTGAGCTTTGTCGAAATTTTTTCTGTAGAGTTCAATAATATAATTACCTTTATATCCTTTTGAAATCAATGCTTCCGTTAATTTTTTATAATCTGTTTTTCCTTCAAAAGGCGGCAAACAATCAAAATTATCATTCGAATCACTGAGATGTAGGTGTTCTATTTTACTGCCTATAGCTTCAATAAAATCAGACGGATTCTCCCCTGCCCTGCGACACTGCTTCAAATCTAAAGTCATTGAAAATTCGTCACCAAGATAATCCGACATATTTTTGATAAAATTATGACTTTGAGAACGGTACAGCACAACGTTTTCCTGGGAAAGTGTTATTCCGAACTCTTTTCCGATTCTGTACAGTCTTGCGTATCTTTCGAAATACTCCTCGTTATCTGCGTACGGACCTATTTTAGCACCGTGAAGTATTAAAAATTTTGCTTCGAGAAAGGCTGCAAATTCAAAGTATTTTTTATAGAACTCCATGCCATCGTCCACACGTCTCGGATACGTACCGAAAATAACGGTTGACTCAGCAAATGAAGTAAAAGGATGTATTGAACATACGTTCAAATCGTAATACTCCTTGATTGATTTAAATTCGTTTCGCATCGGCTCAAAAAGTTCAGAATATGTGTTTACAAAAATTTCGACATTTTTAAAACCAAGTTCACCGCATTTTATCAGCGATTTTTCAGTTTCTTCGGGATAAAAACACGAGCTGGACATACCGGTTATCATTTAAAACCATTCTCCTATTACCATATATTTGCGTTTGAAACAGAAGACAATATGATTTATTATTATATATGGTGATTTTAATGAATCTTATATTTGAATTATATCATAATTTAACTGATATTTCACGAACTTTTTTACATTTTTTAATTGCTTTTTCTACTTCTCTTATAATAACTTCATTTATTTGCTTTATTTTTGCCGATTCAAGCGGTTATTATTATGACTTGAGATCGTTCAGCCTCGAATTGATATCTCTCCTCAGAACGTCATTTTTTGTGTTTTCTGCAGCTGTTATTATTACAAATCATTAAATAATAGTAACCCCCCGGCTTAGCCGGGGGTTCTTCATATGCGGGCAAAGCCCTATGTTACTGGCATCGCCTTAAGGCGTACCCAACGTATTCCTTTTGCAAAGGATGCCTTTTTAAAGACAGAGTTGACATTTAATTT
>JAFQEL010000023.1 GCA_017399065.1 Clostridia bacterium | reverse complement strand
TAAAGCTGAAATGTATGACACCTATGGAATTCCATACAGCTGCAGCATAAAAATTCCACCTTGCTGCGCTGCAAGGTGGAATCCACTCAATTAAATATTCTTTTGTTTTTTCGTCTGTCTACTTGACAGGGGGCACTTCATATTTCAAGGGAGTTCATTTTATACATTAAGCTTATTTTTCATATCATAGCCCACAAATCCGATTTCACTGAATTCCTCGAAATTATGTCTGATTATATAATCTATATATGAAACAATCAGTTTTGCGGTAAAAAGATATCCCGCCGCATTCATATGACCGCCCAAGAAAAATCTTTTTCGTATTTCTTCATCATACGCAGGTGCATATTTTCTCAAATCTATAATATATGTATTTGAAAACACGGATGCAAAATCATATAAAAGCTTTGATATTGCATCAGCTCCTTCGCATCTTTCGTCCCTGCTGTCACGGGGCTTGGTAACAAGAAAAAACTTTGCATCCGGCTGAATCTCTTTATAACGCTGAATTATCTTTGCATAGTACCCTGCAAAAGTATCGGCATTTTTATTGTAATCATCAAAACACACATCATCTACAGTGCCGACAGGCTGACCCGCATTAAGAACATCATTTACACCTAGAGCTATTATATAGCATTTGGCTGCTTTATCAGCATCCCAAAAGCCTGCAGACTCTGCAAAGCTGTTACAGTACTCTTTTGCAGTCATTCCGCCGCGAGAAAAATTGTAAACCTTACACCCTGCAAGACGAGCCATAAACTGACCCCATGAATAATCAAACATATCGTGATAAGTCTTATTTCCGTTACAGTCAAGCATTTCAAATTCGCCCGAAGAAAGACTGTCACCGACACACGCAATTGTTCTCATAATACCGCAGAAGCCGCCGTCAGTTACAAGTGTATCAAGCGGCTTTTCATCAGCAAGCATACCGCAAAAATAATCAAGATTCACAAAAAACAACTCCTTAATATATCATTAAAACATTTCTGCTGCTTTTCTTAATGCCTCTACTGAAAGAGAAGGTATTCTGCCCAGAGCATCCGGACCGACATTAAGAAGATAATTTATACCCATACCGTTGAGCTTTTTTCTTCTCTCTGCAATTTCTTCGGGTGTTATCCATTTTTGATCATAATACTTATAACCCCAAGAACTGTTGAGAGTGCCAGCTGTTTCATAAAGACCGTAAGGTGAATATTTAAACCCGTCAAGACTGTTAGGGTCATTATTCTCAGATAGTCTGAATTCATCGGGATATTCATTATCACCAAGTGAAACGTAATCGTATGCGCCGTTACCTATGCGTGAATTTATAAGGCAATCGGGTTGATAGTGTTTGACCAACTTATTTAATTCAAGGCTTTGCTCGGGAGTAATCGTGTGAGGTACATCAAACCAAATCAGGCACAGTTCGCCATAATTGGTTAAGAGTTCTTTTACCTGAGGCTTGATTTTTTCTTCAAAGCAGATTGAAAAGTCCTTTTTTTCTCTGTCAGGAAAATCCCAGCTGTTATCCCACGAAACACCTGAACAGCCGGAAAACTTATCATATCCCCCACCGTGCTCGTGATGCCAGTCAAGCTCCTGAGAATAATAAAGACCGAATTTAAGACCGTATTTATAGCAGGCTTCACCAAGCTCAGCCACAACATCTCTGCCAAAGGGTGTTGAATCAACAATATTGAAACTGTCAACCGCAGATTTAAACATTGCAAAGCCGTCGTGATGCTTGGAGGTAAAAACAAAATATTTCATTCCGCAGTCTTTTGCAAGCTTTATCCATTCATCTGCATTAAAAAAAATCGGATTGAATATTGAGGCAAGCTTTGAATATTCAGCATTAGGGATTGGCATAAAGCTCTGTATCCATTCGGCATAATCTCTGACTTGTCTACCCTTCCACTCTCCTCCGAGTGCAGAATATAGTCCCCAATGAGCCATCATACCGAACCCTGCATTTTTAAACCATTCTCTGTTATCCATAATGATTCACCCCGACAATTTTTATTAATTATGACACAAAACAAACAACAGGTCAATAATACAAAATAAATGTATTGAATTAATTTTACAATTCTGTTATTATATTGATTAATACAGTTATCGGGAGGTAAAGCAATGAATAAAATTTATACTGTTAAGTATAAGTACAACGACAAAGTGATTACATCACACGATAAGGAAAATAATGTTTATTCACTTGACATTCAACAAAACGGTAACAGATACACCGTTACACTCAACCCAAAAAAGAATTTCGAGCTTGTTGAGTTCTATGCCGAAATGCCCTATGATTTCAAAAAGGGTGACAAATTTTTCGGCAACGGTTATCAATCCTGGACAAAAACAAGAGAATACCACGCAGATGAAATTATGCGCGGTGTAATAAAGCTTGCCAACATTTCGGAATACACTAAGGGTATTGCAAGAAAAACCGGCGACGAATGGATGATAAAATATTCCGAAAAACCCGGTGAATTCCACAGCCACTGTTACACATATATCCGCAACGGTGAAAGTGTAAAGCTCTGGGGCTCACTCACCGAGAAAAACGGTTTTACCTATTTTAAAGTTAAGATGAAAGAAAACCGCTTCTATTTCTGTAAGGATCTTGAAGGCAAAAAGGTTTCGGAGCCGCTTCAGGTTTTTGATATAGTATACTTTGAGGGCGGCTACGAAGAAGTATTTGACAATTACTTCGGTATGTGGGATATGCCCGAAACACGCGGCGGTATGATGAGCGGTTACACCTCCTGGTACAACTACTTCCAAAAAATCGATGAAAATATTATTCTCCGTGACCTTAACGGTCTTGATCCCTATCAGGATCAGGTTTCAATTTATCAAATTGACGACGGCTATGAAACTTATATCGGTGACTGGCTTGACGATAACCCTTCAAAGTTCCCCCATGGTATGAAATACATTGCTGATAAGATTCACGATAAGGGTTATAAAGCAGGTATCTGGCTTGCACCGTTCAACTGTCAGAAGATTTCAAGAATGGCAAAAGAACATCCGGACTGGCTTATCAAAGACACAAACGGGAAGCCTATGATTGGCTGTATTGCCTGGGGCGGCGCTTACACATTTGATATATATAACGAAGAAGTAAGAGCTTACCTCAGAAAGGTATTTGACGTAGTTCTCAATGAGTGGGGCTACGATATGGTTAAGCTTGACTTCCTCTACAGCCAGTGTATTAAGCCCAGACACGGCAAGAGCCGCGGTGAAATCATGTGCGATGCGATGGCATTCCTGCGTGAATGTGTCGGTAACAAGCTCATTCTCGGTTGCGGTGTACCGATAGGTGCCGCTATAGGTGTTGTCGATGCTTGCCGAATCAGCTGTGACGTTGACCTTACATACAAAGGTAAGTTTTACAGCCGTATTCAGGTTGCAAACGAAATGCTCAATGCAAGAAGTGCAATCAACAACTCTATCTTCCGCCGCCATATGAACGGTCGAGTATGGATGAATGACCCTGATGTATTTTTCCTCAGAAAAGACAATCTTAAGTTTACTGATGAGCAGAAATACCTGCTTGGCAGAATAAACAATCTTTGCGGTAACGTACTTTTTGTATCCGATAACGCAGGAGATTATGATGCAAATGCTCAGAAGCTTCTCAGAATACTGTTCGAAAAAACAGACGAAAAGATCATCTCTGCAGAATATACCGACACTGATATAATCAAGGTTGTTACAGACAAGGAAACATTCAGCTTCAACCTTGCCGAGGGTAAATTTATCGGTAACGATAACTGGAAAAAGTACTTTTTATAATTAATTAACAATCGCTCTTGCATACAAATATGCAGGAGCGTTACTTTTTAAAAAAGAGCCGCAGATCAAACCTGCGGCTCTTTGAATTTATAGCGTTTCTTATATTATTTCTTTGACTTACGCGCTTCGATTTCAGCAACCATTTCACGCTGACGTTTTTCGGTAATTGTATAGAAGAACATCGGAACTGCACAAGCAAACATACTGATAACACCGGAAAGGATAAGTACATTCCAAAGTGCACCCTCATTTGCAACAGTACCGGTAGCAGTATCGATACCTGCAATACTTACAGACATAACACCGATAAATGCACCGACTGCCATACCAATCTTATTAATAAGAGTCTGCATTGCAAAACAGATACCTTCGCCTCTCTCACCTGTTTTCCACTCGAGATAGTCAACAGTATCACCAATCATAGCGTAAGTGATAATGTTATTAACACCCTGAGGAATACCAAGGAGAACAAGACCAACTGCACAGACAATAATCTTCCAGGAAGCATCGTAGCCTACAAAATACATAACAGCCATTACGACACCACCGAAGAGGTGTACAACGATATATGACCATTTCTTTGTAAACTTCTTTGACATCCACGGAACAAGGACAGAAGCAACAAGTCCGCCCGGAACAACAAGAAGAGTGATGATACCATAAAGTCCTTCATTCTGAAGAACGTATTTTGCAAAATAGAGACCGCCTGTGTAAGAATATACCATTCTTGCACCGCCGAGAATACCGGAAAGAACGATAAGAAGAAGCTCTTTATTCTTAAAGAGGAGCTTGATATTGTGACCGAATGAAGGAGCATCACCTTCAGCTGTGAAACGCTCTTTTGTGTTCTTGAATCCGAAGAAGAACATCGGCATTGCTACAACAACAAAAACAACTGCACAGATGAAATAAGTCCACTTAAGAGTATTGGCGTTCTGCTCAACACAACTCTTCATAACCGTGCCTACAAAAACTTTTGCACCTTCAGCATCGACATTATAGTCTGCCATAATCTGAGCGATGTGTTCAGCACTGTCTGTATACTTATAATTAGCTGTAACAGCACCGGTTATAATCGGAACACCAACTGTAACAAGACCTGCACCGACAGTACAAGCCATACGAGCTACTGTGAGGATGTTGCCTCTGACTGTTGTGTCATTTGTAAGGCAGGTTGAAAGACCCCAGTAAGGAACGTCAGCTACAGTATAAACAACCGACCATATGATATAGATAACTGAGATAATAGCAAACGTTGCCATTGACTTTGCAGTAAAAACCGGAAGGAAGCAAAGAATGGTTGTTATACCGATAGGAATGGCCATCCACTTAAGGTAAGGGCGGCATTTACCCCATTTAGTACGGGTTTTATCAACTACACTACCCATAATCGGATCGTTGAAAGCATCAAATACACGAGTTGCAAGCATAAGAATTGCAACTGCGATAGCACCGGGAAGAGTACCTACCATAACACCGTCCGCACCAAAAAGAAGAGCATCAGTCATAAAGACCGTAATGTAAGAACCAATAATTGTACAGATAAAGTTCTGACCAATACCTGTTACACTGTAAGCGATAGCTTCCTTGGGCTGCACGCCTTTGCCGGGCGTTGTACCAAACAGCTTATGAAGCATAGGTTGAATTTTCATAAGTACCTCCTGAAAATATAATATTTACATTATAGCACAATAAAACAATAATACAAGGAAAATAATAAAATTCAATATATTTCGTCAAGAATTTCGATAACGTGAGCAACTGCACCATCATCATTTGAACGCACTACCCTACCGGCAACTGCAAGAGCTTCTGTACTGCCATTGCAAGGCACAAAACCGCATTCGGCAGCAACAAGCATTTCAATATCGTTAAACCCGTCACCGACAGCATAAACCCTGTTGTGAGGAATACCGAGATTATCGGCAAGCTTGAGAAGACCGGTGCCCTTATCGACACCCTGCCTCATAATCTCAATATATCTGCCGGTTGTTGGCAAATAACGCACCTCGGGATGTTGGCTTTTAAGAAACTTCTGAATTTCAAGTGACTGAGTCTCAGAAAATATCATAACCTTCTGCCACGGAGCTTCTGCCTTTGAAGGATCATCAACCTCGGAAAATGAAATATTCTGCGAAGTGAAATGACGTGATGACGTGTCACAGTTGTTGATAACAAACGAATTGAACAGAGAATACATTTCGACAGATGCGGTGGGGAATGTTTTATGTAAGTCACGCAATGCATCAAATATTTCCTCGCCGACGTGATTGAGAAAGCTTATGCAATCGTTTTCATAGTCATACGCCAATGCACCGTTTGCAAGGAGCACCGGTGCATTGATATAAGATTTATCGTATGCGTGAAAGCCCTGATAGCTTCTGCCTGTAGAAACGGTAAATCTGCCGCCGTTTGCAATGAAATATGCTATTTTTTCACGGACCTGCGCAGTGATTATGCCTTCACTGTTATATAAAGTTCCGTCATAATCACTGGCAATAAGAACATTTTTAAATTTCATATTATTCAGCAGAATCTTCTGTTATCGGGAGAATTGAGAAGCGGAATTTAAGACCGTTCTTTGCGCTGAAACGGTAAGGCTTAAGAGCATCCTCACCACAGCTTGCAGTACCTGCGCCTCGGATATAACCGTCAATAGAAACAACGGTTGTGCCTTCATCGTGAAGATCCTCCTGATGCTTTGCGGAATTGAGAAGCTTCTGAGTATAATGATGAGCACTGAAGCTGAAATTACCCTTGCTGTTACAGAAAAGAATACCGTTACCCTTTTCGTCAGTTATCTTCATCCAACGTGTTTCGCCTCTGTTACCGTTATCCTGCGGATAGATATAAGGCTCATGCATATCATCAACAGTTGTTGTATAAATGCCGACTCTTGACTGTGCTTTGAAGTCAGGCAGGCTTTCATATTCGCCTAGTCCGAAATACTCGATATTCTCAAATTCGTGAGGCATTTCAAGCATAACACCGAATCTTGCAAGGTCATCCTCAACAAAGAATCTGCAAGGCTCGATTTCTGCCTTAACTTTAACTGTACCGTTACCCTTAATTGTATACTCAATTTCAACCTCAAACAGCTTTTTATTGCCGTTCATAAGGATAAAGGTAGTTTCAACCTCAGCCTCATTATATTCAAGACTGTATTTGACATCCTGAAGCTTACATACATACTTGTCGTATCCGTTAGAAAGCCACTTCTTACCAATAACCGGTGCATCGTTGTCTGTTATTGCACGGAAAATATTAGGCATAAACGTTCTGGGACCGACAGGCGAAGAATTAAACAGCTTTTTGCCGTTAAATTCGTAATTGACAAAGTCACCCGTTTCAAAATCAAACTCAGCCTTACCGTTGTTAAACTGAATTACAAGCTTTGTACCTTCATCACTTATTGAGATATCAGTGCAGTTTTTACGCATAAACTTGGTGTAAACCTCATTAAGTGCAATCTGCTCGCCTGCTATTTTCTCATCGTCAACATAATAATCAAAGTTAATATGATACTCATAATCCTGATTGATTTTGGGAAGATCAAGCCTGAACACACGCTCAGCCTTTGGAGCGATATCGGGATTAAGCTCACCGCCCTTAATTACAACACCGTTTTTGAGTACAGTCCACTTTATCGTAATATAACCCGATGACTTGAAACGGTTAGTATTAAGGAAAGCAAAGCTGTTAGCTCTTGTGTGTCTTGCACGGAGAGGACGGTAAACATTACGCATCTGAAGAGCACCGGTATGAGGTGTGCGATCAGGATACATAAGACCGTCTACGCAGAAATTATTGTCGTGCTTTCTTTCACCGTGGTCGCCGCCGTATGTGTATTTGTACGGACCGTCTTCGTGATATACGGCGTGGTCAGCCCATTCCCAGATACAACCGCCCATAAGATTATCGTTAGCATAAAAAATCTTCCAATAATCCTCGAGTGCACCCGGACCCACACCCATAGCATGGCTGTATTCACAAAGGAAGAAAGGCTTCTGACGGTAGAGTTTACCGCGTGTGCCGTCAGCCACCTTTTGAACATCGGCATGACCTGTGTACATTTCTGAGACAACATCATAACCAAGCCTTGGGGAGCGGCAGGCACCCTCATAATGAACGGGAATCTCGGGTGCAACCTTATGAAGAACGTCATAACAAGCATCGTGACACTTGATTCCACCAGCCTCGTTACCGAGAGACCACATAGAAACACAAGGATGGTTTCTGTCACGGTAATACATTCTCATAACACGGTCAATATATCTGGGTGCCCACTTAAGGTCATTGCTTATGAGGTTAATCTTATTATGAGGAGGACAGCCACAACCGTGAGTTTCAATATCAGCCTCATCTACTACATAGAAGCCCATATGATCGGCAAGCATAAGCAGATGGGGGTCGGGCGGATAATGAGACGTACGGATAGCGTTAACATTAAATTTTTTCATCAGTTCAAGGTCTTTTTTGATATCTTCAAAAGTCATAACATAACCGGTTTTAGGATTGGTATCGTGATGATTAACACCTTTGAACTTAATCTTTTCGCCGTTGAAATAATAGATGTTCTTATTAATCTTAACATTCTTAAAGCCAATAAAAGAGCGGACAAACTGTACAGCTTCACCGTTCTTTTTGAGAACTATATACGCTGTATAAAGAGTCGGGATTTCAGCATTCCATTCAACAACGTTAAGATTCTTAAACGTCATTGGCACATTTGCAGCAGCTTCTGCACAGAAAAGAGTATTATTCTGCGAATCGACTGCATAAATTTCGACAGTATAATCCGAATCAGCACCCGTAACGGCAACTTCAGCGCTTACAGTGTAGCCGTCAGCGTCTTTGGTAGTTTTAAGGAAATAATCATTAATATAGGTTTTCGGCAATTCATAAAGCAGAACATCACGGAAAATACCATTTTCACGGAACATATCCTGACACTCAAGGAACGTGCCGTTGCTCCATTTATGAATAACAGCAATCAGCTCATTTTCACCTTTTTTGACAAAAGAAGAAATATCAAACTCAGCTGTGTTATGAGCACCTTCACTGTAGCCGACAAACTCGCCGTTAAGGTAAAGATCGATACAAGGAATAACGCCGAGGAAATTGATAAGATAAACCTTATCGGTATCGTCTATATCAAAGATTTTACGGTAAATGCCTGCAGACATATCATCGGGAAGCATCGGCGGTTTTGTCTCAATTTCATAAGGACAGTTGAGATAAACAGGCGGCTCATAGCCTGTTCTCTGCCATGTGGAAGGAACATTTACCTTATCAAATTCAACCTTGGAAGAGTCAAAGTCATAAGGTACATCAGCAAGATGAGCAAAATATTTGAATTCCCATTCGCCTGAAAGCACTCTGACAAGGTCACTTGAATAACGCTCTGCAGAAATATCTGCAGCTTCAAGCTTAGCCTTATCGGTGTAAGGAATGAAATATGCTCTTCCCTCACGCTTGCCAAGCTCCATAACGTCAAAATTGCGGTAATTTGTTTTGTTTAAAGTGTACTTCATATAAATCACCTCACAAAAATAATAAGGGTGTTGCTTAACAACACCCTTATTTTAACATATCAAACTGTCAATATCAACCTGTTTTCATATCGATTTTGTGAATTTTAAGTAAAAACAGCTTGTTTTCAGCAAGTCTCCCTACCCGATTATGCTTTTTCGCGGATTTTCTTTCTTATATAACGAAAAGCGACATACGAAAAACATATAACGGCAAAAATAATTATGTAAACAAGATATCTTGAACCCTCCGGAGTAAGAGCTGCTGACGCATCAGCACCGCCTAACGAACCATCGGCAAAGAAGAAATCGTAATTGCTTCCGCCTTCATCAACATTGTAATTCTTTACATCGTCCCACAATGAACTCATAAGCTCAAGTGTATCCGGTGAAAGATTAAGATAACTCTGTGTTTTGAACTTACCGTCTTCAGGATAAAGAATCTCGTTGCCGTAAAATGAATAGTCGGGATTTGTATATACGCCACTATGAGGGCTTGCATAGCAAATATACTCTGCGTTTGCAAGAGCAACATCAGGCTCAAGAAGGAAGTTAATATAGAGTTCAGCAGCAAGCTTGTTTTTTGAACCTTTAAGAACACAAATTGCATCAACAAAATAATTAGTGCCTTCTTTGGGATACACGAACTCAAGATCGGGATTATTATCCTTCATAGTAAGGAAATCGCCTGCATAATATGCACCGAGAGCAGCCTCACCGGATTCCATTTTAAGGAATATCTCATCATTGACGTATACGGGAGCAACCTGCTTCTGTTCTTTAAGAAGCTCGGCAGCAAGTTTCCAAGACATAACCGATTCAGTATTATAATCCATACCAAGAAGATTCTGGGCAATACCGAACGCATCGCGAGGATTATTGAACATAAGAATCTGGCCTTTATACTGCTTATCCCAGAGTGCAGACCAACTGTCCGGTGTACCGTCTACAATAGCTGAATTATAAATTAGTCCAACCATTCCTACGGTATAAGGTACAGAATATTCGTTTTTGGGGTCATATGAAGGATTCCGATACTTCTCGGGAATATACTTATCAAAATTAGGTATATTCGAATAATCAAGTTTTTCAAGCATACCTTCAACAATCATACGCTGAATCATATATTCAGAAGGAATAACGATATCATAAGAAACACCGCCGCTTTTGATTTTTGAATACATAGCTTCATTATTGTCAAAAGTATCGTAAACGACGTCTATGCCGTATTTTTCCTCAAAAGCTTTATTAACGTCAAGAGTACCGTCAGCACCGTCAGAGATATATTCGCCCCAATTATATACGTAAAGTGTTGTACCGCTGAGTGCTTCAATATCATCACTTGATGCTGCATTTGCACAGAAAACGGAAAAAGCAACTATCAGCAACGCTGTAAACGCTGCCAGGATTTTTTTCAAAACAATTCCCCCTTACGGTAAAGGATTCATTTCTTTTTCTTGTTTTTATCTTCACTTTTTGTCTGAGCAATATTATAAAGTATAAGAAGAACAAGAATGCTCACAAAAACAAGAGCAGAGAGAGCATACATATCCGGCTTGACACGACGTTTTGTCATAGAGAATATTGCAATCGGAAGAGTCTGAAAGCCGGGACCGCTTGTAAAGTAACTGATAATGAAATCATCAAGAGAAAGTGTAAACGCCATAATCATACCCGTAAGTATACCGGGCATTATAGAGGGCAGAACAACTTTAAAAAATGCCGCTACAGGCTTACAGCCAAGGTCTTGCGCAGCTTCTGCAAGATTACGGTCAGTCTGTCTTAGCTTAGGCAATACGTTAAGTATTACGTAAGGCAGGCTAAATGTTACGTGTGCAATAAGTAAAGTACCGAAGCCAAGAACCGATTCGCTGTTGACAAGTCTGCCTACAAAGACAAAAAGAAGCATCATCGAAATACCGGTTACAATTTCCGGATTCATCATAGGTATATTCGTTACAGCCATAACACCTGAACGAACAGGACCTTTTTTGAATCGGTCAATACCGACTGCAGAAGCAGTACCGAGAACGGTTGCTATCAAAGAAGAACAGACTGCAAGAACAACTGTATTTGACAAAGCTTTAAGTGTTGCTTCATCCTCTAAAATAGATTTATACCACTGAAGCGAAAAGCCCGAAAAGACACTTGTGCTGCTTGTAGAATTGAATGAGAAAAGAATAAGAATAAAAATCGGTGCATAGAGAAATGCGAATACAAGGAAAATATAGATTTTTGATGCAATCTTCATATCGCCATCTCCTCATCACCCGTAAAGCGGTTCATAACCGCCATACATATAAGGATAAGTATCATAAGAACAAAGGAAATTGAAGCACCGAGATTATAATTGTAAGATTGCTGAAACTGACGTTCAATAACATCACCGATAAGGTCAAACGAACCTCCGCCGAGCTTTTGAGAAATATAAAAAGTACTGACTGAAGGAACAAAAACCATTGTTATGCCCGAAACAACTCCGGGCATACTCATAGGAATTATGCAACGGCGAACGCAGGTAAGACGGTTACCGCCCAAATCCTGACAGGCTTCTATCATACTGTGGTCAAGCTTTGCCATTACAGAATAAATGGGAGTTATCATAAAAGGCAGGAAATTATAAACCATACCGAGAATAACAGCACCTTCAGTATTGATCATATGCACGGGGTCAATACCGATTTTCATTAAAAATGAATTGATAATGCCAGTATCCTGAAGCAAAGCCATCCATGAATAGGTGCGTATAAGAAAGCTCATCCACATAGGAAGCATAACAAGAAGGACAAGCGTGCGTTGAACCTTTTCTGTTTTCTGCGATATAAAATAAGCAAGAGGAAAAGCAATAATAAGACAAATAATCGTTGCAACAATACCGAACCAGACAGAACGCAAAAAAGTAGTCGTATACTTGCTGAGTTCAAATATATTTTCAAGAGTAAACGCACCGCTTGAATCCGTAAAAGCATAATACGCGACAAAAATGAGCGGAGCAATTATAAAGATAGCTGACCATACAATATACGGAGAAGCAACAAGCTTTGCTTTTAAAGAACGGCTGCTCATTCCTCCTCCACCTCCTCAGGATCGGAAAGCTCGTCAAACTCCTCACTGAACGAGCTGTAATCGCCGTAAAGACCGGAATACGCGCTCTTCTTCATAATATGAATAGCATCAGGCTCAATAAAAAGACCTATACGCTTGCCGACCTCGTGATAATCAGTGGACTGAATCATCCACTTGAAGCCGCCTATATCGACAATGGTTTCGAAGTGAACGCCCTTAAAAGTAACGGATGTAACCTCACCTTTGACCATACCTTTTTCTTCTTCGACAACATCAACATCTTCGGGACGTACAACAACGTCGATTGCCTCGTTTTTGGCAAAACCTTTGTCAAGGCACTCAAAACGGTGACCCGAAAACTCAACAAGGCAGTCATCAAGCATAATACCGTCAAGAATATTACTCTCACCGATGAAATCGGCAACAAAAGCATTTTTGGGCTCGTTATAAATATCAAGCGGTGTACCAATCTGTTGAATAACACCGCTGTCCATAACAACAATGGTATCAGACATTGACAGAGCTTCTTCCTGGTCATGAGTAACATATATAAAAGTAATACCGAGGCGCTGCTGAATATTCTTGAGTTCATTCTGCATATCCTTACGAAGCTTGAGATCGAGAGCACCAAGGGGCTCATCAAGCAAAAGGACACGGGGTTTTACGGCAAGGGCACGTGCTATTGCTACGCGCTGCTGCTGACCGCCGGAGAGAGACTGAATATTACGCTTTTCGAAACCGCGAAGATTGACAAGAGCAAGCATATCGGTAACCGTCTGCTTGATTTCCTTATTGCTTACTTTCTTAAGTCTTAAGCCAAACGCAATGTTCTCATATACGTTAAGATGAGGAAAAAGAGCATAACGCTGAAAAATGGTGTTAACTTGCCTCTTATGAGGAGGAACATCATTTATACGTTTATTATCAAATATAACATCGCCGCCGTCAGGCTCAATGAAACCGGCGATGACACGAAGAGTAGTGGTTTTACCGCAACCTGAAGGACCGAGGAAAGTAATAAACTCTTTATCCCTGATATAAAGATTAAGGTCCTTTAGGATAGGCTCGCCGTCAAATGAAACGGAAATGTTTTTAAGGTCGATAATTATATTATTTTCCAATTATGCAACCCCTCTCTTTATATATATTATAACGATTACAAATATAGAGCTAAAATCGCTAAATGTCAACAATTTTTTCAATATTTTTAACATTTTTTCAGCGTAATCAATCCATATTTTTTAAAATGCTCTTGATAGCTCGCGAATGCTGTTTTTTTCTCACGAATGCTCACTTTTTGTCAAAACAAAAAAATCCGGCTTACACCCTAAAGATGAAGCCGGATATAAATTTGCTCAGCGAACTTTGCCGCCCTTCATTCTGATAAGGTCACGATAGCTGATAAGCTCAACGCCGTGCTCCTTAAGATACTCGTGAACATAGGGATCCTTCATAAGTTGGTACTCCCAGACTCTGTCCTGCCATCTTGCAGTAATACCCTTAAGCTCATCGGTTTCAACTGAAGGATGCACAAAAGTTTCGGTTACACCGTCCTCAGGGATATCGGTCCAAATTTTAAGTATTGTATCTCTGTAAACTTCATAGCTGACACGCATATCGTCATTCCAATCCGGGAAAAGAAGATAATCAGGAATAACGACGTTATACTTTTTACCCCATCTCTTGGACAGAATTGTGATAGCAGCATAAAGGAAATAAGGAGTACCGTTGGGACAGATGCGCTTATCATGCTTAGTGTAAAGTCGGTAAGCATAACCGTATTCACCGCAGACACGAAGAGTCATTTTAGCAAGTCCGAGACGACCTGTATAATGACCGTAAAGAGAGCCCATATGGTTATCCGTATGAGAGGGCTTCATACCCATCTTGTGAGCAAGGTCAATCTGTGCACGGATTTCTCTTTCAAGGTCTTCGTAAGAAGCATTCTTCTCAACCTGGTCACTCTCGTGCCACATAAAGCCTTCTTCATCCACAAGCGTTTTACCGTCTGTAAGAGGCTTCCAGCGGTATTTGCCCCATTCACTTGTCATTGTAAGGTGAACACCTATTGCATACTCAGGATGAGCAATAGAAAAATTAACGGCATCAGCCGCAGTCGGGCAAGGCATCATAATAGTAGCCGATTTAAGCCAGCCGCCTTCAAAAAGCTCATTGACCGCCGTATTGGCCGCGTTACACATTCCGTAATCGTCTGCATTAACAATCAGATATTTAGCCATAAAAATTCCCTTTCATATTTACAAAAGATTCCATATATATCATAGCACAAATATAAAATTATTCAACTATCAAATTGAATAAACGGATTTAACTTATTTTGTGATTTATGCTAAAGTTAATGGTGGATCTGAAGAGGCTTGAACTCTCGACCTTTCGGTTGCGAACCGAACGCTCTCCCAACTGAGCTACAGACCCTGATTTTATATTTGATTATATCTCTTAATTAATATTTCTGTCAACACTTGAAAAAAACAAGTTTTTATAGTATAATTGTAGTAAATATGCATCAAGGTGGTGTTTTTGCTGAAAAAATTTTTAATTCCGATGCTTATTTTTTGTGTTATTCTGTTAACTTCATGTTCATCGGACAACAGCCTGATCGACCGCCTTACACCTACGACCACCGCAATACCTACCGTAACGATAACGTTCCGCGAGGGATTGACCGCTGAGGAATGTGCAAAACTGCTTGAAGAAAACGGCGTATGCAGTGCGTCAGATTTTATTGCTGCTGTAAACTCACCTGCTACCGAATATGACTTCATTACAGAAATTCAGAATCCGCAGGACAGGCCTTTTGTACTTGAAGGATACATATTTCCCGACACTTACGAATTTTATTATGATATGAACGCGCAGTCGGTACTTAACAAGTTCCTTGATAATTACGAAAGAAAAATCACCGACGAATATAAAGCACGTGCCGAAGAATTAGGCTACACAATGGATGAGATACTCCGTATAGCCTCAATAATCCAGGAAGAAGCTACTGACCCTGAAATGAAAAAAGTTTCTTCAGTGCTTCATAACAGACTTAACTCATCATACGGTAAGCTTGAATGTGACGTAACGATATTCTATCTGAACAAGCATGTTGCACCTTACGTTGAAGACGTTTCCGTATACACAGAGCTTTATAACGTATATAAATGTAAAGGTCTTCCCGCAGGCCCGATAACAAATGTTGGTATATCAGCGATTGAAGCTGCCCTCTACCCTGCCGATACTGACTACTACTTTTTCCTAACTGACTCCGATATGAACTTCTATTATGCTGTCACCTGGGATGAACATTCAGCAAACGTAGATAAATATTACAAAAAGTAATCAATGCCGAAAGGCATTTAAATACCGAAAGGAGAAAAAACAATGAAAAAACTCGTAGCACTTCTTCTTGCCGTTGCAATGCTCCTTAGCTTTGCAGCATGTGGCGAGAAAACACCCGATCCGGAAACCACAACAGTACCCGAAGAGGTAACAGACCCTATTGACGAAGCAGTCGATGCAACAACAGTAGCTGACGGTACAGTTACAGAGCCTGTTTCCGCAGACGGTACAACAGACCCCAATGCAACAACAGACCCCAACGCAACAACTCTTCCCGGCGAAACAACTACTGCAGGTACTCCCGCAGCAAAGCCTGAAACTCCCGCTGAAATCATCGCATACTACAACAACGCTGTAAATAAGGCTGTTGCAGCCAAGGTTGGTTTCAACAAGCTTCGTTATGTTGATAACGAAAAGCTTAACGCAGGCATCCTTCTCAAAACATTCGGTGACGTTATGTACAAGTTTATGGGCATCGGTGCCGAAAACAAATACACAATGGACGTTACTAAGGGCAAGTGGGAATCCGACCTTCCTCACCAGTACCTTCGCAAGAGCACACTCACAGCCGGTGACGTAACAGGTGCTACATGCACAGTTAACGGTACACAGTACACTATCGTTCTTAATGTCAAGGGCGGTTCAAGCTATGCAGACAAAAACTCCAAGTCAAACAACTCCCCCATCGATAAGTGCGGTATCTGTGTTGGTGATGCTGATAAGAGCTATTTTGACCACAAGACTGCTGTCGTTATCTACGATGCAATCGATGATATCCTTGGCGGCGCAAAGGTAAGCGAGAGCTACAAGAACGCAAAGGTTAAGGCAGTTATCGATTCAACAACTGGTAACCTTGTAAGCCTTACAGTTGAATATGATATCAACGTTGTCATCGATGTAGCCGGTGGCGGTAACGCAACAGGTTCAGCTCACGTCTTCTATAAGAACTTCAAGTATTAATTTAATCACAACATAACTTATGCCCCGGATATTTAAAATATCCGGGGCATATTTTTATGATTTATCAATCTCTTCTCAAGGCTTCAATCGGAAGCATTTTCGCAGCTCTGCGTGCAGGATAAATTCCAAAGAAAATACCTATTGCACTTGAGAAACCGACTGCCAGAAGAATTGTAGAAAACTGGATCGAAATTGGTACGTCAACATACGCCGCTACCGCCAATGCACCGGCAACTCCGAGCACCAGGCCTATAAAACCGCCGATACAGCATAGTATAACGGATTCGGTAAGGAACTGAAGCATAATCGTAGAGGTTTTTGCGCCGAGTGCTTTTCTTATACCTATTTCACGTGTACGTTCGGTAACGGAAACAAGCATAATATTCATAACACCGATACCGCCGACAACAAGAGAAATTGCACCGACAGCCGCAATAAATGCAGTAAAGACATTTATAACGGTATTAATAAGCTCAATATATGTTGCCATATTACTGACCTTATATACTTCTCTGCCGGAATTCGAATGTCTTGCTTCGAGAACGTTTACGGCAGAAGCACCTGCACTGTCTAGAAAACGGTCATCATTAGCAGTAAGATACACCATCTGATACTTACCGTTCTGAGCAAAAAACTCGTTATAAGTAGTTGACGGCATCATTACACTTACCATTGTACCCATCGCACTGGAAGAATCCATCATTGTTGCTATAGATTCGGTATCCATTTCCGACATAGACGTACTGTCGCCTACACCGATAATTTTAAAAGCAACCGTATTACCGTTGTAGGTTATATTAAGTTTTTCACCAACACAGTTTTCATAGCCGAAAAGTGAGAACGCACTAAGATTATCAATACAGACAACGTATCTGCCTGCCTCGTAATCAGACTCATTATAAAATCTGCCGTATAGCATTTTTGAAGCCATAATGTGCTGTAAGTCCGTAGTACCCGCCATAATCATACCGGTACCCTTCTCATGATCGCTCTCACACATTGCCATATTAAATGCCATAGGTGAAACTACACCGACACTTTCAAGGCGCTTAATGGCTTCAATATCGGCATCTGTTATATAGTCGTTTGTCGTAGCAACATCATTCGCAACAGTAATACTGACCATATTAGAGCCCATTGACTCAATCATACCGACTATATAGTCACGTCCGCCGTTACCGACGGTAACAATAGCAATAACCGATGCAACACCGATAATAATGCCAAGCATAGTAAGCAATGAACGGGTCAGATTTGTTCGTATGCTGAAAACAGCAATACGAATATTTTCTATTATATTCATAGATGCACGCACCTCACATCAGACAGCGGCATCAGACGAATACGTCACTGCAACCTTTTTACCTTCCTCGGCAATTACTTTAAGTGCAGTTGCGGGATTCTGAACAATTTTGTCGCCCTCTGAGCAGCCTGAAACAACTTCGTAATGAGTATCTGTTGCGAGACCAAGCTCAACAGCAACGCGGGTAACAGTTTCATTATCATCATTAAGTTTATAAATATAAGTGCCTGTATCATCAGTCTCAACAGCTTCTATCGGAATAGTAACTGCATCTTCAACAACATCAAGCTCAATATCAATATCAACATCTATTCCGATAATTACGCTTTCATCGGGATTTTTGATAAGAACACGTGCAGGAATAGAGTTAGAACCATTGGACGTTGAGCCCGTCATACCGCCAAGCATAGAACCGATGTCAAGTCCTGAGCTGTTGGAAGCAACAGGGCTGATATAAATAACTTCGCCCTCAAGCTCGTGACCGAGAGAAGTGATTTTGGCTTTCTGGCCAACTTTTACATCAAGTATGTCGTATTTACCGAGTGAAAACGAAGCTGTAAAGCTGTCATAATATTCAACCGCAATACCGATATTTTTAGCTGAAGATGAAGATGAAAAAGCAGAGATAAGTGAACCTATATCGGCATTACCTGTGCCGGAAAGCAAACCCATAAGCGATGAAATATCGGGAGTTGATGTGCTCTGAACAGCGGAAAACGATTCACCTGCTTTAATATTTAGTTCACTGACAACGCCGTCACTTTCGGCATACCAACCCTTAGCAAGCTTCTCTACAGAAAGCTTCGTTGCATCAAGAGAAGCTTTAGCAGAATCCATAAGCGATTTATACGTGCTTTCAAGAACATTCTGAGACTGAGTTTCAAGCAAGGTTTTCTGAGCTTTAAGCGTCATAAGGCTCATCTGAGCGCTCATCAGTTGAGCTTCTGCTGAAGAAGTACCGAGCATTGAAGAAATATCAAACGAAGAACCGGCATTAAGATTGTTTATGATATCAGATATAGTTGTGCGGTCAGCACCACGATTTGCAAGGCGCACAAAAAAATCATAAAGTTCATCAACCGTATAAGAGTTTCCGAGAAGTTTTGCAAGTCTTTCAAAATCAATGTTTTTGATCCAATCAGGTACGTTTTCTGGTTGATACTCTGATGAAGCTTCTTCTTTAGCTTTCTCAGTTTCTGCTGAAAGTCTTTCAATCTCTTTTTCTGCCTCAGCAATCTGTGCTTCAATTACAGGCAGTTTAGCCGATGCTTCGTTTGCAGAATTCAATGAATTCTGATAGTTGATTTTTGCGGTATCATAAGCAGACTGCTTCTGTGCAATTATTCCGTTGAGTGAAGAAGACTCAAAGGTTGCAAGAAGCTGGCCTTTTTCAACCTTGTCGCCAAGCTTAACGAAAACCTCTTTGACAACAACACCGTCAAAAATCTCATATTCCCCTCTGTTAAGTGACTCAACCGTACCCTGAGTAGACAGAGTCTGTGTAACTGTTGAAGTGCTGACTTCCATAATTACAGCCTTAAATTTATCACCTTCGGTTTTTTGCTTTACAAAGACAACACCGCCGATTGCAACAGCAACAACCAATACAACAGCAACGATAATTTTAATCAGCTTCTTTTTGTCCTTCACAGCTGATTCCTCCCTTTTGTGTATAGTAAATTATTTCAAAGCATCAAGTGCTTTTTTGCCGATATCGGTACGTTTGTGTGAACCTTCAAAATAAATCTTTTCCGTAGCGGAATAAGCCTTTTCAAGAGCCTCGGGCAGAGTCTCAGCTCTTGCAGTAACGCCAAGCACACGGCCGCCGTTTGTAAGGAACTTACCGTCAGAAAGCTTAGTACCTGCGTGATATACGGTTGCACCGTCAACCGCACCGTTCTCATCAAGGCCCTTTATCTCAATACCTTTTGCATAAGAGCCGGGATAGCCGCCGGATGCAATAATTACGCAAGCACAGGAATCATCTGAAAATACAACGTCAATCTTATCAAGTGTTTCGTCAGCAACAGCTTCAACAACATCGACAAGCGGAGTTTCAAGAAGAGGCAGAACAACCTGAGTCTCGGGATCGCCGAAGCGTGAGTTATATTCAATAACCTTGGGACCGTCAGGTGTCAGCATAAGGCCGAAGTAAAGACAACCTTTGAACGGACAGCCTTCACTGCACATAGCCTTGACAGTGGGCATAAAGATAGTATCCATACAAACCTGAGCAATCTCTTTGGTATAATAGGGATTCGGAGCTACTGTACCCATACCACCTGTATTAAGGCCCTTATCACCGTCGAGAGCACGCTTATGATCCATTGAGGAAACCATGGGAGCAAGGGTTTTACCATCGGTAAAAGCAAGCACGGAAACCTCAGGACCTGTAAGGAACTCTTCAACAACAATATTGTTACCGGAAGCTCCGAAAACCTTATCTTCCATTATAGACTTAACTGCATCCTTGGCTGCATCAAAATTCTCAGCAATTATAACACCTTTGCCGAGCGCAAGACCGTCGGCCTTGATAACAACAGGGAATTTACCGCTGGACTCAATATAATTAATAGCAGACTGAGAATCTGAGAAAACTTCATACGCAGCAGTCGGGATATTATACTTCTTCATAAGATTCTTTGAAAATACTTTACTGCTTTCGATTCTTGCGGCAAGAGCAGAGGGACCAAATGCCTTGATACCTTTTGCCTCAAACGCATCAACCATACCTGCAGCAAGCGGATCATCCGGTGCAACAAAAACAAAATCAACAGCTTGCTCCTGAGCAAGAGCAATCATACCGTCAATATCCATAACATTGACAGGAAAACATTCTGCATCACAAGCTATGCCGCCGTTACCGGGAGCGCAGATAACACTATCTACTCTATCACTTTCAAGCAGTTTTTTGATAAGCGCATGCTCGCGACCACCTGAGCCAACCATTAAAATTTTCATATTGTACCTCCAAATGTATTATGTACATAATTTTAACGAATGGATTATATCATACATTTTTTAAATATAAAAGAGATTTTATGAAAATTCATAATTTTACAATACTGATATTAAACTTCATTACGTTATCACTTTTTAAAAATCAACATATACTGATACAGCACCAAAACAAGGAGTGATATTAATGGATAATTTTGATAAGTGTATAGAAAATTATAAGCGTGAACTGTTAAAATATGCAAAGAAAAACGGCAATATTTTTATAGGTGATAACAAAGGATTCAAAACAGCTGATGAAATACAAGAACCAACGGAGAATAAGACTCCAAAAAAATACAAAGTTCAGTATGTCAGCAACAGGCCAATGCCTATAGAATACTCGGGTACTGATGAAAACAACGATATTTCAGTTATGGCCAACACAGTACCGCAACGACCGGGTGAGCAAAGCTCGCCTGAACCACAGACATACAAGAATTATGACGATTTTATTGCAAGCAATCCTAAAATCGGTAAACTTCGTGTACAGACATATGCTGCCTCTCAGGTATTTCCGATTCAAAATGCGCGTGTTCTTGTTGAGAAAGAATTTGACGACGGAAGGTTCACATTTAAAGAAGAATATACAGATATCGACGGTGTAGCTGATGAAATAATTCTGCCGACAAAAAACAAATCATTATCTTTAACTCCCGGAGAAGCAATCCCCTATGCCACATATACCGTAAAAGTAACACATCCGCAGTTTTCGCCGATTACATTTCACAATGTACCAATCTTTGAATCAATTGAATCACTTCAACCGGTAGCAATGCAACCTTTAAGCAGACCTTCAGTTTATGAGGATGTGTATGAAGATGCACCGAATCTCTGAGGAGGTATCATTTTGGCAACACCGATAATACCGGATACGATAACCGTACATCTTGGTGCACCGGATTCTCCGGCACAGAATGTAACCGTAAGCTTTGCAGACTATATCAAAAACGTAGCATCAAGTGAAATTTATCCGACATGGCCGGAAAACGCACTAAGAGCAAATATTTATGCAATAATTTCTTTTGCACTCAACAGATATTACACCGAGTTTTACAGAGCCAAAGGGTACGACTTTGACATCACCTCTTCAACTCAATACGACCAGAAATTCATCAACAACAGAGAAGTATTTCAAAATATCAGTCTGATTGTTGATGAAATATTCAACGATTATGTTACAAAAGGCAATCAGATACAGCCCTATTTCACCGCATATTGCAATGGCACAACCGTACAGTGTGACGGTCTTTCTCAATGGGGAACCGTAACACTTGCAAACCAAGGAAATACACCTTATGAAATTCTTCAATATTATTACGGTGAAGATATAAATATAGTTAACGATGCACCTGTCGGAGCAAACACGCCGTCCTTTCCCGGTGTTATAATTGAACTCGGCGACTCCGGTGAAGATGTAAGAACAATACAGCGTCAACTCAACCGTATCGCCGCCAACTACCCATCAATACCTGAAATTCCCGAAACAAACGGAATTTTTGACGAGACAACACGAAGAGCTGTACAACAGTTTCAGCGTATATTTAATCTTACACCCGACGGAAGAGTCGGCAAAGCAACGTGGTACAGAATAAAACAGATTTACAACGGCGTTAAGAGCTTATCTGAATTATATTCAGAAGGTATAACCATTACCGAAGCACAGCGCCTTTTCCGCGATGTACTTCAGCTCGGCGACAGCGGCACAGATGTTTCTACACTTCAATATTACCTTGATTTTCTCGGTTTTTTCTACGACACCTTACCGGATATACGTATTGACGGTATTTTTGGTGACGAAACAAGAAACGCCGTATTAGCTTTTCAGCGTCAGTTCGGTCTGCCTCAGGACGGTATTGTAGGCAGACAAACCTGGTACAGATTACAGGATGAATATGATGCTGTACTGCGATCTTTACCAAGCGAATATTCAAGCTATTCCTCGTTACTGTATCCCGGCTATTTTATTACAACCGGTGCTACAGGTAAGGTAGTTGAACAGCTGCAGACATTCATTAACACAATAGCACGAAACAACTCATCCGTACCTTCGGTAACTGTTGACGGAGTATTCGGAACATCAACACAAAACGCTGTAAGAGCTATACAAAGGCTTGTCGGGCAGAATCCGAGCGGAGCAGTCGGTCCTCTGACATGGAATGCTATTGTTAATCTTTACAATGATTATCGTTAAATGAATAAATACCAAACAATCGTAAAAACTACCGTAAAAGTATACGGGAAGTGATATGCGAGTGCAAAGTTTTACAAATGATTACGAAAAGAATATAGTACTGATAGACAATGAGCTCAGGGTAAATGAGAGTTTTGATATTGTTTGCAGAAATTTTGTATTTGCCGAAAAAAGAGCAAAGCTTTATTATATCGACGGTCTTGTAAAAGACGACTCTATGGTAAAGATTATACAGGGAATGCAAGCACTTACACCTGATAAAATAAAGGGTGTTGATAAAGCAAGAGATTTTGTCAACAGATTTGTAAGCTATATCGAAACCGACATTACCGGTGATATAAACTCTGTCAAAACTTTTGTGTTATCGGGTGCACTGTGTATTTTTATTGAAGGATATGAGCACGCAATAATAATTGACGCAAGAACATATCCTGCACGCAGTGTCGGAGAACCCGAAAACGATAAAGTACTACGGGGTGCACACGACGGATTTACGGAAACACTGATATTCAATACGGCACTGCTGCGAAGACGTATGAGAAATCCGCAGCTGACCGTTGAATATATGAACATCGGCACAGCATCGCATACAGACACGGTTATATGTTATCTTGAGGATAAGGTTGACAAAAAGATTCTTGAAGCAATACGTAAAAAACTCAAAAATATAAACATTAAGAATTTAGCTATGGGTCAGGCAACTTTAGCAGAAACTTTACTCACAAAGCAGCATTTCAATCCGTTCCCGAAGGTGAGATATACCGAAAGACCCGATGCCGCAGCAGCAAGCATAAACGAAGGTAACATTATAATAATCGTTGATAATTCACCGTCTGCAATGATTATACCTACGGGTATTTTTGATTTTCTGCAAGATGCAAACGATTATTATTTTCCTCCGCTGATCGGCTCATATCTTCGAGTTGTAAGAATGTTTATTTTTGCACTTACCTTGCTGTTGACACCGGTGTGGCTGTTGCTGATACAGAATGAAGAATATATACCTGCCTGGCTTGAATTCATAAAAATTCAAGATGATTATCTGATACCGCCTTTTGCTCAACTTCTTATTGTTGAAATAATTATTGATGCACTTAAGCTTGCTTCACTCAATACACCGTCTGCCTTAAGTAACTCATTAAGCGTTGTGGGCGCATTGGTTCTCGGTGAATTCGCAGTACAGTCAGGTTGGTTGTCGTCGGAAGTAGTTTTGTATATGGCGTTTGTCGGAATCACAAATTTCACACAGCCAAGCTATGAATTGGGTTATGCCTTTAAGCTGTGCAGAATGATGCTCACCGTATTGATTGCACTGTTTAACCTATGGGGATTTATCGCAGGAATAATTATTATAATACTGCTGATATCATTCAATCCGACCATTACAGGAAGATGTTACCTCTACCCTCTTATTCCTCTTAATGCTCAAAAACTGTCAAGTCTTCTTATAAGGAAGAAAATCAGCGATAAAAACAATTAACCCAAAACATCCGGTCTGGCTGATCGGATGTTTTTTAGATATTTATAAAAATGTTTTTATTGATTTAATAAAAAACATTTGATATTATTAATTTGTATATTTTGGGAGGTACATAATTATGATCAAGAACTTACTCCAGTTTGCGCAGGAAACAGCGGCAGCTATTGCAACAAGAACGGCAAATGCCGCAAAGGTTACGGTAAAAAGTCATAACTCATATAACAACGGTGTTGCACTTACACCTCCTATGGGCTGGTCAAGCTGGAACACCTTCCGCAACAAAATCAGCGAAAAGCTTATACTTGAAATTGCAAACGCTATGGCAAAAAGCGGACTCGCAGATGCAGGCTATCAGTACGTTAATTTAGACGACTGCTGGCAATCATCAGAGCGTGATGAAAACGGTAGATTTGTCGCAGACTACGAAGCCTTCCCTCGCGGCATAAAACCGCTTGTCGAAGATATAAACAAATTGGGTCTCAAGGTTGGTATCTACTCATCCAACGGCACCCACACCTGCGAGGATCTCCCTGCTTCACTCGGACACGAAGCTGTAGATGCTGCAACGTTTGCCGAATGGGGCATTGAATATTTCAAGTATGACTTCTGCCATAACAAGCCTTTCCCGACATCTGCACCTTTTATTGAAAGCATTATCATCAGTACTGCAGACGGCACAGAAATCGCCGCACTGAGCGCAAACCGTGCAGAGCTTCAGGGTCACGCAAGACTTGCGACTGACACAAAACATCCCAACGAATATATTATCGGCCTGAGTTCAAATATCGGCTCTGCTACTTTCAGCTCAATTGAAGTACCTGAAGACGGCAATTACGTCCTCAGCGTTATAATCCGCAAAAAAGGTCAGTACTATAAATACGCACGCGTTATTGTAAACGGCAAAGACGAATACGATATGTATGCCGCACCTACAAGAGGATCAACACCTGACGGAAGACTTCAGCTGAACATAAAACTAAAAAAAGGCATAAATACAATAAGATTTTTTAACCCCTTTGCCTCACGAATGGACGCAGCAGCATGCCAGTATACAAGGATGGGTGAAGAGCTTAAAAAAGCAACCAAAGAATATGCCAAGAAAAACGACACCGAAGAAAAGCCGATATGCTACTCAATCTGCGAATGGGGCTTCAACAGACCCTGGAACTGGGGCAGACAAGCCGGTAACCTCTGGAGAACAACGCTTGATATATCAGCTAACTGGGCATCAATTGTTGCAATATACGAACAGAATGTACGTCTTGCAAAGCACGCAGGTCCCGGCGGTTGGAATGACCCCGATATGCTCGAAGTCGGCAACGGTGACCTTTCTATTGAAGAAAACCGTGCACACTTCGCTCTGTGGTGTATGATGGCTGCTCCTCTCATTCTCGGCAATGATATCCGTCGTTTTATCGACGAAGACGGCAATGTAAAATCCGACGATGAAGTACTTAAAATACTCACCAACAAAGAGCTTATTGCAATTGATCAGGATAAGCTTGGTGTCCAGTGCCGCAGACACAAGTCAAACGTCAAAGTAGATGTGCTTGTAAAACCGCTTGAAGATGGCGAAACCGCAATCTGTTTCTTTAACAAATTCGGCGACAAATCAACGGAATCCGTAAGCATCAGAGAGCTGCTTCCGACTGAATACTGTACTCTTCCCAATACTGAAGAATATGAATGCAGAGAGCTCTGGACAGGCGAAGATTTCACAACAGACGATATTATAACAAATACACTTGATCCGCACTCTGTGAAGATTTACAGAATAAAAGCTAAAGAGGATTGATAAATCAATGTCACTCAAATTAACCGTAATTACAGACACTCACTATTATTCACCACTTACCGGTACGAGCGGCAGTGCTTACGAAAGCGCACTTATGCGAAGTCAGAAACTTCTTGGAGGAAGCCGAGAGTTGCTGGAAGCGGCTTTTGAGCAAATCGCCGCTGATAAATCTTCTGATATTGTTTTGATTGCCGGTGACGTCACCAATGACGGCGAAGAAGCAGCACATTTTGAATTCCGCGAGATGCTCCGCGATCTTAAGGCAAAAGGCAAAAAGGTTTACGTTATCACCGCAACACATGACTATAAAGAAAAATGCAAAAAATACGTCGGTGACAATATTGAAGAAATGCCGGGACTTTTGCGTGAAGAGCTGTTTGATTTTTACCGCGAATTCGGTCCGGACGAAGCGATATGCTGCAAGCCTGAGTATATGAGTTATATTGTACAGTTACCTGATAATGTACGACTTTTTGCCCTCAATGATGACAGAGGAATTGAAGGCGAATTTCTTGACTGGGTAAAAGAGCAGGCTGAAGATGCACGCATAAACGGTCAGTTCGTTGTCGCAATGACACATCACCCGATAATTCCTCCGTCACCTATGTATGAGCTTATCGGCAAAGGTGACATGCACCGCAATTACAAGGATATCCGCAAAAAATACGCTGATATGGGTATTCAGCTTATGCTTACCGGTCACACGCACACACATAACATAGGCAGAGTTTTCAGCGAAAGAGGAAACGCTTTTTATGCTGTAAGTACAGGTGCCCTTATAGGCTATCCTGCTCCGATAAGAAAGCTGACTATTGAAAAAAACTGCATCAAAGTCGAAACCGAAAATGTAAGCAAAGCTGATATTGATACAAACGGGCTGACTCTGGAAGAACACCTAAAGAAACAGCTCATCGGCGTTATCGAAGATATGATAAAAGCCGCTGGCAGTGATATTGACAAATTCGCCTATATGGCTCAGGCAATCAGTATCAAGCCGAAACTTGTTTACAAATTCGGTTGGATTATCAAGCCGATTTTCAAATGGCTGAACAGTGTTAAATTCGGCACTTTTGCAAAATGGACAAAGAAAGAAACAGGACTAAAAAAAGCAGATTGGCAAAATATAAAAGATGATAAAGTTGTTGATTTTATTATTTCACTTGTTTCTAATCTTTTTTCAGGTGAAAACAATATGTCGCCAGACGACCCGAAATGCCGTATTTACATTGGATTTCTGAGGATTATCGACAGCTTGCTTTCAACACTAAACGTTGATTTAGGAAAAATCGTCAAGGCTGCTCCCGATGCAACGGGTCTGTTGGCTCCGCTCTGCTGTAAAGGTGAGTTTGATGCATACAATACCGAACTCGAGATGTTTGACTTTGTCGAAAACAGCAACAGCCGTGAATATCCGCAGTATATACCGGAATATGAATCTCTGCCCAAAAGCCGCAAAGGTCCTGCAATTCTTATCGGTTTGATTCTTACTGTAATTTTATTCCTGCCGATAATTCTTCTTGCACTTCTTTTCGGATTCTTATTCAACCAAATCAAATATTCAAAGAAAATAAAAGGATAAATTCAAATGGATTTCAATATTGAACAAATAATAAAAACAGTAAAAAGAGCAGGCGAAATAATACTCACTGCACACGAGCAGGAAGAATCTGTAACAGAAAAAGAAGGCAAGAAAAACTTTGTAACCAAATACGATGTTGCCGTACAGGAATACCTTTTCAGAGAGCTTGCAAAGATTGTGCCTCAGGCTGAATTTGTCGGCGAAGAGGGCAACTCAAACATCGAAACAACCGCACTTCGTTTTATAGTTGACCCGATAGACGGCACAACAAACTTTATGCAGGATTACAGATGCAGTTGTATTTCAGTCGCAATATGTGAAGGCGACGAGGCGGTATTGGGTGTTGTTTACAACCCATACTCAAACGAAATATTCAGTGCAGAAAAAGGCAAGGGCGCTTACCTTAACGACAAAAAAATATGTGTCAGTAACCGTCCGCTTGCCGATGGGCTTGCACTTTTCGGCACATCTCCCTATCACCCCGAAAACACTGACGAAACATTTGCACTGCTGAGAAAAGTATTTGATTACTCCCGTGACATACGCAGAAGCGGCTCTGCAGCATACGATATCTGTGCAATCGCCTGCGGCAGATGTGAAATTTTCTTTGAGAAAGAGCTTCAACCATGGGACTACGCAGCAGGTACATTAATACTGCAAGAAGCAGGCGGTGTTGCCGAAACATACGACGGTCACTCCCCCAGCCTTTCACACGGAAGCGACGTTATTTTCTCTAACGCAAAGGCTATTTATGAATTTAAAAAGCTTATGTAAACAAAAAGAACGGTGATTGCTCACCGTTCTTTTTGTTTATTCGAGGTTAGATTTTGCCGCTAATATTATCGGAGCATCAACAGCTTCAAATACTTCTGCCGCTATAAGATTTCCGTTAAACTCAGGTATTTTGCCGCCAAATACAACTGCATCAACTCGTTCACCGTTATACTTTGCAATACCGAGCTTTTCGATACCTGCAATATTTGCGCCAAGCTTTCTCTCTTCGCCGAAAACCTTAACTTCAGCTTCGGTATACTCTACAGCATCAAAATACATTATCTGTGCCTTGTTGGACTTTGCAAAGTCAACCGCTTCGTTGAGTGCAGAATCACTCATTGAAGAATTAACAAGTACGGTTGCACCGTTCATTCTCTCGGCAGCTGCTTTGAGAGCTTCTGCTCTTGTGACTTCAACACCGTCAACAGTGCAATCCTTCACTCTGTCGGGATTATTAAGTGCCGCAAAGCCGAATGCACCTGTTTTACAGAGGATACCACCGTCAGCAGGCTCACAGCGAACAATAGTATTAGCGCAAGTGTGAACGTTCATCTTACAAAGCTTTGCACAGCCGTTACAAACAGTTTCGGTAACCTTTGTATCAAGCGGAACATTCTTTCTGAACGGAGTTTTAGGCTCAAGAGCACCTGTGGGACAAAGTGCAACGCACTGACCACATGAGATACAGCGTGAGCTGTCAAGATTTTTACCGAATTCGGGTGAAACAACTGTGACAAATCCGCGATTTACAAGACCGAGAGCTGTAACACCCATAACCTCATCACAGACTCTTACACACTGACCGCAGAGAATGCACTTATCGTTATCGTGAATAATAAACGGATGTGATGAATCCTTGCCTGCAATTGTCTTTTCACCGCAGTAAACAGCAGGACTGACATCGTACATTCTTGAGTACTTAAGAAGTTTACATTTGAAATAGTCAAGGCAGCCACACTCAAGACAACGATTAGCATCTGCTTTTGCCATTTCTTCGGTAAATCCGAGAGCAACTTCGGTAAAACTTGTCTTACGCTCACAAGCAGAAACAACAGGCATTTCAGGGGCAGAAATCTTTTCTCTGTCAGCCAGATCCTCTGCTGTTACCTGCTTTTCAACAACAAAAGGCTTACTGTATCCAATAAGGTAACCGTTAAGATAACTGTCAATAACATCTGCTGCCTTATGTGCTTCGCCGATAGCCGCAACAGCAATAGATGCACCCTTATTTGTAGCATCGCCAACGGCAAATACACCTTCAATATTAGTCATAAATGTTGAATCATCGGCAACAATAGTATTCTTTCTTGTCAGCTCAAGACTGTCAAGACCACTGATATCAGTCTGCTGACCGATTGCCATAATTACGCTGTCAACATCGAGTGTTTCAAACTTACCTTCAACAGGCACAGGAGAGCGTCTGCCGCTTGCGTCAGGCTCACCAAGCTCCATCACCTGAAGTTTTATTGAGCTGACTTTTCCGTCAGCACCGATTATTTCAGCAGGATTTGTAAGGAATTTATAAATAACGCCCTCTTCTTCAGCTTCTTTGATCTCCAGTTCTTCAGCAGGCATTTCATCACGTGTTCTGCGGTAGATAACGTACACCTCGTCTGCACCGAGTCTTACTGCAGTACGGCAGGCATCCATAGCGGTATTACCACCACCACAGACTGCAACCTTTTTACCGATTTCAAGAGGATTACCCTCAATAACTGTACGAAGAAAATCTATACCGCCGTATACACCGTCAAGTTCTTCACCTGCGACACGCATCGGACTGCTCTTCCACGCACCGACGGCAACAACAACCGCGTCACTCTCTGCCTTAAGATTTTCTATTGTAAAATCAACACCGAGAGTTTTATTATTGATCATCTCAATACCGATCTTCTCAATAAGCTCAATTTCTTTGTCAAGAAGTTCTTTTGGGAGTCTGTACTGCGGAATACCGTAACGGAGCATACCGCCCATTTTCGGCATTTTATCGTAAATTTTAACACTGTAGCCCTTGATACGAAGGAAGTATGCGGCAGTAAGACCTGCAGGACCGCCGCCTATAACGCTGACTGTTTTGCCGTTAAGTTCAGCAAGCTCAGGCACAAATGTGTTTTCGCTGTTAAGGTCTATATCGGCTACAAAGCTCTTGAGATAAGCAATCTGGATCGGCTCTTCGACAAGACCTCTGCGACAAGCAGTCTGACAAGGATGAGGACAGACTCTGCCGATTGCCGCTGGAAGCGGGATATGCTGCTTGATAAGCTTGAGTGCTTCTTCATACTCACCGTTTGCAATAAGGCCGACATAACCCTGACAGTCAGTACCTGCAGGACAGGCAAGTGAACAAGGAGCCTTACAGTCGCCCGTATGATTTGACAGAAGCATATCAAGCGCAAACTTGCGTGATTTAACAACACGGTCGGATTTTGTATTGATATCCATACCGTCGGTGATTTTTGTTGAGCATGCACGCAGAAGCTTAGGTATACCTGCAGCTTCAACAACACAGATGCCGCAAGCACCGTATTCTTCAATGCGCTTATCGTGACAGAGTGTTGGGATCTCTATACCTGCGCTCTGAGCAGCTTCAAGAATGGTAGTACCGGGAGCAGCCTGAAGCTCAATTCCGTCAATTTTAATATTCAACATTTCGCTCATAGCCTCTCCCCTCCTTATCTTTTTTCAACTGCACCAAAGCGGCAGGCATCCATACACTGACCGCACCTAATACATTTCTCGCTATCAATTGTAAATGTCTTTTTGATTTCACCGCAGATTGCACCGACAGGACACTTCTTACTGCAAAGAGAACAGCCGATACACTTTTCGGGATTAATACTGTATTTTACAAGATCTATACATTCGCCTGCAGGGCAACGCTTTTCTTTTATATGAGCCTCATATTCATCGCGGTAATACTTAATTGTTGTAAGAACCGGATTAGGCGCAGTCTGACCCAGACCGCAGAGTGCACCTGCTTTGATTTCGTTACAGGTTTCTTCAAGCAACTCAATATCGCCTTCTTTTCCTTCGCCCTTACAGATTCTGTTAAGAATTTCAAGAAGTCGCTTTGTACCTATACGGCAATGTGTACATTTACCACAGGACTCTTTCGCTGTAAAGTCAAGGAAGAAGCGAGCCATACCGACCATACAGGTACTTCCATCCATAACGACCATACCGCCCGAGCCCATAATAGCACCCGTTGCAGAAAGCTTTTTATAGTCAATAACAGTGTCCTGCATATCGGCAGGGATACAGCCGCCTGATGGACCGCCGAGCTGTACACACTTATAGTCTCTGCCAGTTTTCATACCGCCGCCGATATCAAAAATAACATCGGAAAGCTTTTTTCCCATAGGGATTTCAACAAGACCGCCACGCTTGATTTTACCTGTAATTGCAAAAACCTTGGTGCCCTTGCTGTCATCAGTGCCGAGCTTTGCAAACTCTTCACCGCCGTTTTCTATAATCCATGAAACATTGGCAAAAGTTTCAACGTTATTTATATTTGATGGCTTGTGCCAATAGCCTGACTGTGCAGGGAAAGGCGGCTTGAGCCTCGGCATACCTCTTGAGCCCTCAAGTGACTCAATAAGTGCTGTTTCTTCGCCGCAGACAAACGCACCCGCACCTGCCTTTATTCGGAAGCTGCAGGAGAAATCGCTGCCGAAAATATTTTCGCCTACTATACCCTTTTCTTTAGCCTGCTCAATAGCTCTTTCAAGTCTGATAATAGCAAGAGGATACTCTGCACGTACGTAAACGATCGCCTCTTTTGCACCGATAGCATATGCACCGATAAGCATACCCTCAATAAGGTTGTGAGGGTTACTTTCTATAACTGCCCTATCCATAAATGCACCCGGGTCACCCTCATCGGCATTACATATGAGATACTTTTCTTCACCCTGACTGCTTCTTGCGGCATTCCACTTAAACCATGTCGGGAAACCTGCACCGCCGCGGCCGGCAAGGCCTGCAACCTTGATTTCCTCTATTACACCCTCCGGCGACATCTCAATAAGTGCTTTTTTGAGCGCGGTATAACCGCCGTTAGCAATATAATCGTCAATTTCATTGGGATTTATAATACCGCAACCGCGAAGAGCAATACGTGTCTGAGAATCAAGAAAATGCTTGTCCTCATCGGAAACAATAAGGTTTTCGATAAAGCTGTTGTCACCTGTTGAAATATAATCGGCAACAGCTTTTGCATCGGTATCTTTTACACGGACAAGTCTAATAAGCTCACCGTCGGAATAAATATCAACAATAGGCTCAAGGTAGCACATACCTATACAACCCGTAACCGAAAGCTGTACATCGTGATTACTCTTAAGCTGCTGTTCAAGAGCAGTATAAACCTTGGCGGCACCTGCAGAAATTCCGCAGCTGCCCTGACCAACTTTAATGCTTATCATTGTTCAGCTGCCTCCTTAAGTGCGTCTTTTTTGAGATGAGCAAGAATATCCCTTACCTTCTGAGGAGTAAGAGAGCCGTATGTTTCATCATTAATCATCATAACGGGAGAAAGTGAGCAGCAGCCAAGACAGGCAACGTTTTTAAGCGTAAACAAACCGTCTTCAGTTGTTTCGCCATCTTTTATTCCGAGTGTATCAAAAATTGCTTTTTCAAGCATAAGTGAACCGTTTACATGGCAAGCTGTACCCTGACAGAGCATAATAAGATACTTACCTACCGGCTTAAAACGGAACTGAGTATAAAACGTAGCAACACCGAACACCTTAGCGGCAGGAATTGACATCTGCTCAGCAATATGATTAAGCACATCAGCAGGCAGATAGCCATAGATAGCCTGTGCTTTTTGTAAAACGGTAATAAGACTGCCCGGAACGGCAGCATAACGGTCAAGTGTTTCTTTAAGCAGTGTAAGGTCACTGCTGTTTTGTGAGCACTTACAAGACATTGGTATGCCTCCTAAAAAATAATATAATAATTATACGCTTTAATATAAAAATAGCAAGTAATTAAGCGAAATTTTACTAATTAATTATTATAAAAATATTGCTATTATTATTGAATAATGGAAAAATGTATGTTATGATTTAAAAGTATATTTATAAATTTTCTATAGAGGTGACAAAATGCAGGATAATACGACTAACGTTCTTGAAACTATTGAACCGTCGCAAAAACCACTGCTTGATAAACAACAGCGAAGATTCCTGACACCTAAAGAAATTGCCGCATATGTTTTAACGTCATACGGTACCAAAAACCTTAACTCTTATGTCGATACGTGGAAGCAGTATTTTCTTCTCAACTATACGGGTCTTTCCGGCTCAGCAATCGCAACAATGAATGCCGTTACCAGCGTATGGGATGCTCTCGACGATCCGCTTTCAGGAATCGTTATAGACCGTATGAGAACACGTTGGGGTCGTCTTCGTCCTTTCCTTATATTACCGATGCCTTTATGGGCAATATGTACGATGCTTTTCTTCATCGTCCCCTACGCAATTCCTATGGCATACAGACCGATATATGCAATTGTTATAAGCATTCTCAACAGCATCGGTTGGTCATATTACAATGCCTGGACAATCCTGCTTTATAATATCACTCCCAACCTCAATGAACGAAATACGCTGATTACCGTACAAAAATTTGTTGAGCTTTTCGGTGTATGGATACCGTCAATGGTACCTATTACAATCGACTTCTTACCCGGTCTTACAGGTTGGTCACAGGAAGGTATATACGGCGGTTACGCTTTATTCTTCGTCGCAATGCTCGTTATATGTTCGGTATTTGCATTCCGTAACATTAAGGAACGTGTTCCGATTGCTTCAAAGGAAGATATGGAAAATGTTTCAATTCTTCAGTCAATCAAATACACGATCAAAAACAGACCGTTATTTATCTACATTCTCTCAAACTTCTTCGGAAGCGTTAAAGGCATAGGCGGTGCAAACGAAGGTCTGTTCTGGCAGAACTGTACCGGTAAGCTTACAAACGGCACAATCTGCGGCCTCTTCACCGGTATTCCCAACTACATTGTTACTCCCCTTGCCCCTAAGCTTATCAAGCGTTTCGGTGCGAGAAAATGCGCTGCTTTCGGCGGTATATTCTCCGGCGTAGCTTATACAACGCTTTACATATGCGGTTACACTCCGTTCGGTGATGAATTCAATGCCGCTAACCTTGCCTTCGTTACGTTTATGCTTACCGTATGCGGTCTGCCCAACTGCCTTATGGGTGTTTGCGGACCCGTACTTCAGGGTGACGTTTACGATTATCTCGAGTGGAAATCGGGTGTAAGAAACGAAGGTCTTGTAAACGCTGTTCAGGGCTACGTTACCAAGCTTTCAGGCACACTTATCGGCTTCCTTTCAGGATTTGTTCTTGAAATTATCCACTACTCACCTATCAAAGATATTGCCGGTAACATCTTACCTCACACCGATCCCTCCGTCCTTCACGGAATATGGGCAATATTCTGCCTTGCACCTGCGATAGCAAGATTCGGATACGGCTTCTCACTTCTTCTGTTTAACGTTCACGGTAAGTTCCGTGATAATATGCTCGCTGAGCTTAATGCTAAGAGAAGCCAGAAAACACTTGATAACAAGGAAAACTGATAAAATGAATATTCAGATTTTCGGCAAATCCAAATGCTTTGACACAAAGAAAGCTGAGCGTTATTTCAAAGAACGCCGCATTAAATTCCAGATGATAGATGTTGCAAAATACGGTATGAGCAAGGGTGAATACAACTCTGTTAAGTCAGCTGTAGGCGGTTTTGATAACCTTGTTGATAAGGACTGCAAGCTGTATGAAGAGCTGTTTATGGCTTATCTTGCAGGCAGTGATGCAAAGGAAGAAAAGCTGCTTGAAAACCCTGCGATGTTTAAAACGCCGATTGTAAGAAACAGCAAAAAAGCAACCGTAGGCTACTGCCCCGAAATCTGGAAAACTTGGGAATAATATAAATTTTAAAGGCTTATGAGCATAACGCTCATAAGCCTTTAATCATTCAATATCCGCTTTTTTTATTCCGAATATCATTCTGAGTACACTCCGAAGAGCCTTGGGACTGCGCACAACAACAATTCTCATATATGTTTATCCCCTTTCATTATCCTGCTACATATTATGCAGACGGATTGAAAGGGTTACTTGTTATCTGAGCTCCCAATCCTTGATATCCTTAACGTCATTATACATTGAAACATAGCTCTCATGACGTGATTTCATTATCTCTCCCGCTTCAACAGCTTCACAGATTTTACAACCTTTATCTGCAACGTGAGTACAGCTCGAAAACTTGCAAGTACCGAGATAAGGCAGAAACTCTTTGAAGCAGAAAGGCAGATTCTCTTTTCTTATAAGTAAATCCATACCTGTCATATCTATTGCGGCAAACCCCGGAGTATCGGCAATATATCCGCTGCCGACCTTAAAAAGCTCTACCTGGCGAGTAGTATGCCTGCCTCTGCCTAATTTGTCGCTTATTGCCGCCGTTTCAAGCTCAAGCGACGGAATCAATGCGTTGAGCAGAGTTGACTTACCGACGCCTGAATTGCCGCAAAAAACGCATATTCTGCCGTTGACAGCTTCTCTTATCTCGTCAACGCCTTTACCGCTTTTGGAAGATACCGAATAAGTTTCAAAGCCCGATGAACGGTAGATATTAACAAGCTCATCAATTTCTTTCAGGTCTTCCTTGGTAAATACAACAGCACACTCGATGCCCTTATCCTGAGCAAGTGCAGTCATCTTATCAATAACAAGCGTACTCGGCACAGGCTCACAGGTAGAGGCAAGGATAAAGAGCTTATCTACATTTGCAACGGGCGGTCTGATAAGAAAATTTTTCCTATCATGCACACGGTCAAGCGAAGCGTATCCTTCGTTATTAACAGTAATTGTAACAGTATCACCCGCAAGCGGAGCAATTCCCTTGCGGCGGTTGATGCCCTTTGCCTTGCATTCGTATATTCGGTCTGCGGCCTCTACATAGTAGAAGCCGCCTATTCCTTTAATTAAAGTACCGTGAAGCTGAATCATCCCAAAACACCTTTTCCGATATAGATAACAACAGTTGTGTCTGTCTCATATCTTTTATACTTATCTATACCTTTTACGGAAGGAGTCTGATCAATAACCAGACCTATATTTGCGGGATTTGCAGTTGTTTTTTCGCTGACAACCACGTTATAAAAGCCTTTATCTTCGAGCTTTGCGATAGCTTCACTTTCTGTCAGACCTGATACATCAGGGATATTACTTGATGCACCTTTATAGAAAGAATCGGCATAAGCATCCGCAATGGTCTTTTCATTTGAAACGGTTACGGGATCAGTTGTAAAGTTAATCGTACAGCTGTAAATATCTGAACCGTCAATTCTTACAATAAGAGAATCCGCATTACCGGAACCGCTTACGGTAAATGTGTATGTGCTGCCTGTAAGGAGCACCTCGGCACCCGCTGAATCAACCGCGGCATTATTGAGGTAGACCTTAAGTGTGCCTGCATTACCGTTTTTATACGGCAAGGATATTGTCATTTCGGTAGTAACGGTAGGTGCTTTACCTGTGCTTACGTAAATATCAACTTTATCACCGGGATGTGCAGTTTCATTTTCCGCAGGCACCTGTTCAATAACCTTACCGGCATTACCAAGACTGTCCTTTGGAATAACCTGACCGATAACAAGACCTACCGACTTAGCAAGCTCAGCAGCCTCTTCTGCCGTGAATCCGACTAATTTGGGAACAAAAACAGCATCTTCATCGGTATGGGTTGAAATATAAATGGTAATCGTTGAGCCTGCAGCTACAGTATCTCCGCGTTCGGGTGAAGTACTGATAACCGAGCCTTCGTCAACAGACGTATTATATACCATTTCATAAGCAGTTACAAATCCGCTTGACTCAAGATTCTGCTTGGCGGCAAGGTAGGACTGACCGTAAACATCATTGACAACCGCTGTTTTATTGGTATTGACGGTAAGATAAATTGATTCACCGGCAGCGATTTTCTCACCTTTTTCGGGACTCTGTTTAATAACAACACCGTACGGATACTGAGTATTGAACTCATATTCAATCTCTATTTTATAATCATCGTATTTACCGTTGCCTTTAATCTCGGTTTCATAATTCATATTTATGAAATTCGGAACCTTACCGGGTGAATTAAACACATCGGTAAACAAAGCAAGCACTGCCATTATGACAATAAGAACTGCACCTAAGCCTATTGCTACGCCAGTCAGAATCGGAATAACCTTGATATTAGTCTTGGCTTCTTCATCGCTGATTTCATTAGCTGCAGTTGTTTTGCTCTTAACCTTATTTTTGGTATCATCACCGGGTTTTATATTATTCATTGTTCTGTCAATATACTTTGTCGGCTCGTTATCAACAAAATATGAATAATCAAATTTAATTGCAGGGTTACGCTTATACTCATCAAGATCAAGGAGCATTTCAGCAGCAGACTGATAACGAGCCCTCGGCTCTTTCTGCATAGCGTGCATTGTTATCTGCTCAAGACCTACGGGAATACTACCGTTGACCTCACGCATATTCTGCGGATCGTCATTCATATGCATCATAACAACGGAAATCGGATTTTCTGCCTTGAAAGGAAGCTGACCGGTAAGCATCTCATACATAAGAACGCCGACAGAATATATATCCGCCTTGGCATCGGTCTGATCTCCTCTTGCCTGCTCAGGACTAATATAATGAACCGAACCGATTGCCCCGCTTTCTGCAATGGTAGCAGTCTCGCTTCGGCTGAAGCTTGCAATACCGAAATCGGTTACTTTTATGCTGCCGTTTTGCAGAAGCATAATATTCTGAGGCTTCACATCACGATGTACAATGCCTTTATCGTGTGCGTGCTGAAGAGCACGAAGTATCTGAGTAACAAAGTGAACAGCTTCTTTGGGCTGAATGACCTTTTGCTGTTCGATATATTCTTTAAGAGTAATACCTTCAATAAACTCCATAACAATATACTGGAGTCTGTCCCCAAAGCTCATATCGTAAACTTTTACAATATTAGGATGTGAAAGAACGGCAATATATTTAGATTCATTCTTGAATCTGCGACGGAATTCTTCGTTGGCAAGATATTCTTCTTTTAAAATTTTGATAGCAACGGTTCGGTCGTCAATACGGTCGTATGCTTTATAAACGACAGCCATACCGCCGACACCGATTATTTCGAGAACTTCATATCTGTTATCAATTCGTTTATTTACATAATTCTCCACAATAGCTACCTCCTTTAAGAAATGATCGAAACAACCGTAACGTTGTCTCCGCCGCCGTTTTTATTCGCAAGGTCAACAAGCTTCTCGGCATACTCAAAACAATTTGAAGAACCTGCAACCGAAACTATTTCTTCATCACTGACAAAATTGGTAAGTCCGTCAGTACATAAGATAAGTATATCATCCTGAGCAAAATCGCTTTCAACAAAGTCAACTGCAACTCTGCTGTCGACACCGATAGCTCTGGTTATTATATTTTTTCCGGGGAAGTTTTTTGCCTCTTCGGGAGTAAGGTCTCCGTTTTCCACAAGATCCTGCACCATAGAATGGTCACGTGTAAGTTGAGTGAGCTTACCGTCTGAGGAAACAATATAAGCTCTGCTGTCACCAACGTGAGCAACATAAACTTTATCTGCTTCCACAATCGCCGCAACACAAGTTGTACCCATACCGCTGAGAGATTCATCATTCTGTGCCATATCGTAGAGACAGGCATTGGCACCGGCAATACCTGATTCAAGCATATTATAAACAGATGATGCCTTCATTCCGCTTCTGTAGCACTCATTAATCACATGTGATATCATGCGTACCGATGTGCTGCTGGCGACGCTTCCGCCTGCTGCACCACCCATTCCGTCACAGACTACTGCCCAGGCAACACCCTCCGACAGCTCACCTGCCGAATACGAATCCTGATTTGAAGTCCGTACCATTCCTATATCTGATTTAGCCGTAATTCTCATAGTTTGCAATTTGCAGCAAAGTGCTGCCTCTCCCTTCCTTGGAGTTATGCTGTATGATTCAGTTATTTATATGTTTACTGCGAAGCTGACCGCAAGAAGCATCAATGTCGCCGCCGAGACTTCTTCGTACCGTAACATTTCTGCCTGCTTTTTCAAGTATTTCCGAAAAATGTTTAATTCGCTCAGGAGTACTTGATTTAAGTCCGCTTTCAGTTACATCGTTTGCAGGGATAAGATTGATATGTGCCAAAGTACCTTTAAGCTTTTCAGCAAGCTCAACCGCACATTCATCGCTGTCATTGACACCGCCGAACATTGCGTATTCGTAGGATATACGCCGCGACGTCACGTCAGCATATTCTCTGCAAGCAGACAGTAACTCATCAACCGGATATTTTTTATTAACCGGCATTAATTTTGTACGTATATTATCATTCGGGGCATGGAGAGAAACCGAAAGGGTCAGCTGTAGATTTTCACCCTGCAGATTTTTAATACCGGGTATAATTCCGCAGGTTGAAAGCGAAATATTCCTCATACCGATATTAAGTCCATCATCATTATTGACAAGTCTGAGGAATCGGATAACATTTTCGTAATTATCCATAGGCTCACCCATACCCATAAGCACGATATGAGAAACCTTGATATCCATATCATTCTGTGCAGCGTGAATCTGACTCAAAATTTCAGCAGCTGAGAGATTGCGTATAAAACCTCCGACTCCCGTCGCACAGAAAGCACAGTTCATACGGCAACCGACCTGTGTAGAAACACAAAGAGAATAGCCGTATTTATACTTCATAAGTACGCTTTCAATAAACTGTCCGTCGTAAAGTCGGAACAGATATTTTACAGTACCGTCAAGTGCAGAAACAGATTTACGTTCAACTTCACAGAATTTTATTACATATTTATCGCTAAGTGTATCACGCAACTGCTTTGAAAGGTTAGTCATTTCATCAAAAGAGGCTACTCCCTTCTGATGAAGCCATTGCCAGACCTGCTTTGCTCTGAATGAAGGTAAACCAAGGGACTTAAGTGACTCGGAAACCTCTTCAAAGTGCATTGCTTTAATATCAGTTTTTTCCAAGTTTTAACACTCCCTTTCAAATACAGCAATAAAGAACCCGTCAGTGCCGTTAATATGCGGCATAAGCGTGACAAAACCGTCACGAATAAAAGTACCGTTGCAAAAATCAGTCGGAATTACAGACCTGAAATCAGAATGTGACGAAAGAAAATCCTTGCATACGTTTTCATTTTCTTTAGGATTAAGTGCACAGGTAGAATAAACAAGTCTTCCACCTAGCTTCACATAACGTGAAGCTGTATCAAGTATACGGCGCTGAATCGGCGGAAGCTCTTTTAAAGTGTCAAGCGACTTACATCTGATTTCGGGCTTGCGCCTCACAATACCAAGCCCTGAGCAAGGCACGTCACAGAGCACTTTATCTGCTAGAGGAATATCATTGCTGTAAACAGACGCATCGTTTACAATATATTCGATGTTGGTAATTCCAAGTCTTGATGCACCGGATTTGATCAGCTCTAATCTGTGATTATGTATATCACAGGCAATAATTCTGCCCGTGTTATTCATTCGCTCAGCAACAGTAAAACTTTTACCGCCCGGTGCAGCGCAAAGATCAAGTACCGTTTCATTCGGTCGAGGATCAAGAGCTGATATACAAAGCTGAGAAGCTGCATCCTGAACGTGAAAAAGGCCATTATTAAAAGCACGTAGTTTTTCAACGCTGCCGCATTTGCTGAGTTCAAGCGAATCATCTGCGACCGCTCGTACAGTATCAACGCCTTCGTTATTTAATGTTTGCACCAATTCATCAGTTGTAGTTTTTAAGGTGTTAGTTCGAATAATCAGAGGCGGTCTGCCTGCACAAGAGCGCATTATTCCGACGGCATTATCTTCGCCGTAGCTTTTAATCCAGAACTTAACAAGTTCTTCGGGAAAAGAATACTTTACAGAATAATAAAGTATTTTATCGGATATATCGGGTAAAGAAATCCCTTTTTTGGCCACGTTACGGAGTACTGCATTTATGAGTCCGGATGCGAAAGCGCAACCGTTTGCTTTCGATAGCTTTACACTCTCATTAACAGCTGCAGATTCCGGAACCTTATCCATAAACAAAAGCTGGTATGCACCAAGTCTCAATATTGTAAGCACCTGCGGCTTGAGCTTTTTAAGAGGCTGTTTAAGGTTAGCGGCGAGCTGATAGTCGAGCGTATATGATGACTCCAGTACGCCGTAAACAAGTGCACTTACAAAAGCGGCCTCAGCGGTTACAAGTTCACTGCGTGTGAGAAAACTGTCAACTGTGAGATTTGAATAAGATGAATCTTTTTGGATTTTACAAAGAATTTCGAAAGCGGTCTGCCGTGCGTTTTTCATTATCTTCTCCGATTAAAGCGCAGAACAAGTCTGAGCAAGTTAGCAAGCGAAACAAGAAGCGCCGTAACGTATGTCATTGCGGCAGCGGTAAGCACTTTTTTAGCACCACCTATTTCATCTTCCTGAAGCATATTGGTTTCCTCTATAACCTTTACTGCCCTTTTACTCGCATTGAGTTCAACCGGCAGTGTAACAAACTGAAACAGTGCAATAAAAGAATAAAGTATTAAACCGATTGAAATAAGAGGCTCAAAACCCATAATATAGCCAATCACTGCAAGCGGTATTCCAAGCCACGAACCTATATTACAAACAGGAAGCACTGAATTGCGTATTTTTATCGGTGCATAACCTTGAGCATGCTGTACAGCGTGACCTGCTTCGTGGCAGGCAATACCGATTGCAGCAACACTGTTGCTGTCGTATACACCTTGTGACAGTCTGATAACATTAGACCTTGGATCAAAATGATCAGACAGATTACCTGACGGTGACAGCTCAATTCTTACGTCTGTCACACCGTAATGATATAGCATTCTTGCAGCTGCCTGTGCACCGGTAAGACCTCTTGAAGCAAGTACCTTTGACTGCTTGGCATAGGTCGATTTAACCATAACCTGAGCTATCAGCGAAAGGACAACCATAGGTACAACAAGCAGCAGATAATATTGATCATAATAAAGAAAATACATACGATTGCCTCCTTACCTTTATAAAATTATTTCTTATAATATTGTTCCTTTTTCAATCTTAAAACCACGCAGGAAATCTGCGGCATTAAGCTTATTTTTTCCCTGAGCCTGAAGCTGTGTTATGCTGACTGCATTACCGTCACCACAACAAACAATAAACTCGTTATCAGCTTTAACAACCTCGCCTGCCTGCTTAGAATAATTACCGGCAAGACGTGATCCGTAAAGCTTTACAATTTTTTCATTTATAACCGTTGTTGCAACAGGCCAAGGCTCAAGGCCGCGTATATGGTCGTGCACCTGCTGGGCACTTTTTGTCCAATCAACGGGTGATAGTCTTTTATCAAGCATTGATGCGTAGGTGGACAGTGAATCATCCTGCTTAACCGGATTAAGCTCACCTGCAAGCATGGCATCTATTGTCTCTGTAAGAAGCTCTGCACCAAGAACCTTAAGTCTGTCAAACAGCTCGCCTGACGTTTCATTCGGCTCAATATCAGTCTTTTTAACAAGCAGAATATCGCCTGTATCAAGACCTGCATCAAGCTGCATTGTTGTGACGCCGGTCTCTTTCTCGCCGTTGATAACAGACCACTGAATAGGTGCGGCACCACGGAGCTTAGGAAGAAGAGACGCATGTACGTTTATACAGCCGTATTTAGGAATATCAAGCACACGCTGAGGTATAAGCTTACCGTAAGCTACAACAACAATTAACTCGGGAGCAAGTTTCTCGAGGAGATCTGCCGCCACACCGTCCTTAAAAGAAGCCGGCTGATATACATCAAGACCAAGCTCTATCGCACGAGCTTTTACTGCAGGAGGTGTCATGATTTGTTTTCTCCCTTGAGTTTTATCAGGCTGTGAAAAAACACCGACAACCTCATGTCCTTTTTCTACAAGTATATCAAGACAATCAACGGCAAAATCAGGAGTACCCATAAAAACTACTCTCATTTATTCTACCTCCGAAGCTGTCAGTTATTTTGGTTAGGTGAAAGTCTGTCGATGTAAAGATTACCGTCAAGATGATCAATCTCATGACAGAAAGCTCTTGCCTTAAGGCCTGTACCGGAATAGAAAAACCACTTGCCTTCTCTGTTCTGGGCTTTTACCTTAACGCTCATAGGACGGAGTGTAACACCGCTTTCACCCGGAAGAGAAAGACAGCCCTCAACTTCTTCCTGCACACCCTCACGCTCAATTATTTCGGGGTTTACAAGCTCGATAAGACCGTCGCCGCAATCGATTACAACAACACGTCTGAGTACACCGACCTGAACTGCGGCAAGACCGACACCTTCTGCCTTATACATTGTATCAATCATATCATCAATAAGAGTTGAAAGTCTGTCATCAAATGTTTCAACTACCCTGCTTTTTTTTCGAAGCAACGGATTTTCTTTTGTAATAATATTACGGATTGCCATCTTTTCGCCTCATTTGTTCATAGTATGCTCTCCGGATTAATATCCGCAAAGACACTGACATCGTTAAATTTTGTATCTTTTCCGAAAATAACCAGCAATTCAGACATAAAACTGCGGAATTTGGAATTATTTTTACATTTTACAATCATACGATACCTGTATTTACCGCTGATTTTTGATATTCTCGGTTGCATCGGGCCAAGCACAATAAGCTTAAGCTCAGGATATTTTTCTCTTGCAGATGATTTAAAACTGTTAAAAAACATCTTTGCGGCAACACGGACTTTATTCTCATCCGTTCCCGAGAAACCGACTACACACAAATCGCAAAACGGTGGATAGGTCATAAGTTTGCGCATCTGAATTTCAGTATTATAAAACGCTGTATAATCCTGTTTCTCAGCAAGCTTTATAACCTCGTTTTCGGGTGTAAGAGTCTGAATTACCGCACTGCCCGAATGAGAGCCTCTGCCTGCTCTTCCGACAACCTGTGTCAACAGTGAGAAGGTTCTCTCAAGTGAACGGAAATCGTCATTATAAAGTTGTTGGTCAACAGATATTACCCCAACAAGAGTTACATTCTCAAAATCAATGCCCTTGGCAACCATCTGAGTACCGAGAAGTATATCGTACTCCCCTTCCGCAAATGCTTTAAGTGCCTTTTCGTGAGCGTTTTTTCGCATAGTTGTATCCTGATCCATGCGCAGAATTCTCGCGTCCGGCAACAGCTGAGAAAGCTCATCTTCAACCATCTGTGTTCCGAATCCTGCATAATTTATATCGCTTTTTCCGCACTCGGGGCAAACCTGAGTTATAGGTTGTGAGTAGCCGCAATAATGACACATCAACCTGCTGTTTGCATGATGATATGTAAGAGATATACTGCAATTAGGACAGCTTACAACACTTTTACACGAGGCGCACGAGGCGAAAGTATTGTAACCTCTTCGGTTAAGCAGAAGGATCGCCTGCTTTTTATCATCAATTACGGATTTGAGTTCATCTGCAAGCGTTGAACTGATTGCCTTACTGCTGTCATTACTGAAATCGGAAGCAATATCCACCGTAACAACTTTTGGAAGAGTGGCTCCTGCATAACGCTTTGTAAGAGTGTTGAGAGTATAAATCCCGCTCCGGGCACGTGCAAAAGTTTCGATGCTCGGAGTTGCTGAACCCAATACCAATAATGCACCGTTTTCATCGCATCGGAATCTTGCAACTTCCTTAGCGTTATACCGCGGCGACTGTTCGGACTTGTAAGTATGCTCCTGTTCCTCATCAATTATTATCAAGCCAAGATTACAGACAGGTGCAAATACAGCAGAACGTGTACCGATAACAACTCGCGCTTCACCGCGTTTCACGCGCTTCCACTCATCCATTCTCTCACCGAGAGAAAGTGCCGAATGAAAAACCGCAACCTCTTTGCCGAAATGCGCATAGAATCTGTCAACAATCTGAGGAGTAAGAGATATTTCAGGCACCATCATAACAGCACCTTTATTTTTCTCAAGCATAGCCTTTATAAGTCGGATATAAACCTGAGTTTTACCGCTTCCCGTAATGCCGTAAAGAAGAGAAACTGTTTTATCCGACTCATTATACTGCCTTATCAACGAATCGTACGCTGTTTGCTGTTCATACGTAAGAATCACTTTATCAGACGTAACAATACCCTTATTCTTTACGGGACTGCGGTATTTTTCGGTTTCGATCTGCTCAACTATATTTTTCTTTTCAAGTGTTTTTATTACTGCAACCGTAACTCCTGTAAAGTAACAAATTTCTTTGGAGCTTGCACCGCCGGTTGAAATCAACAGTTCACATACTGCCTTCTGTTTCGCAGAAAGCGAAGGTTTGATATGCTCGTATTCTTCATCATTTACGGAAAGCTGTACAATTTTTTCGGTACAATCGCCAATGTTCCGCTGTGCATCCACATTACGTAAAAGCACACCTTTTTTGTACATACGTTCAAGTATTGAACTATCGGATTTAAAACCCTTTACTTCAAGCAGCTTTGATTTTTCCACAAATTTACAGGTTTTCATCAGGTCGAGATATATTTCACGTTCATCACCTGACAAATCACCAATCTCTTCATCAGTAAGCTGAGGATTGGCACCGTAAAAATAATTGAGTTTAAGATTAAAACCCGAAGGCAAAATACATTTGAACGCATCAAAATAAGTACAGAAAGTTCTGTCCTTAAGCCAGAATACTAACTTAAGCAAATCACCGTCAATCAACGGTTCACTATCCTTAATATCACTGATCTTTTTCAGCCTGCCATCTGGTTTCGTGTCGTTAATACGCAAAATAACGCCCTGACGTTTTGCATTACCGTTTCCGAAAGGCACAATTACACGTGCACCGGGTTTTGCCCTTTTCGCCAGCTCGGCAGGCACAGCATAATCATATAAATTATCAAAATGGTAAGCAGTATTTTCCAGTGCTACGCCGACAGTAAATTCAACAGACATACAAATCAGATATTACGAATTTCTTCGGGTTCAACAAGTACATAATCGCCGTCAAGGAACTCATTGAGAGCAAGACTTACAGGCTTCTCAATTATGGATTCGCCATCTTCTATAGCCTTATCAGAAATGGCACGGGCACGCTTAGCAGTTGCAATTACAAGTGAATAGCGGCTCGTATGGTTCTTAAGAACACTGCTGAGATCGGGATTGAATTTCATTTCTGTTTTTTTTGTTTCTGACATTTTAATTAACTCCTTTAAAGGTTTTTGATAATATTATAAATTTCATAGGCAGCACGGTCAACTTCGTCATTTATAACGCGATAGTCAAACTCATCCTGTCTTGCAATTTCAACAGGTGCAACAGCAAGACGCCTCGCTATAGCTTCTTCACTCTCAGTTTTTCTGCCTCTCAGGCGCCTTTCCAACTCTTCAAGAGAAGGAGGCAGAATAAAAATGCTTATACAGTCAGGAACTTTTTCCCTTACTTTGGCAGCACCCTGCACTTCAATTTCAAGGAATACCGTTTTTCCTTCATCTGTGCATTTTTCAACAAAAGGCTTTGGTGTTCCGTAGTAATTTCCGTTAAACTGAGCATATTCGACAAACTTGTCCTGTGCAATCATATCTTCAAATTCTTCGCGCGAAGCAAAGAAATATTCTACGCCGTTTTGCTCAACACCTCTCGGTTCGCGTGTTGTCATTGATATTGATAGTACAAATTCATTGTTATTCTCTTTATCAATTTCAAAAAGTCTTTTAAGAATCGTTCCCTTTCCGCAACCTGAAGGTGCTGAAATCACAACAAGCTTTCCTTTATTATTCGTCATATTCACTATCCTCTTCGTCAATTCCTTCATCGTAATCATTAAGCCTGTTAGCAACCGTCTCCGACTGAAGATAAGTAAGTATTACATGGTCACTGTCTGTAATTATAACAGCACGGGTACGTCTGCCGTGAGTGGCATCTATAAGCATTCCTCGCTCTTTACTGTCCTGAATTATTCTTTTAATAGGCGCAGATTCGGGACTTACAATTGCGACAAGCCTGTTAGCATTTACAAGATTACCAAATCCTATATTTATCAACTTCATGGTCTTACACTCCGTTTATTCAATATTCTGAATCTGCTCTCTTATCTTTTCAACTTCAGCCTTGATATTAAGAACTCGTTTTGTTATCTCAACATCCTGTGCCTTGGAGCCTATAGTATTGGCTTCTCTGTTCATTTCCTGTGCAAGAAAATCAAGCTTTCTGCCTACAGGTTCACTGCTTGAAAGAAGCATATGAAGCTGATCGATATGACTGCGAAGACGTACTGTTTCTTCAGCAACAGCAACTTTGTCGGCAAAAATTGCAGCCTCAGTAAGCAAACGCTGTTCATCAACATTTATATCACCGATAAGTGTCCTTATCCTCTCAAGCAGCTTATCGTTATACTCTTTGACCGTCTGCGGAGAACGTGCCTCAATAAATTCAACGTCTTTAATAATAATATCACTGCGTGAAAGTACGTCTGACTTAAGCTTTTCGCCTTCAACTTCACGCATATGCACAAAGGATTCAGCAGCCTCAAGAGCTACTTCCTTTACAGCTTCCCACACAGCATCTTCATCCGCTGCAGCTTTGCGAACAACAAAAATATCATTACTGCATCTTGCAAGTGAAGAGACAGATATATCTTCTCTGAGTCCGTATCTTTCAGCAAGCTCTTTGAGAGCCTTATGATAACCGCCTGCAAGCGAATGGTTTACTTCCACAATACAGTCATCGGTATCAAGCGCACTGATCATTACATAGCACTCAACTTTTCCTCTGAATATTACGCCTTGAAACAAAGACTTAAGTTTTTCGTCAAGGAAACCGTATGTACGGGGCGTTTTACAGTTAAATTCAAAACCTTTGTGGTTGACACTTTTAAGTTCGACAGATATGCTCATTCCGCCTGTTTCTCTCTGAGCTCTGCCAAAACCGGTCATGCTTTTAATCATAATGTGCTCATGCTCCTTAATATATATATACATTTATATATGATTATTTTCATTAGTAATAATACCAAAGAATATTTCAGCAAGTCAACCAAATGACATTTTATGTCATTTATCACAGCTGCAGCCGCAACAACCGGAAAGAAGAAACGGAATCTCTCCGTAAAGAACACCTTTGCGCTCCTTAAAGCCGAGACAGACAGCAATATCAATAAAATCGGAAGCTGAATAGTTTACTGAAAAAACACTTCTGTTTGCAGCCGCAGTAAGTGCACTACGGATAAGACCCTCTGCTGTTTCTTCATTAACAGCGGTAACGGAATGAAGTGTAGAATGTGTTAACGAATCAAGAGTGAGTATTACCTTACCTGTACACTCACTATCTTCATATGACAAATAAATAACCGTATTACCACTGATCTCCGGTCTAAACTCTATCATCCTTAACAGCTCCTCTCTCAGCAGCAAGCATAAGCTTCCTTACTTCATCTTCTTTTAGTTCACGCCATTTACCCTGAGGAAGCATACCAAGTTTTACAGAACCCACAGCAATTCTCTTAAGCCTGGCGACCTCAATATCAAGAGCTTCAAACATCTTTCTTATCTGACGGTTTCTGCCCTCGTATATGATAACCTCAACTACAACTCTGCCCTCAGATTTGTCAATCACCCTTATACTTGAAGGTGCAGTCATTCTGCCGTCAATTTCAATACCATCCTGAAAAGCGGCAATTTGCTCGTCGGTAATACCGGGACGAATTGTTACGCGATACGTCTTAGGAACGTGATGCGTCGGATGAGTCATAGCATTTGAAAACGTCCCATCATTAGTCATTAAGAGCATACCTTCGGATTCTCTGTCGAGTCTGCCGACAGGATAAATACGTATACCGACGTCTTTAACAAGTTCGGCAACACACTTTCTGCCCTGCTCGTCCTGCATTGTAGTAATATACCCTCTCGGTTTATGAAGAAGAATATATACGAGGTTGTCCTTTACTGTAATTTTACGTCCTTTAACGGTTACCTTGTCTTTTTTAGGATCCACCTTGTCACCGATATGAGCAGTATTGCCGTTAATCTTTACTACACCCCGGTCAATAAGTTCTTCACATTTTCTGCGTGAAGCAATACCGTTATCTGCCATAAATTTCTGCAATCTGACGAGTTCTTTAGCCATAACTTTTATACAACGGATTTTTTATATACCGTCTGCCTTTCTTTTAAAAATGCTCTTAAAACTTAAAGATAAATCATTAAAAAACTTTTTAACTCTATTTAAAACCGAATAATTATCAACCTTTTCTTCCGTGGTGCACATTACATTTTTATCAGCTATTACAGTGCTGCTGAAAATCGAATTTCCGTTAAATATTATTCTTACCTCTCCTACGGGTTCTCCCCGTTTGATTGGTGCATACTCAAAATGTTTAATACACAGTTCAACCTCAAATTCCGATATATCGCAAGTTGATGGCACCTGCAAACCGCACGAAAGAGACAGAGGAACGAATTTTTCATCTCCTCCGATAACTTTCAAATAAGGAAGTTCCGTATCAATATTTTTAACCGTTACACGTTCAAATCCGTACTCAAACATTTTTTTATGATCATTCCAATCATCCGGTGCATTTAATGTAACACAAACTAACGTTACACCATTACGTATGACAGCAGAAACAAGACAGCGCCCACTCTTTTTAGTAAACCCTGTCTTTATGCCTATTGTACCGTCAAAGCTTTTCAAAAGCTTGTTATGATTGGTAAGATAACGTGTATACGGTTCATTTCCATAGCAAAGCTTGGCGCTGTAGGAACTGCACGCTTCAAGAAAAAATGAGTTTCTCAAAGCACAGCAACCAAGCAGCGCCATATCATAAGCTGTGGAATAATGGTTTTCATCGTCAAGCCCTGAGGGAGTGACAAAATTTGTGTTTTTCATGCCGATTTCAGCAGCCCGTCGGTTCATACGTTTTGCAAAAGATGCTAAACTACCGTCAATAGAAATAGCAGCAGTATTAGCCGCATCATTACCTGATGCCAGCAACATACCGTAGATAAGGTCGTGATACGTGACTTTATCGCCCGGTTTAAGACCCATAGACGTGCCTTCAACATTTACCATTTCGGCAGTAGTAACTACAACCTTTTCGGGAGTTGCACACTCTGCCGTCAGTAAAGCGGTCATTATTTTTGTCGTACTTGCCATTCCTTTACGTTGATGAGCATTTTTTTCAAAAATCACCTCACCTGTTTCAGCTACCATCAACACAGCAGATGAAGCTGAAACAGACAAACCGTGTACTTCGAAACAGCAATAAGAAAAAATAATTAACAGTACACAAAGAAAAGAAAACCGTTTTTTCACCATATCACCGCCGACATATAATCAGTTAATTATATGCGACAGTTAAAAAATGAATACTGAATTACTCAGCGGACTCTGAAGCTTCAGAAGCTTTAGCTTCCTTGTTCTTGTTGATAAGACCTGATACAGTATCAACTACCTCAGGAACAATGCTGACAATTTTTTCAGCAGGATTGTCACCGGAAGGAACGGATTTGATTGTTACGTTGCCGTTATTGATAACAATAAACGCTACAGGAGTGATAGTGATACCGGCACCGCCGCCACCGCCGAAAAGCTCGACATTTGATTTTGACGGAAAATCGGAACCTCCTGAAGCAAATCCGTATGTAACCTTTGACACGGGGATAATTGTAATTCCCTCTGCAGAGAACACGGGCTCACCTACGATTGTGCTGACATCCACAAGGTCACGGATCTTATCAATGGCTGTACCAAGGATGCCTGATGCTGACTGATCTTTCATAATTTATTTTCCTCCTTGAGAAATTTTTTCTGAATCTTTTTCTGAGCCGTCAACTTTTTTACCGTCATCTGACTCGGTAGATTTATTTGAAAGCAGTTTAATTACTACTTTAAATAACAGTTTAAATGCAAGAACAATAACTGCATTGGTAATAAATATAGGTCGCATAGACAAAACAGCTTTAAAATATGCAGTTTTTTCAGGCTGTATAAAATTAGGTTCAACTCCATAACCGAAATCTTTGACTTTGCAAGTACCGGTAATTAGACCCATTGCAGGAAAAACCACAGAACAGGTTTTACCGTAAAGCATCGCCGTTTCGGCAGAATCGTCGGCGCCTACTCTGAGATAAAGCTTAAGTTCTCTGAATACAAGGTGTCTGAATATTGATCCGAACATACCGCCTATTGCGGAAACGGTATCATTAAGAAGCTGAATTACACCGGAAAAGCCTTGATTCTTATAAAATGTAACCAACATATTCTCTTTTTTCGGTTTTTCCTCGCTCTGTTCCTCACTCTTCTCGTCTTCAGGCTTCTTCTCTTTTTCTTGCTTTTTCTTTTCAGATTTCTTTTTTTCCTTCTTTTTGCTGTCTTTGGGTTTAGGCAAGATAGCTCGCTTGATAAAAAGCCATTTTACATCAACTTTAAAATCATTATCATACGTAAGATACAATGTAAACCTTATAGAAAACAAGACAATAAAGAAAGCTATAATTGCAAGAATCACATATAATGCAACCAAACAACAACACCTCAATTCACAAAGTTAATATGAATTATGTAAAATCTTCATTAAAAACGTCATCATCAGACTCAGAAACAAGATTTGTATCATCTGCTTGCGGAAGAACAAGTGTTTCTGCAGTACCTTTATCAGAAGAAGAGTCACCCGCTTCGAGAGCTTTTTTGAGCTCACCTTCATTCTTTTCAGGCAATGGCGGCAGTTCGCTTAAATCCGACACGCAGAAGCAACGAAGAAAATCGGATGTCGTACCGTAAATCAGAGGTCTGCCGGGTAATTCAAGTCTGCCCTTTTCTTCAATAAGACCACGTTGACAGAGTGTGGATATAACACCTGAGCAATCAACACCTCTTACCTGCTCTACAAAAGACTTTGTAACCGGCTGATTGTAAGCTATAACCGCAAGAACCTCAAAAGCTGCACCGGAAAGAGGTGTGTTGCGTTTAAGATCAAGTATTTCACGGATAAGCGGAGCAAACTCCTGACGGGAGCACATCTGCGCCTTATCTCCAAGCTTAAGCACGCATAATCCGCTTCCGCTTTCATCGAGCTTAGTTGCAAGATTGAGCACAATATTATCTACCTGCTCGGTGTCACAGCCAAGTACTTCTGCTATTCTGATTATTTCAAGAGGCTCACCCGAAGCAAAAAGCATTGCTTCTACAGCGGAGCTTAATTCTTTTGCATTCATTGTGATTCTCCTTCCTGTATGAGTTCAACGGTTGCGGTAGTTTTTTCACCGTCTATATAAATCTGTTTTGACTTGACAAGCGAAAGTATAGCAAGGAAAGTTGCAACCATCTCTGAGCGTGACGTGGAATTTTCAAAAAAGTGTTCAATACTGCGTTTCTCACCAACACGAAGCTGTGAAAGAATGATGCTGACACGTGAACCGACAGAAACAATTTTAGCAGCAACAATCTTTGTAAACGCCTCAACAGGCGGAGGCAGCTTACGCATACTTTTGCCTATTGCCGAAATATAAGCTTTAAGAAGCTCGTCCGGTGCATGGGTACGCGTATAAGTCATATCAGCCTCAATTTTCTCGGGCGGGCTCTCAAGATAATCGAATCCGTTGGCCATTTTGGAAAGCTTACCTGCCATAAGCTGACAGTCAGCATATTCGCTGAGCTCACCTCTCAGCTCCTCCTGAAGCTTCTCGCCGTCATCATAAACAGGCAATAGGGATACCGTTTTGATATAAACAAGTCGGGCAGCCATTTCAAGAAATTCACTTGCAATTTCCATATTTTCAAGCTGAAGTGCTCTTATATATTCGATATACTGGTCAATAAGCTCTGTAATTACAACGTCATTGATGCTGACCTTATGCTTACTTATGAGAAAAAGCAACAGGTCAAGCGGACCTTCAAAGACATCGGTTTTATACTGAATAGGTTCCAAGATTTATTTACCCCTTATCCGAAAATGAGTCTCAACGGTAACGTTACTATACTGTCAAACGCTTCATAAACCAAGTCAGAGAGCATCGATAACGGCTCTGTAAGAATGCCGGTAAAAAGCAACACAAGAACAGCAATCATTATAAATCTTTCATACTTCATTATACCGAAATATATTTTATCGGGAAGTACAACACTGATTAATCTCGAGCCGTCAAGCGGAGGTATCGGAAGAAGATTAAACACTGCAAGGTTGATATTAATGCTTGCACAAACACTGAAAAAAATAACAATTATCTGGGAAATCAAGGATATTGTTGCATCATTATTATTTGCAAGGTACATACCGAATCCAACGCCTGCAGCGCGCATAAGAACTATTGAAATAAAAGCCATTATAAGGTTGGAAATCGGACCTGCTGCCGCAACAGCTGCCATACATCTTTTTGCGTGACCTGCATCAAAAACCGTATCGCTGCCCATATAATAAACGTTGCCTGTCGTCTCTTTTCTTTTTTTACGGAAATTACGCATATTAACAGGCACAGCTTTGGCGTAACCGAAGCCGCAAAGCAGAGTCATAAGAGCGCCTATAGGGTCAATGTGAGCAAGCGGAGACAGAGTAAGTCTGCCTTTAAGGCGAGCAGTATTATCACCCAATTTGTTTGCTATTAAAGCGTGTGCATACTCGTGCACAGGCAATACACAAATGATAACAAATACTCTGACAAGAAAACTCATTATTACCGTTAATCGGGCATCACCGCTCATACTACCCATTCTTAATAAATCAAAAAGCATTTTTCATTACTCCAAATTAATATTTTTTGCCGTTACAACACGGTCATTTCCGAACAAATCTTTTATAACGTTAACTTCAGTAAAGTGTTTTCTGAAGATTTCACAGACAGCACTTCCCTGTTCATCACCAATTTCTACAACAAGCATACCGTCAGGCTTAATGGAAGAAACCCATTTATCAGCAATGGCACGGTAAAAGTCCAGACCGTCCTCACCGCCGTCAAGAGCCATATTCGGCTCAGCCTGTACTTCTCGTTGAAGGTCGGGAAGAATATCTCTCCTTATATAAGGCGGATTAGATAGCAGAATATCACACATTTTGTTATCAAAAACGCAAGCGCCATTAAACAAATCACCTTGAACAATTTTCAGGTTTTTTGTACGATTAAGCTCTTTGTTGCATCTGAGATAGCTAATGGCTTTTTCGGATTTTTCAAGGACTGTTACATCGGAATCCGAAATCAACGAAGCCAGAGTTATGCCGATACATCCGCTGCCTGAACAAAGATCAAAACAAACAGGAGCTTTTTTCCCTTTCAGAAAGTCAAGTGCAATATCGATGAGAAGCTCTGTTTCAGGTCGCGGTATCAGGACACCTTCGCCAACGTAGAAGCTTTTGCCGTAAAACTCCCATTTGCCGAGAATGTACTGAAGCGGCTCACAGTTGTGTCGGCGTTGAACATAGATTTCAGCCTGTGCAACAATCTCTGAAGATACATCTGTGCTGCCGATAACTGGTAAAACAGAGTTTGTCACGCCAAGAAGATCTGCCACAATGCAATCAGCCTCAAAATCAGCTTCCTCATAAGAACACTCAATAAGCGCTGAAGCGATTTTCTTTCTTAATTCTTCAACCTTCATCAGTATCCCCGTCATCGGTTTTATCAGACTTTTCAGCAGTCTCGTCAACCGGTGTTTCAGTTTCCTCAATCGGTTCAATAACAGCCTTTATTGCCGCAATACCAACCTCTATAATATCATCCTCGGGCTCTTTTGTTGTTATACGCTGCATAAGAAGACCCGGTGCCGAAAGAAACCTTGTAAGGAAATTATCGTGCTTACCTGCAATTCTGATACATTCGTAACCGATACTCATAATAAGAGGAAGCATAAGCACCTTTACAGCAATCCAGAGCCAGAGGCTTGTTGCACGAAGATCGGGAAAAATAACGTTGATTAATGAAGAAATTACAATACTGAGAATAAGCGTAATAAATATAAAGCTTGTACCGCAACGGGGGTGAAAACGCTTCTGTTTACGAACGTTTTCAACAGTAAGCTCAAGCCCGTGCTCAACACAGAAAATAGATTTATGCTCTGCACCGTGATACTTAAATACGCGCTTGATATCGCTCATTTGTGAAACACCCCACATATAAGCAACAAAAATAATCATTCGCATCAAGCCTTCAATAAGGGGAATATAACGGTCAAGTGTACCGTTTGCAAGGTAGTTGTTGATAAGATCAGAGGCTTTTGTGGGCAGATAAAAGAAAATAAGGAAAGCCAATGCACAGCCAAGCACCATAGCGATACCGCCGATAACATTCATCATCTTAGGGCCTAAATGGTCGTTGAGCCATTTATCGAGCTTTGACATTTCTTCTTCATTTGTATCTGACGTATCAAACGCAGTCTTTTCGGCAGACTCCATCATACACTTATATCCGAAAATCATCTGTTCAACAAAATTGATAGGACCACGGATAAAAGGTGCCTTAAGCAACTTACATTTATCAGTAACGGAGTGCACCTCTTTGCGTGTAATGTCTATTGTTCCGTCGGGCATACGGCAGGCAATAGCGGCACCGTTAGGACCTTTCATCATTATGCCTTCTATCAGCGCTTCTCCGCCTACACCTGAATACTTGATTTTTTCGTTTTTACTCAATTTACTCTTCTTCCTTTCAGTAATACTCTTTTTATTCTGAATATGTTTCGTTATCTTCCGAAACCTCAACAGGCAAAGTAACCGTTACGGTCGTACCCTCGCCTACTACGCTGTTTATTTCCATCTCACCGTTGTGCATTCTGATGATTTCATCAGCAACGGCAAGACCAATACCCGTACCATGTACTGACATATTTGCTCTGAAAAACTTTGCGGTAACCCTCGGAATATTTTCAGGGGAAATACCGCAGCCTGTATCCGTAAAGAATATTACAAGCTTATCATCCTTGATTTCGGCAAGAATAATCACCTTACCGCCGTGTTCGTTATACTTGATTGCATTGTCAAGGAGGTTTACAAAAACCTGTCTGATTCGTGCCGCATCACCGTACATCGGTAGAGGCAGATGCGGTACGTTGTATATAACTTCAAGGCCCTCACGCACTGCTCTGTCTTTAAGAGTAAATACCGCGTCATCAAGCTCAGCAAGTACGTCGATTTTCGATTTGTTAAGCTGCATTTTGCCGTTTTGCATACGAGAGAAATCAAGAAGCTCTTCAACCATATCGGAAAGTCTCTGCGACTCGCTTATAATAACAGACATACCCTTTTGTGTTGTCTCCGGGTCACTGTCACCGAGCTGAACAAGCGTCTCGCCCCAACCTTTAATGGCAGTAAGAGGTGTGCGAAGCTCGTGCGAAATTGTTGAAATAAAATCGTTCTTCAGGCTTTCCGTCTGGCTGAGTTCATCAGCCATATTGTTGAAAGTAACGCAAAGCTGGTCAATTTCGTCATGCATACCGCCTGTATTTACTCTGGCACTTAGGTCACCTTTCGCAATTTTCTCTGCTGTTGCATTAACCTGTAGCACCGGGCGTACGATTGAGCGGATAAAGAATCTTCCCGAAGCCAAAACAAGTAAAAGCACTACGGCTGCAATTAAAAAGATAAAAAGTGATATAAAGAAAAGCATACTGTCTACATCTTCAAGCGAGCATATATACCTGACAGCACCCGCGTATTCACCCTTAACGTTTGGAATCATAGCCGTAACAGCCATAACTTTTTCGCCTGTAGAAAGTCTGCCGGTCCACTTACCCTTATCGGTTTCAGAAGTTTTGGCAAATTCATAATCGGGCATCTGTGTTTCAGCATCAACATCAAAACCTGATGACGAAACTATAGGCTGTCCGTTTTTATCAATAACCCAGACCTCCATAATATCTTTATCGGTAAAATCCTCAACAAAGTTGACTGCACCGGAGATAAAAGTGTCATCGTTACTCGTTATATACTGTGAAAAGTAGGAATTAACAAGATCAGAGGCTCTTGAATCAAGAGTCATTTCAACATAATTGTAATAGTAGCCAAAAATCAGAAAAACAGCTGTAACTGCAAAGGCAAGAATAATACCCGCAATAACACAGAATGTGCCAAAAAACCAACGCTTTGATATACCGCTGATCTTTTTCAACCGTTTTCCCTCCTTATCATACTACATTCAAAAATCAGTTAATCCATTTATAACCCATGCCCCAAACCGTTGTAAGATGAGTCGGGTTTGACGGCACGTCCTCAATCTTCATTCTCAATCGTCTGATGTTAACATCAACAACTTTATCCTCTCCGAAATAATTATCTCCCCAAACGTGAGCAAGAATATCGTTCCTGTCAAGTGCAGCTCCTTGATTTGAGAGAAAATACTCCATTATCTGGAACTCAACCTGAGTAAGCTCAATAAGCTTTCCGTTTTTAGTAAGAGTTCTGTTACGAAGATTAAGAGCAAATTCTCCGCTACGCAGAATATACTCACTCTCGGCTGATTTATCGGCAGATTTATTACTCACACTCACCCTTCGGTAAATTGCGTCAACTCTTGCCATAAGCTCAGACGGAGAAAACGGCTTTGTTACATAATCGTCCGCTCCCATCATAAGGCCTGTAATTTTATCCATTTCCTGGGTTTTTGCAGTAAGCATTATTATACCGACATTATCGTTTAATGAACGGATTTCTTTGCAAACCGTAAGACCGTCTATTTCAGACATCATAATATCAAGAATAGCTATATCAATTTCATCTTCCGTATTTCTGTAAAGCTCTAACGCCTGCAACCCATTTTCTGCCTGAGTTACTTTATATCCGCTCCGCATCAGATTAATAACAATAAATTCACGAATCGCAGATTCATCTTCAGCAACAAGTACGTGTTTCATAATATCACCCCTGAGAATTTATATTGATTGAAAAATATTCCAGTAAATCAGCAGCTGTTATTCTTCGTTCTTCACCTGCAGCCGTTATTCTGCAAAAATATACCGTATCATTCTGCATCATAAGCATCTCAGTTGCACCTGAATCAGTTTCATCCCAATCTTCGAAATTACAAGCAATAATCGAAAACAGAACACTTTCATTCATATCGACAAAATCCCATGTGCGTGTCGAGATATTGCTTTTTACAAATATTTTATCTTTCCACTCTTTCGGATAATAGAGCGTATAATTCTCAATCAGATTTACAACATAATATTCTTGAGGAACAAGCTTTGAATTATTGATTTCACACCATTCAAGTACATAACCAAGTGATGTATCACTGTTAATGCTTTCAGACATAGGTTTTCTTAAAGGGATTTCAATAATGCCGTCATCATCAATATCTTTACACAGAAGATTGCTGCTTCTGAGTGTCATATCAGGTTCCGCAATATCGTTAATCAATGAGAGAAATTTTCTCTGTTCTGTATTCCACGTAAGCACCTGCGTTATACACTGGCCGTCAGATACCTGAGCATCGATATATAATCTGGGCGTCGTACTACCGGAAGGAATATCAGACGCAATTGACAAAAGACTCAAAATTCTGCTGTCAAGATTCATTTCATTAATAAGTAGAATCTCGTCACCTTCGCTGACACCGATTAGCTTGAGCGTAGTCCTGTCAGTAACTCTGGTACTGTTTGAATAAGCAATAATCAGTTGCTTGTTACCAGCACCATAAACATCGGTAACTGCCATAATACTATAAGGCTCACTTATTCGGGTTGAGACATTAAGCACTTGGTCATCAGTATCTGCGGTGTATACCGAAAGCATTTTCTGTGACTTATCATCAAAGAGGAACCACGTAACAAGAATCTCTTCATCATTATCGTTATTAAGATCAACAAAATCCACATTCAAGACACCGCTTCCGTTTCCTGCAAAATCTGAAACAAGAAGCCACTTCTCACCGGATCGAGTCAGAACGCACATACGCACAACGGAAGTATCATCATTCTTCACATAGAAAACGATCGCTTCTTCAGTTTCATCTCCGTTTATATCACGCAAAATAATCGCTGAATGGTTTTCTCCGGATTCAGGTGAACGATACGAAATCTGATTACCGAGTAGTTTATTTATGGAATCTTTGAGTTCTGCCTCAGTTGCTGTGTGAGGAGGACGCATAAGACTGTCGATAGAACGAAGTTCAACAGAACAACCGCTGAGCATCGCACATAAAACAATCACTACTGAAACAACAGCAGAAAAAGCTTTCTTCAAGTCTTACACCTCCGTTAAATTTTGTTAACCTAATACAACGGAATACTCTCCGCTCACCCAACAATCAGCACTGTTCTTAATACTGATCTTTGCCAGCATATTCTGCTCACTTGCCGATACATCAACGTTTGTAAGATCGATAACCGCATATATATCCGATGCCTGTATTTTATTCAGAGAATCCTTGGGTCCGACAACCGTAACAAAATCAATCGACTTTTTTACAGAATCCACTGTATAACCTTCAGGTATATTTATATAACTGATGTTATCATCATTTATAGTGAAAGTACGCTGAGTGCATCCTGTAACGTTTACAGTAACAACAAGCTTCTCGGTACCGTCGGTAAATATTACAGAAGGTACACTTTCGGCATTGACAACAATACTGTTTTCTCCGGGTTTAAGTTCCGAAAAATCAATCGTGGCAATACTTATCGCATCAGGAACACTGTCTTTATCTACCCCTTGTATACCGACATTCACTTCTGACGGGGTAATAACATAAGAAAAACCGTTTTCTATATATGCAGACGGAGTATTCTTAAAATCAACAGCTGCAGGCTTTGTCGTTTCGAAATAAACAGGCTGCGTAATCGTAATTTCGGAGTTACCGTAATTAAACGTAAGATAATGTAATGTTCCGCCGTTTTCATTATAAGCGTTTACAATCGCCGCTTGAGTCAGCGTTGAATCCAGAGCGCGTTCAACAGACATTTCTGCCAAAACACTTTTGATTGAATCGATCTCAGTCGCAGGTCCGGATACCGTAACTGTATCAGCTGAAAGAATAGGCTCGCCTGCAATATAGCCGTCCTTAACGATTTTACCTTTTGAACTCACCTTGGGTTCTATAGGGAAATCAAGTTCTTTATACACATCAAAATAAACTTCAATATATTCTTCAGACGTATCAATTATTTCAAATTCATCGTTTTCATTGGTCTTGGTTACTTTAAGAGCAAGTGTATGTTTACCGGCAGCATCAACGTATGCAGTCTGTGCAATTACTTTAACGGAATCGGCATTAACCGAATCGGAGTTAACGATATATCGCTTACCGGAAACCTCAACATCAACGGTAAAATCCGACTGACCGAATATCTGTAAATCCAACTGTGCAGGTACACTGTTTGTCAAGTCTATTGAAACAGGTACATCCTTGATAACGGCAGTGTCAATGGGACTGAGTGCAATTGAAACAACAAGCCAAATCACTACGGCAAGGATAAAGGAGAATATCATAAGAATTTTATTATCATAAAAAATCTTGTGAGTAAATCCTGCAAGCTTTTTCATTCAATTCTCCCTCCTGTCAGTTTTTTTTAAGCTTTGCTCTAAGCTTATCAAATATGTTGGATTTTTTATCCTGATCCTTCTCAATAAGGTAATTCTGCAAACTGTCGCGAAGCTGTGATGAAGTTATACCACGCTGAATCTTACCTTTGTTAACAATCGAAATATAACCGGTTTCTTCGGAAACAACAACAATTACTGCATCGCTTTCTTCTGACATGCCGATTGCCGCGCGGTGCCTCGTACCCAATTCTTTACTCAGCTCATTATTTTTAGTGAGAGGAAGGATACATCCTGCTGCCGCGACCCTGTCGGCCCTGATTATGGCTGCACCGTCGTGTAGAGGAGTCTTAGGAAAAAAGATAGTGCCTATAAGCTCTTCCGTAGCCATTGCGTCAACCGCTGTGCCTGTTTCGATAACAGAACCGAGAAGTGTCTGACGTTCAAAAACAATAAGCGCACCTGTTTTACTTTCGCTCATCGATGACACCGAACGGCAGACCTCGGTAATCATAGCGTTCAGCCTTTCGGAAGCCACCTGACGTGAGCTTTTGCCGAAATTAAAAATCGATATATTTGAGAATCCGTTCCTGCCGACACTTTCAAGAGCGTGACGTATTTCGGGAGTAAAGATTATAATCAGAAAAACGACCGCATTCGAAGCTATACTGCGAAAAAGAAACGAACTGGCCTGCATATCCAGAATAGTGATAATTGCATATACAACACCAAAAAGAAGTATTCCTTTGAACAACTGAATAGCTCTTGTTTCACGAATAAATTTAACAACACTGTATACAACAAAAGCTACAAGGCATATATCTAAAAAGTCAGTAACTTCAAAAGAAGTGACCACTCCTGCTATCTGTTGAAATAAGCTTATTAATTCGTCACGATACTTCACTGCAATACCACTCCATTCTTTGCGTTCTATTATAACACGCACGATATTATAATGCAAATAAAATAAATATAATTTTAATAAATTTTAATAAAATATTATAAAAAACATATCCTGCAGATTTGAACATTTGCAGGATATGTTTTTTATTTCTTATTTAACAATTTCAAAACATCATTGAACGTATAATTTGCTGACACTGCTCTTCATCCATAAGCTTAGGAACAGGATACAGCGGGTTAGCTTCAAACATTGCGCGCTCTGCAATTGTCGGAATGTCCTCTTCTTTGATACAGTCAAAAGTTGCAGGAATCTTCATTCTTGCATTCATAGCACAAATTTCATCAATAAAGAGATTTGCCTTTTCTTCACATGACATACCGTCTGTATTAAGACCTGCAATTTCTGCAAGTACAGCCAGCTTATCATAAATATCTTCACCGTAATAACGAAGAACATAAGGCAGAATTATTGCATTTGCAAGACCGTGAGGAACGTTATAGAAACCGCCGAGATTATGAGCAATAGCATGTACGTAGCCGACATAAGCCTGGGTAAATGCAATACCTGCAAGAAATGATGCATTAAGCATATTATCTCTTGCATCAATATTCTTGGGCTCATTATAAGCTGTTTCAAGATTTGCAAAAATCATCTTTACAGCTTTTTCTGCTGCTTCTTTTGTACCGGGAGTATTGCTGCGGCCAATATAAGCCTCAACAGCATGAGTAAGAGCATCCATACCGGTTGTAGAGGTAATATGAGGAGGCAGACCTACCGTAAGCTCAGGGTCAAGAACAGCCATCTTCGGACGGAGACAAGGATCGTTAATAGCAAATTTTTCGTGTGTCTCCGGATTAACGATAACAGCAGCAATCGTTGTTTCAGAACCTGTACCTGCCGTTGTCGGGACGGCATAAAGCGGAGGTAATTTTGTAAGAACTTTAAGTGTACCTCTCATCGAAGGAATCATCTTACCGGGAGCTGCAACACGAGCTGCAGCAACCTTTGCGCAATCCATGGGAGAACCGCCGCCAAAAGCAATTACAGCCTCGCAGTTGTGATTGATGTAAAGTTCACGAGCCTCTTCAACATTCGGAATTGTCGGATTAGGCTGAGTGCCGTCATACACAACATAATTGATGCCCTTTGCTTCAAGCCCCTCTTTAAGAGAATTGAGCAAACCAAGGCTGTGAAGTCCCTTATCAGTAACGATCATAACATTTTTTATGCCGTTGCCTTTAAGAACTGCAGGAAGCTTTTTAACACTGCCGGCACCCTTAAGCACCTGAGGACCGGTCCAGTCGAGCACCTTGCTTACCACCCTGAAAACAGCCTGGTAGCTGCGGCAATATGCACCGTAAACTTTGTTCATAAAATCGCTCTCCTTTTATACAATTTGTAATAATACAATAAAATCAGCCAAGACTAAACTTCTCTATATCCATAACCAGATACCAACGGTTATACAATTAGTATATCACAGCATAGAAACAAGCGTAGGTATTCCGTAAGAAATCACGGACATAATTACACCTGCAATAAGCACACCAACAGCTATAATCGGTGTAGCATATTTCATACGCATATCCATAAGTGCAGCAACAAGCGCGCCTGTCCATCCGCCTGTTCCGGGAAGAGGAATTGCAACAAAAAGCAAAAGCCCCCACCTGCCGTATTTCTTAACAGACTCACTCTTTTTCGCAGATCGTTCTTCAAGCTTAAGAATAATTTTACCAAAGAAACGCTTATCACGAAGGAAGTGAAAAATTTTGCGAATAAACAGTAAAATGAACGGTATAGGCAACATATTTGCTACATAACTGATAATAAATGCAGGTATAAAATCTACGCCTAACAGACTTGCCGCAATCAATCCGCCCCTGAGTTCAAGAACAGGCAATAATGAAATTATAAAAACAATAAGCTCTTCAGGAATTTTGTCCTGAAAAAAGCTGACAATAGTTTGTGCAAGCGACTCTGCCATTTAAACCTCCGTTATTCAGCGTCAATAACGCCTGTTCTGATAAGGAACTCGTGTGCACGTTCAAGAATTGAACGGTCATTTTCAAACTTCAATGTTTTAATAGCTTTTGTATAATTAAGCCAGATATAATCCTCAATTTCTTCCTGCTGAATCTTTGTCTGAGTATCCGTTGTAGAAGCAACAAAAATAGAAACTGATTTTTCAACTTTGCCTTGAATCGTATATTCGGATGTTGAAACAAAGCCGGGTATTATATTAATTCGGATACCGGTTTCCTCAAGCACTTCACGCTTTGCGGTATCTTCTTTTGTTTCCCCGTTTTCTATATGTCCTTTGGGAAAGCCCCAGTTAGCACTGCGTTTATTTTTAATAAGCAGATATCTTATTTCACCTACGATTTTACGGAACACAACAGCACCGCAACTGCTTTCGTAAAGACATTCTATAGTGTAATCTGCTTTTTCTTTTCCCTCGGCAAAAGCAATCGCACGACGAATATCATTGATAATAAATCTTGTGCTCTTGGGTGCAGCAACCCAGATTTTTTCGCCGTTTTTACGATGAATCACAGCCACTACTCTGCCGTCAAAATTCCGCACCGGGTGATCTATACCCATTATGTACGCATACTGCGTACCGGGATGGTTATTATTTTCTACACGCCCGTAATTAAGCTCATAAACAAGACCGGTGTCTCTGTCCTGAGAATTATATGCCTTAGTAACGTTTACCCTGACGTATTTACCTAACATCCGTAAGCTTTCCCCCTTCCTTGATTTTATCTATAATTTCACACATATAGATTTATTATATATGTTATCTGTTTTAATTACAAGATATTTTTTAAAATATATATAAAAAAATCGGGCAGAATTTTTCTGCCCGATAAATATTTAAAAAAGTGTCAACAGCCTGAAAGCTCCTTGATATATCTCTTGAAGAAAACAACAGCCTCTCCTACCGTAGCAAGCGGTAGACGTTCGTTAGTACCGTGAGTGCAAAGAAGAAGCTTTGTATCGGCAATAAACGGTGAATATCGATAAACATTCTCACATACACGCTCATAGTAATAAGCGTCTGTACCGCCCATAACAAGGTAAGGTGCAACAATTGCCTCAGGATAATCAGAAACCGTAATCTTTTCAAGTGCTTTAAACGCTCTTGAATCTGTCGGAGAGAAGTTTGACGCCTCCTTTGCCTTAAGACATTCAACCTTGATTTTTTTATTTTTTACTACCTTGTGGATATGTTCTTCAATATCCTTGGTAGTTGTACCGGGCATTGCACGGAAGTTTACAACAATGCTTGAACGCTGAGGCAGAACATTAGCCGCTGGGCTGCCCTGAGCCATAGTTACACCGGTTGTAGTACGAATAAGACTTGCTCCCGGAGGAATAAGTTTAAGAATCTCTTTAATGAGAGGATTGAGATAAGGCAAATTACACGTAATCATCTTTGCAGGAAGACTGACGCGACGGCCGATTTTATCAAACAATTCAGTAAGGAAAGGCAACATTTCTGCCTTGAACTGATTATTTTCAAGATCGCGGATAACGTTTGCAAGCTGACCGAGACCGCTGTGCTTAGGCGGCTGAGATGAATGACCACCTTTGGTCTCAACAGTGATCTCAAAGTCTGCATAACCCTTTTCAGCTATACCGATACCTGCAATAAATCCGTTGATAACACCCTTGATATTAAGAGGAAGAATTGCACCGCCCTCGTCAATAACACAGTCAAGATGAATTCCTCTTGATTTGAAAAGTTCGGCAATAGCGCAAGCACCCGAGTGATCAGATGCAACAATTTCCTCATTGTGACCAAAGCAGAGATAAACATCACGTGTCGGCTGATATCCGTCTTCAAGAAGAGTTTCAACAGCTTCCATAACACAAATAAGGTGATTTTTCATATCCATTGCACCTCTGCCCCAGATAAAGCCGTCTGCAATATCTCCACTGAAGGGCTCATGCTCCCAATCTTGCTCGGTGCCTTTGGAAATCGGCACAACATCCTGGTGAGCAAGGAGGGCTATAGGCTCAAGCGAGGGGTCTGTACCCTTCCAGCGATAAAGCAGACTTGCTCTATCAACAATCTCTTTTTCGAGATGCTTAGCTGTAAGCGGATAAGCTTCATCAAGAAAAGCGTGAAATCGTTCAAACTCCTGCCAATCCATATCATCGGGATCGGGATACGAAACTGTTTTAAACTGAATAGCCTTACTTATATGCTCGGCTGCTCTGTCAGCATCAACATTTTCCGCGGGCAGCTTAATTCTTTCCTGCTTTTCGGGAGTATATGCGGCAGCACGCACAAAATCAACCGCTGCAGCAGCACCGATTGCACCTAAAACAGCTTTTGTTTTTAACTTCATAATAAACACACCTCAAATCATATTATTTATCACTGTGACTCGGCCATATTCTTTTATGAAAGCAACTGCTTCTGCCCTTGTGGCAGGCGTTACCTGTCTGATATACCTTTATGAGCAAGGAATTATCGTCGCAGTCAGAATATATACTTACCAGCCGTTGAGCAGAGTCACTGCTCTTTTTCCACAATTTCTGACTTGTACGGCTGCAATACCAAACATATCCTGTTTCAATTGTTTTTTCGAGTGCCTTCTGATTCATATAAGCCACATTGAGCACTCTGCCGGTCTCTTTGCATTTTACCACAACCGGAATAACAGCATAACGCTGAAAATATTTTGAAGTATCCATTTTTTGTAATCCCCACAAATTTAACAAAAAATCAAAAGTCGAACAAACTTATCTGCATACTGTCAGGCAAGCCTTCAAGTGCACCCGCCTCACGAAGAGCCGCAATAACACTGCTGGAAATACCGGCACGGCGCTGAAGCTCATCAACGCACATAAATTCACCTTCTCCGTCATCACGGGCAGCAGCGATAGATTTTGCCGCATTTTCGCCTGTACCGTTGAGAGAAGAGAATGCGAGACGAATCTTACCGTCCTCAATCTTAAAGACGGTTGCATCCGATTTATAAAGGTCTACAGGAAGGAATTCAACACCTCTTGCTTTCATTTCAAGCAAAACCTGAAGTGCAGTAAACTGCGAAAGTTCCTTAGGAGAAGCTTCCTTACCCTTATCGGTTATTTCTCTCATTTTACGTCTTACCTGGTCTATAGTTGACATAATCAGCGGAGCAGTAAGATCGCCGCCGCGTACTGTAAGATAAGCCGCATAATAGGCAACCTTATGATAAATCTTATACCAACCAAGGCGTAAAGCGGCAATAACGTAAGCCGCAGCGTGAGCCTTGGGGAACATATACTTAATCTTCATACAAGATTCAATATACCATTCGGGCACGTTATGCTTTCTCATTTCTGCCATATGCTCAGGTGTGAGAAGCTTGGTAGCATTACCCTTACGGACAATCTCCATTATCTTGAACGACATATCCGGTTCAAGACCTTTGTGCATAAGATAAACCATAATGTTATCACGTGTACCTATAACCTCTGAAATTGTACACGTGCCGTTATGGATAAGCTCCTGTGCATTACCGAGCCAAACGTCAGTACCGTGTGAAAGGCCGGAAATCTGCAAAAGGTCGGCAAAACCCTTGGGCTGAGCTTCAAGAAGCATCTGACGAACAAAAGACGTACCCATTTCAGGAATTGAAAGCGTACCTGTTTCACAGTCAATATCCTCTGCAGTAATGCCAAGAGGCTCGGGGCTTACGATCATTTTATAAAGCTGCTTATCACAAACATCGGCATCAAGCACCGATACGCCCGTAAAATCCTCGAGATATTTATAAAGCGTAGGAACATCATGGCCGAGATTATCGAGCTTGAGAATTGTATCATGAAGTGCATGGAAGTCAAAGTGAGTTGTAATTGAAGCCGCATCGACATCGTCTGCAGGATGCTGAACAGCCGTAAAATCTTCTGCCTCGTATCTGTTAGGAACAATAACCATACCGCCGGGGTGCTGACCCGTTGTACGCTTGATGCCTGTACAGCCTTTACAAAGTCTGTCAAGCTCCGCATTGTGAACAGACATACCTTTTGCTTCAAAGTACTTTTTAACAAAACCGAATGCAGTTTTATCTGCAACAGTCGAAACTGTACCCGCTTTAAAAACGTGTGTTTTGCCAAAAAGCTCTTCTGTATAACGGTGAGCATAGAACTGATATTCACCGGAGAAGTTAAGGTCAATATCAGGCGATTTGTCACCCTTGAATCCAAGGAAGGTTTCAAACGGTATATCGTGACCGTCACGAATCATCGGCTCACCGCATACGGGACAGTTTTTCGGCGGAAGGTCAAAGCCTGAGCCTACCTCACCCTTGAGGAAAAATTCACTGTGCTTACACTTCTTACAAAGGTAAAAAGGTGCAAGCGGCATAACCTCGGATATACCTGCCATAGATGCAACGAAGGACGAACCGACAGAACCTCGCGAACCGACGTAATAGCCGTTATCCTCAGAGTTTTTGACAAGCTTCTGTGCAATCATATAGAGAACGGCAAATCCGTTTTTGATAATTGAGGTAAGCTCTTTTTCAAGACGCTGAGCAACATATTCGGGAACGGGGTCACCGAACATATTCTTTGCTCTTTCCCAACAGATTCTTGTAAGTTCTTCTTCAGAGCCCGGAATATCGGGTGGGAAGTTACCGTTTGGAATCGGTATAATTCTGTCAATCGCATCTGCAATTTTATTTGTGTTGGTTATAACCACTTCTCTTGCAGTATCTTCACCAAGATATGCAAACTCATTGAGCATTTCATCAGTAGTTCTGAAATAAAGCGGTGCCTGTTGGTCAGCATCCTTAAAGCCCTGACCCGCCATAAGAATAGCTCTGAAAATACTGTCATCAGGGTCAATAAAATGAACGTCACAGGTTGCAACAACAGGTTTTGAAACCTTGTCAGCTATATGAACGAGCTTTCTGTTGAGATTTTCAAGGTCGGAATAGCTCTGTATATGCGGAAATTCCTCAGACCTTACTATGAAGTCGTTATTTCCGAGCGGCTGAATCTCAATATAATCATAGAATGATGCAATCGAAAGCAGCTTTTCATCAGGCTCACCGTGAAGCATTGCCCTGAACAGCTCACCTGCTTCGCAAGCACTGCCTATAATCAGACCTTCTCTGTGCTTAATAAGCTGACTCTTCGGTATTCTCGGACGCTTATAGAAATACTCGAGATTAGACATAGAAATAAGCTTATAAAGATTTTTAAGGCCCGTATTGTTTTTTGCAAGTATTATTATGTGATACGGTGCAAGTTTTTTGTAATCAGTCTCGTCACCGTCAACATCGTTGACAAGATATCCTTCTATACCGAAAATCAGCTTGATATCACTGCCCTTCGCCGCTTTTACAGCATCAGGGAAAGCCTGTACGACACCGTGATCAGTAATCGCAATTGCCTTGTGCCCCCACTTTATCGCACGCTTTACAAGGTCTTTCACATCTGTCATACCGTCCATTGCAGACATTCGGGTATGAAGATGCAGTTCAACGCGCTTCTCCGGTGCATCATCGGTTTTTGAAACCTTATCAATTACAGCTATAGCCTTTACATCTATAGTATTTTCACGGGCATATTTATCGTACATAACTACACCGCGAAGAAGCACTGTCATACCATCTTTTAGGTTTTCGGTAAGATAATTGGTTTCCGATACGGGACCGAAAATTTTAGCTGAATATGAACCTGAATCATCGGAGAAATTAAAGGTAATTATTCTGTTTCTGCCATCTTTCGTGGTGCGTATTTCAAGCGAAAAAACATCGCCCCAGACTATGACAGTACCGCTTTCCTGCGATATATCCGCAATCCTCATCGGCTGTTTTGAAGGAATTTTTTCACCGTAAATTATTTTCGCATAATCTGTACAGATAGGCAGACCTTCAAATGTAGGCTTGATGACTTTTTTTATTTCAATAGGCTGCTTTTCAGCTATTTTTTCGTCTTCCTGTCTCTGCATTTCCTCGATTGAGATCTTATTTACGTCTTCACGCGCCTCAACATTTGCGGTAACAGTAATACCATAAAGCTCATTAATTATTGAAGCCAACTCTTTTTCAGCACCCATACTTTTAAGCACTGCCGCACCTGCTGCCGAAACGGTAAGTATATATTTATTACCGACAAGCTCAGCAGTTGCATCACCCATAAATCCGCTTGCAGGTATTATACGCTGTTTGAGTGCTTCACTTACACGTGTAAAATCAATCTCTGCTTCTGGCGGTGTTTCTTGGTTTATCGTAGGCAAAAGATTGATATTAATAATTGCACGTTCGAGTTTTAATGCCTGACAAAGCTCCTGCTCCATTATTTTTTTACGTGGAGCATCATAAGGTGCGTCAAACACGTCCATAACAAGAACACGCTCAACTGTATTTATGTTTATTTCAATATTGTCATATTCCAAATATTCACGGCAAAGCTCAGAACCTACAAGAGGTATAAAAAGCTCTGCCAACTGTCTTCCTGTCATTCGCTCAATCCTTAGCTGCACAGCTTGTACAGCAGTTCCTTTCAGTTACATTTTTTCAATTTCATTCATTAATTCTTCAACTAATTTATCTTCGCTGACTTTGCGTATAATCTCACCTTTTTTGAATATAAGTCCGCATCCGTCACCGCCTGCAATACCTATATCTGCTTCTCTTGCTTCGCCGGGTCCGTTTACCGCACAGCCCATAACAGCAACCTTAAGCGGTTTTTTACAGTCGGCAAGAAGCTCGGTAACCTTACCGGCAATCTCAATCATATTAATTCTTGTCCTGCCACAGGTTGGGCAAGAAACTATCTCAACACAATTCTGTCTTAGGTTGAGCGCCTTGAGAATATCAATACCTGCCTTTATCTCTTCGACAGGCTCATCAGTAAGCGAAACACGGATTGTATCACCTATTCCGTGAGCAAGAAGAGAGCCTATGCCGGCAGCAGATTTGATTATACCCATATGTTTTGTGCCTGCTTCGGTAACACCGAGATGAAGCGGATAATCGCACATTGAGGCAACCGTCTCATAAGCAGCAACGGTATTCTGTACATTAGAGGATTTAATGGAAATTACAATATTATTAAAATCAAATTTTTCAAGAAGCGAAGCATGATACATCGCACTTTCTGCCATCGCTTCGGGTGTGGGAGAGCCGTATTTAGCAAGTATCTCTTTCTCAACAGAGCCCGAATTAACTCCGATACGAATCGGTACACCTGCATTTGCACAGGCATCAGCAACAGCCTTAACCCGGTCTTCTGAGCCTATATTACCGGGGTTTATACGAATCTTGTCAACACCGGCACTGACACACTCAAGTGCAAGACGGTAATCAAAATGTATATCCGCAACAACGGGAATCTTAACAGCGTTTTTAAGCTCGTTTATAAGCCTTACAGCCGCCATATCGGGCACAGCAGCCCGGATTATATCACAGCCTGCCGTCTCAAGCTCTTTAGCCTGAGCAACACTTCCGACAAAATCATCGGAGCGTTTATTGAGCATTGACTGAACGGCTATCGGCTCGTTTCCGCCGATAAATATATTACCTATCTTGATTTTTCGTGCTGCACGTCTTTCTGACAACGTACTCACCCCTTGATTAATTTTAATATATCGCTGAATGTAACAACGACCATAAACAGAAGCAATAAACCTAAAGCAACTGCGTGTACCCAGTTCTCATACTTTGCAGGAACAGGCTTACGGAATATCATCTCAAAGATAATAAACAGCAGTCGTCCGCCATCAAGAGCAGGTATCGGTAACAGATTAAAAACACCTATATTAATTGAAATAAAAGCCATTATATTAATAAGAGCAGAATAGTCGGTTTGTTTTGAAGATTCCTCTGCTATATCGGCAATTACACCTACCGTACCTATCGGACCGGAAATTTCATTCAGTCCGTATTTTCCACTTATAAGGTCACCAAGGCTCATCCATACAAGTCTCGCTACAGATGCCGTCTGCTTAAAAGCACACGAGGTTACAGTAAATATATTTTTATCAACGCCGAGTATAGTCATATCATAAACGATCTGTTCAACGCCGTCTTTTTCAACAGTTGTAAACCTTACGTTGTCAAGATTGACTTTTTCACCTTCACGCTTAACGGTAATTTCAAGAACTCCGTCATCATCCGTAAACATAAGGTAAGACAGGTCGGAATCGGAAAAAACACGTCTGCCATTAATTTTATATATTTCATCGCCTGCTTTCAGGCCGCTTGCTTCAAGCTGAGATCCTTCTTCAAATGAATGAATTGTAGTTGTACCTACAAGATCCTGCTGACATATAAGTATCGCCAACAAAACCGTACCGAGCAAAATATTTATAACCGCACCTGCACAGACAATAAGAAAACGTTTCCAAGGAGCTTTTTTACAAAAAGCACGCTCATCCTGACTTTCCTCATCCTCACCCTCCATACTGACAAAGCCGCCAATAGGAAAAAGGCGCAGCGAATACTGCGTTTCTTTGCGCTTTCGCTTAAAGATTACAGGACCCATACCGATTGCAAATTCGTTAATCTTTACTTTGAATATACGGGCGACGCTGAAATGGCCCAGTTCGTGCGATGTAATTATAAAGCCAAAAAACAAAACGGCAAGTAATATCGGCCATGCTTTATGCCATACATTTGCCAAATTGCTTACAACAGACAGTAAAATAACTATTCCTCCTTAGATGCTTTTCCTTACAAATTCCCTTGCCCAGATATCCGTTTCAAGAACATCCTCAAGCGAATATGTATCTGTACGCTTACAATTATCGAGCACAGACGATACAAGACGGGCAATGTCGAGAAATCCTATTCGTCCTTCACGGAAAAGCTCATTTGCCATCTCGTTTGCTGAGTTGACAGCCGCAGTGCAAAGACCACCAAGCTCAATTGCATTTCTGCAAAGATTAATACATTCAAATGTATCGTAATCGGGTTTATCAAACGTTAACGTCTGCCAATCCTCAAGTCTGAGCTGTTTTACAGGTGACTCGAAACGCTGAGGATAAGTCAAAGCATACTGAATCGGTATACGCATATCCGGTACGCCGAGCTGTGCTATTACGGAGTTGTCAACAAACTCAATGAGAGAATGAACAATGCTCTGACGGTGCACAACAATATCAACGTCAGCAGGATTCACATCAAAAAGCCAAACCGCTTCAATAAGCTCAAGTCCCTTATTCATCATTGAAGCAGAATCGATGGTTATTTTTGCACCCATACTCCAGTTGGGATGCTTTAAAGCCTGAGCAACTGTAACGCTTGCAAGCGCATCTTTTGTTTTACCGAAAAATGGGCCGCCCGAAGCAGTAAGAATAAGCCTTTTAAGCTCTTTCTTATCGTTCATACCCTGCAAAGCCTGAAAAATTGCAGAATGCTCACTGTCAACAGGAAGTATATCTACCCCCTTTTCTTTTGCCTTACTCATAACGAGCTGACCGCCTGCAACAAGAGTTTCTTTGTTAGCAAGAGCAATTTTACAGCCTACATCTATAGCATTTAAAGTAGGTACAAGACCCGCCATACCTACAATACTGTTAAGAACAATAGCCTGAGAATTGTCAGCGGCACATTCACTTACACCTTCAACACCTGACAAAACTTTGATATTGGTATCCGCAAGCTTTATTTTAAGCTCAGCCGCAGCAGCCTCATCAGCCATAGCGACCTTAGCAGGTCTGAATTCACGAGCCTGATTTTCAATTATATCCGTATTCTTTGAAGCAGTGAGAGCATTTATTCTGTATCCGTGCATACGAGCTACATCAAGTGCCTGTTCACCTATCGAACCTGTCGAACCAAGAACGGTTATTATTTTCTCAGACATTTTTCCTAATCCTTTCAAAAAGGCGAAGCAGCTTTTCTTAAAGCCAACTTCGCCGCAAAATTCATTTATGAAAACAGCTTGATAGAATAGAGTAACACACAGTAAACAAACGGTACTACAATGCTTATGCTGTCAAATCTGTCCATTATTCCACCGTGTCCGGGTATGAGGTTACCGAAATCCTTTATTCCGTAATTCCTCTTAATTGTTGAAGCGATGAGATCACCGAACATACTAATAACCGGAACAACAAAAGAAAGTATTATCATATACCAGACCGGAAGAGGAAAATCCTTATAGCAAAGCCAATTACATACCAACAGAGCAATTATGTTGATAACTGCAGAGCCAATAACACCGCCAATTGCACCCTCAACAGTTTTTTTAGGGCTGACACGTGGGCAAAGCTTATGTTTACCAAGCTTAATACCTGTGAAAAGAGCAAATGTATCAGCAAAAACCGCACCGCCGAGGCAAAACCATACAAGGAAACGAATATGACCTCGTGTAATAACACCTTCAAACTGTTCGGTCATATTACGCATACGAAGGAAACAACCGATTGCCGTAGGCATTATCAAAGAAAACAGAATTGACAACCCTGCATGGTCAAACTTGGTCTTACCAAAATCTATAACTATTGTCACAAGCATAAGTATGCAATAAACAACAACTATAGGTAACACAGGCACATCTATTCCGAGCATATCAACGTATCCGTGATATCCTAAGGTCAAGGCTGAAAAAAACAAAGACAAACCATAGATAAATTTATTGGTTACACCGATACTTTTCTCCAGCTCATAAACTGCCATCAAAGTAAAAATAAAAACTGCAACATCTGTCAGCGGTGAAAAAGGAATTACGACAATTGCTATTCCTAACAAACCGAACAATATGCCGAATATTACTCTGTTTTTCATAAATAAATCACCTTTGTTTCTCACACACCGCCGAAGCGTCTGTGGCGTTTGGAGTAATCTTCAATCACCTTATCTAAATCTTCAGTGGTGAAATCAGGCCAAAGCTTATCGGTATACCAGAACTCCGAATAAGCTGACTGCCATATCATAAAATTGGAAATACGCTGTTCACCGCTCGGACGAACAATTATATCCGGATCAGCCTGACCTGCAGTATAAAGACCGGCAGATATCATATCTTCAGTTATATCATCCGGTAACAATTCACCCTGCTGAACACGTTTTGCAATATTCTTGACAGAATGAAGGATTTCAGCTCTGCCGCCGTAATTAACAGCAATATTAACAGTTGTTCTTGTCTGATAAGCCGATTCGCTTTCAGCAGTATCAAACAAATCAAGAATATCCTGCGGCATACCGTCACGCTCACCCATATAATGCATATGCATTCCCTTCTGAGCATTTTCCGCTTTTCTATCCTGAGCTTCATGCAGATAATCACGGAATATGTTCATAAGAGCAGCAACTTCTGCAGGCGGACGTTTCCAATTTTCAGTCGAAAAAGCATAGAAAGTCATACTTTTGATACCAAGGTCACAACCGTATTCGCATATCTCACGGAATGTGTTTGCACCTGCAATATGACCTTCTGAGCGTGAAAGCCCCTGAGCCGTCGCCCAGCGACCGTTACCGTCCATAATAAAGCCTATATGCTCCGGTAATACGAGACTCATACTCAGATCTCCATAATCTCTTTTTCTTTATCTGAAGCGATCGCATCAATATCCTTGATGTATTTATCGGTCTTATCCTGAATCTGCTTCTCGCCTTCCTTGAGATCATCCTCAGTGATTTCAGAAGCCTTTTCCATCTTCTTGAGCTTATCCATACAGTCACGGCGGATTGAACGGATAGCTACCTTTGAGTCCTCGGAAGTAGCTCGGATTGTTTTAACGATTTCCTTACGTCTGTCCTCTGTGAGAGGCGGGAAAGTAAGACGGATAACGCTACCGTCGTTTTGAGGGTTAATTCCGAGATCAGAAGTCTGAATAGCCTTTTCAATAGTAGAAAGGCAACTCTTATCCCACGGCTGAATTGTAAGAATTCTTGCCTCTGCAACTGAAATTGCAGCGAGCTGATTTACGGGAGTGGGAGTACCGTAATAGTCTACTCTGATCTTATCGAGAACCGCAGCAGATGCTCTGCCTGCTCTTATTGAAGCGTATTCGCTCTTAAGAGCGTTGATTGTCTTGGTCATTTTTTCGTCTGCATAGCTGTATACTGTTTTCATGATTATTTCTCCTTTATATTATTCTTTGACTATTGTGCCTATTTTTTCGCCTTTAACTGCTTTCAGAACGTTTTCGGGATTGTTGAGATTAAATACAAGTATCGCTATACCGTTCTCGCGGCAAAGAGAGGAAGCAGTGCTGTCCATTACCTTAAGTCCTTTTGCGAGAACTTCGGTATGTGTAAGCTCATCATACTTGACAGCGTCGGCAAACTTATTGGGGTCTTTGTCATAAACACCGTCAACGTTTGTCGCTTTGAAGTAAACCTCCGCACCGATCTCCGCTGCGCGGAGTGCTGCCGTTGTATCGGTAGAGAAGAAAGGACAGCCTGTACCGCCGCCAAAAATAACTACCCTGCCCTTTTCAAGGTGTCTGACCGCTGCATCTTTATTATATGTTTCGCAAATCTGAGGAATTTGAAGAGAAGTCTGAACTCTGGCGTCAACACCAAGCTGAGAAAGTGCATCACCTAACGCAAGTGAATTCATTACTGTTGCCAGCATACCGATATGGTCAGCACGGGTTCTGTCCATATTTTCGCTTGAACGACCGCGCCAGAAATTACCGCCGCCGACAACAACACCAACCTGTACGCCAAGTTCACAGCATTCTTTGATAACACGGCACACTGACATTGTCATATCGTTGTCAATACCGTGACCTTTTTCACCTGCCAGCACCTCACCGCTTACTTTGAGTAAAATTCTCTTATATACAGTGCTCATTTTTGCTCACCCTTTCAAATAATCTTTATCTATTCTATTTTACTTTATAATATCTTATAAGTAAAGAGATAATAAATAAAATTCAAATTAATTTAAAAATTAGAGCAAATTTATCAGTTAACACGGAAGAAACTCATCGGCTCAACAGTAATACCGCTCACTGTAACCGGCTCTTCTGTATAGTTAACATAAATCCTCGTGGTGGATTCATATTCCGTACAGTAAACACCTTCTGAGACAACATAATGGTTTGTTATTCGGGAACCTCGAAGGTCATTCAATACTTCACCCGCAGAAAAGCTCACATCATACATTGAGTTAAGCCAGTTATCCACGCCAAACATCGAGGTATACTTCTCACTGTCGTCAAACATATTATTTGTCAACACATAACCAGGCAAAGCTCCGTACTCAACGCAACGGAGAATTGCGGTCTTACTGTCAGAAGACAAGTTTATACCGTCATAAGTAAACTCAACTATTCCGTGAAGTATAATCTGAATAAATGGCACCGATGTATATGCTTCTGATTCCGTACGAGAACATTTCATCGGCATATCAGATATCACGTCCGCATTTTTCAAAGAATAGAAATTACCGCCCTTGACCATAACGCGACTGCTCGTTGATAACGGTGCCATTTTCTCAGAAATGGTTTTTATTGCAGTTTGTCTGCAGACTCCACCTGCAATATCTGTATAGGCAACCGTACCCGCATCAGTGATACAATAGCCGGTTGAAACAAGCGAATCAAAACGTTCGAGTACATTGAGAACCGTCTTTTCAAGTGCTGATGATCCGAGCATATATCTCGCGCTGTTTTTTGCCGGGAACCCGGATGAAGTAAACACATCCGGGAAATTTATTTTCAGCTTTTCTCCGTTTACGTTTCGCAGTGCAGATGAATCCGAAGATGTATCGCTTATAAGAGCAATATCATAAAAAACGCTGAAATTAAGACTTGCTGCATAACTGTCAAGATTCTTTACTCCGGACATTCCGCCAAGCGAACCTACAGGAGAAGCGTCATACGCGTTTTTCTCATTAAGTCCCCCGCTGAGAGCTCCGGTATATCGGAGATAAACATTATTTATGCCCTTGGACTTCAGACGACCCAATATGTCATTAGCCTCGTTAAAATCGGTCAATTTTTTATTAACAGCAAACGTACTGTCACTCGCAGCTGAACCTACAACATTTACAAGTATCGGCATATACTCGGTCAGCTCTACACTGCGCGTAGAAAGAGTATGATTTCGTATAAGCTGCTCACGGCAGGCTGCAGCCATACCTGCATACGTTGCATTTGCACCGCTCAGAAACCTGAAGCAGACCGTAGATCCTTCGTTATAAGCGAAATCCGAATAATAGAGCTTTTCATTGTCCGTCATACTTTGAGACACGGTAAAAACAGGACCAACCCTGTTATAATCGCTCTCACACTGTACTTTGTTTGCTGTTATCCTTGCTGCAGCATCTCCGTTTTCAATAACAGCAGCAAAAGCATCATTTCCGCTTTTCATGCCATAAGCAGCAACAACACTCTTCATATTACCGTTACCGGAAATATCGTTACCGTATACCGCAATATCAATCGGCTCCACCGACTCAGATGAAGCTGTATTAATAAGCGCGCCGCTTCCGTCCGGTACAAGTATATAATCACCTTCAGCAGCTGTTTGATCCGCACCGAAATATCCGAGAAAACCGATATCAAGCAGAACGTCATCTTCATCGCCAAGGTTAAACCAATCCAGCTCAGCATAAAAACATCCATCATTAAGATAATAAGAAGCAACCACCTTAAACAGTATACTGCCTTCCGCGGCAGATGAATAAGCCTCGTCAGTTGCGCCAAGGTCAATGTTTGTCAGCCAATCGCCGTTGTCTGTAATAAGATATGTAACCTCAAAACCTTTTTCGGTTAAGTCCGTATACACTCCGCCGAACAAAACACTGTTATCCTGCGAATTAAGGCAGTAAATCTTACCGTCGTGTATGACCTCAAGCGAAACGATATCTGCTTCCTCAGAAGCATAAACATTCTCAGCAACCTGAGGTAACGCAGACCAAAGCTTACTTTCGTTACTGTTGGTTATACGTACGCATACCGCACTGCTGATTTCATCATACAACAGCGTAATAAGACCGGAAGCATCAATTTCTTTCAATCCGTCCGTGTTACAATAATGCACGGATGCATCGGTATTTTCAGCATAAATTTTATCCTGAGGCAAAGAAATACTTTTGCTGTCAGACTTGCCTGTGCAACCAAAAAAAGACATAACCAAGGAAACACAGAGAACAATCGAAATTAATATCTTAGCATTCTTTTTCAATTTAATTTATCTCCTGAATAAAAGTATTAAGCGTATTCACTGTTAAACAAACAACTGTTTAACTAATAAAGCGGTATCCCGTACCCCATATAGTCTCAATGTGTTGAACCCCTGAGGTGTTTTTATCAATTTTATCTCTGATTCTGTTGATATGCACGGTCACGGTAGATGTCTCCCCCATAGAATCATATCCCCATATCTCATTAAAAAGCTCTTCCTTACTGAAAACAATATTAGGATTAGAAGCCAGATACCACAGCAGATCAAATTCCTTGTTTGTCATCGTAACCTCATTTTCTTCAACAAAAACTCTGCGTGAGCTTTTACAAAGCTTAATACATCCGCTTTCTATAATTTCAGATTCATGTTCTTTTCTTCCGATAAGACTGTCAAATCTTGCTATACGGGCATCCACACGAGCAACAAGCTCTCTGAAATTAAAAGGTTTGGTAATATAATCGTCCGCGCCGAGAGATAAACCCTCAACAACGTCATCAGCCTCTTGTTTTGCCGTAACAAACAGAATCGGTGTATCTTTTTTCTCGCGAAGATTACGGCAAATGTCAAACCCGTTCATTCCCGGAAGCATAACGTCAAGAATTATGAGATCGTAATTATTATTCAGCGCCTCTTCAAGGCCGCTTATTCCGTCAGTACATACATTCACAGAATAACCGTTTGCAGACAGATAGTCTTTTTCAAGTTGTGCAATAAGACTGTCATCTTCAACAATTAGTAATTTTTTATCCATATAAATTTCTCCTATTTATACCATCGTACAGGCATATCATCAGTCCGATAAAACAGAATTTTAATTGTAAGACCGTTGCCGTTATTTTCAGCACTGATTTCCGCATCATTTGCAAGTAATATCTGTTTGCATAAATACAGTCCGAGACCGTTACCTTCATTTATATTTCTTCTTGCGCTGTCACCGCGATAAAACATTTCAAACAACATTTCCTCGGTACCCCGTTCAACACCAATACCGTTATCGGAAACCGAGCAAAGTATTCTCCCGTCATCGTTATCCTCAAGCTTTATTGCTATTTTACAATGCTCTTCGGCTTTTTTGTATTTGATAGAGTTATTAATAAGATTGTGAAGCACACGTTTGCATCGCTTTATATCAATACAACAGAAAGCAGGCTTTTGGCAAAAATTATCAAAGCTGATTTTCACATCCTGAAGACTCATCTCGAGGCTGATATCAAAAATATATTTTTCCAGCACTTCCGCAAGGTCAATAGGTTGTTTTTTATAAACGGTATCGATTTTATTGTATTGCTCAATTTCCGAAATACTTTTGAGCATAAGATTAATATCTTCCGTGCTCTGAAGTATCATAGATGAAAAACGCTTAATTTCATCAACATCTGTAACTATACCGTCAGTAACCATTGAAGCGTAACCGTTGATTCTTGTAACAGGTGTCGCTATATCGTGCATAAGACCGCTTATATGCACTTTTTTTTGAGCAAGATTCAGTAATTCCTGTGCACGGTAGTTTTTAAGTCTGATACGCACATCTTCAACAGCGTTAAACAGATCTCCTATCTCATCTTCACTGATATGACGAATAGGAGAATCGTAGTCTCCCCCAACGAGCTTTTCAATATGTTTTTCAATCTGTTGCAGAGGAACGATAATTGTTTTAAAAGCTCTGCGCTCATAATATTTACGCAGCATCAGAAGCAATACAATAACAATTACGTTAAGTATACATACGGCACCCATCGCAATTATGGTAGAACGCGAGTAAATATCATATTTTGGTGATGCCATAATAAAATACAAACTGATAATCAGCAAAAAGTTCATTGCAAGAATTATCGTTGCCGCCACAACAACTGCCGAAAACACCGGGCTTTTCAGCAGTGTCGTTTTTTGCTTTTTTGATTTATTTTTCATAGCTTAATATTTATCCACCGATTCTTCCGAGAAACAAGCAATTTCATTTACAGTTACGGTTTCACCGTTTTCAAGTACAACCGTACCGCTGAGACGTCCCAACATAACCTTTTCGTTAAAGGGTTTGAGTCCGAGAATATGTTTGGAATTAAAATTAGCATCAGGTAAAATCACAGCTTCAAAGCGTTTATCATCCGAGCGAATAATCCATTCTTTTCTTCGGTCTTCTATAGGAATATCAATAAATACCCTGCCGATTTTATGGCAAACGCCGTCAATGAATACTGCATTCTCACTCGCTTGAGACATATTGCCGATGCCGTAGCCTATATTGAATCCGACTCTTCTTCCGTTAGCAATTCCGCTACCGGTACACCAGATGCGTTTTGTACCCTGGGCAGTCCACACTCCTCTGCCCCAATCAAGCGTTGCGAAATCAGTTTCTGGGTTGAATCCATAACGTACCGAATCAACCGTAACATAACCGCTCACAGGCATACACTCTGTTTTAATGTTATAACAAAACTGCTTTGAATCGTCTGAGCAAGGTGATGCTACCGCAAGCGTACTATCCCCTTTTTCATATCCAAGATGTATATTAACTTCAAGCTCACAGCCAAAAAGCTTTGAATACTTACAGTAGAGATGTCTGTCACCTTCGGTCAGCAGATACATATATTCGCAAAAGCTGTCCTTGTAAACGACACTGCCGCATTCGACGGAACGAGGCATACAGATTCTTGCCGCAGGAAGAATAACGGGTAAAAAGCAATCATACTGTTTGTTATTTTTCAAATCATAAAAGCAAGCATTTACAACACCCGTTGATCTTTTATCGGCAAGCCACATGGAAAGTGCATATTCGCCGCTTGCACTGACAACAATATATCTGTCCCACTCTCTCATATTCATACGGTTAAGTTTAATGCTTCGCGGCTCGTATTCAAGCAACGCAGTATCAGCCCATCCGGCCTCAATAAGCTTACCTTCAGAGTCAAGAAGTTTATGAGCAGAGTTGATTTTATTCTGCATAATATTTCCTCCGAAAAAAATATCTGAATATAATACAGTTGGTGATTACATTTGAAAAAACTCAAAGAATACTCATTCGTATATATGCTCGGTGCTGTACTTTACAGTCTTATAGAAGTTGCTTTCCGCGGCTTCACACACTGGACAATGGCACTCACCGGCGGACTGGCTTATTTACTTATCTATATTACAAACATAAAAATAAAAACAAGAAGCCTCACTTTAAGATGCCTGTCCGGATGCCTGATAATAACAGCACTTGAATTTATAGTAGGCTGTATAGTCAACAGAAAATTGCATATGAACGTATGGGATTATTCCCAACAGCCCGGACATATCCTCGGTCAGATATGCCCGCTGTTTTCACTCATATGGTTTTTCATCAGCTTTCCTGCAATGCTGCTCTCTTTTTTTATTAAAGGCAGACTGTTTTCAACAGATTCAAAAAACTGATAATCAGCTGTTTTTAAAATAGTTCACAAGACCGTTTACGGTCGCTTGAGCAAGAGTGTTCTGGTTTGTATCATTAGCAAGTGCTTTACACTCAGTAACATTAGTTACAAAACCGTACTCGATGAGTATGCTCGGGCACTCTTCAACTCGCGTAACCTTAAAGCCTTTGAATTTACAGCCTCTGTCAACTTTTCCCGCCATAGTTGAGTTTGATGCATAAATGTTGTTTTTATAAGCCGAAACTATGCTTGTGCTGAGATAATATGCCAACGGATAAGAGTAACTCTTATAATAGTAAGTCGTATTACCTGAAACAGATGACGATGTCTCTGAAGCATCACAGTGAATCGCAACAAAAACGTCGGGGTTGTTAGCACGGCAAAGAGCAGCGCGCTGTTCAAGGCTTGACGTCTGCGTTGCCGAACTGCGTGTCATAATTACAGTAGCACCGAGTGATTCAAGCTTAGCCTTGATCTTATTTGCAATTGCCAAATTTATCGTTGCTTCATGCACATTCTTTCCGCCTATAACGGCAGCACCGATTGCACCGGGGTCATTTCCGCCATGACCGGGATCAAGCATAATAACCTTGCCGCTTATGGAAGATGACGGACGTTCTTTAATAGAGAATGTAAGCGTACCGTCGTTGTTGTAATAATATTTGATGCCGTAAAATCCACCTTTTTTCTTAAGGAAAAGACGAAGTGTACTGGAACCGTCACTGTTTTTGATCCACTGAGTTCTTGCAATTACCGACGTATTAATCGCAGGTGCAGTATCGGTTGACGGAGTATAATAGAAAACAATATCAATATATTCAGCCGTAAAGCTTCTTACACTGTACGGTCTGCCTGCAGTCTGTTCATAAAATGACTGAGGCTTCTCCTGCACGTTGAACGGTACCTTCCACTTCATTGTAAAAGTGATCTTTGTTTCGTCACTGCCTTTTGAAACGCTCACCGTGCGAAGCTCATTGGAAGGCATATTATAGCCCTGTGCAAGATATTCAACATCCTTCTGATAAACGCGTCTGCCCGAAGCTAAAACATAATACTTAATACCGTCATATGAGCTTGTGCCCGTAACATAATCCACCGTACCCTTGGGTAAAGCCGTAAAATAAGGTACCGAAACATCATTCATTGTTGATGACGGTAAGGTTTCGGAATAATCGTTTTTAACAACAATCATTTTTGATTTACCGGCAACGCCGTTATTATTGTAAGGAGTGAGAAGCTTGAATATCTGTACAGAGGACGGTTTTGTCGTAGGCGCCTGAGTAGGCGGCTGAGTGGTCGGTGCATTTGTTTCGGACGAAGCTTCACTTCCGTCACCCGAAGAAGAATCCTGAATAGACGGTGCGGTTGTACCCGGAACGGCAGTAGTTAAAAGAGTCGTTGAAGCAGGTACAGTAACAGGCGGAACAGCAACCTTGGCATTTACCGTTACCGTCGCTCCTTCTTTCGATTCCGTAATCCCTGAATAAGATGCGGTTACCTTGACTTTTCCGAGACTTCTGTCAGCGGCACCGGACTCGGGAAGAGTGTAATATCCTACAAAGTAGGTATAATCCGAACCTGCATCAATATCGTCTCCGTAATCGTCCGATTTTGAAAGCTTAATTGAATTGCCGCCGAGTGATGCGGTAACGTTTGCCGACTTATGTGCTATTACGGCAACATCAAGCCGTGCACCGCCGGGTGCATTAACCGTACCGTTTGGAGAAACCGAGTCAATAAGCTTGATTTTATAGGTGATTTTATAGGTGTACTGCTTACCGCAATGGTCAAACACAAAAATATTTTCACCGGGCTTAAGCTGCTTTTCGAGCGAGAAGTATCCGTCTTCAATCAGCTGTACAGCCTGTCCGTTTACAGTAAGCGGCTTTGAGATATCGCCCGTACCGACAAACGAAACTTTTGACTGATTTGTTTCAAAAACGGTTTTCTGAGGCGAAGACATAATAAGCTGACTGAAATAATTCTTCATTATTCCGTTTTTCATATAATCGGTTATCGCATCGCGCAAAGAGTTGGTGTTTTTTGCAAGTATATCATAGCGATAGAATGCATAGCCCGAGCCCACGGTCTGAGTAACCGCTTCAAACTGTTTCATTATTTCTTCCGGTTTTTTATACCCTTCGGCATTGCCGACAAGCTCCGTATGCATACCGAATACCGTATCTTCAGTTGTACCGTCGCAATAATCAGACAGAAATACTGCATATTCGCCCGCAACCGTTGACGTAGGAACGGTGATATCAATATATTTATAATCAAATACATCCGCCTGACAAACGGCAGAATATGTTTTTGCAGCCGAGGCAAAAGCACCTATATAGAGAGATTCATCGATCTCACGCAGAGTACGCGCAACAAGAGCAACCTCATTCTGAGTTGCACCGTCAGCAGCCTTTATAAGTATGGAATCAACACCGATACCGCCAAAAGAAGACGCCGCATTTTTATCTGCAACACCCGATTTCACAACAGCATCCGAGTCAATAAGATACACACTAAATAGTCCGCTGTTTTTGGCATGGGTAGCAAGCTGTGCCGCCTCGGACAAATCACATTCGCTGAAAATTACAGTGTTGAAGCCCCATCCGGCAATATCGGTAACAGCATCATAAGCCTTCTGAATATCACTGTAATCCGTGCCTTTTTCAAGTCTGACAGCACTCATTCCGTCCGCAGGTCCGCTTGAAACCGACACAAAAACATTTTGTAATTCATCAGTCGTTTCTTCTGACGCAGTCGGTTCTTTGTCAAGCAGCTTAGAAATATGCGTACCAAATCCGCCAAGGTAAAGTGCAAGTGTAACTATACCTATAACCATAACGGCAATACAGACGGCAATACCCACTTTCCTTGATTTTGTCTTTTCCATTTTTCTTTCCCCTTTTGTATACTTTTAAAAGTATATAGTTATACATATTGAGTATAACATAAAGAGTATATATTTACAACATTTTTTTACATACCGTCATCAATAATATTCTTATACGAAAACAACACGTATCCACTGAATAAAGAATTGCCAACATACATTTTCTGCCGCTCGATAATCTCACTACTGTTTATCCATTCGTTGATTCCCTTACCCGCAAGTTCATCTGCCTCTCCCTGTTTATAAGCAGCAAGTCCGCACAACATATCAACATCTTCTGCCCTCTCGCACTCCAACCATTTTTCAGCAACCGCTTCAAAAGGCATTTTCTCGTGTTCAAATCCGTAATATATCTGCGGAATTATGATATCGGCATAACCTTTTTCTCTCATCCATAATCTGACGTCAGCATAATAAACAGAGTAATTTTTCTCAATATCACCTGCCGGACTTATACTGAAAGCTGTACCGTCACCGTATGAATGCACAAGAGAATATATTGAACTTACCAGACTGTTTACGTTTTCTCTCCGCCATTGTGCAAGCCCGAGTTTACCTCCCTGTTCACAGTAATCCCCATAATGAGCTTCATCAAAGCTTTCATAAGTAAGCGGATAAAAATAATCATCTATATGTATTCCGCTCACATTATAATTTTCCAGTATTTCCCTTATTCCTTTCAGCACCAGCAGACGGCTTTTATCAAAACACGGATTCAGATAAATACCGGCATCAGTGCAAACGACGGCATTTTTATACTCATTACTGAAAGCTATACTGTCTTTATCAAGCTGAGACAGTCTGGTTTTATAAGATACACGGTACGGGTTGACCCATGCGTGAACGTCAATACCTTCTTCATTTACAAGCTGAATAAAAACAGACAACACGTCAAATTGAGGTTCATTACCGTTTGATGACAAAACGTAATCAGATAAAGGAAATATATCAGAAGGATATACGGAATCCGCAAAAGGTCTTACCTGAATAAAAACCGTGTTTATTTCCTGCTTTTTACACTCGTTCATCATCTTTTCAACCTCAGCCCTGAAAGTGGCTTCAGTGCCGTCGGCAAGCATAGATTTAAGTTCATAGCAGGTTAACCATACTCCTCTCACTTCTTTTTTCACCGTTATTTGATTTTCAGTTGTCGGCTCAGTAATATTACCTTCTTTTTCGCAAGCCGATAACAACGTACATAAAAGAAATAAAGCCCCGATTATATATGCTGTTATTTTTAAATCCATTGTTTCTCCTTTCTTTTTATTGACATAAAAGCATTATTGTATTAAAATAAATTTAATATTTATTTTGAAAGGTCGGTTTCAAGCCTCTACGGTATTATTTATGGAAAAGCTCTTTTCTGTTTTTGTTTCTTTATTCAATCAATATCTTCCCTTTTTATGCCTTTTCGTTGTAATAGGTGCTTTTTCCGTTGTCATCACCGTTTACGACAAAAAAGCTGCCAAAAAGAGGAAAAAGAGAATACCGGAAAACTTCTTAATGCTTACTGCTTTCTGCGGCGGCGCTATTCCAATGCTCATCACTATGAAAATAATACATCACAAAACCCAGCACAATAAATTTATGCTTGGTCTACCTGCAATTATTCTTATTCACCTTATAGCTGCAATAGGTCTTATGTATATGCGCTACTGTTGAGATCAAAATTTAAAGAAAAAGCGGCTGCTTTATGCACACAAGTGTCAAAACTGACTTATGTGTATAAAGCAGCCGCTGTTTTTTATTCTGTATCTGTATTTTCTTCAGGCGGAATATAAGGTATGGCAGTTTTTTTGATATCGACTCTGTCATACATTTTCATAAACCTTACGGATACTTTCGTCATGCTACCACAGCAAGGGCATTTAAATACTGTACGGAAGAATCGGTTTGAATATTTCCATTCCTTCAGACGCTGTGCATTCACACGGCATTCGGGACATACGTATACAAGCTGTTTTTTATCAACAAGAGGATTTTTAAGATTGCTTATCGGATAAGGCTTGAATGCAAGTTTTGCATAGAATTCCGCACTGCAGGGTCTTATATAATTCTGAAGCTCGTTAAAATCGAACACCTTTCTGAAACACTCAGCGCTAAGCTTGCTGTCATCAAGTGCACGGTGGTGAGAAAAGGTTGTGTCATCAATTCCGAGTGCCTCTGCGGCCTTACCGAGACCTATCTGCTGTCCCTTTTCGGTTTTTACACACCTTTGTACAAAGCTCTGCAAGTCTACGTAATCGGTAAGGAACGGAATAAAAGCAATACCGTTGAGATACTTATAGTTCTCAATAAGCACGCGTATATCGCCGTCGCCCCACGTAAGAATAAGAGTAGGCTGTGAGCCTATCCATTTTCGAAAATCAGAAAATGCCTGAGTAAACGGCTCACCGCCAAGCACGTCATCGTTTGTTATATTAGTCAGCTTTTTAACGCTGCCTCGCAGTTTTTTGCCGATGCTCGGCTTTACAAAGCTGGAAAAGGTTGAAATTTCGTTGAGGTCTTCATCAAGCTTTACGGCACCGATTTCAATGATCTCATTTATAAAACCGTTTATTTTTCTGCCGTAAACGTTATTCCATTCAAGGTCAAAAACTACATACTGCATTGTGAAGCACCCTCACTCCTTTCATAATTATTTATCCGTATAAAGTTTCATTAAACCGGTCACACGCTGAGACACTGCCGCACGAAGGCTTGCGGGACGAATTACCTCAACAGAATTGCCGTACTGAAGAAGCCAGGAAATAAAACCTTCACCCGTAACAGCAGTCACTTCTGCAATAAAATTATCGGCGTTGAGGGAAGAAAAGCGTACGTTTTCACCGAATCTTTCGATGATTTCTTCCAGAAACCTGTTTGAGCAACGAAGTGTAACACTCTGTTCCTTACCTGAAAACATATTAAAAAGCTTACCGGCATAGTCGGCAGAGTCAAACTTCTCCTTGTACTCGGAAACTTCACTGAAATGACGCCAAGGCTCGTTTGTACATACAACTTTTTTCATTCTGTCAATACGGGCGTGCATAAGATTATCGTAATTTGAGTTATTACACACAAGATAATAATGGTCATTAGACCAGATAAGAGCATACGGGCTGACTGTAAACTCACGCTCATTAAGTGTCGTGGTAAGATCGTCGGATACGCTGAGATTTGAATACACAAAACTGACCTTACACATTTTAGCAATCGCATTGTGAAGCACGTCAACCGTATAATAAATCTCTTCATTCTTACGTTTATGACTCTTATCGATATAAACCTGCGATCTCAGCTTATCCGCCTGAGGCTCGCTAAGCAAATTGCTTATCTTATTTACAAGAGAATCCGTCTTTTTTACCGTGATGAATTTAGCCGCCTGTACGGCATCGATCATAAGCCGTACTTCTGCCTCTTCAAAATCTCGTGAAGCCATAAAAAAGCCTGCTTTGGGTGTACGCGTACAGACAATATCGTAGCCCGAAAGCTTCATGGCATCAATATCGGAATACAGTGCCTTCCTCTCAGCATCGATACCCTGCTTTGCAAGCTCCTCAATAATCTGAGAGGCAGAATATATGTGCTCTTCATCGGTTTTTTTCTTGAAAAACTCAGTCAGAGCAATAAGCCTTTGTTTACCGTTACTCATATTCTCACCATTTATAAAGTATAAACTTTCAACAACATTTAATTATACAAAGGCTTTATATGATTGTCAATGATTATCGGCACTTTTATCAGGCATTGCGAGTACCAGACCTATTACGTTTTTGGCTACACGTTGCATTTCACCAAGCTTTATGCCGTCTGTTTTACCGTAAGTTTTCAGCAGTGTGCCGTCAGGCTTTCTCTTGCCTGTACGGCCTCCGCCGGGCATAAGCACGTCTACCTGAGCACGCACGCGGTAAGCATTGTCGCAAATATTCGGAAATTCGGGGCTCTTACTTTTTCTCATCCACCAATCGGTCATAACCATACCTTCGTAACCCCATTCCTTACGGAGTACGGTAGTACAAAGCTCGTAATTATAGTGGCCCCATACGCCATTGATTTTGTTGTATGAAGTCATAATACACTTTGGCTCAGACTCCTTGACACAGATTTCAAATCCCTTAAGATAAATCTCACGCAGAGCACGCTCAGAAACCCTTGAATCGTTATGGCAACGGTTGGTTTCCTGATTATTGCAGGCAAAATGCTTCGGACAAGCACTGAGTCCGCTCGACTGTACACCGCGTACAACACAAGCGGCAATTTTACCGCTGATAAGCGGATCTTCAGAAAAATACTCGAAGTTTCTTCCGCAAAGCGGACTTCTGTGAATATTCATACCGGGTGCAAGAAGTATATCGGAGCCTTTGACTTTCATCTCAGCACCAACTGCAGTATAAAGCTTTTCAACCAAATCTTCATTCCAGGTACATGCAAGAATAGCTCCGATAGGCAGCAGAGAACAGCTTGCCTTGAGTCTTATGCCCGAAGGTCCGTCTGTCGTTGTAAGTGCAGGAATACCTTTATCTCTCAACGATTCAAGCACACCGCCAAGAGTACCTGCATTACCCTTAGCACCGAGGGAGCTGCCCATTACGTAATCACCGCGGCTGATAGCCTCAAGCTCATCGGGAGTAAGCTGTGCAACAAAATCATCAAGTGAAACTTTACCATTTCTTACATCATCAAGCTTATAACCCTTATCACCCGTAAACGGTATATCCGCAGGCATATCGTTAAGAATTATATCTTTGAGATTTGTTTTTGAAGCAGGTGTTCTGTGCTTCAACGGAATTTTTTTGCCGTTTACGATCTGCATAGCATCAATTCTGTCAAACGGATACTGAGCGGCAGAAACTTGTGTAAGCTGCTCAACACATTTTGTTTCGGGATTTGAAAATGATTTAACAGCTGCTGCATTGAATGAATCCGTACCAACATACAGTGTATAATCGCCCTTTTCAAACACCCATGCAAATTCATAGCCCGTAATACCGCTGTCATCATAGGATGCAAAAGCAGAAGCAGAAAACTCAACAGTAAGCTCTTGACTCTCACCGGGAGCAAGAAGCTTTGTTTTTGCAAACCCTGCAAGCTGACGTGACGGATTGAGAAGCTTGGTGTTTTCAGCTGAATAATATACCTGTACGGTTTCTTTACCGCTGAAATTATCGGAAACATTTGTAACATTGAATTTTACTGCAACATTACCGTTATTAACGTCAGCAGAAACAAAATCCACTGTGAAAACAGCATAACTCTTACCGAAACCGAAGGGATAACGGATTTTATCCACGGCAAATGTGGAAAAATAACGGTAGCCTACAAATATATCTTCCGTATAGTTGTTATATTCCTTTGCTCCGAAATCATTTGATGACGGATAATCGTCGAACGAATCTGCAATGGTATCCGTCAGCTTACCGCTCGGAGAAACCTTACCGCCGAGAATATCGGCAAGAGCATTACCGCTCTCCATACCGCCCTGCCAGGAAATAAGCACTGCTCCGATTTTGTCACCGTACTTATCAAGCCAGGCAAAATCAATAATACTGCCGATATTGAGCACTACAACCGTACTTTCAAAGGTTGCCGTTACCTTATCAAGCAGCGACAATTCTTCAGCCGTAAGATAATAGCTGCCCTCACTCAGAGCATTTTCGCGGTCTTCGCCTGATGAACGTCCGATAAACACAACCGCACGGTTGGAAGCTGCAGCAGAATCTGCAATTAACTTATCATCAAAAGGCATTTCGGGGAAATAACGCGGCCAGCGTCCCCAAACACCCTCATCAACGGGATTTTTTGCACACCACGCCTCATATTTATCTGCAAGGTCATTGTTAATATTTATAACACCGGATGACCTGATACCGTCGAGATAATTGATTTTATAAGGCTCGTTTACGTCACCGCCCGAACCGTAGCCTACAAAGAAGGTTTCAATCTGTGTTCTGCCGAAAAGAGCTACATTATCATCGGATGTAAAGGGAAGAACACCGTCATTTTTGAGCAAAACGGCACCTTCAGCTGCAACTGCCCTTATAAGCTCAGGCATACCGGGAGTAACGGTTTTATCCGTCTTATCTCCTGCACCCTGCTCCTGAGAAAGAGAGTTGACAAATTTACCTGCTATATGGTAGAGCTTTCTCATTACTTTTTCGCTTAATTTCATTTTTAACCACACCGTAGAGATTATTTTTAAAAAATTCAAAAAGGCAGAGAACAGAATGTCACTGCTCTCTGCCATATTAACAATCAGGATTGATTACTGAACCATCTTTGCGATTTCATCAGCAAAGTTGTCCTCACGCTTCTCAAGACCCTCGCCCTTGCCGTAACGGACAAAGCCCTTGATCTTGATCTCAGCGCCCATCTTCTTAGCAACGTCAGCGATGTAGCCGCCTACTGTACCGTCGAAGAGGTCGGAACGAACGAATGCCTGGTCAAGAAGGCAGATTTCCTTAAGCTGCTTCTTGATACGGCCTTCAACTGCACCGGAGAAAATTTTATCGTTGATATACTCTTCCTTACCTGCAACTGCAAGCTGAGCAAGTGTTGCAACAGCTTCCTTAGAAAGGAAGTTGAAGAGGAAGTTGTTGTTCTTCTGCTCCTCATAAGCCTTGATATCTTCATCGCTGAAGAGCTTCTCGCTGATAGCCTTGTCAAAGAGCTTTCTGAGAATGGGCTTGGGAAGAGACTCAGGCTTGTTGAGTGAGCTGTCAATTGTGATAGACTTCATATTTGCAAGCTCAGCCTCTGACATATCTTCCTTGCTGAGATATTCGGGGTTCATAGCTGCAACCTGCATTGCAACGTTCTTACCCATAGCAACGAACTCTGCATTGTCAGCAGCAACGTCTGTATCAAAATTAACAAGAACACCAACGGAACCGCCGCCGTGGATGTAAGTTGCACAAACGCCCTCAACTCTTTCAAAACGGCGAACCTTCTGATTCTCACCGATTGAAAGGATATTGTCCTGAAGGTTCTCCTGAACTGTTCTGTCGCTGCCGTCAAGCTTGCAAGCAAGAAGAGCATCGAGATCAGCGGGATTCTCAGTAACAACTGTATTTGCAACAGCCTTTACGAAGCTTGTGAACTTGTCGTTCTTAGCAACGAAGTCTGTCTCTGCGTTAACTTCAACAACAACACCGACGTTCTTATCAGCATCGTAGTAGGGATAAACCATACCTTCAGCAGCAATTCTGCTTGCCTTCTTTTCAGCAGCAGCAAGACCCTTTTTTCTAAGGAATTCAATTGCCTTCTCCATATCACCGTCTGTTTCGGTGAGAGCCTTTTTGCAGTCCATCATACCAACGCCTGTCTTCTCACGAAGAGCCTGGACATCTTTAGCTGTAAATGCCATTGTATTAGTCCTCCTATATTAAAAATGTGGTTGTATTTAAATTATTCAGCAGCTTCTTCAGTTGCTTCTGCAGCAACCTGCTCGCCCTGCTTGCCTTCAAGAACAGCGTTTGCCATCTCAGCAGCGATGAGCTTAACAGCACGTATAGCGTCATCGTTACCGGGGATTACGTAGTCGATCTCGTCGGGGTCACAGTTTGTGTCAACAATAGCTACGATCGGAATACCGAGCTTCTTTGCTTCTGCTACAGCATTCTTCTCCTTGCGGGGGTCAACAACAAACATAGCAGCGGGCTGCTTCTTCATGCCTGTGATACCGCCCATGAACTTCTCGAGCTTCTCGATTTCGAGCTTGAGCTTGATAACTTCCTTCTTGGGAAGCATATCGAATGTGCCGTCAGCCTCCATAGCCTTGAGCTGAGCAAGTCTCTTGATTCTCTTCTGGATTGTCTTGAAGTTTGTGAGCATACCGCCGAGCCAGCGTGCGTTTACGAAAGGCATACCGCAACGGATAGCTTCCTCACGGATAGAATCCTGAGCCTGCTTCTTTGTGCCGACGAAAAGAACTTCTCCGCCTTCTGCTGCGATATCTGTGATAAACTTGTAAGCCTCATCGAGCTTCTTAACTGTCTTCTGAAGGTCGATGATGTAGATACCGTTGCGCTCCGCAAAGATATAGGGAGCCATTTTGGGGTTCCATCTTCTGGTCTGGTGACCGAAGTGCACACCTGCTTCAAGCAGCTGCTTCATTGATACTGTTGCCATTTGTTTTTTCCTCCTTAGTTTTTCCTCCGCAGAGCTTTTGAATTTTACCGAACAGCCCTCAGGACTGCACCAAGGCATAACGCTCTGCGTGCGAAATGCACGAGCAATTATATCACAGTGTATATGGTTTTGCAAGCGTTTTTATAATATTTTTTCAAAAAATATTGCTGTTTTTTACAAAAACTACGGGAAGCAAACATTTTGCTCCCCGTAATAAATTTTAATTATGGATTAATCGAGCTCAACTACCGTTTCATAGTTTCCGAACCATTTATGTGTAACAAAATTTCTTGCACGGATTACAACTTCATCGTCATAAACTTCAATCTGATAACCCTTACCGCCAAGCACCGTGCCGAAACGGCTGAACAGACCGTACGAAGGAAGATTAAGGTAATTTACGCCGTTTACTCTGTCGTAATATGAAACGCCGTACTTCTCGCTGATAGAATCATTGTTAAGACCAATATGGATATGGCCGCTGATGAAGAATACGTTTTCATACTTCTCAAGAATCTGCTGAACCTGAGTTGTATAGGGCTCACCCATATCGCCGTCGTCCCAGGCTATTTCTTCACCGTGAGTACCCGCAAGAGGCCAGTGACAAACAACAAAAACGGGCTTATCGCCAGAACCGCTGCTTGCAAGTTCAGCATCAAGGAAATCGAGCTGATCCTGGAAAAGATCAGGATGATCCCATGAATCATCTGACTGATCTGTAAGCACAATAAACTTATAGCCGTTAACGTCAGTGCTGTAGTAGGACTTTTCGATATTTGTCCCCTGATAAGCGTTGTATTTCTCTACAAAATACTGTCTTGCTTCTTCTGCTGTTTTATCCTCTACGTGGCCGATATCGTGGTTACCCATTGATATAATTGCCTTACCGTCCCAGTTTTTCTCCATTGTGTCAAAGAACTCATCAATAGAGCCCTCATCGCCGTAGTTGGTAAGGTCACCTGTAACAAGCACCGCATCAACAGGAGTTTTTGCACGGCTCATATCGCGAAGACCGATGCCGAGAAACCACGCAAGAGGAGAAAAAGCCTCATCAAGATGAGTATCGGAAACAACTGAAACATTAAGAAGGACATCATTTTCTTTCGCCTCAATCTTTGAAGGAATAGGCGAAGTAAGCGCAGACATTGCTGCAATAAGAGCAGACATTATTATCGGGATAATTGCTGACATTATAGAAGACATAAGCAAGCTCTCCTAACTTATTTTTATATATTATATCATTTTTAACCAACATAAGTCAACGAGGATTTTCTATCGGTAAAATATTATTTATTATCTGTTTTTTTGTCACGTGCAAGATTCACAGCCACACATATACCCAAAGCAAGGATTATCAATGCAGTAACAGCGGCATATGTAAATCCCTTTTGGAACTTCATCTGCCTAACCGTAAGCACCGTAGTTTCTTCGTGAGACACGGCATTTATCAGATCCGACGTATGCACGTCACCGTCAAAACCCGCGATAGCAGAAGCGGTATAGTTAAACTCATCATATTCTTTTGTAGCTTTCGGCTTAGATGATTTAGGTTTAGTTGTTTTGGGCACAGTAGTTTTAGCTGCAGTTATTCTGTCCGTTCTGCTTTCAGATGAGCCTTTATCACTATCTGCTGCCTTTTGTGTCTGAAAAGAATCCGAATCAGTCGATGTATCAAAAGGAACTTTTAACGCATAAACATTTGACGGTATACCGTCAGCATCAATAAAACGCACCCGTATACTGTCAGCTGTATCGAGTCCGTATTTAACGCCTACAGCCACTTCTGCACTGAAGGCCGTGTCGGAATATGCGCAGACCTTGGCTTCAACACTGAATTTATCAGTATCATATGAAGATATGCCATTCGGAGTTATATTAACAAATCCGTCCGAGTCTGCAGAAAATGCAATACCGTAAGAGGATTCCTCATTTATATTCTGCGACAGTTTAACCTTGAAGCCAATATATATTCTGTCTTTGGACTCATCGCAAAAAATATACACTATACCGTTTTCGACACCGCAATTGGCAACATCTGTCCCGGATACAAGCACAGTCGGCCGAATACTCTTCCATTCATTTTCATCAAGAATACCATCGGTATTTACGGCTGAAGCGTTGAGCGGCAGACAAATTACTAACAAGGTAAATAATAATATAAAAATCAAGCATATTTTTATTTTCAATCTAACTCACCTGAAATACTCTGTTTATCTGCGAAATAACTTAACAAAAAAATCCGAAATATTCCAATACAAGCGCCAGATTTTAAGAAAAGTCACACGATGGCAAACATAAAATCTGTATTTTCTGCTGTTCACTTCTATATTTTTACCTCTGCGTATAAACGAGCAAGCAACGCCGACAACATCTGCATCGCCAACGCAGAATTCAGTTGTACTGCAGTTATCGCCGCGTAAAGTATATCCACCGTTGTTATGTGAAATTATTCTGTGGAGAACATAACGGCCATCATCAGTTCTGCAGAGAGCAACATCGTTGATATTAAGCGGAAAACGCGGCTTTTCAAGAATAACACTGTCTCCCCCATCGTGAAGCAAAGGTATCATACTGAAGCCGTGGGTTTCAAACTCAACCATCTTTCCGCTTTGCAAAGCCTTACGCATTTGAGGAATCTGTGACTCAATACCTTTAGGGTTACTCAACGAAACCTGCTCCTTTGATTTTAGAAATAAACTCGCTTACGTCATCAGCGGCAGTTTTTTCATCAATACCATATTCATCAACCAGCAATTTTACAAGGTCAGCTTCATCAGTGTCCTGCACAAGTCGATTCCACAGAAGCTCTCCGCTTTCATTGAGCGTTACCATTCCGTTGAAATCCGACGCATTTTTACCGACTGCAACAACTATGCTGTTACCGCACATTTTTCTGAGTTTGTATCCGTTTTTGATTTTCATTGTTTATTCTCCCGATTCATCTCAGTTCATTTATAACAAAATGCTTATCTTCAATCCTGACTTCGACATTGCATACCGAAAGTGCAGCCTTCTTATGTGAAACTATAACACAGGTACTGTTTTCAATAGTCTTAATATTGCGCAAAACACGTTCTTCCGTAGCCTCGTCAAGAGCAGAAGTCGCTTCATCAAGCAGCATAATCGGCGCACCGCGCAGTATTGCACGTGCAATAGCAATACGCTGTACCTGACCTTCGGAAAGCCCCTTACCTCTTTCACCTATCACTGTCTGCAATCCGTCGGGTAAATCTTTAACAAAATCATCACAGCAGCTTAGTTCAACGGCACGCTGTACTTCTTCATCCGTTTTACCCTTGCTCATAAAAGTAATATTTTCATATATTGTACCGGATAGAAGCATATTACCCTGCGGAACATATGAAAACAGCTCGCGGTATTCACGCCCAGGAGAAAAAGCTCCATCCTCAGTATTAAATCTTACACTTCCGCTATCCGGAGAAATAACACCGAGCATCATTTTCAGCATAGTGCTCTTGCCTATACCCGAGATACCCGTAATCGCAACAAAATCGCCTTTTTTGACGGAAATCGAAGAATTTTCGAGCACCGTATCCCTGCCGTAACTGAACGTAACGTCATTAAACTCAACACTTTTGAGATTAGAATAAAACTTATCCTTATCACATTCAGCGCCGGATTCCTCTTCAGTGCTTATATCAATAATCTCCATCAAACGCTCAGCGGAAGCAAGCATCTGATAATAAGACGGCAAAAGACCCGAAAGATTTTTAAACGGAGTCTGAAGCTGTGTTACAAGCTGAAGAATTGCGGTTATTGTACCGTAAGTAATCAAACCCGGTGTAAGAAGTTTAAACGAGCAAAAGATACAAGCCAGCATATAAGCAAACTTGAAGCCTAGCGACAAAACAGCTGAGGTTGTTGAATAAAACTTTGATCTGTTCCACTTGTTCGCAGAGTGAATGCTTAAAATATCGCTGAACTTACCCGAAACAGTATCAGCGGCACCGAAAACGGTAACAACAAGTATATTTTCTATTATTTCCTGGGAAAAAGAGCGCACACTACTCTCTGATTTCTGAACCTTGAGATAAAGATTTTTCAGAAAATTGCGTGAAATTCTTGTTAAAACAAAAACTGCAATACCAAGTCCTGCAAATACAAGAGCTAAGCGGAAATCAAGAAAAAGCAGAGCTGTAAAAGCAGCAACAATGCGGAAAACGAGACCGACTACAGAAGGAAGCAGAGAAATAAGTCCGTCAACGACACAGCTTACGTCGCTTGAAAAACGTGTCATAAGATCGCCGCTGTGGTAAGCTGAAATCTTAAGATAATCTTTATCGAAAATATTGCGGATATAATAAGTACGGAAATCCGCTTCCATATCTATATGAAGACGTGAACTAAGAAGCTGAAATCCGAGCCGTACAAGGAACTGAAAAAGTATGACCGAAAGAATTATAATACTAACTTTAATAAGCCTGCTGCGGTTACCGCTTACTGCCGTATCAATAAGATCTTTCGAAACGTATGCATTGACAGCAACCATAAGTGATAAAACCGAGTTGAGAATAATCAACACAGCTATTTTGAATCTGTACGGTCTTACCCTTTCTTTAAGCCACGGCAAAACATTTATATTTTCAGTTTTGAGTTTCGAAAGCATTTTTACCACTCATTTCATTATAAGCGAGAATAGCCGCATCACGGCTTATGTTGCACGAAAGAACATAAGATGGAACACTTGTTACAACTGCTTCAATATTTTCAAAAAGCTTGTCCATTCTTGCTTCATCATCAGGTCTTATCGTCTGATCAAGAATCATTGTAGCTGCTTTAAAAGGTGTTATCCGTTTGATTGAATTAACCTGAGAACGTTCAATAAAACAAACAGCTTTAAGCGGTGCAGCCGTATTTACGCTTATATCGTATTTTCCGCTGAACGGAGTACCGTAAACATAAGGCACACCGTCAACCAGCTTGATTGCCGGTTTATCATCGTTAATAATATAAGCACCTTTATCGGCAAATGTATCAAGCCAAAGTGAAGTGTGGGTAGATTTACCCGTACCGCTCGGAGCAGAGAAGCAATAAGCTACACCGTCAGCAACAACCGCAGACGCGTGAAGTAAAAAGCCGCCCAAGTCGAGTAAAGCCGTGTAAAAGAGACTGCCTACACGCATATATTCAAGTGTCTGGATATCCAGTAACGGATATTCAGGCAACGATTTTTCGAGTTCATTATGGTCTACCGTGATTGAAACCTGTACAGGTCGCTCATCTTCAGAAATGTATGGAACGCTGCGGCTTCTGAGCATATCATATTTTGCATCATATCCGACAGATATGCCGGCAATTGAATATTTATCCATAAAAGTCATTTACTCCGGTGAAAATAAAAGGGAAAAACGGGCAGACAGTAATCTGCCTGCCCGTAAAGTGGGTTTGCTTTGAATCAGAACTCGTCGTTTACGCTGGGAGCAACTGCAGTCTCAACGTCAGCTGAAAGCTCACCGATATCAGCATCAAAGTTAGGAGTGCTTGCTGTGATGATATCAGCAACTGTGAACTTTTCGATTTCAACAGCGGGCTTTGCATACTTCTTCATTAGTATCGTCTCCAATCTTAAAAAATTTAATAACTTAAGTTAACCCTAAAGATTAAAGTGTGCCGGATGCAATGCTTGTGTAAACAGTCTCAACAGCACCTGTATCAAGGTTCTTGATGATAACGTAGCCGCGGCCGTAAACTGTACCGGAAGCAGTCTTAACACCAAGCTCATAGTAGAGGTTATCAAGAAGGTAACCGTCATCGCCGTATGCGTCAGACATCTTTACAAGAACGCCTGCTGTACCGTTAAGGGCAAGAGTCATGTTCTCTTCTGTTGCATAGTCAGCATTCTTTGTAGCAATGATACCGACCTCGATAGCCTTCATGTTATCAGGAAGGTTTACATATGTACCGAAATAAACTCTCTTTGTAGCTGTATCAACTGTAGCAACGATATCCTGATCAACAGGAATCTCAACATCGATCTGTGCATCGTAAACAGCGTATACGAAGAAGTCGTCTGTTCTGTCTGCGATTGAATCGATAAGCTCTTCATCTGTGAGAGCTGCGTCAGCTGCAGCTGTCTTATCAAGAGACCAACCTGCAAATGTCATACCCTTGTACTCAGGAACAACAACTTCGGAAGGATCAACATCTGCTGCTGCACCGTCGTAGTCGCCGATCCAGTTGTAACCGAGGTTACCGTCAGTAAGGAAGATGATGTTAACATCTTCGTCAGCCTGGCTGCCCTTTGCAGAGAAGTTAAGAGTAATTGTAATATCGCTACCTACACGGAAGTTAGCAAGTGAAGAAACAACCTGCCATGAACCGTTGGGCTGTGTAAGAACATAGTCACGGAAGAGTTCAACGCCATCTTCCATTTCTACAGGAAGAACTGAGAAGAATTCACCCTTCTCAACCTTGTATGTCTGCATTACAGACTCAACCTTACCGTCAACAGAGAACATACCGTAACCTGCAACCTTAACAGTAACGTTACAGTACTCAACGATCTCGTCAGCGGGAGTTGTGATAACAGCTGTATCTGTGAAGTTGAATACGTTGAAGTAATCGCCTTCGATCTTGCTGTTGATGTCAAAGTACTTAGTGGGGTTCTGAGCAATATCAAGAGCCTTGAGAGCATATCTCTTGCAAAGTTCGGGAGCTCTGTCACCGTACTTGTCGATGAAGCTGCTTGACTTAAGCGCTTCATACTTAGCCTTGATTGTCCAGTAGTAGCCGTTGGGAGCCATAAGCTTGTCTGCGTAGTCGATAATAACTGAGATATCACCAAGGTTGTCACCGAGGAAGTCCTTAAGATCGGGATCTTCGAGAAGTGCATAACCGTATTCAACGAGCTCAATTGCTGCATCTACAAGAGCAAGAATATCCTCGTAGTTAGCGCCGATGTACTCAGCTGCTGCACCGATATCGTTGAAATCGGAATAATCAGCTGTAAGAGCAAGAGACTTAACTGTCTCATAGTACTCATCAAAGAGCTCGAGAAGGCCGATACCTTCGCCGATATCACCCTTAAATGCATAGAGTGAATCTGCTACGCCGTCACCGTCTGTGTCGAAGATCTTGCCGAAATCAGCTTCCTGATTAGCAAGAGAAGCAGAAATAGCCTTTTTCTTCAGAGTCTCATTCCAATTGGGGTTGACCTGAGAAACAAGACCCTTGTTGCCTGTGTTACCTGTGAAATCCATACCCTTAAGAGCATAAACAACACCCATAAACTTCTTGACAGCAGGCATATTCTTAACGGCATCAATATCTTTATATGCGCCGTAGATAAGGTCAAGGTACTCGTTTACCTTACCGTAAGCTCTCTCACCCTCGAAGTCCTTAATAAAGCGACCGATGATTTCGGGAGCCTTGTCTGCATACTGAGCAACCATATCAAGTGCCTTTGTAGCGATTTCCTTCTGCTTTGCGCCAAGTTTAACGGAAAGATTGTAATCAAGCTCTGCGTTAAGCTCTGCACCACCGGCAACATTTTCAAATGTTGCTGCGTATGTACCGTCTGCCTGCTCAACAAAATCAGCTGTTACGCCGTCGATTGTACAGGTGTCGGGTGTGTACTTGTAAGAATATCTGTTGGGAACATCAGCCTTCTCGTTTTCAGCATCAGCCTGAGCAACAACTGTGAGAACGTCTGTCTCAGCATCGTATGTGCTTGTGGGAGCTGTGAAGGAAGGATCCTTAGCAGTTGCGATAACAGAGCCTACTGAAAGGTCACCCTGGCTGTTTGTAAGGCCTGCGATATACTTCTTCTCTGTAGCAGAGAGAGAAACGCCGTCCTTGAGCAACTCTTCAACAAGGTCAACAGTGCTGTACTGTGAGTAACCGTCAGCAAAAGTAACTTTGTTAACGATGTTGATAGCCTTGTAGATACCGACAAGGACTGCATCCTCAACAACAACAGTTGCCTTTGTGTTGTCAAGAGCCTTCATACCAACAGCGATGACATCCTTGAGTACAACGTTACCTGCGTTAGCATTGATACCGTTACCGGATGTGATCTCGAAAGAGGAGCTGTTGGGAACGCGGATTGTGGAACCGACTGCTGTGATGCAATCGAGTGTTACATTACCGCCGTTGATTGAAACTGCGGGCTTATAGCTGAGAAGTGTTGATGCAAAATCAACAACACCCTGATAAGCTTCGCATTCAGCGATAAATGTAGCGTTGTAGAGTGTAACATTACCACCCTTGACGTTAACAACTGACTTGCCGGGAGCACCGGTAACTGTAGCGTTGTTGAAGTCAACAGTAATATCACCGTTGATGACAAGTGTGTCATCGAGTGTTACATTGCCGCCTGTCCACTCGTAAACCGAGTCGCCGCCGGCAATAGCTGCGTTGATAGCTGCCTGAAGAGCAGTACCGTCAGCAGCAAGTGCACTGAAACCTGTTGCAAGGCAACCGAGAACAATGCACAGAGAAAGGACTGCTGAGAGAATTCGCTTGCTTGTCTTCACTTGATTTCATCTCCTTAATTATTTGTACACGCATTTAAACGCATACTATTCATTATTGAGTATATTTAATATAAAATAATTTGTCAATAAGAAATTAAAAATTTGTCAATAGAAATTAAAAAATCTACCAATATGTGACTTAAATTGTTATTTTATTAAGTATTTCAGCAACAAAGAAATTATGAATCAAGGAAATCTCTGAGTTTTTTGCTTCTGCTCGGATGACGAAGCTTACGCAGAGCTTTTGCCTCAATCTGACGGATACGTTCACGTGTTACGTTAAATTCCTTACCGACCTCTTCAAGCGTACGGGGGTGACCGTCTGCAAGACCGAAACGCAGCACGATAACCTTTTTTTCTCTGGGTGTAAGAGTATTAAGAACTTCGTCAAGCGATTCTTTGAGAAGAATATTTGATGCAGCATCCGCAGGTGCAAGAGCATCATCATCGGGAATAAAATCACCAAGATGGCTGTCTTCTTCCTCACCGATGGGGGTTTCAAGAGAAACGGGCTCCTGAGCAACACGAAGTATCTCGCGAACCTTATCTACAGGCATATCAAGCTCCTGTGCGATCTCCTCTGCACTGGGGTCGCGACCTATTTTATGAAGAAGCTGACTGTTAGTCTTCTTAACCTTGTTGATGGTTTCAACCATATGAACGGGAATACGGATAGTTCTTGCCTGATCGGCAATAGCTCTTGTAATGGCCTGTCTTATCCACCAAGTTGCATAAGTCGAGAACTTGAAGCCCTTGGTGTGGTCAAACTTATCAACAGCCTTGATAAGGCCGAGGTTACCTTCCTGAATAAGATCGAGGAACTGCATACCTCTGCCGACGTAACGCTTTGCAATACTTACAACAAGACGCAGATTTGCTTCGGCAAGGCGGCTTTTAGCAGCCTCATCGTTGTTTGAAATCTTAACGGCAAGCTCAATTTCTTCTTCGGCGGAAAGAAGCTGAACGTGACCGATTTCCTTAAGGTAAACCTTAACGGGGTCATCCATTGCTGCATTTTTAGCATCGCCACCTGCACCGGTATCACCGGGAACTTTAATATCGGTATCGAAAGAAAGCTCTTCAAGTGCCGCATCACCAAGGTCGTCTATAATTTTGATATTCTGAGTTTCAATGGTATCATAGAGCTCGTCAAGTTCTTCGAGCTCAAGATTCATCTCCTCAATTGCAGCATCAATTTCGCGTGTAGTCAGCTTACCCGTCTGCTTACCGCGCTCAACCAATGCACGAAAGGCACTCTTTTTATCTGTTGTCTCAATTCCCATTCTTTTTTCTCCTTTTATGAGTTGAATAATTTTTTGAAATCTTCATCGCTTAAAGTTGAAGGATCTGCCACATCCGATTTAGCTTTCTCTTCAATAAGCTTATCTATGCAATCGCTGCACTCGGCAGCGGTGTTGCCCGTATTGATTTTTGTGTTGATGATCCTTGACAGGACAGCAGCCTGCTCACCATCAAGAGACTGGATCACCTGCCCGTATTCGGGCACTTCTCCCCTTTCAAGATACGGAAGTAAAGCTTCAAAAACAGCTTTGCCGAATTCACTGGGGAAGATATCCGCCGAAAGCCTGTCCGAAAACTTACGGTAGTTTGACGGCGCTCGCATCAGATTGGCAAGCAATGCTTCTTCAGCACGTTGTGCACCGACCGAGCCTGTCGAGCTCGTTTTACCCGGCTGATTAAAGGAAGATGCCTGAATACGTCTCATCTCTTCCGCTTCTTTTGCTCTTACAGAACGTTTGCGAACCGATTTCACCTGTGCCGAAACAGCATCTTTGGATATTCCCAAATCTTCCGAAAGGCGGTTTATATATATATCCCGTTCTATTTCCGAGCTTATTGCCGCAAGTACGGTAACAGCCTCACGCATAAAGCCGACCTTGCCGTCGTCAGTCATTGTGTTATACCTTGAGCGTATGCTTTGCAAGCGGTATTCAACATCGTTTGCAGCGCCCTCGACAATGTTTCTGAAACGCTCGGGACCGTATTTCTTGATTATCTCATCCGGGTCTTTACCGCCCGAAAGAGCAAGCACCCGCACCTTGACACCTGTTTTTGCAAAAGCCTGAATAGCCCTTCGTACAGCCTTCTGCCCCGCTTCGTCAGAATCGTATGCAAGCAGCACTTCATCGGCATAACGACTGATAAGGTTGACCTGTTCATCAGGCAAAGCCGTCCCGAGACAGGCAATCGTGTTCTTAAAACCTGCCTGGTGAAGAGCTATTGTATCCATATAGCCTTCTGTTATGATAAGGCGGCGCTTACCGCTGTCTTTAGCAAGGTTCAGTGCAAACACACCCGAGCCTTTTTTATAAACAAGAGTGTCGGATGTATTGATATATTTCGGCTTGGAATCGTCAAGTACTCTGCCGCCGAAAGCGACAACATTACCGCGCACGTCAATAATCGGTATCATTGCACGGTTGCGGAAATTGTCATAATAATTGATCTTGCCGTCTTTTTCACTTTTACGTACAAGGTTAGCGTCAACAAGCTCACCCGATGTATAGCCGAGCGAATGAAGATGGTTATACAGCGCACGCCAATCATCAGGGGCATAACCCATTCCGAAACGACGGATAGTTGCCATACTGTAGCCTCGCGAAAGATAATAATCGAGGCATTTTTTTCCTTTTTCGTTCATCAGAGAAGAATGAAAAAACCTTGCAGCCTCACGGTTTGCCTCAAGTATTCTGCGGCGGCGTTTACTGATAACATCATCAAAACCGTCTTCGGGCAAAGCCATACCCGCACGCTGAGCCAGACTTTTTACAGCATCGATATATCCGAGATTCTCAATACGGCGGATAAATGTAATCACATCGCCGCCTGCACCGCAGCCGAAGCAGTAAAAAGACTGTGTCTCAAGATAAACGGTAAAAGAAGGGGTTTTCTCATTATGAAACGGACAAAGACCGTTCATCGTCGAGCCCCTTCGGCGCAAATTGACATAAGGAGAGATAACCTCGGAAATTTCGTTCTTTTCCCGAAGCTCACGCAAAAAATCTTCATTCAAGCGATTTGCCATTTTTCTCTCCAACTAACTATATAATGTATTTATATATGTAATAACCACAATAACAAACAATATACTTATGACCATGAAAGAGGAATAAACAGCTCCTCAAACTTACGAACCGCAAATCTGTCGGTCATACCCGATATGTAATCGCACGCCGCTCTGTCGGCACCCTCACGCAGACAAATTTCTTCGTATGCGTTGGGAAGATCAACAGGGTTATCGGCAAAATAATGATAAAGCTGTTTTAGCATTGTGTCTGCCTTACCCTCTTCACCTTTGCAGTAGGGATTTGTATAAACCTTTGCAAACATAAAAGTATGAAGCTCTTCCATTGCTTCCGCGACCTCAGAGGCGAGATTTATATCATCCTCACTGTTCTCAATCGCAGAAAGCACGAGTGTATTAATACGCTCCGATTTTGAAAAGCCGAGCACCTTGCGTACGGATAAATCAATATCCTCCTCGGTCATAACACCTGCACGTATCGAGTCATCAATATCGTGATTTATATATGCAATTCTGTCTGCAAGGCGTACGATTCTGCCTTCAAGCGTTTTGGCTTTTTCTCCGTTGGTATGGCGCTCGATCCCGTTGATGACCTCATAACTGAGATTAAGACCCATTCCGTTTTTCTCAAGCTTTTCGCACACACGCACGCTTTGCTCATAATGTCGGTAACCACCGGGATGGACACTGTTGAGCGCTCTCTCACCTGCGTGACCGAAGGGAGTATGTCCAAGGTCGTGACCCAGAGAAATAGCCTCTGTCAGATCTTCATTAAGACGTAAGCCGACAGCAATTGTACGTGCAATCTGTGAAACCTCAAGCGTATGGGTAAGTCTTGTGCGATAATGGTCGCCCTCGGGTGACAGAAAAACCTGCGACTTATGCTTAAGTCTGCGAAAAGCATTGGAGTGAATTATGCGGTCACGGTCACGCTGAAAACAGGTACGGATATCGCACTGCTCTTCATCACGTTCTCTGCCGACACTCTCATCGGCGAACGCAGCATAAGGCGACAATACAATATGCTCGTTTTTTTCCGTCAACTCTCTTATACTCTGCATAACCTGACCTCACCTGCCCTTTTTCGCTCATATATTATTGTTATAGCTTTTCCGAATAAAAAACCCTTTTTTATTTTTTACTTTATTTCAAGGTATATTTTTTCCGAAATATCCGAACTTACCTTTCCGAAGCTGCACTCCGTAAGCTGTGCACAAAAATTACCGTAAACTGTCTCAGGCATAGTAAAAGTAACTTTAACGATATCGGTAAACTCGCTGTTTTCAACCGTACCGCCGCATTCGGGTATAAGAGAGGCCAGTCTGCCGTAAAAACCGTAATCGCACTCACACTCAGCACGCACACACATTGACATTTTTATAACAACAGCACTGTCAACAGCAAGCTTTGCCGCATGGGAATATGCACGTACAAGACCGCCTCCGCCGAGGAGAATACCGCCGAAATAGCGTGTTACAACAACACAGCAGTCGGTCAGACCCTCTTTTTGAAGAACATCAAGCACCGGAATACCTGCCGTACCCTGGGGCTCACCGTCATCGGAATATCGTCTTGTCTGTCCATCACGCAGAATGTAAGCATAAACGTTATGCTTTGCGTCCCAATGCTTTGACTTGATCTCATTGATAAAAGCAACTGCCTCCTCCTGAGTAGTAACGGGCTTGGCATAGCCGATAAAGCGAGAATGCTTAACGGTAAACTCATCATTGTTTTCTGATTTTAATGTAAGATATTCAGTCATTGAAATCATCCTTATGTATTAATGAGCATTTTTGAATAGCTATAACAGAAAAATATCCGCTGAGAATTATAAAACGATTTATTCAGCGGTTACCTTTATTAAAAGTTAAGGCGGTGGTAAACCCACCGCCTTATATCTTTTCTTATTTGCTTTCGAGGTTGTAACGCTTCTTGAATCTGTCAACACGTCCGCCAGTATCAACAAGCTTCTGCTTGCCGGTGAAGAACGGATGGCACTTTGAGCAAATATCAACACGCATATTGGGCTTTGTTGATGATGTCTCAAGAACAGCGCCGCAAGCACAGCGGATCTCTGTCTTCTCGTACTTGGGATGGATACCCTGCTTCATTTCTTTTCACCTCTCATTGGTACATTAGGATACATAACGAATGGATTTTAACACACTATTCTGAAAAATGCAAGCATTATTTTATTGTTTTTTCAATTTTTTGTAAAATTACACTACTTTACAGTACTCTTATCTCTTTTTTCAGTGAAAGAGAATAAATATAAGCCGCTTTCACTTTATAATCAGTGCATTTTTCAATAGCCTTTGCATAAACGGTAAGCTGATCACGGTGTCTGTTACAGATTTCGTCTTCGGTGACTCCCCTGTCGGTTTTGTAATCGACTATAACAATTTCACCGTTTTCAACAAAAGCAAGGTCAAGCATACCCTGAACAACTATACTTTCACCGCTCACGATATCAGGTAAATCGGGATAAGCTTCACGCACGGGGAGGAGCATTGCAAACTTCTTTTCACGCATTACCTCTTCCGAAGCTATGATACGCGCACAGATATCCGACGACATAAACGCTGCTATCTCATCACGTTTTAATTCTTTGGTCTCCTGCTCACTGAGTTTTTCTTCAGCAACCAAACGCAGAATTTCAGACTCAGTATCATCCGTACTGAAATCGCAGTACTGCAAAAATTTGTGGGTAAGTGTACCCTTCTGTGCCGCAGTAAGACCGCCGCTGCTCATAAAGCCGGGACGCGAAGAAGCAAAGTATTCTTCATCAAAATCATCGTCTGCAAAACCCGAAGCCTGCTTTTTGGCAACGGCATCGGTAAGCGAGGCATAAGGATAAACATATTCCATACGCTCTTTAATAAGCTTCATAAGTTCAGCATCAGGCTGAGCTGTTTCGGAAATTTCAATTTCCTGTAATTGATTATTTATTTCAGACACACCTGCCTTGCTGACCGACACATCCACAGAAAAATCCGGTGACAAAACAAGCGAAGATATGGAATTATCGTCATACATACGCAAATCGCACGCGTCAATATGACGTGCAAAAATCGGCAGAAGCCAGTCAATATAATTCGACGCTGAACTTGCATAGCCGTATGCAAGTCCTTTTCTGTCTTTATCAAAAGCCGACGAAACGGTCTTAAGCTTTTCCTCAAAGTCGCAGGTTGCGATTATTACAAGCTGCTCCTTCGCTCTTGTCATTGCAACATAGAGCACTCGTGTTTCTTCCGACAAATCCGTAAGCCTTGTGCTCAGGTCTGCCGCAACAAAAGGCAGAGTATAAAGCGACTTACCGCTGAAACGCTCACGCAGCAGCATACCAAGACCGAGCTCACGGCTTAACACAACACTGCCTTTCTCTGCGTGAATAAGGCTTCTTGAAATATCTGCAAGTATGCACACACCGAATTCAAGGCCCTTACTCTTATGAATCGTCATAATTTTTACGGCGTGTGAGTTTTCGTTTACATTGAACTCCGTACCTTTTTGCTCTGCAGTATCAAGAAAACGCAGAAATGCACTGAGTCCGCAAGCGCCTGTCGAATCAAAACTGCCTGCAAGGTCAAGCAGCGACCATAGGTTTGCTATACGCTGGTCAGGCTCGTCAAGAGCACGTGCAATAGACATAATATCTGTTTCATCGTAAACACGGCGCATAAATTCAGCCGCACCCATACCTATGCTTATACGGCGTACAGCATCAATTCTGTCAAGAAATTCGCGGCAACGCACATTACCTCTTTCTGCCGCCGCTACAACACTTCTGTAAACAGGCTCACCTTTTTTGACACCCGTGCGTATTACGGCAAGCTCACCTGCAGTAAAACCGAACAGCGGTGACATCATAACAGCGGTAAGCTGAATATCCTGAAGCGGATTGTCAAGCACGCGAAGCAGAGAAAGGATTATCCTGACCTCTGCAGAGCCGCTCAGTTCACCTTCCACAACACATACAGCAGGAATACCTGTCTCTTCAAGAGCTTCGGCATAGCTGAGCATATGTGACTTTGCACGGGTAAGTATGCAGATATCTCCCGCAACAATCGGTCTCTGACCGTCTCCGTCTTTTATAAGCCTTCCCGAAGCCAGTAAGCTTTTTATATACCTCGCAATATACCCAGGCTCGGTTTCGTTTTCATCCTTTTCACGCAGTCTCAGTTCAACATCGGGCGAATCCTTCTGCGGATATTTCGCCATAGGGTTGAGCTGTTCGCTTTCATCGTACGTTATTTCGCCGAGCTTTTTTGACATAAGCTGCTCAAATACAAAATTGACAGCAGATGTGACACCGTTTCGGCTTCGGAAGTTTGAGCTTAAGTTTACCCTTGCAGGATAATTTTCGCCGTCAAACATCTCAAGATTATCACGCCTGCCGAGAAAAATCTCGGGCATTGCCTGACGGAATCGGTAAATGCTCTGCTTGACATCTCCGACAAAGAACAGATTTTTTTCGTCATCCGATATTGCCGAAAACAGCATGTCCTGAAGCATATTTGTATCCTGATATTCGTCAACCATTATTTCAGCATAAGTTTCCGAGAGTGATTTTGCGAGTGCTGTTTTACTGACCGTATCACCGTCACGCTCAATAAGAAGTTCAAGTGCAAGGTGCTCAATATCGCCGAAATCAAATTTTTCGTTGAGACGCTTTATTTTATCAAGCTCACGTGAATATTGCACAACACAGTCTGAAAGACATTCAACAAGCGGAAGCAATGCTTTTCTGTCTTTTTCAAAATCCAAGGAGTTAACACAGATATAGCTTTTAACCTTATCGGCAACTGCTTTTGCACGGTCACGTCTTTGCTTGACTGCGTTTTTAATACTCGCATCAAGCTTACGTTTCCTTGTAAAGGGCTGATATACACGGTAATTTACAGCATAATAAAGCTCATCCCACTTACCGCTGTCCGCCATATCAGTCATATTACGGTAAAGTGCAATTTCTTCGGGCACAAGTGTGCCGAGAGCATCGGCAACCTCCTGCACCGATGTGTCGGGCTCGGATAGTATTTCGGAGCACTGCTCCATAAGCTCCTGACAGTATCTGAGTTTTGCAGAAGCTTCTGCCAAAATATATTTACCCCATATACTTTCATTTACGGGTTCATTACCTCTGTACGGCTCGGCAAGCTTGGCAATTTCATCTTCCGGAAACGGAAAAGAAGAAACCGAACCGTAAATGCTTTTTATAACACCCTCTAGTGCAGCATCGCTTCCGCCTGTTGAAACAGTATCGGAAAGCTCTTTAAAAACAGGATCACCCGAACTGTATTTATCGGCAAGCACTTTTTTGACAGCAGTATCTTCAAAGCGTGCAAGCTCACCCGAATCGGCAATCTGATAATCGGCACTTATACCGAGCATATGAAAGTTTTCTCTTACAAGGTCACCGCAGAAGCTGTCAATAGTACATATCTTTGCAGACTGTAAAAGGAGCTGCTGCTTCATCAGCCACGGGTCACCTGTTTTAGCTATCTGCTTTGAAAGAGCGATATCGATACGCTCCTTCATCTGTGCGGCGGCAGCCTTTGTAAACGTAACAATTACGAGTCGGTCTGCGGGGCAAGGGTTTGACAAATCCGTAAGCCGCTGTATAACACGCTCAACAAGCACGGTTGTTTTACCCGAGCCTGCGGCGGCACTTACAAGCAGTGTACCTGACCTGCCGTCAATGGCAAGCTTTTGCTCAGCGGTCCATTCAGGCATTTTCGTCACCCTCCCCTTCAAGTAATTCAAGGCACTCATCAAATTTTACGGTGCCGTATTCATTCTCTTCGCTTTCGCCCTCATGCAGACATATATCGGCATAAAGGCAGTATTTACAAGGCAGCTTATATGTGCCGCCGTATTTCGGCTTGGCAGGAATCATACCGATATGCAGACTCTCACCCATCTCTCTGACAGTATCCGTAACTCTTTTCTCAAGTGCGGCAAGCTGAGTAAGACTGATAAGGTTATCGTAAAGTCCGCTTCTGTTTACCGCAACAACAGTACCCGAATGATCTGTATCGACCGCATGTGTAACACGCTCATCGTCAAGTAATATTCCCGACATTCTGCCTTCTTTTATAACGTCGGCTTCAAGCTTATCCTTTGGCACGTCTCTGCCTATTCTGCCCGAAGCACTCTTTGCAGGCACGTATAGCACGCCTGCAGGCACAACGTTGCCGTAACGCTCGCCACCGTTTGCTTTGATTGCAAACAGATAGAGAAGCATCTGCATATTCAGTCCGTGCATTACGTCGTTAAGGTCAAATTTTTTACTGCCTGTCTTATAGTCCATTACACGCACAAAGGTCTGATTTTCTGTTTTCAGCACATCAACACGGTCAACCTGACCGCTGAGTATAACCTTACCGCCGTCGGAAAGCTCTATTTCAAACTGCTTTATCTCGGGCTCCTTGCCGCCTATCTGGAGTTCAAAATCGGCAGGCTCAAAGTCGCTGACCTTCATTTCATTTATAAGCCTTGCCACAACTATGCAGAGTGAATCACAAAGCCGTCTGTAAAGGAAATCAAACCGCTCATCACGCTGTTCAGCGCCGAGATTATCGGCAAGGAATTCATCAAGCAGTAATACTACCTCGGTTTTTACACGCTCAGAGTCAAATTCGGTAAGCTGTTTGCCGAATTTTGAAACTATATTTTCAAGCACGTAATGCACTACTATACCGCTTAGCATTGCATCGATTTCAGCCGTACGCTGCTCGTTGAGTTTGAGTCCGTGACGGCAGAAATACATAAACGGGCACTTGCCGTAATCCTCAATCTTTGTAGCCGAAACATAAATATCACTGCCGAAAAGTGACTTTGCCGTTTCGGTATCGTCAATTTTAAAATCAATCTTGCCGCCTGCACGCTCAAGAGCTTTGATACGTGAAGCATACTCAGGCATATCTGCAAAGCAGGCTTTGAGAGTGCTTGAAAACACACTGTCCGTTTTCCAGTTTTTTGCCGCCGCTTCAAAGGCAGATGCTTCACTCTGTATCATATCGATGCCGTCAAAGTCCGAAGCATCAAGCATTTTACAGCCGGGCAATATTCTTTTTATCTGACCGATAATCTCAGACGGTGATTTTTCACCGCCCGAAAAATCAGTACGGCAGGTTGAAACGTACAGCCGCTCACTCGCACAGCAAAGAGCACTGTAAGCAATATAACGTTCTTCAATAAAATCATTCTGCGATGCGGCGGCAACACTCAGACCCATATCTGTAAGTGTCTGTCTGTCGGCATCACCGAGCACTCTGCCAGATGACGGCTTTTTCGGAAACACACCGTCATTAACGCCGACAACAAATACGGCACGCGGACGGTTTACGCGTATTCTCTCGGCAGAACCGATTATAATCTCATCGATACCGTGAGGAATAACGCCTATATCCTGCACACCGAGCACAAGCGAAAACAGCTGCAGCATCCTTTCAGGGTCTGTTTTACTCTCACCAAGAGCTGTTGCAAGCTGTTCGAGAATCAGCATAAGCTTATCCCATACTCTGCCAAGCTCAATCGCATCGGACTTTTCGCCGCTCGCATTAAGTGCAACTGCAAGCTTCTTGAGATTTTCGGGTGTTTTAACATCGGTAAGATAAATGTATACCGCTTTCATCATATCGGTTGCATTATAACTTTTCCTGAAAGCGGCTCGGAATTTTTCAATCGGTAGTATACATTTCTCCCTGAGTGAATTGAGATAGCTGAGATAAGCCTTATCCTTTTCACCGAGCGACTGGCCGAGTCCTGACGGATGGTTGCACCAGGTGTCAAGCCACTTTCTGCCGTCAATCTTCCACATTTTCACATAGTTTTCAAGCTCGCTTATCTCTTCAACGGTAAGGTCGGTAAGCTGAGTTTTGAGCAGACGCATTACTGCATCGGTCGAGTATCCTCTTGCGGCTATTTCAATAGCGGCTCGCGCCATAACAACGGGTGGCTGTGAGGCGAGCGGTCTGTGCTTATCTTCGAACACGGGCACGCCGTGTTTTTTCAGTGCCGCACGAAGAGATTTCGAATATTCGTCCTCACTTCTCGATATAACAGCAATATCACGGCAGCGGTAGCCCTCTTCACGAAGCAGACGCTTAACAGTAAGAGCAACGTAATTACATTCTTCGTAAGCAGTTGAAGCGGAATAAACCGTAACATCCGAACAGTCGCCGCCAAACGGTTTCGGATTGACCGAATACAGTTCGCTTTCAAGTGCCTCAAGGCAGGCTGAAGCATAGCGTCCGCTGTACTCGGGTACACGAACCTGAGATACAGCCACACCGTTTTTCTTGGCAATATTCATTAAGGTTCTTGCAGTATCACGCACACTTGCAAACGGCGTAATATCGTACTCACCTGCAAATATTTCATCAAGGCAAAGGGTTATATAAGTATCCTCGCTTTGAGCTACGATACGGGATATAACGTCAAATTCCTGCTTTGTAAATCCCTTAAACCCGTCAATTACAACTGTAATACCCGAAAAGAATTTATCATCGAGCAATCTGTCTGCAAGAAGTGTCAGGTCATCTCTCAAATCCGAAAAGCGCTGAGCAACAAGCGCATCAAAAGCGGAGATTATAAGCGACAAATCGCAGAGCTTTTTACGAAGCATACCCTGAGGAAGCTTGTGTGAGGTTTCGTCAAGCATCGCAGGTGTAACTGCACACTTTTTGAATTCATCGGATATTTTAAGCATCTCCGACACAACGCCTATACTGCGTGAAAAGCGACCGTATACGTTGAGCTTGTCCGCCGTTTCTTCAAGCGCAGTGCTCATAAGCGCAACCCTGCCCGCTTCATCAAGCATACGCACACCGTGTATATCACCGAGAACATTCTGTGCAAGGCGTGAAAAACTGCAGACCTCAACCTTCAGCGCCTCTTTTTCGCCGAGAAGCGTAAGCATACTGCGCTCACTCTCAAACGAAAACTGCTCAGGCACGAGAAGATATACCTTATCTGCACCCGAGTCAAGCTTATCCTTGATAACCTTGCGGATATATGTTGTTTTACCGCTGTTTATTCTGCCTGTAACAATTTTAAGCATCACTTTTCACCTTTTCGGTTAGATAATTACGCGTATATAATAACATATTTCAATATTTCGTTCAACTAAACTTCCAATATTTGTGTAATGAAGCAACAGCAAAAGAATGGTATAATTTTCGTGACTCTTTCATTCGGCAAAATCATATACAAAGGAATGATAACAACAATGCGACGAAGTATAACCGCCGCACTTTGTGCGGCAATTTTGGCTGTACTCTGCGTGTTTACGGCAAGTGCCTCAACCAATCTGCCTGCGGCAGGCACGGTAACAACCGCATCAGGCAGGCTGTATGTAAGAAGCTCACCCAGCGGCAGTATAGTATCGAGCCTTGTCAAAGGCAGTAACGTAGCCATAGTTTCACAAGAAAACGGATGGTATAAGGTTGAATACAATTCAGGTGTTTACGGCTACAGCCACTCGGACTACATCACACCGATAAACTCAAGTATTTACAAGCAGGTAAAGACAACCTCCGGCAGACTTTATGTCAGAAACAGCCCTGCAGGCACTGTGGTAAACTCGCTTGCAAGCGGCACAAAGGTTGCTGTAATCAGCGAAACAAACGGTTGGAGCAAGGTTGTATATAACGGAAACTCCACAGGATATGTAAGCAGCGGTTACCTTGTAAATATCGGCGGAACATCAGACAAATACCGTGCGATATCACTTAAAGTACCCGACTACAAACAGACAGACAGCCGTTGGGCTAACCATAAAATCGGCTCTACAAAATACACAATCGGCGATATCGGATGCACGACCACGACACTTGCAATGACCGAAAGCTACCGCACGGGCACAACAATTTATCCTCATAAAATGGAAGATAAACTCACTTACAACTCAACGGGTATGCTCTACTGGCCGTCAAATTACTCAACCACAACGGACTTTAACAACTACCTTGCAAGAATTTATTCATTGCTCGAGCAAGGCAAGCCCGTAATTGTCGGCGCTAAAAAAGCCAAAGGAAGCCAACATTGGGTAGTAGTAACAGGAGTCAAAGCGACAAGCTCACTCAAACCTACGGATTTTATAATCAATGACCCCGGCACATCGACACGCACAAACTTAGGACAATTTTTCAGCACCTACCATTACCTGCACAGAATAGCATGGTATAAGTGACAAAAACACCCCACGCATTGTTGTGCGTGGGGCTGTTGTCAGGTTATTTTTTTCTTGGGGGCAAAGGAGGTAAATGTTGTTCTATTCCTAGATTACTAAGAATGGTTGCACCATATCTTCGATTTAATTTATCAAGTGCTTTACGATAACAAACTACTTTTGGAGCTTTACTGACCAACAATTCATATATCTCGATGGATTTCTTCAGGTATTCCAACCTTCTTTTTTCATCACAAATACTCAAACGATTATATGATATCGCAAGGTCATTATAACTCGTAAGCGACCCTTTTTCCTCTACAAGAATAATACGTATTTCAAGACTTTTTTCGTAATATTTTCTTGCTCCTTTGAGGTCACCGTCAGCTACACAGATATCACCGAGATGATCATAGCTTATCGACAGTATTCGTTTTGCCTCTACAGTTCCTGTTTCTTCTGCAAGCTGAAAGGCTATTTCAAAAGCCTTTTCGTAATATTCTCTTGCACCGCTGAGGTCACCTTCAGCTTTGCAGATATTACCGAGCTTATTATAGCTTATCGACAGGTCTCGTTTTGCCTCTACCGTTCCTGCTTCATCTGCAAGCATAATACGTATTTCAAGGCTCTTACCGTAATATTCTTTTGCACCGTTGAGGTCGCCTTCAGCTACGCAGATATCGCCGAGTCTATCATAGCTTATCGACAGGTCTCGTTTTGCCTGCACCGTTCCCGTTTCCTCTGCAAGCAGAAGATCTATTTCAAAAGCCTTTTCGTAAAATCCTTTTGCTCTTTTCAGGTAATCTTTGGCTTTGCAAATATCACTGAGTCTTTCATAGCAGATATCACCAAGTCCTACATAGCTTGCCGACAGGTCTTGTTTCGCCTGCACAGTTCCCGTTTCGTCTGCAAGCATAGTACGTAATTCAAGACTTTTTTCGTAATATTCTTTTGCTCCTTTCAGGTCACCTTCAGCTTTGCAAATATCACCGAGCAAGCTATAGCTTATAGACAGGTTTCGTTTTGCCTCTACAGTTTCCGTTTCGTTTGCAAGCAGAGCACGTAATTCAAGACTTTTTTCGTAATATTCTTTTGCTCCTTTTAGGTCACCTTCAGCTTTGCAAATATCACCGAGCAAGCTATAGCTTATAGACAGGTTTCGTTTTGCCTCTACAGTTCCCGTTTCGTTTGCAAGCAGAGCACGTAATTCAAGACTTTTTTCGTAATATTCTTTTGCTCCGTTGATATCACCTTCGGCTTTGCAAATATCACCGAGCCTATTATAGCTTGTCGACAGGTCTCGTTTTGCCTCTACAGTTTCCGTTTCCTCTGCAAGCAGAAGATTTATTTCAAACATCTTTTCGTAATATCCTCTTGCTCCTTTGAGGTTACCTTCAGCTTTGCAGATATTACCTAGCCTATCATAGCTTATCGACAGGTCTCGTTTTGCCTCTACAGTTCCCGTTTCCTCTGCAAGCAGAAGATTTATTTCAAACATCTTTTCGTAATATCCTCTTGCTCCTTTGAGGTTACCTTCAGCTTTATTGATATCTCCAACTCGATTACAGCAAACAGAATAACTTCTCTTTTGTCTGTTGGTTAATTCATCAAAATCAACACTGTCAAACTGTCTCATCGCCTGCTCGTATTTTTCTTTGGCTTTGCTTAACTTTGCAAGTTCTTTATAATAGTCACCGCAATCGATAATTACCCAGAACAGTTTATTCTGAATCTCTTCACTTGGCTCTTCGATATATTTTTCATTTGTTGTTTCAATCAGCTTCTCCTGCCACTCGATTGCCTTGAGATAATCTCTTTTCACACCGTAGCCCGTACGGTACATTTCAACGAGCTTTTCGATTGCTTCAACCAAACCTTTTTCTGCCGCGAAGGTTATGAGCTCGAGGGCTTTTTCGTGGTCTGCTTCAACATCGACACCGCCGAGATATGCAAGACCGATAAAAAAATTATGCTCAGGTGAGTTATCGTTTGCCTTTATTGCGATACGCTTGATAGAATCAAGCAGAGCCGCAGAAAGTTCGGCATCATTATATGCGTCGGTACAATCGGGAATACCCTCGTACTTTTCTGCAAGAAGACTCTTATCTGTCTCAACAAGCTCTGCGGGCAGAATCGGCTTGCCTGCTTCCCTTGCCATCGGATATTCTGTTGTCATAACGTAG
>JAFQEL010000022.1 GCA_017399065.1 Clostridia bacterium | reverse complement strand
AGGATCTTAAAACACGTTAAGATTCTTCGCTAACACTCAGAATGACATTTAAGTTCATTTTAAAATAATTGCGAATTGCGCATTACGAATTGCGAATTGTAATTATGTTGACACTGTAAATTCCGTTGTTGTCCACGTATAGCAGTACTTTGTTTTGAGGGTGTACTTTATATCGGCAGGGATTTTGCGTGTCATTGTCCAATGGCGCAGTCCGTCTTCGCCGATATGACTGTAGACCTGGCTGTATGTAAGAGTACAGCCGTTGTCGAGTGCAAACTGGATTTTGATTACCTCGGGGTCGGTTACTACGTCAAATTTGCCGATTCCGTTTTGGTATGTCAAATCAAACGAATACGCACCGGGTAAATCATATTTGACGGTAAACGGTGTGAGCTTATCGTCCCATACCTTTCCGTACTTAGCACGGATATTATGCGTGCCGGCTTCAACTCGCATATTAACTATCCAAGTCTCTGTGTCACCGTTTGAGGTTACCTGTGCTTTTCTGCGGTCGATTGTTGTTGTGCCGCCGTTGTCGCGGACAACCTGAATCTTGCTCGGGCTGCCCGTGACATTAACCTTGTAATCTCTGTTGCCGTATGTAACGTAAGGTGTGTCGGTTGCAGGCTCGATGCCGTTTACACCGGGAGCAGGTTTAGTTGTAACATTGACAGTACAGGTGTCAACGTATCCACGCTCGCAGTGAGTTGCGGTAACGGTAACAGTGCCCTCTTTGAGTGCTGTAATTCTGCCGGAATATTCGTCAATCTTAACTATACTCGGGTCGCTGACAGTGTAATCACACGCTGTCCATATAGCCTCGGCAGGGTACGTCTTCGCCTCTAAATCCATTACCTCGCCGACATTAACATTGACAGTTTCTGACGGGAATGATATGTACTCGGCTTTAGGGATATCGGTATTAATTGTATAACTTCCATATCCGCCTTGTTCTAATTCTTTTAATTTATTATAAAGCGGACTATCTGATGCACAATAAATCACCGTATTATTAAAGTTGCTGTTTTTGTAAAACCCGTTAGTAACCCATTTCAATGAATCCGGGTCAAAATAACTGTCAGCTTTATAAAAATAAGTATTCGCTAACGATTCGGGAGCATTATAAGGGAAACACATTGCCCGTGGTGTAGTAAAAGCATTATAGTAATAATTGCTTCTGTTATCATTAACCCAAAAAGCAACATCAGGATCTCTGGACGGTATTATATAAGAATCATGCGTATAATCAGGCGTAAAATTTCCAAATTTACTCTCCGGAAAAACTAAAGTATCGTTCCCTAAAAAAGTTGTTTCTCCCGTCAAATTTTCTCCCATATTCCAAATATGATTTATCTGTTTCATACTCTTGGGGAAAGTTATTCTGGTTTTAACACAGTTCAATGCACCAAAATGTATATACTCATAGCCTTCCGGAATTATCATCTGGGACATATAGCTAAGCCCGGGATCATATTCAGAATAACCTAAACCTGTCGATTCGTCATAGCCTGGAGGAAAAAGATCATCGGTATAACTTAGATACAAAAAAACTTCAGGCCTGTATTCATTGTCGCCTATAGCAGTTACAGGATAGCCCCCCAAAGTTTCAGGCAAAGTCAGCACAAATTCATCTGGACCGAAACGATTGGTTTGAATATTAATAATTGTAGCTTCATCATTTTCGACTATATAAGCATAGACCACACCGTCAACAATTTCTGTCTTAAAATCAGGGTAATCGTCTCGTAGATAATCTTCAGCGAAAAAGAAATAATGATAATCGCTGACAGTATGTGACAAGCCTACTGCATTTACAAACGTCACGCTTATCAATACACAAATAATAAGTGATATTGATATTATTTGCTTGAACATTTTCATATCCGACATTCCTTTAATTTTTAAAAATTTATTCTTCTATTCTATCTTAGAAAAAATTATATCTTAAGTCAACATTAATAGCAAAAGTCATCCTTCACAAATGAATAAAATCAGAAATTATACCCTAACGTAACATAGCGGTAGATATTGCCGAAATCGTCATAAAGTGCGCGCACATAGCGTACAATAATGAATGAGGAAGGCTTGCCGTTTACGCTCTGACGCGCTGAAAGATAAATACGGCTTTGAAAAACAAGCGTGATCTCGTCATTTTCTCCGACAAGCGTTTCAATCAGCTCTTCCTCAAGCTCGGGCAGCTCAAAGCTCTCGATAAATTCTTTGCCGAGCTCGTTGCCTTCACAGCATATATAATGCTTATCGTGCTCAAGTAACCATTTTGCAGCCGCAAGGCGCAGGCTTTCCTGCGTCTTTAACCTGTGTTTCAAGTAATCTCACCTCAAAATGAATAGTCGGTTTGTCCGTCTTGCATAAATTTATTTGACACCTACCATAAAAATACCACAAAAGCCCCAAACTTGCAACAAAAGTGAAGGAAAACGAAAATAAACTTGCAAAAACGGGAGTATTATAGTAGAATAGATAACCGATATGTAATAATGTATAATATAAATAATATATAGGTGATGAAATGGTCTTATACAGCAAGCTTTCTTCCGAGCAGCTTCGTGCAAAATTTGAAGAAACGAAGCAAATATATGAAGAATTCAAAGCTAAGGGTCTTGACCTCAATATGGCAAGAGGTAAGCCCAGCCCCACACAGCTCGATATGTCAATGGATATTTTCGACAGTGTCAACGCTCTCAACGGCTACAGTGCAGAGGACGGCACAGACTGCCGCAACTACGGCAACCTGACCGGTCTCGAAGAATGTAAAACAATATTTGCGCAGGCTCTCGGCGTACAGAACGACAACATCATTGTCTGCGGTAACTCAAGTCTTAATATAATGTTTGACTACATCTCACAGTGTATGACTCACGGTACAGGCAACGGCTGCAAGCCTTGGATGCTCCAGGGTAAGATGAAATTTGCCTGCCCCGTACCCGGCTATGACAGACATTTCTCAATACTTGAGTATTTCGGTATCGAAATGGTAAACGTACCTATGCTCGAAACAGGTCCCGATATGGATGTGCTCGAAGAGCTCGTTATGGATCCTTCTGTCAAGGGTATGTTCTGCGTACCGAAGTACTCCAACCCTCAGGGCTACACATTCTCTGACGAGACTGTCAAGAGAATTGCAGCACTCAAGCCCGCTGCTGAGGATTTCAGAATAATATGGGACAACGCCTACTTTGTACACGATATTTATGAAGAGGGCGACACGCTGCTTAACATCTTCCCCGAAGCCGCCAAGAGAGGCACTGAAGATATGATCATCGAGGTTGCTTCAACATCAAAGGTCAGCTTCCCCGGCGCAGGTGTTGCAGTTGTTTCTGCAAGCGAAAACAACGTACGCATGATTAAAGAGCGTATGAACAACCAAATTATCGGTCACGACAAGATAAATCAGCTCCGTCACGCACGTGTGCTCAAGGATGCAAACGGACTTCGCGAATATATGAAGCGTCACGCAGTTATACTCAAGCCGAAGTTTGACATCGTACTTCAAACTCTTGAAAGGGACCTCGGCGAATGCGGTATCGCAACATGGACAAATCCCAAGGGCGGCTACTTTGTAAGCCTCGACGTTATGGAGGGCTGTGCAAAGCGTGTTGTTGAGCTTTGCCGCCGTGCAGGCGTTGTGCTCACAAATGCGGGTGCAACCTACCCCTACGGCAAGGATCCCAAGGATACAAACATCCGTATCGCTCCTTCCTTCCCCTCTCTTGACGAGCTCCGTGAGGCAATGGTAATACTTTGCGTATCCGTAAAGCTTGCCGCACTTGAAAAGCTTCTTGACGAAGAATAAGAAAAAATAAATACAGCAGGTAGCGAAATTGCTGCCTGCTGTATTTTTATATCACCTTGTGAATTTTAAGTCTAAGGGTTGCTGATTTGTTGCCCTGTGCATCAGCTTTTTTATACCATTCTATTGCGGCAGGCAAGTCTTTGGTGACAAGTATTCCATGCTCAAGATGGAAACCGAGCTGAAACTGTGCCTTTGAAAAGCCCTGATTAGCTGCTTTTTCATACAGCTCCATTGCACGCTCATAACGGAAACCGCCGAGTCGGTTATGTTCGTATGAATATGCAAGGTAATACTGCACCTCTGCATCGCCTGCTTCAGCCGCTTTTTCATACCACTCTATAGCCTTTTCAAAACTCCTGGCTATACCTGCTTTGCCGAATTCGTAGCACTTTCCGATGCGAAACTGTGCGTTGGTGTCTCCGTTTTCAGCAAGCGTCTCAAGCTCTTCAAATGTCATGCCTATGCACCCCTTTCTTTTTAACATCATACAACAAATAAAATTCCTTATCAATCACTTTATTCCCATTTTCGTAAAAAACTCAGCTCTGTTAACACCGTGAGCTCGGTTAAATCTGCCTATGCGGTACATCCAGTCTGTATTTTCGGTGTCTATATAGTTTACTCTCTCTTCGCAGACAAGTGCCGCCTCAAAGCCCATGCTTTTAAGGATATCCTTCGACTCTTTTGAATAACAGCCGTAGGGATATGTGAAAGCCCTCGGTCTGTAGCCTGTTTTTTCTTCTGTAAGGCTCTGCATTTTTCCGAGATCATAATTGAGAAAAGCCGAGTATTCGTGCACGCTCTCACCGCTCACTTTTTTCGCTCCGTTACGGCCTGAATTATTGAGTTTGTGCAGATCATAGCTGTGATTCTGTATCTCAATTCTGTCGCCGCCTGCAAGCTCATTTATCTCCTGCCAGTTCATATACGAATAGCTCAGTGAATGGTCGTCGAGCTGAGTAAAAAGGTCGGTATAAGCACCTACAACCGAAGCAACAGCACACATATCATATTTTTCAAGCAGTGGCAAAAGATAGCTGTAAACGGTTTCGTAGCCGTCATCAAAGGTAATTATTATCGGATTTTCAGGCAAAGGCTGCGCATCATAAACGTGGTCTATAAGCTGACCGACGGTTATTGTATTGTATCCCCTCTCCTTGATATAAGCAAGGTCATCTTCAAGTTCAGAAAGCGTTACACAGTATTTTCCTGCACGTGCAGGATTTTTCGTAATCTGATGATACATCACAACGGGCAATGCAATCCGTTCAGGCTCGCCTGATGCTTTTACAGCAGATGCTCCGAGCTTTGCAACACCTATAACAGCAACAACCGCACACAGCGCAAGATATAATAAACCGTATTTCAACTTTACTACCATAAAAAAACACCTCACCGCATTTGTATGCAGTGAGGCGATTTTTTATTTGTTACTTGCTGTCTTTAAGTGCAAGCTCAAGCCAGATAGAGCCGATATCCATAGCCTGGTAAAGGCCTTTTTTCTCACTCTTCTTGATGATTCTGTCCTTGGGACGTGCATCAGGGTCTGTAGTAAGAAGCTGTACCGTAACCTTATCTGCAACATCAAGGTCATTGACCTTCTTGGAGCTTACTATCTGGAGAAGAACTACGTACGGGTCGCTCATATTGCCGTAGTAGATTGTATTGCCGCAACGTACAAGAGGCTTGCCTTTGTAGCTGAGGAACTTTGCTTTTTTCTTTTCTGCCATTGCCGTTTCCCCTCCTTATTTCGTGATGTAGTTCTGAACAAGTGACTGAAGCAAATCGTAACGATCGACCCTGCTGAGCATACTGCGGGCATTTTTATGAGTCGTGATATACGTCGGGTCTTCGGAAAGGATATAGCCTACTATCTGGCTTACGGGATTATATCCCTTTTCCTTAAGGGCGTCATATACGGCCTGTAGTGTGCGGCGCATCTCCGCATCATGGTCGTCGACGAAATCGAATGTTATGGTCTTATCTGTCATTTATGACACCTCCGAATTGAGTAGTACAGTTTATTATATACTAATTTTTTAAATAATACAACCCTTTTTTCTTTATTTATAAGCTAAAACAGATTTCCGGTTTATTGTTAACTGAACTTTGCATTCAATTGTTCAAAATGTAAAGTCAAGTTGATAGACAAAACACCGCACCAATAGTATAATAATCTCAACAAACAAAGGAGGTTTAATTTATGGGCACTTCTGTATTATTGATCTTTTTAGTTCCGTTTATTGCAATATCGCTCGGTTTTGATATGATCGGCATAGCAATCAACGGCCCTGAAAAAAGCGAAATCCGTTTGCCTTATGACCCCGACAAATCACTTGTGTGGACTTATGACGACGTTAACGACCCCGATATCAAGCTTGTTGAAACAACGGTTGAACGTAATGAGCAGGTTTTTCATTTCACCTATGAGAGTGATAAAAATTTTATTGAAAAAATCTTTGACATAATAACCTCCAAAACGGGCAGCGACACTTACGCCGGCACAATTATGGACGTTGTATTCACAGACCAAAACGGTAACAGGAAAACATACTACGTGGAAAGCGGCATAACACTGAACAAACCTAAATTCTATCCTGCCGAGGAATGCTTAACCGCTCAGTACACCTGCGTTGCCCAAGCACCGATCGACGGTGCTGTATGGAGCACAACAAGCAACAGCGGCAGCAGCGGAAATGTTCTTTATCAGCCATTGACCGATAACAGTACGCAGACCTTTACGGTGGTTGCCCTACCCTCGGATATAGAAGAAGGACACTGCTCTGCATATTTTGCCTATGCGGATTACACCTATCTTGAAAAATGTTACGTTTATTACAAAATAGCAGACAGCGAACTCACTGTTTCAAATATTCGTCACGATCCGGCATAAATCTTTCTTCTTAATATATTGCGGCACACTTCTTTGTAAAGTGTGCCGCTGTTCATTTTATAAACCTGATTAGATATCAGTTTTCTATTTTAATTTCAGCGTGTGCCTCGGAAGAATCGTAAATAGCCTGCAGGATTTTTGATGTACCTACGGCATACTTTATATCGTTACGGTTTCTCTCGCCCTTTGCAACGCACTCGACAAAGTCGAGCACTTCACTGCGATGCATATCGTTTGTCTTGTATGCAGGTATTGTTTCGGTGAGCATACCGTTTTTTGTTGTCCAGAAGCGGAAGTTGCCGCAGTAATCGAGTCTTACACCGCCCTTATCGCCCATAAAGTCGATATAGGTTTCTCTCTCGCCGATATTCTGTGCCCAAGCACCGTTGAAGCTTACTACCGCACCGTCTGTACGCACGAGACCTACAACAGAATCATCAACATCGTAGGTGCCTGTTTCTGTATTCTTGGTATCCTCTGCCCACATGCTTTCGTAAACGTAGTTTTTCATATCCTTGCCGAGCTTACAAAATGCTTCGCCGCTTGCGGTAAGCACCTTCGGGTCGCCAAGACAGTAGAGAATAAGGTCGATATAATGAACACCCCAGTCAATAAGTGCACCGCCGCCGGAGCAAGCCTTTGTTGTAAAATCACCGCCGAGGCCGGGAATTGAACGGTGTGCACGGAAGCTTGCGTAAACGTGATAAACATCGCCAAGCTCACCGTCAGCAATCAGCTTTCTGATGTGATTGACTGAATTTGCATAACGGTTACATACACCGATTGAAAGAATTCTGCCTGTTTCGTAGGAAACCTTCTCCATCTCAAGTGCTTCGGAAAGGATTCTTGCGGCAGGCTTTTCGCAGAGTACATCCTTGCCGTGACGCATAAAGTCGATAGAAATAACCGAGTGCATATCATTATGAGTGCAGACGGAAACAGCATCGAGATCAGCATCGTCAAGAATTTCGTGATAATCGTAAACAGCTTTACCGCATCCGTATTTTTCGACAGCAGCGTCAGCTCTTTCGGGAATAATATCGCAGAAATACTTTATTTCAGCAATATCAGAAGCCATATAAGCAGGTATATGAGCAGAGTTTGCAATATTACCGCAGCCGATAACAGCTACCTTGATTTTTTCTTTCATAACAGCACCTCCGATAAATTCGAGTATAATTTAAGCTCTGAGTGAAACGCCGAGCTTATCAAGAGCCTTGATTGCACGCTTCATAGCTGCATCTGCCTCTTCATCGGTCATTGTACGGTCTGCAGCACGGAGCTTAAGGCTGAAAGCAACGCTCTTCATACCTTCGGGTATCTGTGAGCCCTCGTAAACGTCAAACAGCTCAATTGTTTCGAGTGTGTTGCCTACCGCACCGGAAATTGCACGCTCAAGCTTAAGAACAGGCATTGACTTCTCGCATACGCATGCAAGGTCACGTGTAAGTGCAGGGAACTTGGGAAGCTGCTTATAAGTGCGTTTGAGGTTGCTCAGCTCGAAGCAAGCTGCAAAGCTGATTTCTGCGGCGTAAGCCTTGACACCGATTGAGTAGTTGCCGAGAACCTGAGGATGAACCTCACCGACAACACCGATCTTAACGCCATCCTTGCTGATAACAGCAGTTCTGCCGGGATGATAAGAGGGATTATCGTTTACTGCCTCAACGTCGTAGTCCTCAATACCCATTTTATCAAGGAGTTCTTCAACTACGCCCTTGATTGTGAAGAAATTGCAGTCTGCACCGTACATACCCATGCAGAGCATAACGGGCTCATCGGGCAGCTTATCTGCACCGTTTGTGATATATTCCTTACCGATTTCGTAAAGGTAGGCCTTTGCGTTACGGTTGTTATAATTGCGTGAAAGTGTTTCGAGCATAGAAGGAAGAAGTGTTGTACGCATTACACTTGTATCCTCACCAAGCGGATTTGTAATAACAACGCAGTTACGCTTCTCACTGTCTGCGGGCAGACAGATTTTATCATAGCTCTTGGGGCTGATGAACGAGAATGTGCAAAGCTCTGAAAGTCCGCAGGCAAGCATTGTTTCATTCATAAGGCGCTCAAACTTCTGCTCGGGTGTGTACTGAGCTGTTGCAACACCTGCAAGCTGTCTGTCAGGGATATTGTCATAACCGTAAAAACGTGCAATTTCCTCTGAAATATCAGCCTTGTGACGAAGGTCATTACGGAATGAAGGTACGGTAATTACACCGTCCTCAACCTTGCAGCCGAGGCGCTCAAGAATCTTCTTCTGCTCATCTGCACTTACATCAATACCAATGAAGCCGTTAACCCAATCGGGCTCGAAAGCAAGTGTGAAATCTGTTTTATCGGAGCAGTCGCAATCGACAACACCGTTTACAACCTCACCTGCACCGAGCTGCTGTACGAGCTGAAGTGCTCTGTTAAGAATCTTACGGCAACCCTTGGGGTCAAGCTGCTTATCGTAGCGTGACGAAGCCTCTGTACGCATACCGAGAGCCTTTGCAGTCATTCTGATGCTGGGACCGTTGAAGCAAGCGGACTCGAAAACGATAGTATTTGTATCGTCCATAATACCGCTGTACTCGCCGCCCATTACACCTGCAACAGCAACGGGCTTGTTTGCATCGGCAATAACGAGCATTTCGGGATTAAGCTCACGCTCAATACCGTCGAGTGTTGTAATCTTTTCGCCTGCCTTTGCATTTCTGACAATTACCTCATTACCGTCAAGGTAACGAAGGTCGAAAGCGTGCATAGGCTGTCCGTACTCAAGCATTACGAAGTTTGTGATATCGACAATATTGTTAATCGGGCGTACACCGCTTGCACGCAGTCTCTCGCGCATCCAACGGGGCGACGGCTCGATTTTAACGTTTTTAACAACGCCGCCGACATAGCGGTAGCAAAGGTCGGGAGCTTCAATCGAAACCTTGAGAAGGTCGTTTACGTCGCCTTCACTGGGCTCAACAGAGGGAACCGGCTCCTCAAAATCCATACCGTATGTAACTGCAGCCTCACGTGCAAGACCAAGCACGCTCAGACAGTCGGGACGGTTGGATGTAATTTCAAACTCTGTAACAACGTCGTTGAGACCGATTGCCTCGCAGATATCCTTACCGAGAGTAAGGTCGCAATCTTCACCGAGTACAAAAATGCCGTCCTCAATAGCATAAGGGAAATCGTGAGCTGTAAGACCAAGCTCGCCGAGTGAGCAGAGCATACCTGCACTCTCAACACCGCGGAGCTTACCCTTTTTAATCTTCTTGCCGCCCGCAACAACAGAGTTGTCAAGTGCAGCAGGCACGTAGTCACCCTCTTTAAGATTCTGTGCACCTGTAACGATCTGAAGATTTTCTTCAGCACCGACATTGACCTTACAAATCCAGAGGTGGTCGGAATCGGGGTGCTTTTCAAGTGACTCTATTCTGCCTACAACGATGTTGGAAAGCTCCTCACCCTCTGTTTCATAGCCCTCAACCTTTGAGCCTGAGAGTGTGAGTGCGGAAGCAAACTCTTTATCGGAAACGTCGAGCTTCAGATAATCCTGAAGCCATCTTTTAGATAAAACCATATTTATATCCTCCTTACTTACCGCTGATTAAAACTGACCGAGAAAACGCATATCGTTTTCAAACAGCAGACGCATATCGTCAATATTGAAGCGGAAAAGAGTAAGACGCTCAAGGCCGACACCGAATGCAAATCCGCTGTAAACCTCGGGGTCAACACCGCCGTTCTTGAGAACCTGCGGATGAACCATACCGCCGCCGAGGATTTCAACAAAACCTTCACCCTTACAGAAAGGACAGCCTTTGCCGCCGCAACGGAAGCAGGTAACGTCAATTTCACATGAGGGCTCTGTGAACGGGAAATGGTGGGGACGAAGACGGACTTTTGTGTCCTCTCCGTAAAGTCTCTTTGCAAAATCAAGAAGGCAGCCCTTAAGGTCGGACATTGTAATGCCCTTGTCAACTACAAGACCTTCAATCTGATGGAAGAAGGGAGAGTGAGTTGAGTCAACGGCATCCGAACGGTAAACACTTCCGGGTGCAATAATACGGATCGGGGGCTTCTTGTTCTCCATAACTCTTATCTGTACAGGAGAAGTCTGGGTACGAAGAAGCATATTTTCAGTGATATAGAATGTATCCTGAGTATCACGTGCAGGGTGCTCCTTAGGGATATTGAGAGCCTCAAAGTTGTAGTAATCCCACTCAACCTCAGGGCCTGTTGCAACCTCAAAGCCCATTCCGAGGAAGATTTCCTTAACCTCATCAAGGACTATTGAGAGCGGATGCTTATGACCGAGAGCTGCTTTCTCACCGGGCATTGTTACATCAAGAGTCTCGCTTACAAGTCTTGCCTGAAGCTCTGCAGCCTTAATCTGACTGACCTTTTCTTCAAGCTGAGCCTCGATAGCCTGTCTTACTTCGTTTGCAAGCTGACCGACAACGGGTCTCTCCTCAGCAGAGAGCTTACCCATCTGCTTGAGAATAGCAGTAACCTCGCCTTTTTTGCCGAGGTACTTAACACGCAGTGCCTCAAGGTCAGCGTTGGAAGACGCAGCCTCAACAGCAGCCTTAGCCTCAAGAGCAATTGCATTTAACTGTTCTTTCAAAATCTATCATCCTTTCGGTTAATATACATTTATCAATTCGCAATTCGTAATGCGCAATTAGCAATTATTCGTAGGGGCGCCCATCGGGCGTCCGTTCTTAATTTTTCACATCAACCTATCTGTAACCCGTAGGGGAGACTCTCCGTGGTCTCCCGTCTTTATTTTACATTCCTCTATATTTGTAGGGGTCGTTGCCCACAACGACCCAAAATATATCAACCTATCTGTAACCCGTAGGGGCGCCCATCGGGCGTCCACTTTAAATGACCTCTCTTTTATCTCACATCGTAATAAACGTTCTTGTGTTCCGAAAATCACATATCGAAATAAAAACAAAAGCCTTCGCCCCGAATAAGGGACGAAAGCTGTAATTACTTCCGCGGTACCACCCATATTTCCGTTTATTCAAACGGACGCTTTTACTGCCCTTTAACGGAGGCACTCCGTCACAGCCTACACAGATTTTTCCTTCAGCCGTACCGCTCCAAAGTGAAATTCGGCGACCTGTCAATACCGTCCGTGCTTCCAGCCTGCGACACGGGCTCTCTGGCTGTATTGTTATACAGTGCTTACTTGTGCTTTTTCACAGCGTTTAATATTCAAATCCAGATCATTGTATCATATTGTATTGAGTTTTGCAAGTGTTATTTTTATTATCAATCCTCAGTCTCGCTTAACGCTCGACAGCTCCTTTCAAAGGTAGCTTTTTACAAACAAATTCACTAACATATAAAAAGCATCGTAGGGGCGCCCATCGGGCGTCCGCTTCCAAACGTAAAGATTCTTCGCTCACACTCAGAATGACACCCCTTTTCATCACTCATCGTAGGGAATGGTCTTGACCATTCCGAAAGGTTCAATCCAACCTTACGGAACACTCAAGAGTGTTCCCTACATTTCGCCATAAAAAAGATATCCGGCAAACACGGCAGGGGCAAGCCTCTGTCCTACATTTCAAAAGATATCTCTTATCTTTTATCTATTCAATATTATCTGTTATCTCATTATCGCCTCCCTCTGATGAGGGAGGTGGCAAAAATCTTTGATTTTTGGCGGAGGGAGAGAAAAAATTGAAGCTGTTTACTTTTTGTCTCTCCCTCAGTCTCGCTAAAGGCTCGACAGTTCCCTCGTCAAAGGGAGCTTTTGACAAACAAATTCACTAACATATAAAAAGCATCGTAGGGGCGCCCATCGGGCGTCCGCTTCCAAACGTTAAGATTCTTTGCTCACGCTCAGAATGACACACTTTTACGGTGGTGCACTATAAAACCTCCTTTTCAAAGGAAGATTCACCCACAGTGTGGGGGAAATGTCCGAAGGACAAAGGGGGACGGCTCAGTCAGAGGTGGCGCGGCGTGAGCCGTGACGGAGAATTGCTAAAACAAATATCAATTCTATTTCACACAACAATCCTCAGTCACACCTATCACACAGAACGACAAAAAAAGAGCTGTATCAAACGATACAGCTCTTTGGGATTGTACCCTAAAAACCGAACAAAGCTGGTAAAGTGGAGATGGTTAGAAAAACCTGAATACCAAAGTGAGAAAAATGGTTCAAGCCCTCGACCTATTAGTACTGCCTAGCTGAACGTATCACTACGCTTACACATGCAGCCTATCAACCTCATAGTCCATGAGGGGTCTTACTAGCTTATGCTATGGGATATCTAATCTTGGAGATGGCTTCACGCTTAGATGCTTTCAGCGTTTATCCAAACCGCACATAGCTGCCCAGCTGTGCCACTGGCGTGACAACTGGTGCACCAGCGGTGCGTCCATCCCGGTCCTCT
>JAFQEL010000021.1 GCA_017399065.1 Clostridia bacterium | reverse complement strand
ATATCGGATTTTGTGAAACAAAATATATCGTGTGACCGCAAGGTCACATTTTTGAAAAACTTCAGCGATATAAATCCCTTATGGGATTTGCGATATATCTTCGATTCGATATGTTGCTTCGCAACGCGATATGCGCTGCGGCGCGCGAGGGGATTTATATCATATCGCAGGCGAGAGAAACGAGCCTATATCGCAATAGAATGAATATGAGATTATATCGAATTTTGTGAAACAAAATATATCGTGTGACCGCAAGGTCACATTATTGAAAAACTTCAGCGATATAAATCCCTTACGGGATTTGCGATATATCTTCAATTCGATATGTTGCTTCGCAACGCGATATGCAATTAAATTCTTATGTAAACTCAGGTTTACATAGGGATTTTTTTTACATTGTAAACACAGGTTGGTAGACCCTGGGTGTTATTTCCGTTAAAATTGAGACAAAGAAAGGAGATGGCGCTATGGGCTCATCAATTTGGTTAGTGGTGCTTGTGCCGGTTATGGCGGTATACGCAATATTCGGAGGTATCAAAGGAGCAATTTTCGGGTATCCGCAGGCTGAAATCAATCTACCCTATGACGAGGCAAACGGCACGGTATGGGAATACGACGGGATTGACGACCCTTACATAGGGCTTGACGAAGTAAAGGTTGACGGTGACGAACAGATTTTTGTATTCTCCGCACGTGAAAATGATGATGAAGAAAAATACGAAGGCAGTATAATGCAAATTGTTTTCACAGACCGCAACGGAAACGAAAAAGCGTACTATTGTAATTTTAGCGGCAGCAAGTTTGGTCAGCCTGCCTTTTATCCTGCAGAGGAATGCATCACGCTGGATATAACAGTCACTGCGAAAAAGCCGAAGAAAAATGCGAAATGGAAAACGGGTATGGACGATTATGACATACTTGTGTGCGAAACCGAAAAGGGTGAAAGCTGCACATTCACCGCAGTAATAACACCCGACAAAAGTAAAAGGACAAGCTTATATGCCGACTTTGAATATGTCACCGCTTGGGACAAAACGGCAGAAAACGTTACGGTCTGGTACGGAAAAAATGCAGACGGAGAATACGCCGTGACAAACGTGCGTCACGAGACATGGTTTGAGAAGTTTCTCAGTGACCTGACGGGCGGGTTGCTGTAAGACAGCTCACATGATTTTGTTATTTATTCAACGTGCTTTGTTATTTTGTTCTGTCATCCTGAACATGTAGGGGCGCCCATCGGGCGTCCGCTTTTCAGATGTAAAGATTCTTCGCATTCGCTCAGAATGACATCAATTTTTATCATTCATAGTAGGGAACACTCTTGAGTGTTCCGCTTGCGTTACATCTGACCTGACGGAAGGGTCAAGACCCTTCCCTACAACTCTATCGTACATTGATATAACTGACGAGCGAGAGACCACACAGGGTCTCCCCTACGGGTTGATGGTAGGTTGATGGTGATTTTTCAAAGGGTCGTCGAGGACGCCGACCCCTACGGGTTGGAGAGATATAAAATAAAGACGGGAGGGACGCTGATCCTTACCGACGAAAGGAAACTGTTAATGAGAAGAATTAAAATTATTATGCTGTGTATTGCGGCTGTGCTTTTGCTGAGCTCCTGTGCACAAAATCCCGTTGCAGTTCCCGAAGAGGATTCCGGAACTACACAACCCGTTACTGCAGAGAGCACTTGTGAAGAAACATCGGCTCACCCGACACAGGGTACACGCACAATAACTGTTGACGGCGTTGTTTACCGAAACAATTTTCAGGGCGACCTGATTCTGAGAGAATTCACCTACGGCAGAGAGGCGGTTTACTCCGACAGCAGAGGCGGCTATTACCGTATTGATATTGAAGAATATGACCTGATATACAACGTAAACCGTGTGGAAATCGGCACAGGTGAAGACGTTTACTGCCGCGACGACCAATGGCAGGAGCTGAAAGATTATTACTCGGATAAAAACAACGTAAATTACATTTGTATTACACGCAAGAAAAACGGTGAATTCAAAAGGCATACGGCAGACAATATGGATACGGCAAAGCTCAATGAGCTTACAGTGTTCTGCGATGAGAATTCGTATGAACCGTTTGATTTCATAAGCAAAACCGACACACGAAAAATATCAACCGAAAAGTTAGGCGACACCGAATACAGGTTTATTATGAATACCAATGATGAGCTGTTTTCTTCGGGTGCGGCTTCTCTTTATCTGTCAGACGGCAAGCTTGTACTGCTGCATTATGAAAGAGCAGCCGAGAAAAAGGCTGTAGTAGTTGATATACCTGAAGAACTGAGCGATTATTTTGTATCGGTTATTGAGAAATTGAATTTGATATAATACCTAACAAAATAAAACTTCAGCCGCAGATTTGCCGATATAATAAGCAGATTTGCGGTTGTTTTATATAGAATTATAAATAAATCGGAAATTTTTCTGTAAATCTCTTTTAATTTTGAAAATTATATGGTATAATTCCACAAAGTGTTATAAACCGAAAGGAGCTTCACTAATATGAAATCCAAGACTATTAAAATTCTCGCAATCCTGCTCACAGCATGTGTATTCCTCGGCGTTGCTTCCTGTTCAGGCACAGGCACCGGCGAAGAAGAAACAACAGAAACAACAAGAGAGCCCGCATCAGTTGCTCTTACAGACCTTAACAGCAACGAAGCAATTCTCCAGTACTTCAACGCACTTATGGCTCAGGTAAACGTAAGCAAAGCAAAGCTTAACTATTCATCTGATTACGATCCCAAAAACTTTGAGTGCGACAACAGTGCATTTGCATCCGCTCTTCCCACAATCACAAAGCTTATGAAGAAGGGCTTCAACGACGGTCTCGGTGCTGAAATCGCATACGGCGATCCCATTGCTGAGTTCATTCCCACAAAGGGCACAGATGTTCCCCTTATACTTACAATGGCTGACGTAGCAATCTATCAGGCACCCGAAGATGCTGACGAAGCTGACAAGAAGAACAACGGCAAGCCGATGATCGCTGTAAACGCTGACGCTTTCAGCCGCTACGAAGAGGCTTCCAGCAGAGATGCTGCTGCAGCTGAGAATCTTCCAGAAGGCGAAACAATGACAACAGAGTACGTTGAGGTTGACGAAGACATACGCAGAATCACGATCACACTTAAGGACGAGATCGACCCCAAGGTTGGCGAAGGTCTCTTCGGCAAGATCTACGACATCCCCGACAGAGCTAAGATTGCTGAAGAAATGAGCAAGCTCAGCGAGTACGTTACATACGACGGCAACTACACAGCCAAGTACACAGGCTGCTCCATCTATATGGAAGTCAACAGAGTAACAAACGAGGTTATCAAGGTTGAGTTCAACCGTAACATCGAGGTTGAGGTTGAGGTTACAGGTGTAGGTACACTTGCTTCTCTCGGCACAACAACTCTCAAGTTCACAGTTAACGGTGCAGACAGATACGAGTTTGACTACACAGACCCCAACGCAACAACAGTTGCTGCCGAATAATTAAAACCGAAAGGTTCGCTTCTAATGAATCCTAATATCCTTCACGATATTGACCCTAAGCGTATCACGCCGACAGATTTTGTCGCCGTAATCGAAATACCTAAGGGCAGCAGAAACAAGTATGAGCTTGATAAGGAAACCGGTCTGCTTTCGCTCGACCGTATACTTTACACCTCTACTCATTACCCTGCAAACTACGGCTTTATTCCGCGCACTTATGCTGACGACGGCGACCCGCTTGACGTTGTTGTTGTATGTGCCGAGAATATTCACCCGATGACACTTGTCAGGTGCTACCCTATAGGCGTTATCAAAATGTTAGACAACGGAAGGGCAGACGAAAAAATTATTGCAATTCCTTTCTCTGACCCGAACTACAACGGTTACCGCAGCATTTTCAACCTGCCCCGACACATCTACGATGAAATGTCACACTTCTTTGCTGTGTATAAAGCACTCGAGAAGAAGGACACCGCAGTAGACGAGGTTATGGACGAACAGGAAGCAATTTCAGTAATTGAAAAAGCTATTGCCGCGTATAATGAGAAATATTGTACAGAAGAATAAAAAACCAATCCACGGTTTGCAAAATCCGTGGATTTTGTTTATATATAACTTTTTATGATATACAATTATTTTCAGAGGTGTAAAATGATAGGTGTAATTGATGTTGGCGGAGGGCTTCGCGGCGTATACGGTGCAGGTGTTTTTGACCGATGCCTTGATGACCGGATTCAGTTTGATTACTGCATCGGTGTTTCTGCAGGCAGTGCAAACATAGCCTCCTACACAGCAGGGCAACGCGGCAGAAACTACCGTTTTTTTGCCGATTACACCTTCAGAAAAGAGTATATGAGCCTTGGCAATATGATAAAAAGCGGCTCATACATCGGTATCGATTATATTTACGGCACGCTCTCAGACTCGTGCGGTGAAGACCCGCTCGGATATACCGAAATGGTAAAATATCACGGTATAATCAAAACCGTTGCGACAAACGCTTTGACGGGCGAAGCAAAATATTTTGAAATAGGCGATTATGCACAGGACGATTACTCGGTACTCAAAGCCTCTTGCAGTCTGCCTGTAGTGTGCAAGCCGTATTTTATCGACGGTGTACCGTACTATGACGGAGGTGTTTCTGACCCTGTGCCGATCGACAAGGCTTTTGCAGACGGATGCGAAAAAGTTGTACTGATACTTACAAAGCCAATCGAAGCATCTTCCGCTTCATCGCGAAACTCTGCAGCGGCAAAAATACTCAAAAGCAAGTACCCCAACACTTCTGCCTCCTTGTTGAAGATGGCCGAAAAATATGAGGCCTCTGTCAAAAAGGCTCTCGAATTACAGCAACAGGGTAAGGTTCTCATCATCGCACCTGATAACACCTGTGGGATGAGCACGCTGACTAAAGACAGAGAAAAAATTGATGCAATGTATCGCAAGGGATATAACGATGCGGCAAAAATCAGGAACTTTCAACGGTGAAATGCAGGGGATAGCCATCCTTGCATCTTACCTTTTGATTGAGGTATTAAAACAAAAAGACAGTGGTTCTGACTTTCCTCAGTGCTGCTGTCTTTATTTTGTGTATCGGTTTTATCGAGGTATTTAACGCAAAAAGACAATGGCTCAAACTTTCCTCAGTGCTGCTGTCTTTACTTAGTGTATCAACTTTATTGAGGTATTTATTCCGGCGTTGCCGGGTTACTTTTGTCCTGAGTTACAAAAGTAACCAAAAAAACTCTTGGGGCTATAAGCACTACGCTACGGCTGACGGTTTCAACTTCGTTCGTTTAATCGGAACGCAAACGTGCATTCCGATTACCGTTACGGCTATTAAGGCACAGCAGACTTATAAGTTTTATTCACCGCCTACGGACACTCACTCGGATATGTAGGTAAAGTTTATCTCCGTCAGCCTGCTCCGTTCAAAGTCACAGCATAGTTCATTTTTAAGCGTTGTAAGGGCGGTGGCTTTATAAAAAGCATTGCCGTAGATTGAAAAACTGACAACCCTTCCACCGCCTCTCGGCGGTCCCCCTTCCCTTGCACAGGGAAGGCTTTGATAAACAAATTTACAGGCGATATAAAACAAAACGGCAGAGGCTTGCCTCTGCCGTGGTTATTGTGAGCTTGCATAAAGATTGTGACAGTTGATTTCCTCGGTGCCACTGTCTTTACTATGTGCATCAACTTAATTGAGGTATCAGATACGGGCGACGCCTGATTTGCGTGCTGCTTTTGCAACAGCGGCGGCAACGGCATCCTTGACTCTGGGGTCGAAAGCTTTGGGGAGGATGTAATCCGCCGAAAGCTCTTCTTCAGTGATAAGGTCTGCGAGAGCGTTGGCGGCAGCAACCTTCATAGCTTCGTTTATGTCGCTTGCACGTACATCGAGAGCACCGCGGAAGATACCCGGGAATGCAAGAACGTTGTTGACCTGATTGGGGAAATCGCTTCTGCCCGTGCAGACAACAGCGGCACCTGCCTCACGTGCGAGGTCGGGCATAATTTCGGGTGTGGGGTTAGCCATAGCCATAACTACGGGCTTGTCTGCCATAGTTTTTATCATATCGGGAGTAACAACGTTAGGAGCGGAAACGCCGACAAATACGTCTGCACCCTTGAGTGCATCGGCAAGCGTACCGCTGATTTTGTCGTTGTTGGTATATTCAAGAATCTCGTGACGGGGCTCGTCGATATCGTCCTTTGTGGCGATGATACCCTTCTTGTCGCACATAATGATGTTCTTGACACCCATCCACTTGAAAAGCTTGGATATCGCGATGCCTGCGGCACCTGCACCGTTGAATACAACGGTAATATCCTCTACCTTTTTGCCTACAACTCTCAGAGCATTGATAAGTGCGGCAGAGCAGACAACGGCTGTGCCGTGCTGGTCATCGTGAAAAATCGGAATGTCGCATATTTCCTTGAGCTTGCGCTCAATCTCGAAGCAACGGGGTGCACCTATATCTTCAAGGTTGACGCCGCCGAAGCTGCCTGCAAGCAGAGAGACAGTCTTAACAATCTCATCAACATCCTTGGAGCGGATGCAGAGCGGAATTGCATCAACGTCACCGAACTCCTTGAAGAGCACGCACTTGCCCTCCATAACAGGCATACCTGCCTCAGGGCCGATATCACCAAGGCCGAGAACAGCCGTACCGTCGGTAATAACGGCAACCGTATTCCAGCGGCGGGTAAGCTCATAGCTCTTGTTTATATCGTTTTTGATTTCAAGGCAGGGCTGTGCAACACCGGGCGTGTATGCAAGGGAGAGTGCCTCCTTGTCCTGCACCTTTGCACGTGCGGTTACTTCAACCTTACCCTTCCACTCATAGTGGAGACGAAGTGATTCTTTTGCGTAATCCATTTTTTATTGTCCTTTTTAATATATATAATAAATCAATTTTTTTGGGCGATATATTTGCCTTACGGCAAATGCGATATAACTTCACTTGCGTTCGGTTGCGATATAGGCTCGTTACACTCGCCTGCGATATGATATAAATCCGCTCATGCACCGCAGTGCATATCGTGTTACGAAGCAACATATCGCATTTTAATATATCGCAAATCTCGTAAGGGATTTATATCACGTAAAAACGCATAGCGTTTTTACATTATTCCCACGGAAAATTATAACTAAGCTTAAGTTCGTCACGAACCTTGCTGAATTCTGACTGAACAGACTCGTTTATCGGCACGCCGCTGTCCTTACGCTCCTGCCATACGAGCCATTCTTTTTCACCTGCAGTATAGATGCGGTCGTGTCCCGGTTGTTTTTTGGAAGCACGTACTGAACGAATGATGTCACCTGACTTTTTACGGCAAAGCTCTTCACCGAGAAAATGATCTGTATCGATTGCGATAAAGAAGTGACCGAGATGATAGGGACGAATGTTGCCATCCTTATCCTTGCCGTTTATATTTTTGCCGTAGTTGCCGTCCTGAAGAACAGATGACAGAAGCTCAACTACCATAGCGTAGCCGAAGCCTTTGTAGCCGCCGAGCTCTTCGCCGATACCGCCGAGAGTTGTCAGAGCGGCTGTTCCGTTAAGGATTTTTTTGAGCGCAGCCCCTGCATCACCCTCGACAGAGTTACCATCGGCATTGATAACCGTACCGTGATAAACAGACTCACCGATACGGTCATAGTACTCAAGCTTGCCGTTCTGCGTGATTGAAGTTGCACAGTCGATATTGAAATCAAACTCTTCATCTGTGGGGATACCGATTGTAAGAGGATTTGTGCCGAACATACCCTCAACACCGAAGGTAGGTGCTACGGTAGGACGTGCATTCGTACCGGTTATACCGATACAGCCTGCTTTGGTTGCCATTGTAGTATAGTAGCCTGCGATACCGTAGTGGCAGGAATTACGGACTGCAACCATACCCATACCGTACTGCTTAGCTTTTTCAACAGCTATACTCATAGCCTTACAGCCGATGACCTGACCCATACCGTCGTTACCGTCAACCACTGCGGTAGTCGGAGTTTCTCTGATAATTTCAAAGTTTGTTACAGGATTCTGGATACCTGCCCTGATTCTGTCAATATAAAAAGGCTTGAATCGGTTGCAGCCGTGCGACTCGATACCTCTTCTGTCGGACTCGAGAAGCACGTCAACTACAATCTCCGCATCCTCTTCGGGGACACCGACACCGATAAAAGCATCCCTTGTAAAATCGTGCAGGGTCTTCCAATCAAGAACAACCTTTGCCAAACTATGCACTCCTTGCAATATTAAATTTTACGGCAAATAAAATTATTCTTCCTCTGCCCAATTTCCGGCTCTTTCAACAGCACGCTTCCAGCCCTTGTAGAGTCTGTCACGCTCTGCCTTATCCATCTTTGGAGTAAATACGGTATCAACCTCACGGTTGCTTTCGATTTCAGCCGTATCCTTCCAGTAGCCTATGCAAAGGCCTGCAAGATATGCCGCACCGAGTGCCGTTGTTTCAACGGTTTTGGGACGGTCAACCTTGGTGCGGATAAGGTCAGCCTGAATCTGCATCATAATATCACTGACGGATGCACCGCCGTCAACACGAAGCTCGCTGAGCTCAATGCCCGAGTCGTTAGTCATAGCTTCGAGCAGGTCGGTCATCTGGTAAGTTATGCTCTCGAGCACTGCACGGCAGAAGTGTGCACGGTTGACACCGCGTGTAAGACCGACAATACAGCCTCTTGCGTACATATCCCAGTAAGGTGCACCGAGACCTGTGAAAGCAGGTACAAGGTAGATACCGTTTGCATCGGGTACCGTTTCGGCAAGCTCGTCGCAACGGCGTGCCGTATCAACCATATGAAGCTCGTCACGCAGCCACTTGATAACACTGCCTGCGTTGAAAGCAGAGCCTTCAAGGGCATATTCAACCTTATCGCCAATACCCCAGGCAACGCCTGAAAGCAGATTACTCTTTGACTCAACACGGGTTTCGCCCGTATTCATAAGCAGGAAACAGCCTGTACCGTAGGTATTCTTAGCCTGACCGGGTTTGAAGCAGCCCTGACCGAAAAGAGCGGCAGGCTGGTCACCGATTGCACCGCAGATAGGCACACCTGCAAGCGCTTCAAGACCGAGTATACCGGGAGCAACTGTGCCGTAATTCATGCTCGACGGTACAGCCTGAGGAAGTATCGACCTTGGTATTCCCATTTTTTCGCAGAGATATTCATCCCAGCAGAGCTTATCAACGTCAAACAGCATAGTACGTGACGCATTCGAGTAATCCGTCACGTGAGCCTTGCCACCCGTAAGGTTCCAGATAAGCCAGGTTTCGACCGTACCGAAAAGGAGCTTACCCTCGTCAGCAAGCTGTCTTGCGGCAGGCACATTATCGAGAATCCACTTGATTTTTGTGCCTGAGAAATAGGCATCAATAAGCAGACCCGTGTGCTGCTTAATATAGTCGTCGAGACCCTCTGCTTTGAGAATTTCGCAATAATCCGCTGTACGGCGGCACTGCCAGACAATTGCGTTGTAAACGGGCTTGCCCGTAGTTTTATCCCAGAGAATTGTGGTTTCACGCTGGTTTGTGATACCGATAGCCTTGATCTCCTCGGGTTTTACGGTGCCCTTTGCAAAAAGAGAGGTTATCGAATGAAACTGACTGTAGAGAATCTCCATAGGGTCGTGCTCAACCCAACCTGCCTGCGGATAAATCTGCTCAAATTCATTTTGCGCACTTGCGGCAATTCTGCCGCGCTTGTCAAACGCAATCGCTCTTGAGCTTGTTGTGCCCTGATCGAGTGCGAGAATATATTCAGCCACTGTCATCTTCCTTTCATTATATGTTTATCTGACTTTATATCAGTACAAACTGAGCGTTAAGATTCTTCGCTTTCGCTCAGAATGACATATAAAACAATTATCAGGTTTTATTATGTGACCTTACGGTCACCCGATATATTTGTTCCTTGCACAAATTCGATATAATTTCATAAAAGAAATTGCAATATAGGCTCGTTACACTCGCCTGCGGTATGATATAAATCCACTCGTGCACCGCAGTGCATATCGTGTTGCGAAGCAACATATCGAATTTTTAACATATGCCTTTGGCGTATATTAAAAATATATCGCAAATCCCGCAAGGGATTTATATCGTTACAGTTTGTCACAGACAAACTGTACAAGTATCGGAGCAGCCGTTATTCCGCTCGGCTTTACGTTATACTCGTAAGACCAGCGTGTGCCCTTTCGTCTCCAGGCATCGGGACCGTACCAGCGCGTGGCAGGGTCAGCCAAATGCAGTGCCGCAAAGGTGTTGAAGCGGTTGCCGAAGGCGGTAATTTCAACAATGTGCTCGCCCTCGCTGAGTTTACCGAGCGTTGCTGTATAGGGTGCGAGTGCAACGGTGCCGACACGCTCGCCGTCAACGCTGACGGTACATACGGGCTGTGCGAAGTGCGGAATCATAACACCAAGCTCTTCGCCGTTGCCGTTTACCTTGCACTTATAGGTCACGTTGCCGCCGTAGAAAGGCAGACCCTGACGTGTCCAGTCGCCGAACTCAAGCTCACGCACGGGAGCTGTAATCTTAAACGTTCTGCCCTTGAGGTCAACACCGAAATCACCGAGCAGGTAGACTGCTTCAAGTGTTGAAACCTTACCGAATGAGCGTGAAAAAATGATTGTATTTTCACCCTTAACGAGCTTGCCGAGGCTGACGGTAGTAATTGAATCGTCAACGTAGATGCCTGTCTTTACCATATTGACAGCCTTGCCGTTGAATGTGATACAGCTCTTGTCAAAGTCTTCAAGCGCAAGGCTGACACCCTCAATTTCAACGTCGGAATAAACGGTATACTTAAGGTCTACTTGCTCCGTTTCTTCCTGCTTGCCGAAGAGCCACGGCTGTGCACCGCCTGCAATCTCGTTTTTCATATTCAGCTCTGCCTTGAGAGTGTCACCGATACGGAGAATTTCTTCGTTTGCTCTCCACTCACCGCCGTTAAGCCTATATTCCGGCATATCGAGCACGGCGACGTTAGGCTCGGCAAGCTCAACCTCTGCCTTGAAGGGCAGGTATCCGAGCTCTTTACGCTCCTTGCGGGCAACGGGCTTTGCGTCCGACTTGCCGGGAATGAGCTTGAGTAGCACGCTGTCGTGCGGATAAAGCTCAAAGTCAACAAGGGTATCGCCGCCGACGTAATCTGCGGCAAGTGTTTTAACCGAGCCGTCCATAGTATTCCACAGCTCAGGCACGTATTCACCTTTGATACGGAGTGTATAGTCCTCGCTCCAGCAAGCATAGTGCCATGGCTCGTGATTTACGGGTGCAACAAACAGCCAGCGGCAGCCGTCATCCTGACGGAGCTGATACATATGGTTATCCGTACGCTCGCCTGAGTCATCACGCAGGTCAATTTCGCGGTTGGCATCGAGTGCGTTGATAAGCTGAATTTCTGACCAGCCGATTACGGTGTTTTCTGCGGCAAAAGCCTTTGCTTCGCTGCTCTCGACTGCATCGACATACTCGGGCAGAGAGCCTGCAAAGATAACCTTGCCGCCGTTTGCCTTGAAATTCTTAAGGAATTCGAGTGTTGTGCCTCTGACTGTAAGGAGATTGGGCACGATTATTGTATCGTATTGCATACAGCCGATCTTCGTGCCGTTTGCCAGAGCAGGAAGGTTAGCCTCGCAGATATAGTTGTAGTCGATAAGATTGAAGAGCAGCCAGTCTGCAAGCTGCATAAACTGCTTGTTCATTTCTTCACGGATTGCGGCGGTCTGCTCACGGGGACCGTAGCGCAGCCAGTAGCTTTCAATCGGGTGAATAACACCGACACGGACTATGGGCTTGCCCCTTGTCAAAGCAGTGTTGACACGGGCAAAGTGATCCTCAATATAAGGATACTCCTTATACCACGGTGACTGGTGACCTATACAGGCCGGATAGTCACGCTTTGCCTCACCCTTCATTGAAACCCAGTAGAGATGCGGCACACGCACGGTAACACCGAGCACAGCCTGCCAGTCGCCCTGGAGCTTATGACCCGTAAATTTGAAATCCCAGCCGGTAACGCCGTAAAGCTCACTGAGCATACCCTCTCTGCCATACTGATGAACTGCAGACTGACACTGCTTTGCAGTTGTGAACTCACGGTTGTCGCAGAGCATATCGATACCCGGCAGACCGAAGCCGCGGTAAGAACGCATACAGTCACCGACTGAAGCATTCTGACTCTCGAGCGATTCCTCTGCCATCATATGACCCGTGAGCATAATGCCGTTTTTATCGCACCAGCCACCGATATTATCGGCAAATGCCTGAGCAAAACGCTCGGCAATATGGTCGTGATAGTGATAGCGTGTGACTGAAACCTTGCCCTCGGGAAGCTCCCAGAAGAGCTCAGGCAGTTTATCGAAAAGATCTTCACCGTACATCTCACGGTATGTATCGGCAAAGTCGGTTGTATAAGGAAGAAACGCGTCTGTATCGCCAATTGCCTTGCCGAACATTTTCTTGCGTGCAACCTGCGGCTCATCGGTGAAGATTGCGGGCACTGCCTCACCGAAATCGTCGCCGATGCACTCCTTATATCGTTCGTGTGTTATGTTGATAAAATCTGTCATTGCCTCGGGCGACAAAGAGTCAACATAAGTCTGCAGATTGAACCAATCGGATTCACCCTGAGTTTCGCAGTAGGCGTACCAGCAGTTTTCGCTCTGCTCATCATCTGCAAGGCGGCGGTAGCTCTTAAGGCAGCCGTTGCTGTCAAGCTCAACCTCGTAGCGTGCAAGCAGGTAACCGTTTTCCTCACGCACTGCGTTGGCGGAAGAATCGTTGGAAGAGTCTTTACCCGTACCGTAACCTTTACGTGTAAAGAGCAGATATTTCTCTCTGTTCTCTTTCTTTTTTGTAACAAGTCCGCCTGCAAAGCCTGAGGGCCATTTATCCTCATCGTAAAGCCAGGCGAGCATCTTTTTATTCTTTGCGGTGTTTACACAGCCTTTGATAAGGCTCATAAAATCATCCGACAGATATTCGGTTGACATACCGACACGCACGTGCATATGAAATCCGCCGAAGCCCATATCATGCATGTAGCCGATCTCACGGTCAAGAAGCTCCTGATTCAGCTCGCAGTTCCATGCCCAGAAAGGTGTGGCACGGTATTCACTGGTGGGATTGCGGAATAAATCCTGAGTCATAGGTGCGGAGTTTTTCTTGTAAAGCATAAGTTGACCTCCTTATTTATAAAAATATCCGTTATTATCCGTTGACAAAACGGCATATCTTCTATATAGTTATATTAGAGTATTATAATATATTTGTCAAATATATTTTTGGCAAATTTTACTAATCATAAGAGGTGAAAACCGATATGCAAACCGTAAGCAAAACAGTTTCTCTTAAAAACACGGCTGTAACCGGCGGCTTCTGGGCAGACAAGCAGAAGCTCAACCGTGAAGTCACAATTCACAGCGTATACAACAGATTTAAAGATACAGGACGTTTCGATGCTTTCCGACTTGACTGGAAGGACGGCGACCCGAATCAGCCCCACATTTTCTGGGATTCGGATATTGCAAAATGGATGGAAAGTGCCGCATACATAACAGAAAAAACTCCGTCACCCGAGCTTGAAAAAATCATCGACGAGGTTGTTGACCTCATCGAGGCAAAGCGTTGGGACGACGGCTACTTTAACATCTGCTACACACTCTTCCAGCCCGAAGACCGTTTCACTGCACGCTACGACCACGAGCTGTACTGTGCAGGTCACCTTATGGAGGCGGCTGTTGCCTACTACAATGCTACCGGCAAGGATAAATTCCTCCGCCTTATGTGCGACTATGCCGATATGATCGAAAAGGCATTTGTAACCGAAAAGTGGGCAGAGTTTGAGAGCCCCGGTCACGAAGAAATTGAGCTTGCACTCGTCAAGCTCTGGAAGACTACGGGCGAAAAAAGATACCTTGATTTAAGCAAGCACTTTGTAGACATACGAGGTCAGGAGTGCGACGAATACACTCAGGCACATATGCCCGTAAGAGAGCAGAAGGACGCTGTAGGTCACAGCGTGCGTGCCGTTTACCTCTACTGCGCAATGGCTGACCTTGCGGCGGCATTCGGCGACGAAACTCTTTTTGATGCTGCAGACACTCTCTTTGACTCAATGGCAAAGAAGCGTATGTATATCACAGGCGGCATCGGTCAGACCTGCGTGGGCGAAGCATTCCTCGGAGATTATGACCTTCCCGAGACTTCATCCTACTGCGAAACCTGTGCAGATATCGGCCTTATACTTTTTGCACAGCGTATGTACGCAATCAAGCCCGACAGAAAATATGCGGATATTGCTGAGCTTGCTCTTTACAACGGCTTCCTCTGCGGTCTGTCGCTCGACGGCAAGTCATTCTTCTATGACAACTCAATTGAGGTTGACCTTATCGGTATCAACAATCCGCACGATAACCGTCACCGTCCGTTTTACCCGATAACACAGCGACTTGAGGTTTTCAGCTGCTCCTGCTGTCCGCCCAATGTAACAAGGCTTATTGCTTCAATCGGCGAATACGCTTGCTCCGCAAACGAAAGCACACTCTGGCTTCACCAGTTTATCTGCGGCGATTTTGAGGACGACGGCAAGAAGATTTCGGTTGAAACAGCTTACCCCGAATGCGGTAAAATAAAAATCACCTGCAAGGGCAATTTTACTCTTGCACTCCGCCTGCCCTCGTGGTGCAGGAGCTATACGCTGAACAAAACAGCCGAAGTGAACGCAGAAGGTTATATTTATATTGACGTTACAGACGGCGAGGTAATCGAGTACGTGCTCGATATGCCCGTACGTTTTGTTCAGGCAAACAGAATGGTGCGTCAGTGTGCAGGCAGGCTCGCCGTACAGCGAGGACCCATCGTCTACTGTGCAGAGGGTGTTGACAATCCGCTTCCGCTGCGTGCACTTTTCGTTGACCCGACAGCACCTGCAAAGCTTACAAAAGACGAGGCTCTCGGCGTTACCGCTATTGAGCTTGACGGCTTTATTCAGCCCGAGAGTGATGAGCTTTACTTTGACTACTCCGACAGCTTCACCGAACAGAAAATCAAGCTCATTCCCTATTACGCATACGCTAACAGAGGCGAAACAGATATGCTAATCTGGCTGACCAGAAAGTAAATTTATTTTCAATAAATTTACACGATATAAATCCCTTACGGGATTTGCGATATGTTGCTTTGCAACGCGATATACCTTCGGTGCGATATGTTTTTTGACATACGCCGTAGGCATATGCCAAAAAACACAAAGGGATTTATATCGCAACCGAACGCAAGTGAGGTTATATCGCATTTTATATATCGCCAAAGTGTTCTTTAAATATTTTATATTAAACATAGAGAGGATATTATCAACTATGCTTCACAACTCCGAATTCAACCGTGATTTAATGAAAAAAATCGGCTTCCCCGAGGAAGCACAGTACTGCTTTACAAGAGTGTTTGAGCAGCTTGACGCCAACAAAGAGTGGGGCGACGAACTCGATGCAATCTACGAAGAATATATGTTCCCGTGGGCAGACGAGCTTGGCAAGGCGCTCGAAAAGGTAACAAAGCTCGCAGTAAAGATGGAGAAGCCTGCACCGACAATGCATATGGCATTCCTGCTCTGTTGCGGTGAGGAGCTTCTTCGCCGTTACCGTGAGAAGGGTCTCTCCGACAAGATGTACTACGACCATATGTGCGACCTCAAGTATAAGCTCATCGAGTGCCGTAACTGCGAAAACTGCTGGGGCACATTCGTCGGCGGCTGGTTCCACGGTCAGTTTGAAATTGACCGTTTTGCGCTTGGCAGATTCCAGTTTGAGATGCGTGAGCTTGACGAAAAGCACGACGGCAAGGTGCTCTCAAGCGGTCACGTGCTCCACGCAGGCGATAAATATGTCAACTTCCACATTCCCTCATCAGGCGTACCGCTGACAGACGAGGTAAGATTTGACGCATATAATCAGGCACAGGAATTCTTCAAGGATGAATTCAACGGCGGCCCGATTCTTTTCGGCTGCGGCTCATGGCTTCTTTACGACAAGTATCTCGACTTCTTACCCGAAAAGAGCAACACTGCAAAATTCATCCGTGATTTTGAGATTCTTGAGCAGGAAGAAAAAGAAGAATTCAACGACGGCTGGAGAATTTTCGACCGTTTCTCCGATCTGCCCGTTGAACAGTGGCCCAGAGACAATTCACTTCGCAGAGCATTCGCAGAATTTGTTGAAGCAGGCGGCAAGACAGGCCACGGCTTCGGCGTAATCCTCTTTGATAAAGGTAAGATAATCAGATAACTATGAAGGTTTTAAGCCTGAAAACCGAAAACTACCGCAACCTCGCCGCCAAGGAGTATTTCCCGGGCGGCGGGGTCAACATAATTTGCGGTGAAAACGGTCTGGGCAAAACAAACCTTATCGAAAGCATCTGGCTTTTCACGGGTTGCCGCAGCTTCCGCAGCATACGTGATAAGGATGTTGTACGCTTCGGATGTGATGAAGCAAAACTTAAAATGGAATTTTTCTCGGGCAACCGCAATAAGGAAGCTGAAATAAAAATTGACGAAAAGCGTCACATATCGCTCAACGGCATCGCACTGCCCTCGGGCAGAAAAATGATGGGCGAATTTACAGCCGTTGTGTTCACTCCTCTCCACCTCGCAATAGTAAAGGAAGGCCCTGAGGAGCGAAGAAAATTTATTGACATAGCAATCAGCCAGCTCAGGCCGAACTACGCCAAAACTCTGCTCGAATACAACAAGGCACTTGCACAGCGTAACGCTACACTGCGTGCGGCAAGAGATAACCCTGCCATACTTGCAATGCTCGACATATGGGATATGGAGCTTGCAAAAAAGGGTGCGGTAATAATCGACAGCAGAATCAATTACCTTGAGGCACTTAAAAATTATGCCTGCACGGCATATGACGAAATATCATCAGGCAAGGAAAGGCTCGGGCTGAAATATAAAGAATACGCAAGAGAAAAGGCAAGCGGCAAAAAAGAGATTGCCGAAAGCCTGCTCAAAGCGTTGCAGGAAAAACGTGAGAGCGATGCCGAGCGCTGTATAACAAGCGTCGGTGCTCACCGTGAAGATTTCTCAATAGAGCTGTCGGGCAACAGCGCCCGTCTTTTCGGCTCGCAGGGTCAGCAACGCTCTGCCGCACTTTCACTCAAACTCGCAGAGGCAAACATAATCACGCAGGTTACGGGTGAAGAGCCCGTAATCCTGCTCGACGACGTATTCAGCGAGCTTGACCCGCAACGGCAGAAATACGTTGTGAGTCATTTTGAAAACAGGCAGGTATTCATCACCTGCTGTGACGAAGAAAACATCAGCCGCATCGCAGACCTCGACGTCACCGTAGAGCGGCTTTAAGGAGTATAGATATGTACGATAATTGGGAACAGCTTAAAAGCGACTGTATGGGCTGTATGAAATGCGAGCTTGGCAAAACAAGAACAAAGCTCGTGTTCGGCGTAGGCAACGAAAACGCAAAGGTGCTTTTCATCGGCGAAGGTCCCGGTGCAAACGAGGACCTGCAGGGTGAGCCTTTTGTAGGCAGAGGCGGTCAGCTTCTCGACAAATTCCTTGCCGCAGTAGACCTCGACAGAAAAAAGAATATCTATATAGCAAATATGGTCAAGTGCCGCCCTCCACAGAACCGCGATCCGCTGCCTGCCGAGCAGGATATGTGCATAGGCTGGCTCAGAGAGCAGACAAGACTGCTCAAGCCTAAGATCATCGTCTGCCTCGGCAGAATTTCGGCAACAAGAATTATCTCACCCGACTTCAAGGTCACAAAACAGCACGGTCAGTTTATTGAGAAAAACGGCACACTTATGATGGGCACCTTCCACCCTGCGGCACTTCTGCGTAACCCCAACCAGAAGCCCGACGCACTTGAGGACTTCATAGCACTCAGAGAGAAGATTATGGAAGTTTGTCCGGAAACGTATGAAATGTAAAATCGCTTTGCGATTTTACGCGATATAAATCCTTGCGGATTTGCGATATATTAAAATGCGATATGTCCCTTCGGGACGCGATATGTTTTTTGACATACGCCGTAGGCATATGCCAAAAAACACGAAGGGATTTATATCGTTTGCAGGCGAGTGGAACGAGCCTATATCGCAACCGAACGCAAGTGAGGTTATATCGCATTTATATATCGCAGTTGCCGCAAGGCAACTATATCGCCAAAGGTGTCAACAGTATGGATAAAACAATAAAAGAATTGGCAGTTGAATTAACTGTTGAAATTACTTATATATGTGAAAGCATAAACGGCAGAAAAGTCTTTACAAATCAATTACTTCGTTCCTGTTCTTCTATCGGTGCAAATGCTCACGAAGCAAAATACGCTCAAAGCAAAGCAGATTTTGTAAGCAAAATGGAAATCGCTTTAAAAGAATGCTACGAAACAGAATATTGGTTGGAAATACTTTTTAAAACTAATACCATTGACGAAAAAACATATACCCAACTTCAAAGCAAATGCGGCTCAATACGCAGAAAGCTCATAGCTTCTGTTACTACCGCAAAAGCCAACAAAAACTGATTCTCAGTATTAAGTTTTAAAATCTTCAAATGTAAAATCGCTTTGCGATTTTACGCGATATAAATCCTTGCGGATTTGCGATATGTTGCTTCGCAACACGATATACCTTCGGCGAGATATGTCCCTTCGGGACACGATATGCACTGCGGTGCAAGAATCGAGGCAATTACAATGTCATTTATAACAGCTATAACAGAAATATTTTCATATCCGATTTTGTGCACGCCGCTTATTGTCGGGATTTTAGTGTCGCTGTGTGCGGCACTGCTTGGCTCGGTGCTCGTGCTCAAGCGTTTTTCGATGATAGGTGACGGACTTTCGCACGTCGGCTACGGCGCACTATGTGTTGCCGCCGCGGCAGGAATTGCTCCGCTTAAAATCGCAATACCCGTTGTAATCGTGGCGGCATTCTTCCTGCTTCGTATCAGCCGAAACAGTCGTATCAACGGTGACAGCGCGATAGCCCTCATCTCGGGCACTGCGATTGCGGTAGGCGTGCTGACGGTAAAGCTTGCAGGCAACGTCAATATTGACGTTGGCAGCTATATGTTCGGCAGTATTGTTGCAATCGACCGATCTGATGTGGTTATTAGCGTTGTGCTCTCTGCAGTTGTTATACTGATGTATCTGCTGATGTACAACGGAATTTTCAGCGTGACCTTTGACGAGAGCTTTGCCAAGGCAACGGGCACAAAGGTATCGTTTTACAACACTGTTGTTTCAATTCTCACCGCCGTCACAATCGTTGTGGGTATGCGACTTATGGGTGCGATTCTTATTTCGTCGCTTCTCATCTTCCCGTCGCTGACTGCTATGAGATTTTTCCGCAGCTTCCGCGGTGTTGTGATGTGCTCAGCCGTAGTATCAACGCTCAGCTTTTTTGTCGGCTTTGTCGGCGCATATATTTTTGACACACCTACCGGTGCAAGCGTTGTCGCAGTCAACGCAGTTATGTTTATACTGTTCAGCATCGCAGGCAAAATAAAGCAGAAGACTTCAAAGAAGCAATGTTGCTGAGGTAAATAATATGGATCTGCAAACCGTACTTGAAAAATATATCGAAGCCTGCCACACTCATGGCAGTGAAACAGTTATTTCGCTTGATTACAGTAAAGTTAACAAGGCGAATGCTCAGATAATGAAAAATATAAAAATTCTTATGTCATCCGAAGAAGGTATCGCACTTGCAAAAGCACAGCTTTATAATGAAGATGTGTATGTTTCCTCGTGGACTGCAACTCTGCTGATTTTTGATTACCCGAAGGAATGCAAAAAAGTAATCAAAGCTGTTATTAAGGATAAGGGAATATGGGCAGGCTCAATCCGTACCTTTTATGAGGAATGGAAAAAAGGCAATATGAAAAAGATGTATTGATTTTTCAGCAATCCTCCGTCACAGCTAAATCATAAAAGAAAAATCACACATAAAAATAACAAATGCTGTGACCTTGAACGGAGCAGGCTGACGGTGTTGTGCCTCAATTAATATCCGAGCGAGAGTACCGCATGCGACAGAGAGCCTGAAATTCAGATTGATTTAGTAGCCATTGCGGTGACGGAACACACTTTTTGTGTTCCGTCTGCCGAGCGGAGTAAAATCCGTCAGCCGTTGCGGAGTGCTTAAAGCTAAAAAGTTCTTTTGGTTACTTTTGTAACGAATGACAAAAGTTACAAGACGCACTCCTTTGAAGCGAAAAAGAAATATATATTTTCTGTTGCAATCCTCCGTCTTTTGCTTCGCAAAATTCACCTCCTTTGAAAAGGAGGTTTAGCACAAAGCAACAAAGATATAAAAATCCTGAGCACATTACCCGAACAATCAGCAATCCATTGCGTTCACACGCATTTTTTAAAAAACATATATGAAAGGAAAACCGATTATGAAAGTTTCCGAAATTATGAAAGTGCTCGAGGCTGAGCTTATCTACGGTGAGGAGTTTCTCGACAGAGACGTAATCTCCGCCTGCGGCAGTGATATGATGAGCGACGTGCTCGCTTACGTCAAGGAGCAGGCTGTGCTCCTGACAGGTCTTGTCAACCCGCAGGTTGTACGCACCGCAGAAATGATGGATATGAAATGCATTGTTTTCGTCAGAGGCAAAAAGCCTGACGAGAGCATGATTGAGCTTGCCAAGGAAAACGGAATTCCTCTGCTGAGAACAAAGCGTGAGATGTTCACTTCCTGCGGCATTCTTTACGAAAACGGACTGCGAGGAGGAGGGCACCCTTACAATGGCTGAAATAATTAAACAACATTATATTGTAGACGGCACTGACTTCACACGCGCAGGCGAAGCATCCGGAAAAATCAAAAAAACACTCAAAGATATCGGCTTCCCTCCCCAGGCTGTACGCAACACTGCAATTGCGGTTTATGAGGCTGAAATCAACCTCGTAATCCACGCAGGCGGCGGTGAAATTGACGTAGAAATCACACCCGAATATGTAAAGGTTGTGCTGACCGACCACGGACCCGGTATTGAAAACGTCGAGCTTGCAATGCAGGAGGGCTACTCGACTGCACCCGACCGCATACGTGCACTCGGCTTCGGTGCAGGTATGGGTCTGCCGAACATAAAAAAATACAGCGACGAAATGTATATACAGACCGAGCTCGGAGTCGGCACTGTAATGACACTTAAAATTAACGCATAAAATCTGCGATATATTTGCCTGAAAGCAAATACGATATAACCTTCATTTTATTCGGTTGCGATATAGGCTCGTTACTCTCGCCTGCGATATGATATAAATCCTCGTACGCCGCAGCGTATATCGCGTTGCGAAGCAACATATCGCATTTTAACATATGCCTTTGGCGTATATTAAAATATATCGAAAATCCCGCAAGGGATTTATATCGCTGAATTTTATCTGCGAAGCATATAAAATTCAAAGGAGTAAGCTATGGCTGATTTTTATCATTCCGTTCGCCTTGACCGTGACAAATGCCGCGGATGCACAAACTGCATCAAGCGTTGCCCGACAGGCGCAATACGAGTCAGAGGCGGTAAGGCTCATATAATCAAAGAGCGTTGCATCGACTGCGGCGAATGTATAAATGTTTGTCCGCACCATGCAAAGTACGCTGAATATGAGACTCTGGAAAGAATACACGAATTCAAATATAAAATCGCACTGCCTGCACCTGCTCTTTACGGTCAGTTCAATAACCTTGACGACGTTGACTACGTACTGACCGCACTCAAAGAGGTAGGCTTCGACGACGTATTCGAGGTTTCAAAGGGTGCGGAGCTTGTAAGCGATGCTACAAGAAAGCTTTTTGAGCAGGGTCAGATTAAGACACCTGCAATTTCATCTGCCTGCCCTGCGGTAGTCAGACTTATAAGAGTCAATTTCCCGAATCTTATTGACCACGTCGTGCCGCTCAACTCACCCATGGAGATTGCGGCAAAGCTCGCAAGAGAAAAGGCAAAGGCTGAAACGGGTCTTGAGGATGAGGACATCGGCGTATTTTTCATCACACCGTGTCCTGCAAAGATGACAGCAATCAAGGCACCTATCTGTCTCGGAGGTTCACAGGTAAGCGGCGCTATTGCGATAAAAGAGATTTATCCCACACTGCTTTCGCGTATGAATCACCTTGAAGAGGTGGACTCAATGCAGGCTTCGGGTATCATAGGCGTAAGCTGGGCAAGCAGCGGCGGCGAGGCAAACGCACTGCTGCGTGACAACTGCCTTGCGGCTGACGGAATTGAAAACGTTATGAAAATCCTCAACGAAATTGAGGATGAAAAGCTCGAAAACATTGACTTTATTGAGCTTAATGCCTGCACGGGCGGCTGTGTCGGCGGCTCGCTTACATACGAAAACCCGTACGTTGCAAAGGCAAGAATGAAAAGGCTTCGCAAGTATCTGCCCGTTTCGTGCAACAGGCTTGACAGCAGCGATGTACCCGACGATATGTACTGGTCAAAACCGCTTGAGGCAACAAACGTAATGAAGCTGGCTGACAGTGTGCCCGAGGCGATGAGAAAGATGGCTGAAAAGCAGGCGATACTCAAGCGTCTGCCGGGACTTGACTGCGGCACCTGCGGTGCACCCTCGTGTGCTGCGCTTGCTGACGATATCGTACGCGGCTTTGCAACCGAGACCGACTGCGTTTTCAGACTGCGTGAACAGCTAAGCGGCAGTGACCAGGATTTTATTCCCGCACCCTACCGCACAGAAAAACAGGAAAGCTGAAGGAGCGAAAAAAATGACAGTACAAAATCTTATAGATGATTTTTCACTTGAAGTACTCTGCTGCGGCGACAAGGCCGCAACAAAAGAGGTGAAGGGCGGCTACTGCGGCGATCTGCTCAGCTGGGTTATGTCCCGCGCAAACGAGGGAGACTGCTGGCTGACGGTTATGGGTAATGTAAACTCAATCGGTGTGGCTGTACTTGCTGACGTTGCCTGCATACTGCTGACCGAAAATTCCGCATTTGACGAGGACGCAAAAATGCGTGCCGAGCAAAACGGAGTAATCGTACTGCGAAGCCGGGAAAACGCATTCAACCTTGCAGTAAAGATAGCTGAAAAGTTATGAGTATTTTTTACGATTTTCATATACACTCCTGCCTGTCGCCCTGTGCGGAGGAGGATATGACACCGTATAACCTTGTCAACCTCTCTGCGCTGATGGGTATGCAGGCAATCGCACTGACCGACCACAACTCGTGTCAGAACTGCGGTGCGGCAATGCGGGCAGGCGAAGAGGCAGGCATAACCGTAATACCGGGAATGGAGCTTTGCACAAGTGAAGAGGTGCACGTAGTCTGCCTTTTTGAAGAACTGAAAGCGGCAGAGGAATTTTCAAGCTACGTGCTGAGCACCGTACCGCCTGTCAAAAACCGACCCGAGATTTTCGGCACACAGCTCATTATGGATAACACGGACAAAATTCTCGGCAGTCAGGATATACTGCTGACCACAGCAAGCGGTATTTCGATAAGCAATGTCGAAAAATTAGTTGACGGATACGGCGGAGTGTGTTACCCTGCTCATATAGACCGTTCATCCTACAGCGTAATTTCAAACCTCGGCATGATAACGCCCGAGATGGGCTTTGAGATTGCTGAGATTTCGACGAGCGGTGACCTTGATAAAATGATTGCCGAACATCCGATTCTGTCGGGTATGAAAATTCTCACCTCATCCGATGCACACAGGCTCGAATCCCTTCCGCCTGCTTCGCTGTCACTTCATACGGACAACAATATAAAAAATATAATAGCGCATTTGAAAAACAGATAATTATAAAGAAAGGAAGAAACCAAAATGAAAAAAATTATGCTTGTTGCCGCAGCACTTGCAGTAATTTTCTGCTTTGCCGCCTGCAACAAAAACAAAGGCGACGTTTACGTGCCGCCTATGACCGAAGTAATTTCATTTGAAGACGGTGTAACCGCAATTTTTGAAATTGTAACCGAAGAAAACGGAGAAGTTGCAACCGACGAGGAAGGCGAAACAAAGTACATACCCTACGTTCCGCCCGTAACTGAAAAGGGAGGCGTGCTTGTAACAGATGCCGCAGGCAGTACGATTCCGAGCCGACCGAACACAACGGCAAACAATGCGGCTGCTGACAGCGGCAACGTAAACGTTGACACGGATATCGGCGAGATCGAAGAGCCTACACTTAGCAACGGCGAAACCAAGAAGCCTGAATCTACCGCAAAACCCGACGCAACAACCAAACCCGGCACATCAACAACAAAGCCTGCTGCAACAACAAAGCCTGTTTCGACAGCAAAGCCCGGTCAGACAACAGCGGCTCCTGAAAACAAGCCCACGTCTGCACAGACAACAAAGCCTGTTGAAAACGAGCCGGTAACAGAAAAGCTTGACGGCACACTCAGCTCGGCAAAGGCAATGAAGCTTTACGAAATTATGGACGGTGTAGAGAATCCGTTTGACGAGGACCTTGCCAAAGCCGATTTCCATGCAGCCGCCACATCAATCGACACCTACATCACAAACGTTGAGTCTGCCGTAAAAGCAATCAAAGAAGACAAGGCACTCTATGAATTTGTCGGCAACCAGCAGCTCACACTCTGGCTCAACAATATGTACGAAGCACGCGAGCGATATCAGGTGTTTATGACAATGGTAAAGCAGGAAGAGGGCAAGACGGACAAGAATCCGCTTTACTACAAAGCTTACACCGATTTCCAGGAAGCATACATACAGTCACTTGAAGCATATTACTTCATTCTTTTTGCAGCTGAAGACAGAATATAAACATAAGTTTTATTCGCCTAACGGCGAGTTATATTACTCCGTAGTGATATTGCTACGCAGTGTTATTGTCCTTCGGACAGTTTATAAAAAAGAGAGCCGACGCAGAAAATTCTGTGTTGGCTCTTATTATATAATACTTTATCACTTTTTAATTCATTAAGTATGATTTGCCTTAATGGTTTTTAAAGAAGAAATCAGCATTCTTCTTATGCCACCGCAATCGTTATGTAACTTTTTGTATTTTTCTTCGGATATACAATCTGTTTCAAAAAGAAGCTCTAACCAATATTCGGTTTCATAACACTCTTATTGTGCTATTTCCAACTTTGATATAAAATCTTTTGTTCCTTGTGCATATTGAGCTTCGTGTATATTTGCACCGATAGAGGTCGCTGAGCGAAGTATCTGATTTATTAAAACGAATTCTTTTCTATCAGCTTTCATTTCTCTGCAAAGAAATATAATATCTTTTGCAAATACTTTGGCTTTATCTCTAAAAATACTGTCTGCCATAAAAAATCGCCTCCTGTATAAATTATATCTAAATCTATAAGTAAATTCAAACGATGTTAAAAAAAAACTTGGCTTTGCCAAATAACACTATGCGAAGCATAATAAAACTGCAAAGCAATAAAACTCGCCGAAGGCGAATAAAACAGGCGCTGTATCCGTAAGGACACAACGCCTTCTCTTTTTTACTCTATTGATTCGTCGTACTCGGCAATATACGGTAAGTTGCGGTACATTTCGCCACAATCGAGACCGTAGCCGATAACAAAACGGTCTTCAATTTCAAACAGTGCCATATCAGGCTCAAACTCGACAAGTCTTCTTGAAGGCTTATCGAGCAGAGTGATTACGCGAAGGGAAAGCGGATTACGTGCTTTCAGGAGCTTTACAACGTCGTTAAGCGTTCTGCCCGTATCAATGATATCCTCAACAATAATTACGTGATATCCGCTGATATCCTGCTCAAGATCCATCGTAATATTTATAATGCCGCTTGATTCGGTACCCTTATAATAGCTCTTGGCACACATAAACGCAACCTCACAAGGAACTGTAACCTCACGGCAAAGGTCTGCCATAAAGACAAACGCACCGTTAAGGATACTGACGAGAAGAATGGGTCTGCCGTCGTAAGACTCGCTGATTTTTCTGCCTGCCTCTTTGACTGCCGCCTTGATTTCGTCCTCGCTTATGAGCACTCTTTTTATTTTGCTGTTGAAAGTTTCAACTGAGTTCATATTCTGACTCCTATATAAATTCTTTACAGCGGACGCCCGATGGGCGCCCATACTAGAAAATTCTGAACGTCTTAACCTCAAACGGACGGTAAGTGAACTCAAAGCTCTCGCCGTCAAACTCAACGGGAGTTTCATCCTGCTCGATCATATTACACTCGACAACCTTTGAACCGCCGAGCTTCCATGTGAGCTTTGCCTTACCTCTGCGGCGTTCCTCTTCGGAAACACGCACGATAATACCTCTGCCGTCCTGAGCAACCTTGATACAGTCAACCGCAAAGTTGTCGCTGCTCAGAGAGAGGAAGCTTGTGCCGCTCTTGATAACACCATCCTGCTTTGAAGCAACGGCACTGAGTACGGGCACGTTGAGGCAAAGACCGTTCTTGACTGTCTCTGCATCCTGCCAGGAATTCTTATGCGGATAGTAGGCATATATAAAGGTGCTGATGCCGTGGTCACCCGTTCTGTCGGGACAGGTCGGCGCACGCATAAGCGTAATTCTCATACGGGAGTTGTGGATATCGTAGCCGTACTTACAGTCGTTAAGCACGCTGACACCGTAGCCGCCCTCTGAAAGGTCAGCCCACTTGTGTGCGGCAACCTCGAAGCGTGTGTAGTCGAAGCTGGTATTCCAGTGAGTCGGGCGCTTGATTGCACCGTGAGCAATATTATATGTAGCGTCGGTGTCGATAACAGCAACATTGAACTCTGCCTTGAGCACCTTGTCACTCTCGTGCCAATCAACCTCTGTATCGAAGAGGACGATATCGCTGTCACGGTTGAGGATGAGCTTCTGTGTGATTACAGACTTGTGGTACTTGCGCACGATTTCGATTACGCCGCGCTGCTCGTTAGCTTCGAGCACACGGATGCTCTCTGCCTCGCGAAGCTCCCATACCTTTTTCTTATAGTTGATTTCAAGGTTCCATGCTGTTTCGTGGATACACTTGTCGAGCGCAACTGTGAGCAGATTACCCTCGCCCTCAAGTGACTCGCGGTCATTGACCTTATCGTAAACGCTTGTGATGATGCCGTTTGCGTCAAGCTCAACACGGAGCTTTGCGTTTTCAAGCAGAGTCTCGGTAGCAACAACAGCGTCATACTCTGTATCTTTCTTGCCGAGTGCAAATACCTTACAGCCGAATGCAGGCAGAGCCTCATCGGGAGTGAAGGTGATATAAAGCTCGCCGTCAACAGTTTCGAATGTGCAGGGAAGAGCCTTGCCGTGAGCACCGAGAGGTACAAGAGCATCGGACTCAACCTTTGCAGTTACGGGCAGAGCGTTTTCACAGCTGAGAAGGTTCCAGCAGATAAGGCTGTCGCCCTGAGTTTCAACCTGTGCGTTGAGTGCGGCAAGAAGAGAATTGCAAAGGTCGCCGTTCATCTGACGAAGCTGAGCGTATTCCTTCTTGCAGTCCTCAAATACTTCGTGGATTGATGTGCCGGGAAGAATATCGTGGAACTGATTTGTAAGGAGCATTCTCCAAGCCTTTTCGATATCCTCCTTCGGATAATCGGAGCCGAGGAGCTTGCCTGCGATAACGCTGAGCATTTCGTTACGCTCGATTGCGTACTCGCCCTTACGGTTGTTCTTCTTGACAAATGCCTGGCTTGTGAATGTACCTCTGTGATTTTCGTAGTACATTTCGCCGTTCCATACGGGCAGCTCGTCCTTCTTCTCTGCAGTGATTGCAAAGAAATCGTCAACGTGGCCGACCTCTGCCTTGGGCAGACCGGGGAAGTTCTGAAGGCGTCTGCCGCGCTCAAGCATCCAGTTTGTGGGGCCGCCGCCACCGTCACCGTAGCCGTACATCTGCATAGCGGTGTCGAGCTGCTCCTTGTTGTTACACTCGCGGTCGGAAGTCATAAGCTCGCTTACGCTGAACACACCGTTGTAACCCGGGTGCATCATATGAGCCATAACCTGTGTGCCGTCGTTACCCTGCCAACGGAACATATTGAACGGGAACTTGTTTGTATCGTTATAAGAAAGCTTTGATGTGATAAAGTTTGTCATACCGCAGCGGTTGATAATCTGCGGAAGTGCCCATGTAAAGCCGAAGCAGTCGGGCAGCCAGTAAGTCTTGGAGACCTTGCCGAACTCGTTCATAAAGAACTCTGTGCCGTAGAGCACCTGACGGATGAGAGCTTCACCTGAGGCAACGTTTGTGTCAGCCTCAACCCATACGTTACCGCAGATATCCCACTGACCGTTTGCAACCTTCTCCTTGATCTTTTCGTAAAGCTCGGGGTAGTTATCCTTTGTCATCTGATAGAGCACAGCCTGACTCTGACCGAAGGTCATTTCGGGGTACTTATCCATAAGGGTTACAACGTTTGAGAATGTACGTGCGCTCTTACGGATACTCTCCTGCACTCTCCAAAGCCATGCAACATCAATATGACTGTGGCCTGTGAAAATAACCTTTGAGGTTGCAGCCCACGGAATTTTTGCGAGCTGTTCACCGTAGAGCTTGCGTGCTTCTGTAATAGAAGCACGTACAGCAGCCTCATCAAAATCATAATCGACAACGTGAAGGCTGTCGTCAATAGCTTTGTAAACAAGCGACTTTATATGCTCATCCTTGATAAACTCGAGAGCCTGGAATGCAACCTCAAGGTCGTACCAATATCCCTCGCAGGCTTCGTCGGGAGTCCAGACATATGCTGTGCGGAAGGTATACTCGGTATTCTTTGCGCCGTCCATACCTTCGTCGCAGAATTCCATTGAGTTGACTGTAGCTTCAAGCTCGATGTTGAGCACGTCACCTTCGTTATATGTACCGCCGAGTACGATTGTGCCGCGCTCGGGTGCATACTTGGAGCAGGAAACTGAGCCGCAGAAAGCACCGTTTACCTTTACAAGTGCTTCACCGCCGATAAAGAATTCAATGCGAAGCTCCTTACCTGCCATCTGAGCCGGAACTGTGAAAGATGTGCGGAAAAAATGAGCCTCATCATAGCCTGAAATCCAGTGGTCGCCAAGGCTGATCTCACTTTTTTCGGGCTGCATAAAATATTCGCCTGCTTCATACTTACCCTGCTCATGTGACCACACGGTAAGGTCTGCCTTATACAGGGCATTGTACTTGCGAAGCTGGTTGTACATATCCTTAAGGACGCCTATTTTTGGTGTTAACATAGTTTTCGCTCCTTTATATTTTATTTCATATCGCGGTAATTGAATACCTTGACACGTTTACGTTTTCTGTTGCGGTTTACATAAATATTTGCAATAACAAAGAAGAGTATGACGGCAACAACAATTGCCATAAAGATTTTAAAGCCCGTAGTCTTTACAAGGTCGCCGAGTTTACCGAAAACCATAAGGAAGATATTTCGGTCAACGTCCTCAGCGGCAACGAGCTTGATTCTTGCAATCTCTTCGCCCGCATAGCTGACAACCGCCTCGCAGACCTCGTCACCCTTTTTCAGCGGAGCCTCAACAAACGCGGGCACCGTATCCTTAACAGGCTCAACAAGTACACTGTTTGAATCTACACTGTCGGGTACAAGCGCAACACAGTCCTCTGCAGGCACAAGCCTTACGTGGTCAACCTTGCTTGAATATTTTACATCAACAACTGTAATTATCTTTGACGGGTCGGTTACAACCTTGAGCTTGATATTGTCAAAAATCCACTCAAGCATTGCCTTTGTATCCATAAAGGCAAAGTTTTCGGGGTAACCGTCCTTATCGTAATCGTAATACGGAGCCTTCATTGCAACAGCAATATAGCTGTATCCGTCCTTGGTTGCGGTTGTTACAAAGCACTTACCTGCATTAGTAGTAGAGCCGGTCTTTATACCCTTTGCCTCAGCCAGATAATACTCCTTGTATCCGCTTGAAAGCATAAAGTTTGTAGAAATAATGTTGTGCTCCGACTGAAGGTTTGTTGCGGGCATCTTGTAGGTCGAGGTGTTTGTAATTTCGTTGAAAACGGGGAAGGTCATTGCGTGCTTTGCAAAAGTCGCCATATCCTGAGCACTTGAATAATGCCCGTCCTCATCAAGACCGTGAGGATTCATAAAATGTGAATTGTTACAGCCAAGACGCTTTGCCGTTTCATTCATCATCTCAACAAATTTTTCAACTGAGCCGCCGCCGATATAATCGGCTATAATTGTTGCCGCCTCGTTTGCACTGCTGATAAGCAGGTAGTAAAGCAGATTTCTCATTGTAACCTCTTCACCGACCTTGATTCCGCCGAGCGAGCTGCCCGTGCCGTCAAGCATACGGATACTTTCCTCTTTGGCGGTTACAACCGTTTCCAGGTCAGTACAGTTTTCGAGTGCAACTATTGCGGTAACTATTTTTGTGAGTGATGCGGGTGCTGCCTGCTTCTGCGAATTTTTTTCAAAAAGCACCGTACCCGTATCAAGGCTGGCGATATAAAATATTTCTGTTTCTGTTTTTACCTGGCTGTTGTAGAGTGCACTTGCACCAATAGGTGCGTACATTCCCAGAATAAGGCAGAGAGAAGTTAAAAAAATTATTGCTTTTTTCATAGACAAAGCCTCACAAAATGTAGTATTATATTTAAAACATCTTTTTCAATGTATTATTTACAAAATCAATTATTTCAAAAGGTGAAACTATGGTTTACATAACAGGAGATACTCACGGCGATTTCGAGCGACTTGATTCGCTCCGCCTCAAAAAAGGTGACACACTTATTATCTGCGGCGATTTCGGCTTTATATGGGACGGAAGCGTACGCGAAGAAAAAATATTAAAACAGCTCGGTAAAAAGAAATTCAACATCTGCTTTATCGACGGCACACACGAAAACTTTGAACTGCTCGACGAATATGAGCAGGGCGTTTTCTGCGGCGGTAAGGCACATAATATTTCGGGCAACCTCTACCACCTTATGAGAGGTCAGGCATACAACATCGAGGGCGACATCTACTTCACTATGGGTGGCGGTGAAAGCCCCGATATTGATCTGCTTTTTGACAACGGTGCGTGGTCACGCCGTGAATTCCCCAACAAGCAGGAATTGGCTGAAGGTGCGGAAACACTTGAAAAGCTGAACTGCAAGGTTGACTACATCATCACCCACGAGCCGCCTGCAAAAATCAAAAACTTTATGAAGCTCAAGACCGAGATGCCTGCAAGAATTACAGGCCTCAACGCATACTTTGACGAGATGAGCAACGTATGCGAATACAAGCGCTGGTACTTCGGCAGTATGCATATCGACAAGCACATCTCAACAACACATATCGCCGTATTCAAAAAGGTTATCAACGCCGAAACGGGAGAGATAATTAAATAATGCGGAATGTGCAATTATTCCCTTTATCTCTACAGACAAAATTAAATTAAGTTTCTACCAATCAGCAGAGGGTTCTCTGCTGATTTTTTGTTTGCAGTTCGGAACTTAATAAATCATATTTAATTATTTATTGCTTTTGTGCGGCGTGAAGCCGCAGTTACTTTTGTCACTCGTTACAAAAGTAACCAAAAGAACTCTTAAAGTTACAAGCACTCCGCTACGGCTGACGGTTTGAAATTCCGCTCACTTTACGCGAAACGCAAATGTGCATTTCGCGTACCATTACGGCTCTCAAGGTGAATCAGAAAATCAAGTTTAATTCACCGCCTATGGACGCTCGCTCAGATTAACGAACAACGTATGTGCCCGTCAGCCTGCTGCGTTCAAAGTCACAGCATTGTTTATTTTTAAGTTTTTATCATTCAGCAGGTTTTTTCTGATAATTTTTTGTTTTTTATTCTGTTTGAATTATCTTCCCCAGAACTTTCTGTCCAGGCTTCTGAACTGGATTGCGCGGCTGATATGCTGCACGTCAATTTCATCACTGCCGTCGAGGTCGGCAACAGTACGTGCAACACGCAGAATTTTATCGTAAGCTCTGGCGGAAAGACCGAGACGGTCAAACGCATTTTTGAGCAGCTCATTTGCCTTGTCGGTTACAACGCAGAACTCACGCGTCTGCGCAGGTGTCATCTTTGCGTTACAGGTTGTTGACGTGCCCTTGAATCGCTCACGCTGAATCTGCCTTGCGGCATCGACACGCTTTTTAATTTCTGCCGAAGTTTCGGATTTTGTCTTTGCGGAAAGGTCATCGTAATCTACGGGCGGCACCTCGATATGAATATCGAGTCTGTCAAGAAGCGGACCCGAAACGCGGTTGAGGTAACGGCTTGCTGAGCCGTGCGAGCAGGTGCACTCCTTTGTCGGGTGACCGTAGAATCCGCACGGACAGGGATTCATCGCACACACAAGCATAAACGAGCAAGCGTAGGAAACCGTACCCGCAACACGGGTAATATTTATAACGCCGTCTTCCATAGGCTGGCGCATGGATTCAAGAGTAGTTTTTGCAAATTCGGGCAGCTCATCGAGGAAGAGCACACCGTTGTGAGCAAGCGACATTTCACCGGGGCGCGGCATAGAACCGCCGCCGCCACCCGAAAAGCCTGCAGGCGACACCGTATGGTGAGGCGAGCGGAAAGGACGGGAACGGATAAGCGAAACACCGGGAGGAAGCGCACCCGCAACCGAGTGCACCTTTGTTGTTTCTATTGATTCCTCAAAGCTCATATCGGGCAGAATAGAGGGTATGCGTTTTGCAAGCATACTCTTACCCGAACCGGGAGGACCAATCATCATAACGTTATGACCGCCTGCGGCGGCAACCTCGAGTGCAAACTTTGCCTCATACTGACCCATAACGTCGCTGAAATCGGGTGCGTCGGGCTCAAGATACTGCTCAGAGTAACTCTCTTTCTTTGCAGGAGCAATCGGGTCGGTACCTCTGAGATGAGCAAGCAGCTCAAAAACGTTGTTAACAGGGTAAACTTTTATGCCCTCAATAACACAGCTCTCTGCCGCATTGAGTGCAGGCACAAAAATCTCTTCAAATCCGCTCTGCCTTGCTTCAATTACCATAGGCAGTGCACCGTTTACACGGCGGATGTTACCGTTGAGCGAAAGCTCACCGATAAAGGCTTTGCCGTTTAAGTCACACCTGAGCTGACCCGAAGCCTGAAGCAGAGCAACAAAAACAGGCAAATCATAGAGAGGGCCTTCCTTACGCTTGTCCGCAGGAGCAAGGTTAACGGTAATTCTGCCGACGGGGAAAGAGAGACCTGCGTTTTTCATAGCAGAGCGCACACGCTCACGCGATTCGCTGACAGCCGTATCGGGCAAACCGACAACGTCGAAGCGGGGCAGGCCGCCTGAAACGTCTGCCTCAACCTCAACCATATAAGTCGCCAGACCGAAAAGCCCGACACTGCTGACCTTCGAAAACATTTAAACAACCTCTTTATTAAATGAATTGATTTATCAATTCAAATCATGGAGCGACAAGCGAGAAATCATGCCGTAAGGCAAATCATGTTTTTATTACCTCAATAAAGTTGACGCACAAAGTTAAGTCAGCAGCACCGAGGAAAGCAACTGCCACATCCTTTATGTATTAATGATTTGGCTTCGCCGTGATTTGATTTCTTTGAAATCATGATTTGCAAAAATAATTTTGCATAATTTGCGTTTTTTCAAAACGCATTACTTATCTCGTTTTATCGCTGTTACTGAACAAATCCGATTACCTGAGGTATCGGGTGCAGTGTCACGCTGCTTATTTATTCTTCTGCTTTGAATACTTCATTTTATAAATGACGTGCATAATTACGGAGTCGAGGCGGCTTATGTACTTGACTGCGTCAAAAGCATCGGCTGCAAGGTAAGCCTTACAGTTTTTATCGACAACCATTTCGACTGCCTTAGCATCATCCTCATCAGGGCCGCAGCAGAGCGCTGTGCCGTCGGGCATAAATACAGCGTTTCTGCCCTTGAGTGCCTTGACGATTTCGTCATAATCCTTGGCAACACGTACTGTTGTACCTGCAATCTGAGCAAAGTCATCAAGCAGAGGTCTGAGCTTCTTGCCGCACTTCTTTGCCGCACCGATAATATCGGGTGTACCGGACTGAACGATAGCGTTTATATCCTTACGTGCCATATAAACATCTCTGTGAATAGCTGCAACAGCAACACCGCCGAGGTCTGCTCTTTTTGAAATAAGGAAGCCGTACTCGGTGCCGTCATCACCCTTGAGGATGAAGTTTGAGCCTGCACGTACAGATGAATAGCAGACGGGCTTGTTGTCTGTATAAATTTTATACTTTGTTGAAAGATGCTCGTAGCAAGCGTCCTCAAGAGTCTGAGCGATTGCGAACGCATCGTCATAGTCCTTACCCATACAGACAGCACCGTGATTAGACATAATAACTGCCTTTGACTGCGGATACTGCTCGATAGCTGTGTAAACACCCTTCTTGAGCTTCTTTGTGCTGGGCATACCGTAGGAAGCAAGCGGAGTAACACTGCCGAGTATAGCTGCGTAAGCTTCGTTTGCAACGGGCATATCCTTACCCATAACGCTTACAACGGATGCGTTGAGCTGGTGGGTGTGGATTACAAAATTACAGTCGGGGCGAAGTTTATAAGCAGAGGCGTGAACGCCCTTTTCTGAAGAGGGCTTTACGTCGCCTGTGTATGAAAGGTCGCTGATTTTAACAGTGACGATCTCATCGGGAGTAAGAGCCTCATAAGATCTGCCGCTGGGTGTGATTACAAATTCGTCTGCACTTATACGGCAGCTTACGTTACCCCACGTTCTTGCGATAAGTCCTGTTTCGACAAGCTTTTTACCTGCCTCAATAACTGCGAGTTTTGCCTGCATGATATCCATAATTCTTTCCGCCTTTCTTTTATACGAATGCGCCTTAAGGCGCAAATAATGTAAACTTTTTTACAAATCATGATTTTTTCAAAAATCAAATCATGCCGTAAGGCAAATCATAAAAATGTTAATGATTTGCTGCGCATGATTTGGCGTAACCGCCATGATTTCTCGCTTATCTCCATGATTTGAATTGATTAAAATCAATTCATTATTTATTGTAACAGTCCGCCTTCTAGCTGTGGCTCGTCAAGGTTGCCCATTTCGTTGAAGTAGTAGTCATAAATTTTTGCGGCAATCGGAGCCAGCGAGGAACCGCTGCCTGCACCCTCAGCCGCGATACAGATCGCGATCTGTGGATTTTCCGCAGGAGCATACGTAATAAGGAAGCCGTTGTTGGTGGTAACGGTAACGCCGTTTATCTTACGGTCAACCTGAGACGTACCCGTTTTAGCCGCCGCCTTAACGGGCAGGTCTTTGAATGCATTCTTACAGTAACCTATCGTACCGACAAGCTCCATACCTCTGCGTACGGTGCTTAAAGTATTTTGTGAAATGCCTGTTTCAAGCAAAATATCTGCACTGTTGTCAAGCAGAGTTTCGTCATAGTCTGCCGATTTTACCGTTTTGACAAAGTGCGGACGGTAACGTGTGCCGCCGTTGGCAATAGTTGAGCAGTAATTTACAAGCTGAACGGGAGAAAACATACTGCCGCCGTTACCGATTGCGTTCTGCAGTGTAAAACCGGGCATCCATTCCTGACCCAGAGACGCTCTGTATTCGGGGCTGTCGAGTCTGCCTGTTGCCTCGGGCAGCTCGATACCTGTTTTTGAGCCTAGACCGAGAATTGCGGCGTACTCGTTTATAGTCTGTATGTCAGTCAGCTCTGCTACGTTATAGAAGAAAATGTTGCACGATTCGTTGATTGCCGAAACAACGTTCATCGTCAGACTCTCGTGTTTCTGCAGACACTGGAAACGGTGATTAAGATAGGTATAAGCACGTGTACAGCGGAAATAAGTACCGCTTGTTATAAGTCCCTCTTCAAGAGCACATATTGCCGTACATGGCTTGAAGGTTGAACCCGGAGAGTAGGTACTCATCAGCGCTCTGTTCCAGAGCGGTGAATTGGTCGCTGTGCTCAGTTCTTTATAATCCTGCGAAAAGGTTGAAACGTCATAGCTCGGGTAAGAGTAGCTTGCGAGAATTTCGCCGTTGTTTACGTCCTGAATTATTACTGCACCCGCAGGGTCAACCATACTGTCTTCACGAAGTGCCTCGAGACCCTTTGAGAGAGCGTTCTTTGCAACCTCCTGCAGATTTTTATCAATGGTCATAACCACCGTATTACCCTGCTCAGGGTCAACGCTGTAGTCGGTTGTAACCTTGCCGTCTGCATCGGTGCTGATTGTCTTGACACCGATAGTGCCGCGCAGGTAGCTTTCCATAGCACTTTCAATACCTTCTTTACCGATTACGGCATTGAGTGCATATTTTTCGCCTTCTTCTTTTTTCTCCTGATATTCCTCCGCACTTATGAGTCCGACTCTGCCGAGAATATGCGGCATCAACGTACCGTCGCTATACTCTCGATATGAAACGATCTGAACATCGACACCAAGGAAAAACGCACTGTTCTCTTTTATCAGTGCAACAACGTCAATCGGTACGTCATCAGCAAAGGTATAGGGTGTGCTGACGGAGAATACAATTCTTCTCATCTCGTAGCAGACCGATGCAACCTTTCTTGCCTGAGCTAAAGGCAACGACTGTAATTCATATTTTTCAATCAAAGCATCCATACAGTTCTGTGCCGTTGCATAATTCTGCAGGTCGAGTATCTCTGTACGAAGCTCGTCTATATCTTTTTCTCTGTCAGGTGCAAACTGTACGGATTTCCCGTCTGCCGTCATAACTATCGGCAGATTATCAATCCACGGCAGACCCTTTTGCTCAAACATACTGATAAGTGCGCCGATTATCTGGTTACGTTTGCCCTGCTCTTTGGCAGAGGGAAAATAAGAGTAATCGAAAATTATTGAGTTACCTTGTCGGTTTGTAACGAGCGGATTTCCGTTACGGTCGAGGATCTCACCTCTCGCGCCCTCAACCTTCACTGTCTTAACCTTAATTGAGGAGCCTGCAGCGGCATATTCTTTGCCGTCAATAACCTGAATTTTAAAAAGCACGCCCGAAAAAATACCGAAGATAAGGCAAAGAGCGACAACAGCGGCAAGACCGCGCTTGGAATATTTCGGTTTATTCTGCATTTGTCACTCACTCCTTTTCAAGATTTAATTTAAAATATCAGAAAGAAAGCTCATCGTTTTCCATAAGCTTGAATTTTTTCATTACAGCCCGCACACCGTAATAGTAAACCGGAAGAGAGAGGATATTGAGCAGAGCTGTAGGCAAATAATCTGTAATTAACAGCGACGCACCGCCGTTTATACCCTTTGCCGCAACAAAAATAATCCAGCTTATAAGAAAATACAGTATTGTGCTGAGAGTACAGAGTATAGTTGCGGTAATGAGATTATTCATCATAAGATAGGTCATGAGAAGTCCGCAGAAAAAGCCGACGAATGCAAAGAAAAACGCATTGAAGCCGTCACCTGCACCGACATTCATATCCCACATAATACCTGCCAGCAGACCGTAATAAAGTCCGTAGGTCTCACGCTCAAACATACCGAGAACAACCGTCAGCGGTAAGAGAGGAAGAAACTTTACGCCGAAAAAAGTCGGCAATACGTCGGATATCTGAAGTATTCCGAGCGCAATCACCACGAGAAAAAAGCACCCGCGGCGCATAATTTTAGGTTTGTTTTCTTTCCACGCCTGCGGTATCACTGCTCTTCTCTCCTTTCATTTATCTTTTTTGCGATATGTGACCTGTCGGTCACGCGATATATTTTGTTTTCACAAAATTCGATATAATCTCATTTCAGTCGATTGCGATATGATATAAATCCCTCGTGCGCCGCAGCGCATATCGTATACCGAAGGTATATATCGCTTTTTTAACATATGCCTTCGGCGTATATTAAAAATATATCGCAAATCCCGCAAGGGATTTATATCGCTGACAATTTCTTTTTTAAAGAAATTGTCAACCTACGTCTCCAACGCCCATACCTCTGAACTCGGTTATGACAAAAACGTCACGCAGCTGTGAAAAATCAACCTGCGTTTTTATAACCGCATAGGATGAAATATTTGTCGTGTCGTTTTTCACTTCTTCCACAACACCGATAATGAGGTCAGCAGGGTAGATACCGCCGACACCCGAGGTGCATACGATACCACCCGGAGCAACCGAGGTTGTACGCACAAGACCCGTCAGACAACACTGACTTTTCTTTGCAAGCTCAACATTTGTTGTGACATAGCTTGACTCGCGTGTACGCACCTCGTAAGCACTGACGTTGACATCGGGGTTAAGTACCGTATTTACAACGCAATAAGTCGGCGCAGTTTTCACCACCACGCCGACAAGATATTTGCCGTATATAACGGGATTATTGACGGCTACACCGTCGAGCTCACCCTTATTGAGCGTAAAAGTACCAAACGCATCCGTACTGTCCATACCGATAACGGAAGCGCTGGCAAATTTAAAATCTTCATTTTCTTCTTTCAGCTCAAGAAATTCCTCATAGAGCTTTAATTGCTGCTTTGTCTTTTCGTAGTCAACCATCTGTGACTGACTGTCAGCAAGCTGTGACTCAAGCTCATTTACACGCTCGGACAGAGTGCCTGCAGACCTGAAGTAAATCGAAAAATCCTTCACGCTGTCGGCAATACCTGCCGATACCCTCTGGAGCGGTGAAAAAACAGTACCGAGCACTGCAGAAGCAGGCGACGCGCCGTTTTCGGTCGCCGCCGCAAAAACAATACCTAATAACAAAACGCAAAAAACGCCGAGGAAGCCCTTGAAGCGTGAGCTTCTGAAAAAGCTGCGCATTGCAGATTACCTCTTCTTTTTCTTCTCTCCGCTGAGTGTGCCCAGAGCATCGTTCTCAAGGCAGATACCTGTACCGTCAACAACGCAGTCAAGCGGATTCTGCGCGATGTGAACGGGCATTTTTGTTTCAATTTCGATAAGCTTATCGAGACCTCTGAGCAGAGCACCGCCGCCTGTAAGCATAATACCGTGGTCGATGATATCAGCTGCAAGCTCGGGCGGAGTTTTTTCGAGAGTTGAACGGATAGCGTCGATAATCTGACTTACCGGGTCGGAAAGAGCCTCACGGATCTCTTCGCTTGTAACCTCGACATTCTTGGGCAGACCGTCCATAAGGTTACGGCCCTTAACGTTCATTGCGCCCTCACCGTCGTAAGCGTATGCGGAGCCGATACGGATTTTGATATCCTCAGCTGTACGCTCACCGACAAGCAGGTTATACTTCTTCTTGATGTATGCAATAATTGCTTCGTCAAAATCATCACCTGCAACTCTTGCAGAGCGTGATGTAACGATATCACCGAGTGAAAGCACTGCAACCTCTGCAGTACCGCCGCCGATATCGACAACCATACTGCCTGTTGCTTCACTTACCGGCAGACCTGCACCGATTGCGGCAGCCATAGGCTCTTCAATAAGTGAAACATACTTTGCGCCTGCAGAGCGGGCAGCATCGTGAACAGCTCTGCGCTCAACCTCGGTAACACCTGAAGGTATACAGATCATAACTCTTGCTCTTGTGAAGGGAGAAGAGCTGATTGCACGCTTGATGAATGCCTTGAGCATATCTGCAGTAACGTCAAAGTCTGCAATAACGCCATCCTTAAGAGGACGTACAGCTGTGATTGAGCCGGGTGTACGTCCGATCATTTCCTTTGCCTCTGCGCCGACAGCAACAACCTTGGGCGGCTGTGAACGTACGTCAACAGCAACAACGCTGGGCTCTCTGATAACTATACCCTTGCCCTTAACAAAAACAAGGGTATTTGCCGTACCGAGGTCAATTCCGATATCCTGTGAAAAAAGCATAATTTATTACTCCTTCAAAATGGTTATTTATGTTTTAAACTCTGTATTCGATTGTATCGAGAACTGCTTTGAAATCAAAAGTACCCTTTTTTGCAGGGTCTTTGTACGTGCAGCTAAATGTCATAAGACCGTTATCTGATTCAACACAGTAAATTTCCATATAAACAGATGTACCTTCAAGCTCATCTACAATAAGCAGTTCTGCATCGCGGCCTGCGACCTGAACTTTTTTACGTGTAACCTCTGCAGTGCCTTTGAAAAGCTTTTCAAGGTTTTCCATTTCGCCATCAACCGTTCTCTTGGCACCGTCTTCGTCAGGCTCGAGGTATGAGTAGTCAATCTGCAGACCCTCTTCAACATTTTTGAGCATAATCTTGAAGTTACCGATGTTTTCCCAGCCCTTGGGGCACTTGATTGAAAACTGCTGACATTCAATAGTCTTGCCATCCTGAATATAGTGAGGGAATGAAACGGGGTGAGTCTGGTCTTCACCGTTTGCATCGGTCACCTTCCAGAGCATATTACCCTGCTCGTCAACTACTGTTACACCGTTTGCATCAGTTACAAGCTCATAAGCATCGTCATTTACATCCTTGCGATAATAAATCTTACCGCCCTTTTCGTAAACAAGCTCGTTTTCATTGTCCGAGCAAGCTGTAAACACTGTAATTATTGACGCAAAGCATACAAGAATTGCAACGTATTTAAGGATATTTTTTTTCATTTTTCATACCGACCCTTTCCGTTATTATTATTTATATTCATACAGATAAAAGTATAGCATTATAATTATTATTTTGTCAATACAATAAATCAATTATCAATTCCCAAATAGTAGGGGCGACCCTGTGTGTCGCCCGTTTTATCGCTCAGAATGACATTTTTATTTTATCGTGCATAGTGGCGAAACAGATACGCCGTTAAATAACCTCCTTTTCAAAGGAGGTGGATTTTGCGAAGCAAAAGACGGAGGATTGCAAAAATTTATGTTGGTTTAATTTTTTACAAGCAACCCTCAGTCACCTGCGGTGACAGCTCCCTTAAAAAGGAGCTTTTGACAAACAAATCCACAGCGATATAAAAAACAATGTCATCCTGAACGCAGTGAAGGATCTTACAGTAATTAAGATTCTTCGCTTGACGCTTAGAATGACATCGGTTTTTATACACACCGTAGGGGAGAACTGTGTTCGCCCGATATACGGACGGCCAGTGGCCGCCCTTACGGATTACCGGCAAATTTGTAGCCCGAGGTAAAAGAAATACGACACCAACTGCGGGCACATAATATGTGCCCCTACTCATTGAAAAATTGATAAAATAATAAAAAAGGTCGCCCGAGATAAAAGAGATATAATGGTAAAAACGGGCGGATAATATCCGCCCCTACATGTTGAAATTTTACAAGGCACACTTCGTGATGAAGTGTGCTTGCTCTCCCGCAAAAAAACAATGTCATCCCGAACGCGTAGGGGCGACCCTGTGTGGTCGCCCGTTTTATCGCTCAGAATGACAATGTGTAGGGAATGGTCTTGACCATTCCGCAAGGTTACATTTAACTTAACGGCAGGGGCGAGCCCCTGCCCTACCTT
>JAFQEL010000020.1 GCA_017399065.1 Clostridia bacterium | reverse complement strand
TCAATGCATACAAGAATTTATCCGCAACGCTAAGCAGTATATTGAGATGCCGAAGCTGACACCCGAACTGCTGCGAGTGTTCATCCGCAGAATAGAGGTGTACGAGAAGTTCGAGAAATATTCCCGAACAGCAGGCAACCCCATCCGCATACACTACGCCTTCCGACTGCCCGAACAGGAAGGTGTCCCCGCAATCGACTTCCTCGCACAGTCCACGGCGAAAACCGCATAAAAAGTAATAACCGGAAGGTTTTTACACCTTCCGGTTACATACCACCCACTAATTCTCCGTTAAGAACATCACGGAAAAGCCGAGTGTGCTTTTTTGGTTCGTAGCACCGAAAAAGATATCACCAATCAAGTTCTAAATAATACGGCTGATCGGCGCCGTTTTCAAGACTGTCACAGTAGATATACCGAACGGTGTTATTTTCATCATTATAAGCAAAAATAATATAATCATAATTATCGGTCGCTTTGGTGAAAGGCTCATCACCGCTATACAGTACCAGACAATGATATTTACCTTTTATGAGTTTTGCAAACTTATAATTGTATGTTTTATTCTCAATATTTTTTACAAATACAGCAGTAGCTCGTTTTACCTCTTTGGTGTATTCATCTTCACTCAATGGCCACTCAGCATATATATCGTAGGTGTAGTCAAATCCTTGGTAATAGTGATAATAGTAATTCGAATCCAAATAAACCGTTTTATAACTTCCGTCGGCTTGTTTTACATTTTCAAAATAATGCGGCCAGTTTGGGAATAACTCTTGGAACACTACGTTTCTGTTAGCAAGACAGTCGGCATCAAAATCACGATAATTTCTAAAATCAGTTGTCTCCGATCTTGATACAATCCCGAACGACATAAAAAAACTAATGGGTATGCTCAAAACACAAAAGCCGAGCAAAATACGACGAGCGATCTTTTTCCATTTTAACTTTGTTTTTGACACAATCAATACCGCTATGGACGGCAAGAAAGAAGCAATTGTCAGCAAAATTGCTACAGGCTCAAAAACAGGATAATGATAATCATTGATACTGATAATCACAACAAATAGGCTTAATACGATCGGCAGCCAAACAACCGCAATGATTATTATTGTTTTCAAAACAGACAATGCCGTTTTTAAATTATTGGTTTTAATGTTTTCCTTATGCTCGGGTAAATCCAAAGAAGCCTTTGACAATTCTTCGGCAAGTTCTGCAACTGTATAAACTTTTTCGGTACTGATCTGTGATAACACAGAGAGTTTATTTTGATTATCCAAAACAGTTTGAGCTGTTCGATCTTTAACATTAGAAAGAATTTCTTTGCTTGTTTCAGCGTCATTGATAACCGATTTTATTTCATCCAAAGTAAAATCAAATTTTCGCAAAACAGCAATATCGTTTAAGTCTTTAATATCTCTATCGGAAAAGTTATAGGTTTTACGACCCAAATAATTCTCGGTGTACAAGGGAGATATGAGTTTTTCTTCAATATAGTAACGAATCGTGCGATCGGTAAGACCGGTTAATTCGCATACTGATTTTATTTTCATAGAAACACCTCCATTTGCACCGAAATTATAGTTTTTTACGTTAGGTAAAAGTCAATACATTTTTATAAATTGTAGCAGAATTTTACGTTTTTATCAAGGTAAGTAGTTCAAGTCCTCTCCGAAAGCCGTTTTAGGCTTAGGATATCTACCCAGTTTCACTTGAAAAAATGGGATAAAAAAATCCAGTAACCGTTGTGGCTACTGGATTTCTTGCGCCGATATCTAAATCGGTTCGCATTGTTGGTTGCGGAGGCAGGACTTGAACCTGCGGCCTCCGGGTTATGAGCCCGACGAGCTACCGACTGCTCTACTCCGCGATATTTAACTGCCAATGTCCTGACAGCTTTGTTATTATAACCGATAATGTTTAAAAATGCAATACCTTTTATAAAAAAAGTTAAAAAACCTTTCGACGTTTTTTAGCTATGTTCGGTACGGCTTCTGAAGACGGATATTTTTGTTCAGCGATTTTGCGATATTGCGGCAGATGTTGACAAATATTTTCCTTTGTGTTAACATCGTTTTGCACCTATATAGGTGCAAAACGAACAAGGGGAGATCAAATATGGCACTTATACAATGTCCGAGATGCGGAAAACAGGTATCTGACAGGGCAAAAAACTGTATACATTGCGGAGTTCCTTTGACGGTGACTTCACCGGCACCCAAACCCGTACAGTCTCCAAAACCGACATATACGCCGCCGGTGGTTACAAAGCCTGTCGAGCCCGTACCGCCACCGCCGTCGGTTGAGCAGCCTGCTTATACTCCGCCGGTACAACAGCCGGTATATGCTGCACAACCGCATCACAGGCTGGTTTGTCCCAAGTGCGGAGGAATTCACCTGCAGGTAAGCAACGATGTTCAGACGGTAGGTAAAAACTATAACGCAGCAACAGGTTGCCTCGGCTGGTTGATAGCAGGACCTTTTGGTCTTCTGTGCGGTCTGTGCGGTGCGAATAAACGTACGCAAACCAAAACGTATTGGAAGTGTGCGACCTGCGGTCATTCCTTTAAGGATGAAAAAACCTTGAGGGAAGAGCTGAAGGTTATCAACACTTCTATGTGGTTGATGTTTATTTTAGGCGGAATTGCCGCAATGGCATTTCTCTTAGCAGGTTTTTCTTTCATTGTTTCAGGTGATGAGGATATCGGTTTACCCGTACTGCTTTGTTCCTTAATAGGATTTGGTTGGGGCGGTATAGGCCTCTGTTACGTTAAGCCGAGAAAAAATCTGATTGACGAGCTCAAACAGAATTTCGGTGTTGACCCGTAATGAAAATTACTCCGTATGAGTTTATAATGATAATAGGTCAGCTTTCCGGCTGCCATCAGATGCCAGAGAGAAGCTTGTTTTTTAAAGGCAAACAATTCCCCGTATGTGCGCGGTGTACAGGTGTATTTTTAGGCTCGATAATGGGTATTGTTATATATTTTATACTGCCGTTGCCGCTGTGGGTGTGCATCTTATGTTGTGCAGTGATGTTTGCGGATTGGCTGATACAGCGTGTGGGTGTACGAAAATCAACAAATATCAGAAGGCTGATTACGGGAATTGTATGCGGAGTCGGTATCTGGAACATTTACTTAAAACTGATTTCCTTTATAATAGCTTTGTTAAAGTCATTATGAAAACTAAAGCGTTGCTGACGGATTGCGAATCCGTGCGGCAACGCTTTTTTATAACAGTATATCTTCAAAACTTACCGAAAAAATCTCCTTAAGATGTATGATCTCGTCAACATACAAGTGACGTTGACCTACTTCAATTTTTGCCAGTGCGCTTCGTGTGATATCACAGCCCCTTACTTGTAATTTGGCGGAGAGGTTTTCCTGAGTCATATTTTTGCTCTCTCTTATTCGTCGGATATTAGCTCCGACTCGTTTTTCCGTATTTATGTCCAATAAAGTCAAGCCTCCTGAGCACCTATATAAGTGCAAACTTTTCTTGACTTTATTCTATCTTTATGATACCATTTTTTTGCACCTATATAGGTGCAAAAGCTTTAAACAAGGAGAGATAAAAATGGCACTTATAAATTGTCCCGTCTGCGGTAAGCAGGTATCCGACAGGGGAACGGATTGTATACACTGCGGCAGCTCGCTTATTGTAAAGTTTGCCGAGTGTCCTGAATGCGGTAACAGGCAGGCAGAGGAAAACGAGCGATGTGAGATATGCGGTTGTCCGCTGAACGTTAAATATGTCAGTTGCCCAGAATGCGGTAACGAAATGCCTGAAGATGCGATACGCTGTGAGAATTGCGGCTGTCCGATAGAAGAATGTGTGCCGATACAGGTGACTGAGGCAACTCCGCAAGCACCGTGGCAACCCGAAATGACGTATATGCCTGCAGAGGCGACAGCGGACGATGCAACGGTAATTGATAAGCAGGCTGTACGAAAGAAAATAAAGAAATACAGAATTTTATCTGATATTTGCCTTTGTCTTGGAAGTGCCGCGTTGATGGATTTGGTTATGCGGTTGTTGTATAATTCTTATCTGCCATTTGGCATTGTTCGTATATTTGAATTGCTTTTCGGTGTGATTATCTATAACTGATTTTCAGGAGGTTGTTTTTAATGGGATTTTCCTTATTTTTTATATCAATCGTCAAAATTCCGGTTTTAATAGGGCTTTTTGTACTATTCAGAAAGAAGGCGAAAAAGCTTTCTGACGAGCTGGAGCAGAGCACGGGTGAGTGAGTTGAACAGGCGTTTATGAGGGCTTATTATTTCGTTCTGTCATTCTGAACGCAAGGAAGGATCTCTTAAACTCTCTCAGTAAGGGAACGATTAAGATTCTTCACTTACGCAATGACATTTTAGTGAGTTAAATTTGATTTTAAATTACGAAGATGTTGAGTTTGCAAAGGGTCGTTGCAGGCAACGACCTCTACAGATTGTTTTAAACATCTGTTATCTTGTTCTCGCCCTCAGTCTTTTTGCTACGCAAAAATCCGGCCTTTGACGGAGGCTGTCTCCCTTTGCCGCTTCGTGACATTTCTCCCACATCGCAGGGAAATCTTCCCTCATCAGAGGTAGCTCAGGATGAAGCAGTTTACGGGAATGTGAATTTTAGGAGCGGACGGCCAATGGCCGCCCCTACGGGTAAATTTAAGATTTTGGGAAAAATTTAAAATGCTGTGAATTTGAACGGAGCAGGCAAGATGTTCTCTACATTGCACTGCAAAAGAGATTCAAAGATAAAAATAATCAGATATGGCAATAAAACAGCCGAGCACCTTGAAAGGTACTCGGCTTGTTGATTTTTACGCTTCGGGCCTTAATTATTCCTCGTCCTCGTCATCTTCGTACTCGATGTCGAACTCAAGGTTTTCGCCGCAGTTGGGGCACTCGATGCTGCCGCTCTCGAGGATACCCTCGTCAACGTTGATTACTTCGCCGCAAGCGGGGCACTCTACCTCAAAGAACTCGTCTTCGTCGCAGTCGTCACAGCAGCAATCGCAATCGTCGCAGTCGCAATCATCATCGTCATAGACATATGACTCAAGAGCATCGAGATCTTCGTCAACAGCGTCTACCTGCTCGCCGACGAGAACAAGCTCGTCCTCAAGGTCAGATACTGAAAGTGCAAGATCATCAATGATATCAAGAAGAGCGTTGATGATTTTTGTTTCGGGTTTGCTTTCGTCAAGACCGAGTCCCTCTGCGAGACCCTTGATGTAAGCAGCTTTTTCGGTCAATGTCATTGCCATGGTAATTGCCTCCCTTTATATTATTGAGAAAATTTGATTTTTGAAGGTTGTCACTTATGCACGGCTCATATATTCGCCTGTACGTGTGTCTACGTTGATCATTTCGCCCTGATCGATGAAGAGGGGAACCTTGATCTCTGCGCCTGTCTCGAGAACAGCGGGCTTTGTAGCGTTTGTAGCTGTGTTGCCTGCGAAGCCGGGATCAGTTTCTGTAACCTCAAGAGTAACGAATGTGGGGGGCTCAAGGCCGAAAACGTTGCCCTTGTAGGAAAGGATCTTACATGTCATGTTCTCCTTAACAAACTTGAAGCTGTCAGGAAGAACGTCTGCACCGATCGGAACCATATCGTAAGTTTCGGGGTCCATGAAGTAGTAGAGATCGCCGTCGTTGTAGGAATACTCCATATCCTTACGCTCGATGTAAGCTGTGGGGAACTTTTCTGTGGGGTTGAATGTACGCTCAACAACAGAGCCTGCAATAACATTGCGGATCTTTGTACGAACGAATGCAGCACCCTTACCGGGCTTAACGTGCTGGAACTCGATGATCTGGTAAACGTTACCTTCCATCTCGAAAGTAATACCGTTTCTGAAATCGCCTGCTGAAACCATTTGTGTTTCCTCCAAAATTTAGATTTAAAATTAATTTTGAACATTAATAGTCAATTCATTTTAATACACATACATAATTTTTTCAAGTATTTTAAGCAAAAAAGTTAGTCCAAATTGAGCAAAACTGGTAAAATTCCGTTTTCTGCCACGTCAATCGCACCGAATTTGCCCTCTCTGACACTGCCCGGATTAAAAAGGAGCATTCCGTCACGGTAAATTGTGTCCTGTCTGTGGGTGTGACCATATAATGCAACAGAGGCCTTTTCTTTGGCTGCGGCTTCTACAAGCTCGCCTATACCGTATTTTACAAACAGGGTGTGACCGTGGCAGGCAAAAAAGCGTTTGTCCTCGATTTCGTCAACAAGTGTCAGCGGCAGGTCATTGTCGCGGTAGGCATATTCCCAGTTGCCTGCAACCTGATGAAAGTATTTGTTAGGGTATTTGAATTTAATCAGTTCAAGGTCACGTGTACCGTCGCCCAGATGAAATACAATATGAGCCTGCGGCTGTGAGGCAAGAATAAGGTCGAGCTTGTCAACCGCACCGTGCGAATCGGAAACAACAAGTATTCTTTTCATATTCTGCCTCCGTTAAACATAGTAATTGTAAAAAGTATATCATAATCAGGCGGTGATTTCAATGAGCGGTAAAAACTTCTCACCCGAGCAGCTTATGCAGCTGCTTATGAATTCAAAGGGCAATACACCCGACAGCAATATGGCACAGGATATTATTAAAAACAGACTCAGCGATGAGCAGCGGCAACGCATTGAGAGTGTGCTGCGCGACAAATCAGCACTCGAAAAGCTGCTCAGCAGCCCTCAGGCGCAGGAGCTTATGAAGAAGATGGGCAGGAATAAATGACAGCGCCCGATTTAAACAGCCTGATTGAAAATTTAAGCGATGAGAATATTTCGGCACTCGGTGATATGGCTCAACAGCTTTTCGGTAATATGGGGTCGGAGCAGCCTGAGGCTCCGACCTCTCCGTTCGGCAGTATCGACCCGGGGATGCTTGCAGGTATTATGCAGGTGTTGCCGCTGCTTCAGGGTGCGGAGGATAACGACAGGACGCGGCTGATAAACGCACTCAAGCCTATGCTCAGCCAACCTCGCCGCAAAAAAGCAGACGAAGCAATTCAGCTGATAAAGCTGTTTGAAATACTGCCGCTTGTTTTCGGCAAGTAAGAAAGGGGAGCGCGCATTTGGACCGTGAGCTGAGAAAAATGCAGGATCAGGCAGACTGCTTTTCGCACGTTTACCTGCGGCGTACACATATGCCGTCGGAACAAAAAGCAAAGCCGAACCCGCAAAATGACGACAGCCTGCTTTTGCTCGGGCTGATACTTATTCTGCTTGTCGACGGCAGCGATATGCTGACGGTTTTTATGCTGCTGTATATTCTGGGTACATAGCGGTTAAAATTTTGAATATACGCAACAAAAAATGCTTGACAAGCATTAATTTATATGATAATATAATTCAGCACACACGGAGAGATACCGAAGTGGTTATAACGGAACGGTCTTGAAAACCGTCGTACGGCAACGTACCGTGGGTTCGAATCCCACTCTCTCCGCCATTTTTAAAATAACCTTTTCAGGTTTATATATTTTTAAATCAATTTACCACGGAGAAGTACCCAAGTGGTGAAGGGGCTCCCCTGCTAAGGGAGTAGGTTGGGTGACTGGCGCGAGGGTTCAAATCCCTCCTTCTCCGCCAAAAATCCTCGTTCGCAAGAACGGGGATTTTTACTTTTTCACTTTTCACTCTTCACTCTTCACTTTTCACTTGATATTATTCATACAGGATTTTTGGCAAGTAATAAGTAATAGTGAAGAGTGAAGAAGTATCTTTTGTAAGGCTTTGCCTTGCACAGACTGTCGATAAAGTCACCTTTCTCGAAGTCTCACAGCTTTGTATTGCGTTTTTTATTTGATAAAAGTATAATAAACCTGAAAGGTGAGGTTTTATGAAAGAAAGTCCTTTAATGATAAAATCAAAAGAATTTGCACTTGATGTCATAAAAGTCTGCAAGGAATTAAGGCTTGCTAAATGCGAAAGCGCACTGATTAATCAGTTTTTGCGTTCGGGTACAAGTATAGGCGCAAATATTCGTGAAGCTTTTTATGCACACGGTAAAGCTGATTTTATAGCCAAGCTTCAGATAGCGCTGAAAGAATGCAGCGAGACCGAATATTGGATTGAATTACTTTTGGAGAGCGGATATTATAACGATAAAACTATACTTGAAAAGTGCACGGAAATAAAACGCATTCTTATTGCCTCAATAAACACCGCAAAGGAAAATGCGAAATGATAATAACACCCAAGCAGATTCATCCTCACGATGAGTCTGCTTTTTTGCTCAAAAAGCGGCTGTTGCAAGTGCTGCTTGACAAAATCAAGCAGTATGTTCTTTATTTTTGTGTAACATTTTGGTATAATTAACTCAGTCAACAGGAGGCGATTATTATGACGGTTGGCGAAAAAATTCAGATATACAGAAAGCGGCTCGGTTTGTCGCAGGATGAGCTTGGGCAAAGAATGCTTGTAAGCAGGCAGACAATCAGTCTTTGGGAAAAGAATCAGACCGTTCCGACGATTGATAATTTAATAAGGTTAAAAGAAATCTTCAATGTTTCGGTTGATGATATTTTAGGCTTTGACGGCAATGAGCGAGCTGATAATATTTTGCCCGACGAAACATATAGGTTTAATTTTACAAAGGACGAAATAAAAAAAATACAGAGTTTGCAAAGAAAAGGATTGTACAGAAAGCCTGTTCTTTCTGGATTGATTTGTGTAGCGTTGATTGCGTATCTTATCTTTTTATCTGCACCCGAAATTCTGATAGGTTTTGCTGTCGGTATAGTTTTTATCGGTACTTTTTTTCATATCAAGCGAATAATTGCATATAACAAAGCGTGGAGAAAAAATGTTGAAAAAATATGTCAGTCGGTATATGAGTACAAGGTTTTTGAAGATTATATCATTATAAATATCTACCGTGAAAACGAAAAAGTAAGAGAATCAAAATGTTATTATGCCGACATAGAACAAATACAACAGTTTGGCAAATGGCTCCTTTTTCAGTTTGGCGGACAAGCTTTTATATTGCGTAAAAGTGAACTTAAAGAAAACTCAGCTTTTTATTCATACATGTATAAAAATCCTACAAAAACTATAGATAGTCCTGTGCCGAATAAGTGGAGAGTTATGTCGATTATATTGTTTGTTGCTTCTCTTTTGTCTATATTGGGTGCATTAGTCTTGGTTAATACGGTATCAACCGTAAACGGATTATTTATTGAAAATATGTGGCTGTTCTTTTTGCTGACTCCGGTGCCGATTGCATCAACTGTTTTCGGATTTGTGCTTAAGTCAAAGGGATTAAAATACAAAAAGAATGTTATTGCAGGTGTTATAATGACTGTTTTGCTATGCATATACGGTTCGTTTACATTTATATTTTAATCGGCTTTGTTTTTGTTGAAAATTCACCTTACTTAATATATAATCAACCTAAACCGTATCTGAAAGGAGAATCGCTATGACTCTCAGAAGAATATGTGCAATTGTTTTATGTCTTCTTACTTTATTCGGTATAACGGCAAATGCCGTTTCTGCACCTGACAGTGAAGAGCAAAACGCTGTTGGCGAAATCAATCCCTCAAACTGGGCTGCGGTTGACGGTCTGGGTCGTACCCTTTCTATGGGTGACGATGTAGGCGGCAAGAAGCAGGATAAATATGTTGCCATGTTTTACTGGACATGGCACTACCCGTGGATAAATGACCACGAGCCGATTACAACGGGCAGCGTGCTCGACAAATACCCCGAAGCGGTAAACGATTGGGACCACTCTGCATGGGGCGGCACCTATGACGGCAGACCTTATTTCTGGGATGAGCCGCTTTACGGCTTCTATACAAATACGGATGAGTATATTCTGCGTAAGCACGCGGAGCTGCTTGCCGATGCGAATATTGACGTTGTTTTCTTTGACACAACAAACTCAACCCTTGTGTTTACCGAGGCTTATGAAACTCTGCTCAAGGTGTGGAGCGAAGCAAGGGCAGACGGTGTCGATGCTCCCGACGTTTCTTTTATTCTCAATTTCGGCGGTGCAGATGAGACCCGCACACAGCTCTATGATATTTACGATAACCTCTACAGCAAGGGCAGATACAGCGACTTCTGGTTTATGTGGGATGATAAGCCCATGCTTATGGCGGATGTTGCTTCGCTCAACCTTACCGTACCGAAAGACAGAGAGATTTTTAACTTCTTCACCTTCCGCGATAACGAATCTACATACTTTGCGAGCGACACAGGATATTTTAAGGATACGTGGGGCTGGTGCTCCGATTATCCGCAGACGAAATTCGGCAAAAAGCTTTTCGGAGGCGTTGAAGAAATCTGCGTTTCCGTTGCACAGAATGCCAACGAAAGCGGACTTATTGCGATGAACAGTCCTGTCGGCACAGTGCAGGGCAGAAGCTTCACCGACGGCGATTATTCATACTCTTACACCTACGGCGGTAAGGAAATAACCGTTGATAAAAATATTGAAAATTCCCTGCTTTACGGCCTTAATTTCCAGCAGCAGTGGGACTATGCTATTGCACAGGACCCCGAAATTATATTTGTTACGGGCTTCAACGAGTGGATTGCAGGCAGATTTGAAAACTGGATGGAAACCGAAAATGCATTCCCCGACCAGTTCAGCCCTGAGTACAGCCGCGATATTGAGCCGAGTGCAGGTGTACTCAAAGACCATTATTACTATCAGCTTGTCGAGAATGTCCGCCGTTTTAAGGGTGCGGATGCTCTGCCCAAAACCGATGCAAACAAAACGATTGATATAAACGGCTCTGTTTCACAGTGGAACAGTGTGCTTCCCGAGTACAATCACTATGAGGGCGGCGTAAACCGTGACAGTGCAGGCTGGAAGGGTTATCACTATAAGAACGATACATTCCGCAATGATATTGTCCAGGCAAAGGTCGCTTACGACGACACCAACGTTTATTTCTATGTAAGAACGGCAGATGACCTCACACCGTCAACCGACCCCGACTGGATGCGGCTGCTTATCGATACCGACACAAGCGGTGTTTTGCCAAGCTGGGAGGGCTTTGAGTTCCTTATAAACAGAGAATCCCCGAAGGACGGCAAAGCGACTCTCGAAAAATCACTCGGCGGTATTGATTTTGAGGAGATCTGCAAGGTTGATTACTCCGTAAATGGCAACGTGCTTCAGCTTGCAGTGCCCAGAACAGCACTCGGACTTACCGGTGAAGATGTAAAATTCAACTTCAAGTGGTCAGATAATCTGCTGGGTGCAGACGCAACCGCATTTTATCAGAACGGCGATGCCGCACCCGGCGGAAGATTTGCATTTGTGTTCGACGGCACCGCTACAGGCGAAACAGAAGCGCCGACCGACAGCGGCAACAGCTTCTTCGATTTCTTCGATATGGTGATGCAGAAATTTGCAACTGCTTTTATCGATATCAGAAAATTCCTCAACAACATTTTCAGATAATTTATAAAAACGGGATTCACTCTGCCGTGAGTCCCGTTTTTTGTGCTGTTTGTGACGGACAGTACCTTTTTTCTGTCTTTATGGGTGAAAGGCCTTTTAAAAATCACAAGGAGGTGAGCGGAATGCAGGATGAACATATAATCGGGCTTTATTTTGAGCGTGACGAAAACGCAATAAAAGAAACGGAGAAGAAATACGGCAGATACTGTCATACAATCGCTTACGGTATTCTGCACGATGACGGCGAATCGGAGGAGTGCGTTAACGATACATATTACAGAGCGTGGAGCAGTATTCCGCCGACAAGGCCGACAAAGCTCTCGGCTTATCTTGGCAGGATTACGCGTCACCTTGCGCTTAACCGATACCAAAAAATGTCGGCAAAAAAGCGTGGCGGCTCTGCTGTTGCGGCAGTGCTTGACGAGCTTGCAGAGTGCATACCCGACAGCACTGCGGCAGATATCACACAGGAGTTTGTAATAACACAAACGCTCAACGCTTTCCTTGCAGAGTTACCCGAGCAAAACAGAAAAATATTTGTAAGGCGTTACTGGTATATGAGCACGGTAAAAGAAATTGCCGACGAATACGGTATGGGTGAAAGCAAGGTGAAGATGATACTGCTCCGCTCAAGGAATGAGCTGAAAAAATTACTTGAGGAGGAAGGGATAAATATATGAAAAGCGAAAGACTTTTGTATGCACTTGAAGATATAAACGATGAGTATATTGAGCAGGCTGCACCCAAACACAAAAAGAAAGCAAATAAAATTTGGATCAAGGTCTGTGCGGTTGCCGCTTGCGTTGCCGTAACGGTTGCGGCAGGTTTAGGATTGTTTTTTGATAAAGAAAAACATCCGCCTGTAGAACTGCCTGTGCTTACCCTCGGCAATATCTTTGAGGGCGGAATGAGTATGGAGGCTCATTGGGCTTACAGTGCGGATGAATTGATCAGCAGCAACCCGTGGACCGAGGAAAAAACTCCCGAGAGCTTGCCTGTTTACAAAAACTCCGTTTATACCGAGGACGGAAATCCCGATTACAATGCAAAGCAGATGAAGAATATTCTGCTTGAATATGCCGCAAAGCTCGGTATAAACATGGCAGCAAAAGACATAAAAGAAACCGTTTACGACAGCTTTTACGGCTATTATATCGAAAGCGGAAACATTCGTATTGAACTTAATATATGGATGATGCTGAACGTTGAAATCAGCGGTGAGGATGTGTTGCCGTCGGGTTATACGCTTGACCGTTACGCTTCGTTTGATGAGCTGAAAAAAACTGCGGAATATCTGAAAAAAGAGTATGCGGATTTTCTCGGTATGAGCAAGCCCGTTGCGGATATATCGCTTGGTGACTATGATGTTTACGGCAGACGTAATTTTTCGCTTTCGTTTTATGACGGTGCAGGAGATGCCGAAAACCAGATAGAAAACTACAATTTCGGTAAGGTGCATTTTCGAACTGATGAAAACGGCAGCTTGCATATATCACGAAGTTGCAGCAAAGACGAAATTATCGGAGTTTACCCGATAATTACTGCAGACGAAGCACTGAATTTATTACAAAGCGGCAATTATGTGACAAGTGTCGGCAAGGAATTCGGCGGTAAAGAAAAAATAAAAAAGGTTGAGCTGATTTATCACAACTCAAACCTTTCGGAAATATCTGTACCTTATTACAGGTTTTACGTTGAAATTGAAAATGAGGGAAATATCGCAGAAGAATTGCCCGGAATCAAAACCTACGGCACATACTATGTGCCCGCTGTCAAGAGTGAGTATATTTCTGATATGCCTTTGTGGAACGGCGGTATAAACTGAAAAACCGGCAGAAGATTTTTCGTCTTCTGCCGGTTGAATTTTTATATCAGTTTTTAAGGCTCTGGAGCGGAGCGGGGATTCTGCCGCCGCGTGAAATAAACTTTGCGGGGGAAATCATATTCACATCCATAACGGGACCGCCGCCGAGAAGACCGCCGAAGTCGAGCTCGTCGCCGACCTTTTTGCCGATTGCGGGAATTACGCGTACGGCTGTGGTCTTGCTGTTTACCATACCGATAGCGGCTTCGTCTGCAATAATTGCGGCAATAACCTCTGCAGGTGTGTCGCCGGGAATATTAATCATATCAAGACCGACAGAGCAGACAGCAGTCATAGCTTCAAGTCGTTCAAGGTTGAGTGCACCGCTGCGTGCAGCATCAATCATACCTGCGTCCTCGGTTACGGGGATGAATGCACCCGAAAGACCGCCGACGTGCGATGAAGCCATGATGCCGCCCTTCTTGACGGCATCGTTAAGCAGAGCAAGTGCAGCAGTTGTGCCGTGGCATCCGCACTGTTCGAGACCCATTTCTTCAAGGATATGTGCAACCGAATCACCTACTGCAGGTGTCGGTGCAAGTGAAAGGTCAACAATACCGAAGGGCACACCGAGTCTGTCTGAAGCCTCGCGTGCTACAAGCTGGCCGACACGTGTGATTTTGAACGCAGTCTTTTTAACAACGTCGGCAACGTCAGTAAGGTTGCCGTCGGGAATCTTCTTGAGTGCAGTGCTTACAACGCCGGGACCCGAAACACCTACGTTGATTACGCAGTCAGGCTCACCTGCACCGTGGAATGCACCTGCCATGAAGGGGTTATCCTCGGGTGCATTACAGAACACAACAAGCTTTGCAGGGCCGATACAGCCTTTGTCTGCGGTTGCTTTTGCGGCTTCGACAACCGTCTGACCCATAAGGGCAACAGCGTCCATATTTATACCTGCCTTTGTCGAGCCTATGTTAACGCTCGAGCAGATGTGCTCCGTTACGGCAAGCGCTTCGGGAATACTGCGGATGAGTGCTTCATCGCCTGCGGCAAATCCCTTATGTACAAGCGCGGAGTAGCCGCCTATAAAGTTAACGCCTACGGTCTGAGCGGCACGCTCAAGAGCCTTTGCGTACTCAACGGGGTTGCCGCCCGAGCAGGCGGAAACCATAGCGATAGGTGTTACGGAAATGCGCTTGTTGATAATCGGTATACCGTATTCCTTCTCAATCTGTTCACCTGTAGCAACGAGCTTTTCAGCCTTGCGTGTTATTTTATCGTAAACCTTGTCACAGCTCTTTTTAATGTCGCTGTCACAGCAGTCGAGCAACGAAATGCCCATAGTAATTGTGCGTATGTCGAGGTGCTCTTCCTCAATCATCGCAATAGTTTCGAGTATATCACTGATATTCATCATAGCCATAGCTGTTTTCCGCCTTTTCAGATTCTGTGCATTGAGTTGAAGATATCCTCGTGCATTACGTGGATCTTAAGATTTCTCTCTTCGCCGTATGACTTGAGCTGATCGGAGAAATCTGTGAACTCAAGCTTCATATCGGCAGTGTCTACAAGCATGATCATACAGAACATATCCTGAAGAATCGTCTGCGAAACGTCAACAACGTTTACATCGTGCTCTGCACAGAATGTTGAAACCTTTGCAAGGATACCGACGGTATCTTTACCGACTACCGTAATAACTGCTCTCATTTTTGTGTACCTCCGTTTGAGTAATAATATTTATTGAGTTTATTTGTTTGCGTTTGCTTTTTTCAGTGCGTTGTCTGCGTATGTTTTTATAGTTTGGTTTCTTTCTTTTATCTGTTGTGCCGTCGGCTCACCTGTGCAGGATATTACAGCCTGCTGAGCGGATTTTCGTATAGTTACGGATGAGTGGCTTATATCCATATAAAGGTCAAGGTCTTCTGTATAACTTTCCGCCTGAAGATCGCAAAGATGAATGTTGTCGTATTTTGCGGAGAAAGCGGCAATCTTTTCACGCAGGGCAAAAATTATTTCAAGCTGTTCACCGTTCTGACCTGCCCAGTAAAGTGCGGAGTAAGGAGGAAGATAAATTGTCAATTCTTCATCGGAATCAAGCTTGCCTGCAAGCTGACTGAGAAAATAATCCATATTGGCAAGTGTGTTTTTGCTGTAAGCATCGGTATCGCTGTCGTTGAATACAACGGTATCGCTGTTGAAATAATCGATAAGTACATCCTCACCCGGAGGATTAAGCTCATTCCAGCAGCCGGCTTTATTTATGTCGGTTGCGTTTTCGAGGGAGCCTTTGAAGGATTCAGGTACGGGAATATTGAAGGTCTGTACTGAGGTGAGAGCTAACTGCAAGGGGATGAAGCGGAACCACGTTTCATAGCCGAGCAGGTATTTGAACTGAGATAAGCCGCTTGGGTTATACATATAGTCGGGGAATCTGCCGCAGTCAGGCTCAACGGAATCCTTTGAGGCAAAGCGGTGAAGATCGATGTTGATAATATATTTTTTTGCTTTGCTTTGCTCCTGCGTATTGTTGTAAAGCCAGAGCAATTCGCCCGGCTCCAGTGCACCGAGAGCAAGCTTGAGCGGAGTACAGCTGAGCTGAGAAGCAATTTGTGCGGCATCAAAATTCTGAACCATGGAAGATCCGATAATAACACAGTCATAATCATACGTTCTGATTGCGGAAGGTGTTGAATAAATCGGACTGAGATAGCGCACACCCGTTGTGTTTGAACGGTAGACGTTCTGAGGGTCGAGAATATAAGCCGCGGTGCATAAAGCACCCGTAGCGGCAATAAAAACGCTTAACAGCAAGCATATGAATTTGACTGCTTGGTTTTTCATTCAGAACACTTTCCTCAGAAGTTGAAATAGATGAATACGGCTGAGCGCGACATACAAAGCACCGAGACGGCAAACATTACGGCGGTTATTACCGCACGCCCGGGAGTGAGCTTCATATTGTCAATAAGCTGAGCGGTGCTTTTTTCTTTAAGCATTATGACAAAGCATATTGCAACGGCGGCAAAGGCGAGAGCTATTGCGGCAAAATTCGGAACGCCGAATATGCCGTTTGTAAGCAGCTGACTGAAATTATCTGTGCCGAGGTTGGAGAATGTGAACATCTGCCCGAAAATATCAAAGGCCTTGCCGATGCTCGTTGCGCGGAATATAACGAACGCGAACACGATGAAAAGAAGCGTTAAAACACGTCGGATAAAGAGCGGTATTTTAGCAATAAGCTTCGGGAAGCATTCCTCGATAACTCTTGCCGTGCCGTGCAGAATTCCCCACAGCACAAAGGTCCACGATGCACCGTGCCATATGCCGCTGACAAGGAAAACAATGAAGAGATTTATCTTCTGTCTGAGCTTACCTTTTTTGTTGCCGCCGAGCGGAATATATACAAGCTCCGCAAGTGTCCTGCCCAGAGTGATGTGCCAGCGCTGCCACATCTCTTTTATGCTTGCCGACCTGAGAGGTGTGAGGAAGTTGACAGGCAGGTCGTAGTTGAACATTTTGCCCAGACCTATTGCCATTTCGGAATAACCTGCAAAGTCAAAATAAATCTGGAAGGTGTAAGCGAATGCGGTAACCCACATCGGAAGTACGCCCAGCGGATTTGCGGCACCGAAGCCGTTATCGACAATCAGTGCAAGCTCATCGGCAATAATAAGCTTTTTGAAAAGGCCGTATGTAAAAATTGAAAAGCCTGCCGCAAAATTCTCTTTGTTGAAAAATCGCTTTTTACCGTCTTCAATCTGCGGCACAAGCTCATCATAAAGAACGATGGGACCTGCGATAAGCTGAGGGAAGAAGGAAACGAAAAGCGTGTAATCGATAAAGTTGAGCTTTTTGTTCTCCGTTCGGAATGTTCTGAGCTGAAAGGATAACTGCTGAAAGGTGAAAAAGCTGATGCCCAGAGGTATCAGTATGCCTTTGAGCGGTATATCGGTTGAAGCGATAGCGTTTATCGTGTCAACTGTGAAATCGTAGTATTTGTAATAACCTATCAATCCCACGTTGAAAATTACCGACAGAATAAATATAGCTTTTTTTAAGCTTTGCGATTTGCCTGCCAGAGAGATTTTCGCCAGAAAAAAATTCACTAAAATCGAAGCTGATATTATAAGGAAATAGCTCCACTCAAAATACGAATAGAAGAAAAGGGAAGCGGCGGCAAGAAAAGTACGCTGAGGATACGGGTTTTTGATTTTTGACAGCGCAAAATACACCACAGCCGTTATAGGCAGAAACGCAAAAACAAACTCATAAGACGAAAATAACATCTGCCGTATGCCGCTCCTTTCCCAAAATTACTAATACATTAAATTATATATTATCATACCGAAAATAATAAAGCAATAGTTTCTAAAACAAACTCAGTTTGCCCCGTTAGCGTTCGGAAAGAGCTTATTATTGTAAACTGAATAAAAATTCACCCCAAAGTCCTTACTGAAGGATTTCGGGGTGTCTTATTGCGAAGAAAATTTACTGCATGTTCTTCTCGTAGGATTCGATCATCTTCTTAGATGTCATCCCCACACGACTTTTTCTCTCGTCACAGCCTGAAACCCCAGCAGAATCAACGGTTTTAGCTACTCGCGCAGGCTTCGTTTTGAATAGATATTTTTCGGTTATTTCGCCGGTAACGAGTTTAATCTCAATCTTGGCGCAACAACCGTCCTGAGCAGTTACGAAGATTTTATCAATATATTTGTCTACAAACTTTTTCGTAATAAGCTCTTCTGAAGAAACCCTTGAAGCATTCAAAAGGGTAGTTTTTATTTCATTGATACTCTGTTTCAGACCTTCATCGGATACGAGCTGCTTTTTTAATGCTTTTATGGTTGTCTCAATGTTTTCTATGTCATTTGCGATTCTTTGTTTAAGTCTCAAATATTCATTTTCTGAATGTTTACCATCAACGTAAAGGTTGAAGAGTTTTGCTTCACTTTCATAAAGCTTTTCTCTTTGTTCTTCTGCTCGTTTGAGTTCATGTTCTGTTCCATCATTTTGCATAATGTCCAAAAGCAATTGTGTGTACTCTTCAATAATCTGCTCAAGATCCTCACTAACACTTCTGAATGTTTCATACAATACTTTTTTTATTTCACTTTCGTATATTGCAAATGAGTGGCAGTAGTTTTTTCCGTTTTTTATTTTACCGCTGCAAACCCATTTTGAATTTGTTGAACCGTCTCTGTTTTTACAGTCTTTCCTATAATAAGGTGAACCGCAGTTTTTACAAACGATCTTACCGGTAAGAAGATTGGGATGATTACATATACCTTGGCGATACTTGACATCAGCACTGCGTTTAGCTAAAACCTTATTGGCTGTTTCCCACAGCTCCTCAGAAACTATCGGCGGAACAATTTCACCGCTTTCATCCTTATACATTGTCCACTCTTCAGATGGTAAAAATTCTCTCTTTTCGCTGAACAGGTCAAGATTTCTGACTTTGCCGCCTACATAATACCCCTTATATTTAGGGTTTGAAATGATGCTTGAAAGAGTGTTATGGGCAATCTTGTTACCGTTCCTGTTGCGATATCCCTTATTCCAAAGAATACTTTCAATCTGTTTAAGACTGTAATCGCCTGAAGCGTACAGTTCAAAAATCTCAGTAACCATAGGTGCTTCCCTTTCGTTAATAACAAGGCGTTTTTTCATCTTGTCATATCCGAAAATTCTACTATTTCCAAGAACGACACCTTTTGCAATAGCCTGCGCATGACCAAATTTGACTCGATCAGAAAGCACACGAAGTTCATTCTGAGCAACTGATGAAAGAAGACTTAATACAAATTCAGAATTCTGGTCAAAGGTATTGAGAGCATTGTTCTCAAAAAGCACACCAACTCCGCAGGATAAAAGTTCTCTTGTATATTTAAGACTGTCCACAGTGTTGCGGGCAAAACGAGAGATTTCTTTTGTCACAATAAAATCAAACAGACCTTTTTTGCCGTCTGAAATCATTCTGTTAAAACTGTCTCTTTTCTTTGTGCTCTTACCGGAAATACCCTCATCAATATAACCCTCAACATATGTCCATTTTGGGTTATTTTTAATTAAATCTTTATAGTAAGAAATCTGATTATCAAGCGAATTAAGCTGTTCATCTTTTTCGCTCGAAACGCGGGCATAGAATGTAACTCTCATAGGGATTTCCTGAATTCTTACACCCTTTGCAAGAAGTTTTTGCACTTCAAAAATATTCATAATAAAAACACTTCCTTTTGTTTGTATAATTCAATTATATATGTAAACGCTGATAATTGCGATATGTAACTATTGGGAGCGAGCACAAGACGGTTGTCCTGTGCTCATTCGCAATGGTATCAAAGAAAAATGTTACCGAATTTGGTTTCGATAGCATTCATCATTTTGGCTTTTAATTCTTCATCAATGTGCCCTGCTTCATAAAGGTTTTGAGTGAAGTAAATAAACATAATCTCTTTTGAAATAGCCTTTTTGCCGGTATCGTTCAATACATAACCTCTTTTCGGATTTTGTTCAAGGCTATTTTTTGCAGAGTTTTCTGTTTTAGTCATTTTGAAAACGAACCTTTTAATATATTTTTGTGCGGTTAAAAATATTAGCTTTGATAATTGATTCGTTTTCCTCCTGTGGAGACAGCCATCAAAACTGTCTCCTTCACCGCAGATTTGGAGTTGTACTCCAAGTTTAGCGCTCAATAGCGCCTATTGCCGAGTCAGACCGGCAATTTTTTTGTGAAATAATCCTTAGTATTTAAGAATTTCTAACTTGCATTCTGTTGCTGGTTCATTAAACTTTAATTTAATCTGCATTGAGCTTTCGGTACATTTCCCCATAACACAAAGAATGTTAGGGCAAGAGTTGGTTGGAGGTTCCGATTTTTTCTCATCAATTGGATCATCGAATCCCCAAATGTCACTAATCATTTCTTTTGACATGTTGTGTTCTCCTTTCTTAAGTATTTATAATGCGTAAAAATATTTGTTACAAGGCGTTAATGCTGTTGCAATAACGGAACACAGATGATATAATAAAAATCACAACAGAAATAAACCCACACAGAACTTGAATGACCGCTATACACAAATAGTGAATTTAGTTAAACCGCTTGTCGAATAACATCCGGTTTCGAGACTCCTTAAAAGTGGAGTTACATGAGATAGCAAGGTCATTAAGATAGCCTGACGCACATCAAGTCCGTCAGGCATTTTTATTAAGGAGAGTTTATGAAAGGATTGACGGTAACATTTTTCGGACACAAGGATGCCCCAAAAGAAATAGAGTCAGCCTTGCGGCTGACTCTGATAAACTTAATTGAAAATAAAAATGCAAATGTGTTTTATGTAGGTAATCACGGTAACTTCGATACTATGGTGGTCCGGCAACTTGAAAATTTGTCAAATACATATCCAATAAAATATTATGTGGTTTATGCCTATATGCCGGGCAAAAATGACACTCCCGATGAGCACTCAATCCTTTTATGTACTGAGTTTATTATGCGGATTTTCTCATCCGCTTTTTTCGCCCTTTGAAAGCCTTAAATTGTTTCTTCTGCTGCCGTTGCTTCTTTGAGTGTTCCCTCTATGTTTGCGATAAGGGAATTACGTCTTTCAATCATGGCGGCGGAATCAACCGGAATTCCTGCATGAAGCTCGCCGGGTTCAATAAAATTAAGTCCGCCCTCATATTCTGCAGGAAAATAACCTTCTTGGGCAAGTTTTTCCCTTTGTTTCAGAACCTCCATGACATATTCGTGCTGCGGATTGTTGAAATCCCAGAACAGATACGGAACAATCATCATAACGAAACCGACAAGGTCAAATATCAGCGGAACTGCAAGAACGTTGAATCTTGCAGAATCTATATAGAGAACGTCCCAGTTTGAATTGAATCCGTTTCTGAGAATGATTACGGGTATTATCAGGCTGACAAATGTTGTAACGGGAGAAATAATCCAGTTAAAAACTCCGCTGAAATTCTCAAG
>JAFQEL010000019.1 GCA_017399065.1 Clostridia bacterium | reverse complement strand
GTTCTACAGCTGTTTATTATGGGCTTGAAAATACCGATGAAGCAAAAGATTTTTATGACGACAGCTATCTCGGAGAAAATCTTAAAGGAATCTGCCGTGCGCTTCTTGATTGCAAGTCAAGTGATCCTCTTGAAGTGTTCGGATATCCGGATAATCTCAAACTTTGTTCAAGTATGACCTTATTTTACCAAGCCACGGACGATGAACTTTTTGCTCTCGTACTCAAAAAATTTTACAACGGTGAGCAAGACAGTTTAACCCTTAACAGAATCAACTGATATGCACCAAAAACAAACCATCTCTTTTGGTATTCTTACCTCAAGAGATGGTTATTATTTTTAAAGGTGATATTTATGCTTAAAAACAACACATTAGAAATTACGGTTGACGACAAAACTTATCGGGTTGTACAGATAATCAAAAGTCTCGATTTTTATCCATATGGCGATCAGGAATTTGCCTATATATCAGAAAAAGACGGTAAGCTGGGTGTTTTCAGCCAAGAGCGGGAAGAATTATTGGCTGAGTTTGAATACGATAACATAACCTATGCAGGCAACGGTATTTATATTGTAATCCAAAACAGTAAAATGGGGCTGATTCATCCCGCATATACCGAAGATGATTTTTACTATGATCTGCAGGTTGAAACACCATGTGAATACGACTTCATTCACACACTCGGTACGTATGGTAGAAATTTCATACTGCAGAAAAACGAACTCAACGGAATTACTGTTTGTGCATATCTGTCGGAGCCAAGGATATTTACAGAAGAATACGAACATTATCGCTATTTTAGTGAAGGCTTTATTGAACTATGGCGCCCGAACGAAAGAATAGTGATTGATACATACACAGGTAATATAATAACCGACGACCCGAAAGGTCGGGTGTTTAATATGTACTCAACTGCGGCAGGAACGGTAATACAGGAATTTCTCGAAAAAGATAAATACCGCCTTACATTCATATGTGAATATTTCGGTAATCCGATATTTCAAGCCGGAACTAAAACTATTTATTACGAAGGCGAACTTTATGTTACTTATGAAGAAGATGAATGCGGTTACCCTATCGCAAAAAAGTTTAAGATTATTTACACCGACGGTAGCATAAAATTCTTCAATAACAAAGGACTAAAGATTAAATAGCAAAATAATAAATCAGCGTGCAAAGTACATTTACTCTGCACGCACTCTGTTTTGTTAACTAATCTTTACATAAAGTCTAACTTTATTTCTATATCATATATGTCATCAATCGCTATTTTCGTTTTAACAATCGTTATCGTTCTGTAAATCGAGTCTATGTTTGAGACAAGACCTGTGAGTGTTTCGTAGCAATCTTCTTTGTAATAAGTGAGCGTTACCAGCATACCTTTCTGAATTTTACTCAGCTTACTTGATAGGATTTCCGCCTCATCTTCGGAGAGCTCTTTTCTCGGCTCAATTATCTTTTCACGCTGCTTAATAACCTCATAATACCCGGTAAGGGCTGCGAACGGCATAAACTGTCTTGCTCTGTCTGCTTTCTTAATCGCCACCGTTATGTCCTCCTACCATCTTGTTTCTGCTGCGTGCCGTTGCTTTTTCTGTCCTTTTCCGGGTAGTATTCATAAACGGCAGTATTATTTAATTTACCTTGTAAAAAGAATTCAACCATATTTTTTCACTCCTTTATTCAAACTATATCACTATTTATGTACCAAATAGCGAACATAATCATAACCCCCGGCTGAGCCGGGGGTTATGATTTTACTGTGATCGTATTATTTTTGAAATCAACATCAGCCCAAGTCAACGCAAGTGCCTCACCGATCTTCATATCGGTAAGCAACATAAGCTTAACTGCGTTACCGTGCATATACTTAGGTCTGGTTGTTTCAGGATTAATGCTATCCTCAACAGCAAATATCTTTTCAAGTTCCTCCGGTGTGTATCCCCTCTTCGCTTTCTTTTCAATTTTTGATTCCGGACAGTCAATAAATCTCATCGGATTGTCTGTAGGCTTTTTATGTTCGGAATAACAGGCAAACATTCTTTCAAGCAGGCGGTAACAATCATCCACTACTCCTTGACATATTTTCTCTGCCATATTTTCAAAAAGACTTATCAATTCAGATTTTTTCAAACTCTTCATTCGCCTGTCACCAAATACCGGTCTTATTTGAGAGTTGTATATTGACACAAGTTTCAAATAATTTGCATTCTTGGCAGAATCCATTAAAATCCTTTTATACACTTCTTCAAAGAATTCATTAAGGGTACATACAGGATAATACTCCTCGTTTGGATAATCTTTAGCGAATTGGTTTATTGCTGTTTTGGATGGATCTGTACGTGTAATGCGCTTCGTTTCACCGTTTTCATTTATGTACCAAACCTCACACTTATATTTGCCGTCCTTTTGCTGATAAACTGTATGACTTCGTACTTTTACTATCAAAAAAATACCTCCTTTGAGTTTTCAAAGGAAGCATCCCAGAAATTTCTGACAATGCCAATAACTTTTCGCTGTCTATTTTCTGACAATTTACTGACAATTCTAATTGACAAAAAAGAGCTCTGAAATTAATCAGAGCTCAGATAATAATGCGGTTATTTAATTACAAACGAGAAAACGAAATTGAATATTTTGCGGATGAAGAGGAAGATTTGTGCAAGGAATATGCCGAAATCTGTACCTTCAACCGTTTCGTTTGTTTCGGGTGCTGTATCTTCAACTTCAAGCCCTGCGGACTGGCTGATGATTGACATATACTCGATATATGCTGACTGAGCCGCAAGCTCGGAGAGTGCTGCGTTCTGGTCGATGTCATTGAGCTTTACGCCTGCACCCATAAGCAAATCAACGTCTGTTTTGTTGATTTCGCCGTCGTGGTTACAGTCGGCTGCTTTCCACATATAGTCGGGCAGATTTTCCTGTGTCAGCAGGCCTGCGACGATAAGGTTTGTGAGGAATGCATCGTCAGCATCATACCAGCCGTCACCGTTAAGGTCGCCGTAGATGAGAACTATATACTCAGCAACGGTTTCTTCACCGTTTTTGAGTGTAGCCTTTGTGCCTGTACCGAAGCCACCGAACTGACCGGGTGTGTAAGTCCACTCATAGCCGTCAACAAGGATTTCGGTGTAATCATCAAGCGAGGTAATGCCAGGTGCAAAACCGTAAATGTAACTATCAGTACTGTCAAATGCTGCGCCGTTAATCAGGCTGAAT
>JAFQEL010000018.1 GCA_017399065.1 Clostridia bacterium | reverse complement strand
ATCGGGAATACCCTCGTACTTTTCTGCAAGAAGACTCTTATCTGTCTCAACAAGCTCTGCGGGCAGAATCGGCTTGCCTGCTTCCCTTGCCATCGGATATTCTGTTGTCATAACGTAGTTTACTTCGTTGACGAGGTTAGGTGTTACGGCAAGCACAAACAAACCGCTCTTCTCAAAAGCAGCCTTGATTGAGTCATTGAAGTTTTCGCCCGGTGTGAGAAACTCATCGTACCATATTGCGATATCACGGCAGAAATCGTTTTTATGTATGAGTTTCATCAATTCCTGAGCATATTTTCTGTCCTTCTTACGGTAGCTCAAGAACACGTAAGCGTCAAATGCGTTACGGATTTTCTCCGCCATTTCGTCACCGATAAGCACGGATGAAAGATATTTCTCAAGTTTTTCGTCGTAGCTTATTGCGGTAATATCGGTGGAAGTTTTGTCAAGATACTGAAGGTCACCGCATTTTTCATTAAAGACCTTGTCAAGTCCGCTCTCCTGCATAATTGGTAAAACAGGAATATGATTTTCTATTGCAAACGGAAAGAGTTCGGAAAGAGCTGTGTTTGCGGTATAAAGAAGCTCACTTGTTACGGGCATTACGAAAAGCTGCATCTGCTTGAGGTCAAGGTAAAACTGCTCATCACGCTCTGCGTCAGGCGTACTGTCATAAAATACTGCACAGTTCTGCTTTCCAAGTATCTCATCAGAAACCGACTCAAAGAAACGGTCAAAATCCTTGGGATGACAACAGAAAAACACCCTCGGTATACCCTGAGGGCTTCTCATACCGCGTGTTTTAAATTTAAATCTTTCCATAACATCCTCCGTAATCCGATAATTTATATAGATGTAAACTTTGTTATCAGCCGTAGGGAAGGGTCTTGACCCTTCCGTTAAGTCACTGCTCACGTAATGAGCCAAATCAATTATAACAAGTAATAGCAGTAAATCAACCGATATTATTTTGTAAATACATAATACCATAAAAAATCACAGTGAAGGGTAGCAATTTGCGCACTTTACAATATAAAAAGTTGTAAAATAACGACAAAATCGGTATTTGACAGCACCGATTATATTGAGTATACTTGTTTTACTTTTATGGGAGAAACAGCTGAATGAAACCTAAAGCTCTGAATCTTACAATGACGGCACTGTTTGCCGTTATAATATGCGTTTGCTCTATGCTGAGTATTCCTGCCGCAGTCCCCTTTACACTGCAGACTTTTGCCGTATTCCTCGCACTGTTTGTGCTCGGAGGTAAATACGGTACGTTGAGCATTGCCGTATACATTCTGCTCGGCATTACGGGTCTGCCTGTATTTCACAACTTCACCGGCGGAATAGGCATACTTATGGGTAACACCGGCGGATATATTTACGGATTTATACTTTGCGGAGCCGTATATCTGATTATGACAAAACCGATAAATAAAAAGCCTTTTTTAAAGCTTATTGCGGCATTTATCGGTCTTTCTTTATGCTATACCGTCGGCACGCTGTGGTTTGTTTTCACTTCTGCACAAGGTACAGGCTTCGGCACAGCATTACTTACCTGCGTTATACCGTTTATAATACCTGACACAGTTAAAATACTGCTCGCTTACTTTATTTCTCAAAGACTTTCTAAAATCACTCGCTCAAACGCAAACTGATTTCACCGCTGCGCAGTACGTCTGTACTGCCGTCACTTTTTTCAATTATCAATCCGCCCTGTGCGTCGATTCCGACGGCAGTGGCGGTATTTTTTTCGCCGTTGATATAATAGTCAATCTTTTTACCGATAACCATACTTTTACGGCGGTACTCACCCAGAATTTCATCACTTAAAGAACCGAATTCAAGCGAAAAAAGTCCGTCAGCAACAGCCGCAACAAGCTGAGCACGGAGCGAAGAATCACAGCTGAGACTGCCTGCTATATCCTTTAATTCATCAGGAAAACTGCACTCAGCAAGATTAATACCGACACCGACAATAACGCTCGACACTATACCCTTTGAAGCAACGGCTTCGCAGAGAATACCGCAAATCTTTTTGCCCTCATAATAAAGGTCATTGACCCATTTTATATCAGTAACTTTGCCGGTAATAAGCTCTATAGCACGGTTTACGGCAACAGCCGCCGCAGTTGTAACACCAACGGTATCGGCAAGGTCGAGATTCGGATGAAGCACCACAGACATATAAACCGAGCCGTCATTGAGCGAATAAAAGCTCTTGCCGTTTCTGCCTCTGCCACTGGTCTGACGGTCTGCAGTAATTACAAGCTTACCCGTTTCACCACCGTTTATAAGCTGACGTGAAAGCGTGCTTGTGGATTCGGTTTCATCATAACAGCATACTTTTACGTTCTCTGTTTTGAGATGAGATAATATTTCACTTTTATTCAGCATATCTCACCTCTCAGTCCGCAATATCCGCAACGCTGTAGCGTATTACTTTGCTGAGGTCTGAAAGACTCAGCTCAACGTGTCTGCCGATTTTACCGCCGCTGAAAACTATTGTGTCAAAATCCTGTGCAGTTGTATGGAAGGTTGTACGTAAAAACTTCTTCATACCTATGGGTGAACAGCCTCCGTGGATATAACCCGTAAGCGGCAGCAGCTCTTTTGACTTAATCATTTCTATTGATTTTTCACCTACTGCCTTTGCAGCCTTTTTGAGGTTAAGCTCCTTCTCAACAGGCACGACAAAGCAGTAGTGCTCACCGCTCTTACCTACGGTTACAAGCGTTTTAAACACCTTCTTCGGGTCAAGGCTGAGTATATCAGCAACCTCAGTTCCGCTTGCCGCCTCCTCCGCCTCATAGGTGTGAGCAATATATTTTACCTTTTTGCTGTCAAGAATACGCATTACGTTTGTTTTTTCGACCATTGATTTCACCTTCGTCATTTTTCTGCAAAATATTATAACACTTTACATATCTTTTGCAAGTACAGTCGATAAATTTACAGATTATTAATTGAAATTATTTCACAAACAAACTAAAATATATATTGAATTTATTTCACATTATTATTTCGGAGTGTGTAAAATGCAGATTGCAATATGTGACGAAAGCAACGAGGGTAAAGGAATTCTTGAAGAATTTCTGAAAAAATATTTTGCTGAAAAATCAATGTCATTCGATATAATGACCTTTCTGCGAACTGCCGACCTGATGTACGAAATCGAAGACGGTAAATATTTTGATATAATATTTATTGAAAACCCGACACATGACCCAAGCGGCATAAACACGGCTAAGCTGCTGAGAAACAGCAGCTATTCGGGACAGATAGTTTTTTCTGCAGAAACTGACGAATATGCCTTGGACGGCTATGACGTCAACGCCTGCGGTTATATTGTAAGACCTTTGAAAATGGCAAAGCTCAGCGAAATAATGGACAGAGCAACACATAATTATTCAGATAATTTTTACTGCATACGCCACAGAGGAGATGTAATCGCACTGCCGCTCAATGATATATTCTTTATTGAAAGCAATAACACAAAATGCATAATTCACTCAAAAAGCGGAAACAAATACACCGTATACAGCCAACTGCGAAAAATTGCAGATGAGCTTAACGACTCAAGATTTCTCAGATGTCATCAAAGCTATATTGTAAATATGAATCATATCTGCAAGGCTGACAAATGCTTTGAAATGACAAACGGAGAAAAAGTTCTGATAAGACAGCGCAGTTTAAAGGAAATCAGACGAATTTACCTCGAATACATAGAAAAAACAAGATAAAAATTTAAAACTAAGGTCAAAAAAAGTATAAAAAATGAAAAAAGAAGCGAATTTCTTGGAAAAAGTACCTTGAAATCCGCTTCTGATTTTTTTAGTTTTTTATTTCTTTTTTCTTAGTTTTTACCCCTTTTTTGCTTAAAAATCAAAGAAAATGACCAAAACTGAAAAAGCGATTTTTTCGTTTTAACAAGCTTTAAGCTGTAATCTGAATTTATCGGCAATCATTGCGACAAACTCGGAGTTGGTAGGTTTACCGCGCTGAGACTGGATTGTATAGCCGAAATATGAATTGAGCACCTCTACGTCTCCCCTGTCCCACGCTACCTCTATTGCGTGACGGATTGCACGCTCAACACGCGAAGAGGTTGTTGAATATTTTTTTGCAACACCCGGATAAAGAAGCTTTGTAACGGCATTAATGCTCTCAGGGTCTTCGATAGACATAAGTATAGCTTCTCGCAGATACTGATAGCCCTTTATATGTGCAGGCACACCTATTTGATGTAAGGTCTGCGTAATACGCATTTCAAGGCTGTCACTTCCACCGTGTTCAGTCTGCTTATTTGAAGCAAACATAGCAAGAATGCGCTGTGACATACCGTCATAATCAAAAGGACGCAGAAAGAAATAATCGGCTCCTGCATTCATAACATCGCTCTCAAGTGTCGGATTGTCAAAGCCGAAAACAACAATAAACTTAGTGGCAAGCATCGGATACTGTGTACGAAGTGTATTCATAACGGTTATTGCATCCGCTCCCGGAAGAAAAACATCCATAACAACTGCATCGGGTCTTGCTTTAGCAACCGTATCGATAAGTTTTTTGCCGTCTTTCTCAATACATTCCGCATCAATTCCGCGGTTTCTCAATGCATTGCGACAGGGTTTACCGAAATTGTCGGTAGAATCCGCAACAATAATTCTCAATTTTTTCTCCATAACAATAAATCCTTCCTTTATCTTTTATTTTAGCGGTTGTTAATACTTTATATGACAATTGACTTCAGAATATGCCTGCTCACCTCCGGAATTCAAAAATTTTCACACCGGCACTGAAAGAAATATTATCAGATAAAAAGGAGAAAAAGTAAGATTTTATGAAATAGGAAACTAAGACAGTGAAAGCGGCTGACGAAAAATGAAAAACAAAAAAGAAAAACAGCGTGACCGACTTAATTATCAATCACACTGTTTGAAGCTATTTGAGTTTTTCTGCCGAAATAACGGTCAGAACACCGTCTGAAACCGTAAAACGAATTTCACAGCCCGCAAAACCGAAGCCGTACACCCTGTCCGAATCATTCTGATAAGAAGGCCTCGGGTCCTGAGAAAGAACACCTATTAAGGTTTCTCTTTTATCTTCAGGAATAACTGAAAGTAAATCATCAGGTATTACGACCTCAATACTCCTGCCATCAAGAGTATCGGTAAAACCGCCGGAGGCATCGGAATGAGAATCGGAATAAGGAAGATACGGCTTGATATCGTATATCGGCGTACCGTCCATAAGGTCACAGCCGCTTACATAAAGCACCGGACCTTCCGAAGAAGAATATTCAATCCGCTCAAGCTTTACGGAGGAAAGTCCTATTGGATTCGGGCGGAAAGGAGAACGGGTTGCAAAAACCCCTACCCTCTTATTACCACCGAGCTTGGGCGGACGCACCGTAGGTGACCATTTTTCACGAATAGTCTCGGAAAACTGCCACACAAGCCAGATGTGTGAAAATTCTTCAAGGCCTCGAAAAGCTTCAGGCACGCGAAATTCCTCTTCAAAAACGATCTTACCCGTTATATCAACAAGTCCGCTCTGCCGCGGCAAGCCGAATTTTGACGAAAAATCCGTAACGATACGGCCTATTATTTTCATTTGTTTTCCTGCTCTTTTTTTGCAGCTTCCTGCTCCTCAAGCTTCTTTGCAAGCTTTGCATAATTTTCAGCAGGAATTTCAGGATTGCCCTTTGAATAACCGGGAATAAGCATATCACCTGCAACCTTGGGATCTGTGCAGCGGGTATCGTTACGCCACTTTTCGCGCTCATCCTTATTACGGAGGTTGGGTACATCCATGGGAATACCGCCTTCAAGTACCGAATAGTAAGCGAACATACCCGGCAGGAACATATCCAGAGCCTCATAAACGTCGATAATATCGGCTTCCTTATTGCCGTTGATATACTCGATAAAGTTGTACATTACGTAGAAATCGGAACCGCCGTGTCCGTAAGGTTCTGCTTTATATGCAAGAGTGTCGGCTGTAGAAGTGAGCACAGACTCGGAGTCGTTATCGCCCTCATTCTTATCACAGTTTACGTAGAGTGTATGTACACGCTCATTCTTAAGGTCATCCTCACGGGCACTTTCCATTCTGCCCTTTGAGCCGTAAATTGAATACCAGATAGAATCCTTTGAAGGACCAACACCGTGGATGCTCTTGAGTACTGCACCGTTTTCGAGTGTTACCATCTCGATACCGATGGGACCTGCTTTTGCGCCCATACGCTCCATTCTCTTGTTAAACGGAACCTCAAAACCGCTGACCTTAACGGGACGCATACCTGTGATATGTACAAGCGGACCAAGTGAATGTGTGCAGTAATAGCAAGCATGCATCTGATTACGCCAGTGGTCTGGCAGACCTCTTGTCCAGTTGTGCCAGCCGCCTTCGCAGTTGTGCATATACTCACCCTCGCCGTATTCGAAATCGCCGAGTACGCCTGCACGGTAGAGCTGACGCATCATACGGGGAGCAGCCATATAGCAGTAGTTTTCTGCGTAAGCATAAGTTCTGCCCGTACGCTCAACTGCCTCAACAAGCTCTACAGCCTGCTTGAGAGTCTGCACGGGAAGAACCTCGCTGATAACGTCGAAGCCCTTTTCCATACACTTGATTGCAAAGGGAGCGTGCTCTGTTGCGAAGTTTGCAAGAACAACGGCATCCATATCGTGCTCAAGGAATTTATCAAAATCGTCATAGAAAACTATGGTATCGTTACCATAGGATTTCTTTGCTTTTTCGAGTGTAGGAACGTGATTGTCACAGATAGCTACAAGCTCGGCATTATCCTGCTTGACGCAGTAATCCATCATTGTTTTGCCTCTGCCTGCGCCGACAACGCCGATTTTCACCTTGCGTGGCGGTGTAAAGCCATCGCGATAGACGGGATAGCAATAAACACCGTTTTCGTCAACAGCATCAACCTTATCGATACCGTACTCGGTAAGCACTGCCTCCCAGCGCTGCTTCATACCCTCATTATACTCAACAGGATGGAAACCTGATGTAAGATAGCTCTTGACAGCACCCTTGCGCCACTCGTCAGTTGTAAGATAGATATATTTAACGCCCTGTGCCGCAAGCTTTCTGATTGCAACGTTATTGAGGTATTTGCCGAGGCCCTTACCTCTGAACTCGGGAATCATACCAACCATATGAAGCTCGCCGCAATTTTTTTCAGGATGATAAATTGCAGTAGATGTACCGACATGTCTGCCCTCGTAATCGAGGAAGAAAATATCGGTTTCCATATTTATATCGTCGTGATTTGTAAGTCTGTCATCAAAGGTCTCTCTGTCGGAATCGTCACCGATAAGACCGTTTTTACAGCACTCAAGCCATGCATTTACGTCCTCATCGCTTGTGGTGCAATTAGAAAAAGAATAGCCCTCGGGAAGAGTAAGCTCCTCAACAGGAGTACCCGCTGTCCAGTACATTTTCAGCTGTGCCATAATTGTAACACCTCATAAATACAGTTTATTTGATGTAAGTATCGCATTTTTTAAATAAAAATTCAAGCATATTGATACAAATATATTGAAAAAAATAAAAAAATATATTACATTAATAATTGATACAATATTTTGAGGTTTATTCGTTATGTGGAAATATAATTTGTGTCTGGGCGCAAACTTAAACTGCGGACTCAGTGTCGAAGAACAGATAAAACTTTTTCATCAGACAGGCTTTGAAGGCTTCTTTACAGAGTACACCCACGGAGAGCTGACAGAAAATTATTCGACGCTCGCCAAAGAGCTGGGTATGATATATCAGTCCATTCACGCACCTTTCGGAAAATCGGCAGATATGTGGCACGGTGACGAAGATGCTGCAAAGACGGCTGTCAATGAGCTTACAGAGTGCCTTCACGTCTGTGCAAACAATAATGTACCGATAATGATAGTGCACACATACATCGGTTTTTATGACGGCAGACAGCCTACTGAACAAGGGCTTGAAAACTACGGCAAGGTTGTAGAAGAAGCCGAAAAGCTCGGCGTTAAGATTGCCTTTGAAAACACAGAGGGTGAGGAATATCTTGCCGCACTTATGGAGCATTTCAAAGATAATTCTTACGTGGGATTCTGTTGGGATTCGGGTCACGAAATGTGCTACAACGGTTCAAAGGATATGCTTGCACTCTACGGGGACAAGCTGATTGCAACACATCTTAACGACAACCTCGGAGTAAAGGATTACAGCGGCAGGATAACCTGGCATGACGACCTGCATCTGCTGCCCTTTGACGGAATTGCAGACTGGGACAGCATTGCCGCAAGGCTCGACAGCTGCGGATATGACGGCATAATGACATTCGAGCTTAGCCTCAATTCAAAACCTGACAGGCATGAAAACGATATATACAGATGCATGACTATAGAAGAATACGTTGCCGAAGCCTACAAACGCGCTTGCAGAGCAGCGGCAAAACGTAAAATCAACAACTGACAAACAGGAGTGTGAACAAATGAAAATTACTGTTGCAGGCACCGGTTACGTCGGTCTGGTAACGGCAGTTTGCTTTGCCGATAAAGGGCACGATGTTACCTGCGTTGACATTGACGCAGGAAAAATTGATATGCTCAACAACGGCATTGCTCCTATATTTGAAGAAGGGCTTGAAGAGCTGATGAGCAAAAACAGCTCAAGACTAACCTACACTACCGACTACAAAAGCGCATACAAAGACAGCGACATAATATTCATAGGCGTAGGAACTCCCGAGCGACGTGACTCCTCTGCTGACCTCAGCTTTGTCAACTCGGTTGCAATGCAGATTGCTCAGACAGCAGAAAAAAATTGCATTATGGTTATTAAATCTACAGTACCTGTCGGCACAAATGCAAATATAGAACAGATGATTGCAGACAGATTAAAACCCGGTGTGCATATCGAGGTTGTATCAAACCCCGAATTTCTTGCTCAGGGCACGGCTGTGCGCGATACGCTTCACCCGTCGCGCATAATTATCGGCACCGAAAACGCTGAAGCGGAAGCCGTAATGCGTGAGGTCTACGACGGATTTGACGCTCCCATACTTGTTATGGACAGAGAAAGTGCAGAAATGGTAAAGTATGCTTCAAACGATTTCCTTGCGCTGAAAATATCTTACATCAACGAAATTGCAAACCTCTGCGAGATCGTAGGAGCAGACATTGAAAGCGTTTCAAAAGGCATGGGGTTCGACACACGCATAGGCTCAAGCTTTCTGCGTGCAGGTATAGGCTACGGCGGCTCTTGCTTCCCGAAGGATACAAAAGCGCTTCACTGGCTGGCACACATAAATGACTGCGAAATAAAGACAATAAAAGCAGCGATAGAGGTAAACGAAAAGCAAAAGCTCAGCCTATACAGAAAATCAAAAAAATACACAGACAGCCTCGACGGAAAGACCGTAGCGGTGCTCGGTCTTACGTTCAAGCCCGGTACGGATGACCTGAGAGAGGCTCCCTCGCTCGTAAATATACCGATATTTCTTGAGGACGGTGCAAAAATAAACGCCTGGGACCCTGCAGGTACGGAAAAATTCAGAGAGCTTTTCCCCGAGATCAATTACTGTGACAGTATTGATAAGGCGATAACAAACGCCGATATCTGTTTCATTTTTACAGAATGGAATGAGGTCTGCAGCTACCAGCCGAGCGAATTCGTAAGGCTGATGAAAACGCCTATAGTACTTGACGGCAGAAATTGCATTGACAAATCAGCCTATACCACTGAAGGACTTATATACGAAGGTATAGGAAAAGGTAAAATAAACAAAAAACTTTATTAAATACGTAAAAATTAATAAAAAATTAATAGTATATTTTTAACTTTTTTGTTACACTTAAGAAAACCTAATCTTAAGGAGATGGCAAAATTGAATCTGCAAAAGCTCATTGACAAGAAAAATGATGCCGCCAAATACATGGTCGCTGAAATCACGCACATCATCAAGACATTTGAAAAGCGTGACCCCGGCTCCAAAGGCGAAAAACAAGCCTGTGAATATATGGCGGACGTACTCAAAAAAGACTGCGGCTGTGAAAAGGTACAGGTCGAATCATTCAAAGAAAATCCCCGTTCTTTCTATGGCTGGATTTATTTTACAATTACATTTGTTATTATTGCATTTGCTCTTCTTTTCATTTTCCCGATTGCAAGTGTAATTCTTATTGCAGCAGGTCTTTTTATCGTTCTTGCACAGTTTGGTATTTACAAGAAGCTTATAGACCCCATCTTCCCCGAAAAGACAGGTCACAATGTAACCGCTGTCAAAAAGTGTACAGGCGAAACAAAGAGAAGAATCGTATTCAACGGTCACCCCGACGCTGCCTGGGAATGGCCCGTTAACTACGCACTCGGCGGTGTCGGTTTTGAGGGTCACGCTATCCTCTGCGCTGTCGGTGCTGTATACTACCTCATTATTGCAATAATAAGTATAATCCAAAGCGGCAGCATTGCACCTGCTGTTGCAGATATCAACACACCTATCGGCAAAGCTGCACTCGGCGGTCTTGCATTTATGCCATTCCTTATAGGACTCTACTGGATGGTAAACTACAAGCGTCCCGTTGACGGCGCTAACGATAACCTTTCCGGTTGCTATATGGGTATTGCAATTCTCAAGGCTCTTAAGGACGAGGGGATTGAGCTTGAAAACACTGAAATTGCCGTTGTACTTACAGGCTCCGAAGAAGCAGGACTCCGCGGATCCAAGGCATGGTGCGAAGCTCACAAGGGCGAATTTGACGACGTTCCCACATTCATCTACGCATACGATACAATTTATGACCCCAAGTACCTGATGGTAAACTACCGTGACCTTAACGGTACCGTCAAGGCTGACAAGGATGTTTCCGACCTGTTTATGGAAGCAACCAAGGAGCTTGGCATCCACTGCTCAAAGGGTATGGTTCCCCCTCTCGGCGGCGCTACAGACTCAGCAGCATTTGCTCAGGCAGGCTTCAGAGCAACAGGTATTACAGGTCTTAACCACAAGCTCGAGAAGTATTACCACACAAGACGCGATACATACGACAACATGAACGAAAAGGGCCTTGCAGACTGCTACGCAGCAAGTGTAAAAGTGCTTGAAATGTTCGATGCAGGTGCAAAACAGTAAAAATCAATAAAAAGATTACGGCTGATTCACAATGTGCAGTGAGTCAGCCGTTTTAATTATAAATTAGGAATTAAATGTTGATTGTATTTTTTAACAACCCTCAGTCACTTCGTGACAGCTCCCTTCTAAGGGAGCTTTTGACATACCATTTACCGCGATACAAAAACGATGTCATGATGAACGCAGTGTAAGGATCTTACGGTAATTAAAAATCTTCGCTATCGCTCAGAATGGCACTTAAAGATTTATTGTAAATTCATTCCAGCTTTCTTTAAGCGTTGTTTTGTATTCACCGCACTCAAATTCGGCTGTTTCGCCTTCGGGAACACCGACTATGAAATTAACCTTATTCTCTGTTTTTTCGTAGCTTACGGTAATCTTACCTTTTTCTGTGCAGATATATCCGCTCGCTTTATCCATACCGTTTACAAGGCAAGGAGCGATTTTAATTTTTTCAAAGCCTACACTGTCCGACTGCTGAGTGATACCAAGCAGGTATGTAAAGAGATAGCGCGTGAGAGCACCGAACATCGGATGATTGAGTGAACGCTCGGGCAGCCAATCCTCCCACAGAGTTGTTGCACCCTGCTCCATCATATAGCCGAATGACGGTGATTTACGGGCTGTCATAAGGTCGAAGGCAAGCTGTGCGTTTCCGCTCTCAAACAGAATTCGCGGCAGGACGTCGGTTGCGACGATACCTGTATCAAAACGCTCTCTGTCACGGTATTTATCAACAGTCATCTGCAGTGTTTTTTCGTCGCCCAGACCAGCATCGAGAGCAAGGCAGTTTGCACCCTGCACATCGCCGCAATAGCAATGAGTCATAGGGCTGTAATAAGCGATATTGATCATTTTTGATGCTTTTTCAATAAGTTCGGGAAGATGCGAAACCTCGTCCTCTTTGCCGATAACTTCTGCAAGCTCCATTGTCATTTTCATCTGCTTGATGAAAAGAACGGTATTTACAAAGGTTTCGGGAATAAGGACACGGCTCTTGGTATGTGGTTCAGGCTTATGAAGCTCCATAGGTGCACACCAGTCGCCGAGGCACCACTCCTTTTCTTCTCGACAGACAAGACCGCTTTCGCTATGATTCACCATATATTCGATATATTTGAGCATATTGGGGAAATACTGCTCAACAGCATCTTTTTCGCCGTAGGTTTTGTAGAAAACATAGGGCACGACAACTATTGCACCGCCCCAGGCAGCAGGACCGCCGCCACCGCCGCAGAATGGTGTTGTATGCTGCACATGACCCGTTTCAACATCCTGACAGTCGGCAATATCACCCATCCATTTTTTATAGAAAAGTCTGCTGTTTGTCATAAGCATTACGGCTTCGGCACAGAGCTGACCGTCGCCCGTATAGCCGAGACGCTCGATATGAGGACAGTCGGACGGCACACCGCAGTGCATATTGTCAAGCTGAGTGCGAAGATAGGTTTTGTAAAGCCAGTTGAGGACTTCGTTATCACTTTCAAAATTACTTGTAACAGCACAGTCGGAGTGAACAACATTTACTGCCACGATTTCGGCATTATCTGAAACCTCGATATAGCGGAATGCGTGCCAGCAGAAATGCGGGAAGTAACTCTCACCTGCTTTTGTATTGGCAAAAACCTCCTGCTGAAGCTTCTCTCCGTCACCGCCGCTCGGATAAAAATCAAGAGTTGAATCGGCTTTAAGTGCATCGGCATATCGTGCCGTAAGAGTTGCACCGTCTTCTTTTGACTTAATGACGGCATAGCCTGTGATAACCTCGCCGCAGTCATATATACTTGTTTCACCGAAATCCTTGACCAAAACGGGTGTGATATTTCGGATTACCCTGTCGGGAGGACAGGTCTGAATTAAAAACTCAGTATCGGGTGCAGAAGCAACAGAAACATCTGACCAACCGGAGTCATCATAGTCACAAGAAGAAAATCCGACCTTGGCAAGTGAATAATCGTGTCTTTCACCGCCGTAGATGTTATTGAACGTAATTTCACTTTCTGAACATTTGAGGCTTTCGTCTGAAAGAATTTCTGTTTTTGCTCCATTGCTGTGTTCAATTACAATTCTGTAGCAGAGCTTAAGCTCACCGTAGCTTGTCCATGTCGGGTCACCGTCGTCATCACCGTCACTTGTATCATTAAGGTTATACCAACCATTACCGAGCTGTACACCGATTGCGTTTTTTCCATCTGCAAGGTAATCGGTAAGGGTGTACTTACATACATAAGTACGGTAGCTCATTTTATCCTGTCGCTCGGTGTAGTGAGCACTCAGGTCACGGTAGCAATACTGTGAAAAAGCAGGCACAAGCAAATCTTCGTTCACTCTCCTGCCGTTGATATGAAGCTCAAAAAAACCAAGACCACAGATAAAAATTTCAGCATTCTTTATATCGTCAGCCGTAAACTCAGCTCTGAAAAGCGGAGATGAAATTCTTTTATCGGCACTTACCCATTTTGCATTTCCGAACAAATCATTATGTGTCATAATATCAACCTCTTTTTTAGAAATTTAATATTCTTCGCTTTGAATAACATATCAAAAAAGCCGAGGAAACCCCTCGGCTATATTGGTTTATTATAATTCTGCAATCCAGACAAGATCAAAGCTCTCTTCAGGCTCGAGACTCTGAATACCGCGCTTCTGAGAAACATCCTCATATCTGATTCTGTCGTCATTTACGCCGTACCAAGGCTCAATGCAGACATAGGGTGCGTTGGGCTTTGCCCAGATTCCGAGAAAAGGAGCATCGCCGAAATCGAAACGAACCGTACGTACGCCGTTATCACTCCTGAGAGTGACAACGTTGGAATTAAGCTCAGAGAAGATAAGTGCATCCTCGGCAAAAAGGTCAGGAGTGAGGCGAAGGCGTCTGCCCTCTTCAAGCTCAACATCAAACTTTGTACCGATGATGATGTTCTCTTTGTCAATCTTCTCAACCTGTGCGCCCTCTTCGCTCTCTTCAAACTCGAGATAATCACCGATAGCGCAGTTGAAGCCCGGGTGTGCACCGCAGGAGAAATACATAGTCTTATTATCAAGATTTGTTACGGTATGGGTAACCTTGATTGCTCTGCCGACAAGCTCAAAGCATACTGCAAACTCAAACTCAAACGGGAACATTCCCCTTGTTTCATCGTTGCTGCGAAGAATAAACACTGCCCTTGCGCCCTCAACATCTGCTGCCTCAAAGAGCATCTTACGTGCAAAGCCGTGCTTGGCGAGAGGATAATCCTTGCCGTCGTAACGGAATTTATCCTCAAAAAGCTGGCCTATAACGGGGAAAAGGACAGGTGCCTGACCGTACCATATATCGGGATTGCCCTGCCAGAGATACTCGTAACCGTCATCCTTGGTTACAAGTGAATGAAGCTGTGCACCCATATCGTCAATCTGTGCGGTAAGATATTCGTTTTCGATACTGTAAAACATTGTCTTATTCTCCTATTTATATATTATGCATTCTGTTTCTGTCTGTAGGATTCCACTTCCCAATTAGTGATGAAATCGGAAAGCTCATCGGTCATATGAAGAGGACCGCCGAATGACTCGGAATAAACTGCAACCTTGAGTGCATCGTTGAAGAGGGTTGCCGCAGTTTCACTGCCCTTGGGAGTCATATCAACTGCAAAGAATCCGCAACCGCTGATAATTATAATCTTGGGCATATAGCCTTTATCTTCAAAATACGTGTTTACTACGCCTCTGATACAGCCGTTGCAGAAGCCGTATACAGGCTCTGCCTTGCAGTAAACAATATGATCGGGAGTAAAGGGCTTCATAACAGCCTGAGCTGTTTCGGGGCTTTCGGCAAACTTAAGTGCCTCAACGCTCGGCTCATAAGTAATAACCGCATCTTCACCATAGATATCGTATATAACATCAAAGCACTTCTGTGCCTTTTCGCCGTCGTAATCGCCACTGTCAAAATCGGGATAACGGACAACTGCTGCATTGAGCGCTGACATTACTGTTGCTAACTTATCGCCTATTTCTTCTGCAGTATCGGCAGCAATAAATATGCCGTGATTCTGGAGAAGAAGCATATCGGCAGCCTTGCCGTGCTGTGCAGTATAAGCTGTCATTTTATCATAACAGATTTTTGAAAGAGTATAACCCGGCTTGCAAGATTCAACCCAGATAAAGCCGTCACCAAACATACGCTCTGCCTCAGCCTTGCCGTTTACGGCACAGGTAAGACCGTTGACAAGAGCCGGATGTACGTGAAGGACAAATGTGTGAGGAAAGAGACTGTGAAGCAGTGTCTCAACACTGGGACGCTTGCTCTCTTCACCGGGCATTCTTGCGGCAGAAAGGTCAGCCAGAGCCTGTGCCTCACGTGCATCGTCATCGGTAGGATAAGCCTTTGTAAAAATATCGGCAAGTGCCTGTCTGTTCATTTTCACAAAGCCGTCGGCTGTAATTGTTGCAAGCTGTGTGCCTGAGCCCTTGATGTACATTACATCGCCGTCTTTGGCAGAGGTATTGCCGCCGCCTGCAAGCACAAGCTCTTCATTTGAACCGTAGAGATTTGAAAGTGATACCAACTCATCAATAATCATAATATTTCACCTTAAATGTAATAATTATTTCAATAATATACGAAATGAGGATAAAATGCAAGGGTATTTGAAACTAACAAAAAAATTTTTGCAGATTGCAGAAAAACGCTTGACAATTATTGTGCAAAAAGGTATAATCGAACACGTAATCGAACATTTGTACTATCACTTTTCGGAGGATATTTAATATGGCAGATAAAGCAGCACTTAAATCAGCAGACAAGAACAGCGCTCTTGAAACAGCACTCAAGCAGATTGAAAAAACATACGGTAAAGGTGCCATAATGCGTCTCGGTCAGGATCGCGGACTTAACGTTGAGGCTATCTCAACCGGCTCTCTCACACTTGACCGGGCAACAGGTATAGGCGGTCTGCCCCGCGGCAGAATTATTGAAATATACGGTCCTGAGTCATCAGGTAAAACCACACTTGCGCTGCACGTAGTTGCCGAGGCACAGAAGGCAGGCGGCGAAGCGGCATTCATCGACGCTGAGCACGCACTTGACCCAGTATACGCTTCACACCTCGGCGTAGATATAGACTCGCTCCTCGTTTCTCAGCCCGACAACGGTGAGCAGGCGCTTGAAATCACAGAGGCTCTTGTACGCTCAGGTGCACTTGACGTTGTTGTAGTTGACTCCGTTGCCGCTCTGGTCCCCCGTGCTGAAATAGAGGGCGAAATGGGCGACTCACACGTAGGTCTTCATGCAAGACTTATGTCTCAGGCTCTGCGTAAGCTCGCAGGTGCAATTTCAAAATCAAACACAATACTTATTTTTATCAACCAGCTTCGTGAGAAGGTCGGCGTTATGTACGGCAACCCCGAGGTTACAACAGGTGGCCGTGCACTCAAGTACTACGCATCAATGCGTATTGATGTACGCAAGGTTGAGCAGCTCAAGGGCCCCGGCGGCGAATTTATCGGCAGCCACACCAAGGCAAAGATTGTAAAAAACAAGGTTGCTCCCCCCTTCAAGACCGCAGAGTTTGATATTATGTTCGGCAAGGGCATTACTGTTGAAGGCGAGATTCTCGACCTTGCAGTTCAGTTCGACATCGTACACAAAAGCGGTGCATGGTTCTCATATAATGATGAAAGACTCGGCCAGGGCCGTGACAATGTTAAGGAGCTTATCCGCACAAACAAGGCACTTCGAGAAGAAATCGAAGCAAAGGTCAGAGCAAAATTTGATGATAGCTCATTCACTGCCTCGGCTGATGAGTCAGAGGAAGAAGTCTCCCCTGCTATACCCGCGGCACCTGCACCCGTTGTACCTCCCGCACCTAAAGCGCGAATCAAAGCAAACCTTGACATTGCAGTAGATGACGACTGATAAACGAATATGATAATTACAGCTCAAAAAGGCAAAGCAAACAAGATACACATCAGCATCGACGGTGAGTACAAGCTCACCGTTGATGCTGATTTCTGGTTTTCGTGCGGTTATATTTCGGGTGACGAAATAGACGAGGAACAGTATCAGAGCCTTGCGGACAGAATTGCAAAAAGGCGTTGTTTCAACCGTGCTCTCAATATTCTCTCAAGACGTGACCACTGCGAAAAAGAGCTGTACAACAAGCTTCGCAGAGCTGACGGCGACACTGCCGCACAAGATGCAGTTGAAAGAATTAAAGCACTGGGATACATTAATGATGAACGCTATGCATCGACTCTGGCAGAAGAGCTTGCACGCAGAAAAGGTTACGGAATTCGTGCAATCAAAGCTGAGCTTTTACGCAGAGGAATTGACCGCGAAACAGCAGAAATAACAATTAATTCAATTACACTTGACGAAAGTGATAATATTAGGGTATTATTAAACGGTAAGTACGCACGCAAGCTCACCACGGAAAAAGGGAGGAAGCAGGTTTTCGCCGCCTTGCTAAGGCTCGGATACAGCTACTCCGACATAAGAAGCGCGATGAGCGAATACGATGAATTTGACGAGGATTTTGATGTATGAGTACTGTTGGCTTTATTTCACTCGGCTGCCCCAAAAATCAGATAGACGGCGAATGTCTGCTTGCAACACTTGATACAAGCGGCTTTCAGATTGCCGACCCTTATGACGGAGTTGACGCAGTAATCATCAACACCTGCGGTTTTATTGAGTCAGCTAAAAAAGAGGCTATTGAAAACATTCTTGATATGGCTCAGCTCAAGGAAGACGGTGTAGTAGGCAAAATCATTGTAACAGGCTGTCTTGCAGAAAGATATAAGGATGAAATACTGAATGAATTCCCCGAGGTTGATGCAGTTGTCGGTATCGGTGCAAACGGCGACATATCCGAGATATGCAAAAAGGTAATTGACGGCGAGAGAATAGGTACATTCCCCGACAAGTGCAATATGCCTATGAACGGTGAAAGAGTGCTCACAACACCAGAATACTACGCATACCTCAAGATTGCAGACGGCTGTAATAACTGCTGCACTTATTGTGCAATCCCCTCTATCAGAGGTAAATACCGCAGCAGAGAGATTGAGGATATAATCGAAGAAGCAAAGAGTCTTGCCGAAAAAGGAGTAAAAGAGCTTATCATTGTTGCTCAGGACACAACGCTTTACGGCAAGGATTTATACGGCGAGCTCAAGCTCCCCGAGCTTCTCAGACAGCTCAATAAAATTGACGGCATACACTGGATAAGAATGCTGTACTGCTACCCCGACGAGTTTACGGATGAGCTTATCGAAGCAATGGCTACACTGCCAAAGGTACTGCACTACGTCGATCTGCCGCTTCAGCATGCTGATGACAACGTACTCAAGCGAATGAACCGCAGAGGCACACAACAGCAGGTAAAAGAGCTTATTGAAAAACTCCGCAGCAAAATGCCTGACATAATCGTACGCACTACATTTATAACAGGTTTCCCCGGTGAAACAGAGGAAGAATTTGAAAACCTTGCGCTGTTTGTAAACGAAACAGAGTTTGACCACCTCGGCTGTTTTGCTTATTCGGCAGAGGAAGGCACACCTGCCGCAGAGTTTGATGACCAGCTTGACGAGCGAACAAAGCTTGACAGGCAGGAAATAATAATGAACGACCAGTACGATATAGTACTCGACAAGCACAACAGCTACATCGGCAAGAGCTTTGAGGTGCTTGTCGAAAGCTACGACGCTTACAGCGACAGCTACACGGGCAGAACATATATGGATGCACCCGAAATCGACTGCGTTGTCAAATTCACAAGCAGTAACGATTACGGCGAAGGCGATTTCTGCACGGTAACAATTATCAACACAGATGAGTATGACCTCATCGGAGAGGCTGAGTAAATGAACACACCAAACAAACTGACTATTGCAAGAGTTATTATTACGCCGCTGTTTATGCTCGCATTTTTAAGCTCAATCCCCCACCGTTTTCTCATCGGTGCAATTATCTTTTCTATTGCTTCGATAACGGATGCGGTTGACGGCAAGCTTGCAAGAAAATACAACCAGATCACAACATTCGGTAAGTTTCTTGACCCAGTTGCCGACAAAATGCTGACCACAGCCGCACTGCTTGCCTTTATTCAGGAGGGACTTTGCGATGCGTGGCCCGTATTTATAATTCTCACAAGAGAATTTATTGTAACATCGATGAGACTTATCTCCGCCGCACAGAATATAGTTGTGCCTGCAAACATCTGGGGTAAGGTCAAGACAGCCACTCAGATGACATTTACCATTGTCATTCTGCTGTGGGGCGACCTTGTTGAAACATTTGGCTTCCTCAAAGTGCATTTTGCGTTTATATCAAACATTATGATCTGGATCACTGCGGCACTTGCGGCAATTTCAGGCATAGTTTATCTTGTTCAGGCTAAAAAAACAATTGACTTCTCAAAATAAATTGCATATAATATTATAAGAAAAATTTTAAAAGCATTGATCGGGAAGAAGTACCGTAGCCCTTCGGCTTTCACAGAGAGGTGTGCATATCGCTGCAAGCACACTGTCAGCTGAACTATGGGAATGCACCCCGTTAGCTTACGGCAGGAAATGGCCGTACGGCAAGCCCCGTTACCGGCTGAAGGTTTCTTAGAACCTTACTGAGTATAATGTCGGAGTGGAACCGCGACTTTAATCGCCTCCGTCACCTTTTGGGGTGGCGGAGTTTTTTTATATCAGAGGTGATAATTTGTTCAGACAACTGAGAGAAGACATACAGTGTGTCAAAGAGCGTGACCCCGCGGCACGTTCTTCGCTTGAAATATTATTTCTTTACCCCGGACTTAAGGCGGTAAGGATGCACCGCAGAGCGTATTTCTGCTACAATCACAAGCTGTTTTTTCTGGCTCGCCTTATTTCACAGAGATGTGTAAAGAAAACGGGAATTGAAATTCACCCTGCTGCAAAAATCGGCAGACGATTTTTTATCGACCACGGTACGGGCGTTGTAATCGGCGAAACAGCAGTTATCGGTGACGACGTTACTATTTACCAGGGCGTAACGCTCGGCGGTACGGGTCACCACACAGGCAAGCGTCACCCGACAATCGGCAACAACGTACTGATAGGAGCAGGTGCAAAGGTGCTTGGCCCGTTCACTGTAGGAGACAACACAAACATTGCCGCAGGTGCAGTTGTGCTCGACGAAATACCGCCTAACTCCACAGCGGTAGGCGTACCTGCACGAGTAGTAAAGCAAAACGGCAAAAGGGTTGACGACCTTGACCAGATTCATATTCCCGACCCGATTGCTATGGAGCTGTGTAAAATGCAGATACAGATTGATAAGCTTAACAAACAAATCAAATCTTTAGAAGAGGAGAAAAAATAAATGAAAATTTTCAACACTCTCACACGAACAAAACAAGAACTCAAGACAATAGAGCCCGGTGTGCTCAAGGTTTACGCTTGCGGCCCTACTGTTTACAACTTTATCCACATCGGTAACGCAAGACCGCTATGCGTTTTCGACGTACTTCGCCGCTATATGGAATACAGAGGTTATGACGTGAAATTTGTTCAGAACTTCACTGACATTGATGACAAAATCATACGCCGCGCAAACGAAGAAGGTCTGACATACAAAGAAGTCAGCGAGAAGTATATCGAAGAATTCTGGAAAGATGCAAAGGGTATGAACGTACGCGAAGCAACCGTACACCCCAAAGCAACAGAAAACATTGACGAGATTATCAATATTATCTCAACTCTTATCGAAAAGGGCTACGCATACGCTGTTGACGGCGACGTTTACTTCAGCCCGAAGAAGTTTGACGAATACGGCAAGCTGTCACATCAGCCGCTTGAGGAGCTTGAGGCAGGCGCACGAATCAACGTAGAGGAAATCAAGCGTGAGCCGATGGATTTCGCACTGTGGAAGGGCGCAAAGCCCGGCGAGCCCTACTGGGAGTCACCCTGGGGTCACGGCAGACCCGGCTGGCACATTGAGTGCTCGGCAATGGTACGCCGCTACCTCGGCACAACAATCGACATTCACTGCGGCGGTCAGGACCTTATATTCCCCCACCACGAAAACGAAATTGCACAGAGCGAATGCTGCAACGGTGCAAGCTTTGCAAACTACTGGATGCATAACGGCTACATCAACGTTGACAACGTAAAGATGTCAAAGTCACTCGGCAACTTCTTCACAGTACGTGACGTAGCTGAAAAATACGGCTATGAGCCAGTACGTTACTTCCTGATATCCTCTCACTACCGCAGCCCCATCAACTACAACACCGAAATCATTGAGCAGTGCAAGGCTTCACTTGAAAGACTTTATACCTGCCGCAACAACCTTGATTTCGCGCTTGAAAACGCTGCTGACGGTGAGCTTGACAACGAGTTCAACGATAAGGTACACGGCAGAATACAGCAGTTTATTACAGCTATGGATGACGATATGAACACCGCAGACGCTATTGCCGCAGTATTTGAGCTTGTACGTGATATCAACACAGTAATTGCCGCAGGTGCAAACAAGGCAACACTTGAGCTTGGTGCAAAAGCATTTGACGAGCTTACAGATGTGCTCGGCATTGTTTACAACAGAAGCAAGGCAAGCCTTGACGATGAGGTTGAGGAGCTCATCGCACAGCGTGCACAGGCAAGAAAGGACAAAAACTGGGCACTTGCTGACGAAATCCGTGACAAGATAAAGGCAATGGGAATTGTACTTGAAGACACACCGCAGGGCGTAAAATGGCATAAAGCATAAGATAAAAGCCGGGTGTTCCTAAGAACACTGAAATAGTATAATGATGGTAGACACAAAAAAGTGTCTACCATCATTTTTTATGTTAAGATAGAGAAAAGGAGCTGAAAGAAATGGGAAGACCAAAAGGCGGAACAAACAGAAATCATAGCAAAGAAGAAAAATTAGCATT
>JAFQEL010000017.1 GCA_017399065.1 Clostridia bacterium | reverse complement strand
TATTATTTCTTCTTTATTATTTATTATTTAAATTAAATTTTACTTTCTCTGCTGATTCTGTGCACCGCTCATCATACGCTCCGTCATACTCGGACGCTTTGCCTTTTTGGGCTTGTATGCAGGGGGATTTGCAAGCTTTTCCTTTGCCGTTTTGCCTGCACCCGTTGCGAAGAATTTATTTACGCGGATTGTGGGCTTGAGCAAATCGTCACACATATAGTCAACACAGTTTGCAAGCAGAGTCTGGTCGTTATCCATCTTACCGAGAATAGAAACAACGATAAGGCTTTGTGTTTCGTTGGTTGCATCAAGATAAATCTCATTGAGGAGATTGAAAAGCTTCTTCATCTTTGCAGGGTCATTCTGCCTGATTGTAGCAATGATTGCATCTGCACACCCCGCCGCGAAGAATTCTTCGGGAAGAAACTCGCCGTAGCGGTTGATGTTGTCGTTATACTGTGCTCTGTATTCGGGATAGAGAGATGATGTAAGGCGGCTTGCAAGCGTGTTGGAGTCGTAGTAAACGGAACCGCTTCTTGCGGCAGCCTTGGAAACCGTCTTGGGTGCCTTGACCTTCTGCATTGCAGGGTCGGGCTTGCAGAACTTTGCCATAACGGTGTCCGAAATCTCGCCCGAGATGTAGTTGACATCGCTCTGGTCTGTAGTTTCGGGGTCGAGAAGAGAAACGGAAACAAGGTCGTAATTAATAAACTGACCGTCACCGTCAACCTCGGTTGAAATTGAGAAATTGAGCTTTGTGTCGAAATAGTCAATTCTGAGGCCGGCGGCTTCGGACTTGTATTCGAGCCTGTAGCCTATGCCGTTGTCACCCGAAGCAACAGGTGCTTCGCCCTTTTCAATGCCTTCGGGAATAACGGCGGTAAAGCCTGCCTCCTTCATAGTGAGTGCAAGTGAAGAATGTATTTTAGCAAGAGCTTCTTTGATATCAAGCATACTGTCTGTCTGCGGCTTTTTATACGCCGCACTCCTTTTCATAATAGTTATAATCAAACATTATGAGTATACCACAACAAAGCCGTTTTGTCTATACAATTTATTTTGATTTTATCATTTCACGCCTGACGGGAGGAATGAGAGTAATCACAAGCACGGCACAGACGGTTGTTATCACGAGCTCGGGCAGCATATATGCGGCATTATAAATAATTGAATAAATCAGGCCGAGCAAATCGGGCGAACACTTTTGCATCAGCATTGCGGAAAAATCATTCACCATAACCTCGCCGAAAAACCAGTCGGCATAGGATTTGTAAAAAATATAGCCCGACGTGACGTGGCAAAGGTAACGCAGGAAAACGGCAGCTGCCGTGCCAAGCGCAAACCCGACCGTATGGTTATTGATTTTACCCTTGAACATACCCGAAAGACCTGTTACGGAAAAGGCGATAAAATAGTCAATCAGACATATTGCGGCAACTGCACCTGCGCCCTGCCCTGCAAATGCCGAGGACATTGTGGCGCCCGTGATTGCCTGAATAACGCCGTGTACAAGTCCCACGGCAAGTCCCCACCTCACGCCGTAGGTGTAGCCGAGCATTGCAAGCGGCAGCATTGATGCGGCGGTAATGCTTCCGCCAAACGGCCACTCGAACACCTTGATGAATGAGAGCACCGTTGCCATTGCGATTAGTATTCCGCTAAGGGCCAAGCGTTTTGTTTTTTCTGTTCGTGTCAGTACGGTTTTTTGCATTGAAAACACTCCTTTAGTAAAAAAAGAAAACACCAAGAGGAATTTTCCCGTTGGTGTTCAGTGTTTTTTACAACCGTTAAAATTCCTACGCCGGCATTACCCGGATCAGGTTCAAGGGTCACGGACTTAATAGCCCGACTCTCAGCCGATAACATCAGCACCCCATTTGGCATTTTCAATTGTTGAGTGGATTATACTGCGGAATTTACGGTTTGTCAAGGGGAAGTTTTGAAATGATATATCGCTGACACAATATTAAGCGTTTACAAAATCAAGGCGAAGCCTTGTATATCATCAATTTCGCAAGAAATTGCATATCATCAAAACGAAGTGTTGTATATCATCATTGCGAAAGCGATACAACCTGCGGTTGACGATATACGCCTGCGGCAATGATATACACGCTAAAGCGTGATGATATGCCATTGCTTTCGCAATGGATAAAAAAAGAAGTAACTTTTGGTAAACAAAAGTTACTTCTTTTTTGGAGCGGATGACGAGGCTCGAACTCGCTACCTCCACCTTGGCAAGGTGGCGCTCTACCAGATGAGCTACATCCGCACACTGCTGGTGCCTCCGGCCGGAATCGAACCAGCGACACGTGGATTTTCAGTCCACTGCTCTACCAACTGAGCTACAGATGCATTTAAAAAAAATGGCGACCCGGAACGGGCTCGAACCGTCGACCTCTCGTGTGACAGGCTAGCGTTCTAACCAACTGAACTACCGGGCCATTTTTGGTGGGAACAATAGGGCTCGAACCTATGACCCCCTGCTTGTAAGGCAGGTGCTCTAGCCAACTGAGCTATGCTCCCATATTTACTCGCCTCGTACCGGCGACGTTGATTACTATACTACATTTCCGTCCTCTTGTCAACACTTTTTTAAAACTTTTTTTGATTTTTTTCAAAAAAGTTTTCAGTCAACAAGAGGACGGCTAAAAATCGTTGGTTCTGCTTAGTTTTTACAGCGGAAGAACCTCAATAGCTCTTGTGATTACTTTTATAATATATGACACATAAGCTATTATTGCCTCAAATATTTTTTGCATTCTGTCAGAAATATTTCCAAACGCAATATCTGTACCGCCTACTGCATAACCGGGAAGAGTACCGTTGTTGTCATCAACGCCGTCATCGTCTGCAATAAACTCAATAAGGAGAGGAGAAACAAGAGCAAGAAGGAAATATTCAACAGTCGAAACACCGCCGAACGTATCGGTTGCAAGTTTTGTTATACTGTCAGCGATACCGTCTTCATATCCGAACTTTTCAAGGAGCATATTTGCAGCACCGAGAAGTGTATTATCGGCAATTGCTGCAAGGTCGCTGCGAAGAACAAGAGCAACCGCACGAAGGAAAATAGTAACCTCTGTACCCTGGATATCGTAATCCTCGCTGCCTGCATAGTGAGCGCCGACAAGCTCAGTTGCTACATCCCAGCAATTATAATAATCGCTGTCAGGAATCTCTATATTATATTCCTTAGCCATCTCCTGTATGCCACCTTCACCGTAAAGCGGCTTTTCAAGGACATCGGTAAGGCCTGTAACAGCTGTATAGACAAGATTATAGAAGGGATCGCCCTCTTCCATACCCATCTCTTCCATTCTCATACCTTTGGCAAGTCTGTACTCAATACCTGCCTTAAAGAACTGCTTTGCATAAACACCGTTAAAATCCTCATTCATCATATCGATCGCTTCCTGAGGGAAACCTGCAACAGTGCTTGTAAGTGCATCAACATCAATCTTGTCGATTTCCTTTGACTCATAGGTTATTTCATCGTCTGTAACGCTGAATATCTTATATGCAAGAGGATACATTGTAAGAGATGTGTTTGCAAAGTCATAAATTCTGTTGCCGAGTGCGCTTGTGTAAACAGCCGCGTCACTGCAGTGCTCATGGCCTGTGAATACAAGCTTGATACCTGCATTTGCAAACTTTTCAGCAGTTATCGTATGATTTCTGACGATAAAGTTTCTGCTGAGAATTCTCTGCATAGGAAGATGATCAAGAAGATTATGATGCATCATAAGTATAGGATACTTACCGTCAGCATATGCTTTCTCAGCCTGTTCGATAACCCAGTTAACCTTTGCATTTGTCATACCGTCTTCGGTTGACTTTGTAGGATCACAGCTATCAACTGCGATAAGACGGTAATCGTCGTTAAGCTCTGCAACATAAGAGCACTCGCCTTCGACTGTTTCAATAGCCTCAGCATAGCCGAATTCATAGTAATTCTCTATAAAGTCATCATATTTGAAGTCGTTTTCACCTGCACCGTTATCGTGGTTACCGTTGATAACGTATACCTGCTTGCCTGTTTCAGCCTCAAACTTCTTAAGCTTGGCAGCAACATCAATATGCTGCTGGACAACAATTCTGCCATCGTTAACAAGATCGCCCGGGATAAGAACAAACTCGCAGTCCTCATCCTCTGCGCACTGACGGAGGAATTCATCAATAATAAAGCCGCTTTCATTCTCGAGCTGAGCTCTGCGGTTTGCAAACCAGAAAACCGGCTCTTTATCATTAATCATTTCAAGTTCTTCCTCGGGCACTACATAGTGCAGGTCGGAAGCAACCGCAAATTTAGTGGTCGTATCCTGTGCAAAAGCTGAAAAACCTACAGCTACACAAGAAAAGATAAGAGCAACTGAAAGGATAACGCTTAAAAATCTTTTCATAGTTTATTCTCCTTTATTTTTGTTAATTTGAATTTTAACATAATATTAGTCATAAAGTCAAACAAAATTCTCAATCAATCGATTCGAAAAGAATCAATTCTGAAGAAAGCGGAGAAATAAGTTTTATTTCAACCCCTTGAGAGCAAAGCTCAGCACCTGAACGGATAAACGATACTCTGTCATTATCAAGAGTAACCTTGTATTTATGTCCGGCAGAAATACCTTTAAGTTTTATGTTTACATCTGCACACTTACAGCCCGGCAGAGAGAACACAGTAGCAGCTCCCTTTGATTTATCCGGTAAGTAAATCTCAAGAGCAGTAAAGCCGTTCTTAAGAGCCTGCGCTGAGTCAGGTGTGTGATGACAAACCTTTGAAGTCGGCAAAATCGGACGGATAAAATTCTTGTAAACATCTGTACTGTGTTTCACAAACTCAAGCTGAACAGGATTTACACTCGCTGCTGCAGGCGCAACAACATTGAGAGACATATGTGTGAGCATTGTGTTTCTCATCTGTAGGTCAAACGAGCCGAAAGAATGGCAACCCATACCGGCAAAAAGTCTGTCAACACGTTCGGGCGGCAAAGCAATTGTCATGCCGTTGGTTATATAAAGAGAATGAGGAGCACACTGACAGTCGGAAACCCACGAATGGTTGAACGCTTTCATCATACCCAGATCGGTACGCCCTCCGCCGCCTGCACAGTTTTCGAAGATAACATTAGGAAAACGTGATTTAAGTCTTCTGAAAATGCCGTAAATTGCATTGAAATGTTTTATTGAAGTACACTCATTTCTTCCTGCACCCGTATCACGAATACCGAAATAATCTTTATAATCGACGTTACAGTCGATTCTGAGAAGGTCAAGCTTATATTCGGTAATTATTCGGGTAAGGTCATTTTCCGCCCACTCTGTAACCTCAGGGCATGAATAATCAGCAAAGTTTCCGCTTCTCACGCCAAACATATTTTCAGCCCGCCATTCGGGATGTTCGCTGTAGTTGGGGCAGAGTTTGCCTATGACATCAATATCAACCCACAGACCAAATTTAAGACCTTTTTCGTGGCAGTAATCAACAATTTCTTCTATTCCGTTGGGATATCTTAAAGTATCAGGTATATTAACTCCGTTATACTCGCTCCAACGGGTTTCCTCTCCGGGAGGGCAAGCCCAACCGGCATCGACAATAAACACCTCAGCACCCATTTGTGCAAACTGATCTATAAAGCTCTTGCTTGTCTGAACACTCATATCGTGCTCCGCACCCATTCCGGCACCTACAAGCAGACTTGAGCAATCTGTTTTAAGCACAGAGCGTCTGATATGCTCGTGCATCTGATAAACAGCATCATCAATATCACCGTGAACAAGACCAATATGTACTTCAGGTGTAACAAAAGTTTCGTACTCACGAAGAACATACATAGGATTATGTGCAAGAATCTCAGCTTTAAAAGAAAGATGCGAGGACGCTGTTTCAGCTTTTACATTATTGTCAAACGTAAATCTGCAGCCACCGCTCCAGCCAATCTGTGCAAACCAGATTTTACCAAGCAGATTATTACGTATAAACACAAGCGGATGTCTGAAGCGGTCACGATTAAAGCGTGTATCGATGCTCGTCACCTCTGTCTGTAGAGGTTTCCAGCAAAACTCGCCTTCCCTGCCCCATCTGTCATCATAAAAATAACCGACAGAATACAACTCATCCTCACTGACTCCCAAAGCAAGCTGTTCGGTATCCATATCCTCAAGTCCGCCGCTGAAAAGACTCAGACGGCTGATATTAAGCGGAGCATCCGACAGATTTTCGATTTCAAAATATCGGGTAAACATCTGTGTACCGTCAAGAACAGTATGGACTTTTAATTTTACAGGCTTTATTTTGCTTTCAAGAACAAGTACGGAATGAATGCTTTCCGATGACTTATCAACAATAAAATCCAAGTAAGACAAATCATAATCTATGCTTTGTCCGTCAATCTCAATATTAAAAGAAAACGGTTCAGTATAATATCTGCGGTCAAGATGTGTCGGGAAGTTTGACAATACATCGAGAGGATAACCTGCCGCATTATAACCGCAGGAAACCAAAGCACCGTTATACAGCAGTTCTTCATAAACCATATTGCCGCTTCTGTAACAAAATGTCGGATTTTCATTCTGCTTTACATAGACATCAAAGAAATTGCAGTTATCCATACATATCAGTCCTTATAAATTAATACAAATTAAGTATTACACAAACCATATTCTTTGTCAATCATCCGAGCGCAACATCAAGTGTCATCATAAGAGAAAAACCAACAGCGAACAGTAACGTACCGATATCGTCACATCTGCCACGCGTCATCTCAGGAATCAGCTCTTCTACGACAACATACACCATCGCACCCGCGGCAAAGCCAAGAAAGAAAGGAAAAATCGGCAAACACAGGTTAAACAGCAACATTGTAATAATCGCACCTATCGGTTCAACAACACCCGATAAAACACCGTATACGAATGATTTAACCTTACCGTAACCTATTGATTTTAAAGGCAGAGACACTATCGCACCCTCGGGTATATTCTGAACTGCTATTCCCAAAGACAAGGCAAAAGCACCCGCCACGCTCATTAATCCTTCGCCGCTAAGGATACCTGCATAAACTACTCCGACAGCCATACCCTCGGGAAAATTATGAAGCACTACGGCAACAACGGTAACCAGAATACTTTTAATTCCTTTATTGTCATCTGAAAGTTTATAACGCTCCAATAATCTTTCTGCACCTGCAAAAGTAAAAATGCCAAGCCAGAAACCGACCACTGCCGGAACAAACGACAGAATGCCTAAATAAGAAACATGCTCCATAGCCGGTATAAGCAAGCTCCACACCGCTGCAGCAACCATTACGCCTGCGGCAAATCCGGATATCATACGCTGTATTTTATCGCTGATGCCGTTTTTAGTAAACAAAACAAACGCCGCACCCGACAGAGTTCCAAAAAAAGGTAACGAAACACCAATAATCAAATCGTAAATCAAAGTAATCACCGATACAGTTTATGAGCTGACTGATTATCCCGTTACCGAATTAATCTTGACAAGACAAGTTACTCTGCAATACAATAGAGGAAATTAACTGAAACGGAGATAAAAATGGATAATAAGCCTATTGTTGAATTAGATCTGTATATAATCCGTCACGGCGAAAGCATCGGTAACGCAGGCTACAGCAGAGATGACCTGACACTGAAAGAATCACAAGACCCGATACTGACCGAAAAAGGAATTGCGCAGGCACGTGCGGCAGGCGAATTTCTGAAAGAAATTCGGTTTGACGCTGCATACGCAAGCCCTATGCTCAGAGCAGCACGTACAGCAGCGGAAATTATAAGCTACCAGGATAAAAAACTGAACCTTAACATAATGCCTGAAATTTGCGAAGTCGGCGTTGTTACCGAATACAAAGGCGTTGAAATTGAAGAAATACAAGAATTCTGCCCCGATGCCATATATGCCGACGGCACTGATACAGCTGAAACCCGAATGAGATACGATAAACATGAAACCCCCGATAAGGTAAATGCAAGAGCAAAATTCGTTGTTGATTACCTCAGGTCAAGATATAAAAACGGTGAAAAGGTTGTACTTGTAAGCCATGCGGCCTTCATAACAAACCTTGTTTTTTATATTATGGAGCTTTATGAGACCAAGCCTGCGTTTGATATTGATTATTACAACACTGGTATAACTCGAGTTACATATTACAAGCCGGGTACATACAAATGGGGTGATACAGTATTCAGATATATCAATGACACATCACATTACAGACTTATAAAGTAATATTGCACAAAAAACATTGTCAAATTTTGACTTGTAAATAATATCTTAAAATGATATAATATATTGAATTTTAAATGTTAGGAGAAGTATTATTATGGCAAAAGAAAACAGTTTCCTTAAAAAGCTTTGGGTTTTCATCAAATTTATCATTGTAAGCCTGGGTGCTTGCCTTGTACAATTTGCACTCGTAAACCTTATCCCAATGATTCCTGCTGTCAAAGAGCTTTTTGCTCAAGAGTTTATTAAGCTTGTTATCAATGGTGTACCTGTTTTTAACTATCCCGTTAACACAGACCCTGCAACAGGCGCTATAATTCTCGGCGGTCTCGGTTACTGTATCGCATTCAACGTTTCAAATGTTGTTGCTCAGATCGTCGCATTCTTTATCAACAGAGAAAAGACTTTCAACTCAAGCGCAAACATAGCAATTACTCTTCCCATTTACCTTGTTTGCACAGTTATCATCCTTCTTTTCTCCGCTTGGCTTGCACCCACACTCTTTAATCTCTTCCTCGGTATGGGTTGGTCAAAGGACCTTGCAAACAACGTATCAACATTCGGCTGTATGTTCTTCCAGTTTATCGCATTCTTCCCCGTTCAGGCAATTCTCTTCCGCAAGAAGAAAGAAAACAAATAATAAAACAATACATAGTAAAGAGTCATCGGTTCACATTCCGATGACTCTTTTTTATGTGTTATAAAGTAAAAATATAAATTTTTCGTTAAATATTTCCAACTTATTGATTGTTTATGAAACAAATGATATATTGATAATTGAGATGATATTCTCGAATAATTTATCGAAGGGATGAAAATAATGAAAATGTCAAAACGCATATTGGCTGTCATTCTCTCCGCTCTGATTGTGGCAATAGTACCGTTTAACGCATTTGCTGCAAAAACTATCGATACAATCGATCTGTCGGTTGATATTGAACCGGGTACTATGATGGAAGATTATGAGGAATACGTTACAATAAATACTCCCGGAGTTATCTTCCCTGAGGATATCCACGTATTTATAGCAGAAATTTATGAAGAGGAAATGTATGCCCCCTCTTCAGAGCGTTATGAACCCGGATGCACTTATGAAATTGCCGTTATCCTTGACGTTGAAGAAGGCTATGTTTTCGCTGACAGAGAAGATGATTTTAAATCCGTTACCGTCAACGGAGAGGATGCCTATTTCGAAAAATATCTCAATGAAGATTATACGGAAACCGGCTATTACGCCGTTTACGTAACTGTTGAAATTGATGGAACCGTAACAGAAATTGATCTTTCGGTTAACCCTGTATCCGGATATATAATTGACGATTACTACCGTTACGTTCAGATAAACACTTTAGGTGTTGTATTTGAAGAAACGCTTGATAAGGGCGTTAACGTTACTGATGCACTGGGCGGAGACCCGTTCAATTACTTTGTTGAAGAAGAATACGTATTTGAAATCTGCCTTACTCCAGCCCCCGGTTGTGAGTTTATAAAAGATGACGCAGGTAATATTCAGCTTGAAAACGTAACGGTAAACGGTGAAGCCGTTGAATATACCGCACATATTGAGGACACCAGAGGATATATCGAATACATTATTATCAGGCTCAATATTACTCCTGTTGAAAAGACAGCGATTCACGTTATCGAATTGACAATCAAAGACGACCTTAAGGGCTATGCGGTTGAAGATTATGAAGAATATATCACGATTGAAACACAAGGCGTAAACTTTGACATCTACGACCCGTACGCAGTATACGCATACGATTCTTTATGGTATGACGTTTATGAGTTTGAAGGCGGAGAACGCTACTTCCTCTATATGAGCTTCATAGCAGAGGACGGATATTTCCTTGACCCCGACGGAGTTGTTATTACAATAAACGGTGAAGAATATGATTACGTTACTTACAGTACGTACGAGCCCGAAGAAGGTATCAACGTAGAATACGTATTCACCGAATACGAAACAGATTATACCGGAAACTTTTTTGACAGAATCATAGCCTGGTTCAGAAATATTTTTGAGACTATAATCTATTATCTTTTCGGATGGATCCACATTTAAACTATACCGCTATACAAAAGGCACGGCAGTCAACTTAAACTGCCGTGCCCTTCTTCAATCCTCAGTCACCTGCGGTGACAGCTCCTTTTGAAAGGAGCTTTTGACAAAACAAAACACTTGTTTTATCTCTTTGGATAAGGCTCTTCAACCGAAGTTCTGCCGAGAATGTAATCGGTTGAGGTGTCAAGTATATCAGCAAGCATACAAAGCATTTCGATTTTCATTGTCCTTCTACCGCTTTCGTACATTGAATACATAGATTGTTTAATATTAAAATATGCTGCCATATCAGCCTGCGTCAAATTTTTGTCCCTTCTCAGCTCTTTCAAAATATCGGTATAAATAGCCATAAACTCCTCCAGTTTATTACATATGGTGTTATTGACAATTCAACCATATTGTGATAAAGTTGAGTTGATTTATTACAGCGTATGTAATATATCAATGGAGGTATTTTAATGAAAACAAGAAAATTCCGTAAAACTCTACTTTTCGTCTTGATTGTTGCGATTGTTTCAAGTTTAATATCAACTCAAACATTTACAGTAAAAGCATATAATATCAACAACGCTGTATCTTTTGCAAAACAACATGCACAGTACGATATTGATCATTTAGGAGCAGGCTCCGGAAAATACGGTTCATCTTACTGTTCTAATGGCTGGCTTTGTGCAGGATTTGTTTCAGCTTGCTTAGGAAAAGGTGGAATTGAAATTCCTAATTACGGTTATTATAGCTCAACAAAGCAGTCCTACAACAGCATTGGTGGATCACTTGGTAACTATACAAATCCATACACATGTTCTGAAGCTTTATTAGTTTACTTATATGAAAACGGTTATAAAATAATTTCGGATCCTCAAAATTCAGATATTGATATTGGTGATGTAGTTTTCCTTTACGGTAGCAACAGAGGAATAAACGGCAGAGACGATCACGTTGGAATTTGTGTAGACAAATCGGATAACGGAAACGTTTACTATGCTGCTCATAACTCTTGTACTGCATCAACCGCATTAAGCGCTAATTATCCATGTACTTATGTAGCAAAAATGAACGGAGCATCTGGAGCTACATCTATACCAGCAGCAGTAACAAATTTATCAACCGATAAAAAAGTATATACCTCTAATGAGTTTATACATTTTACTTGGGATGCGGCAGATGGAGCCGAGACATATTGGGTTTATCTTTGGAAAGACGGCACACAGCTTTATTCATACGAGTGCGGAAATAAAACATCTTTCACACAAGCCCCTTCCGGTTCAGGAAAGTATACGTTAGTCATTCGCCCAGGTAATTCTTATGGCTTTAATGAATCGAGTGTTCCTGTTAGCTATGTTGTTACAAACGATATACCGGAGGCTGTAACAAATCTACACAGTGACAAAAATGTATATTCAACAAGTGAAGCGGTGTTTTTCCAATGGGATGAAGCGTATGGAGCAGATACATATTGGGTTTATCTTTGGAAAGACGGCACACAGCTTTATTCATATAATTGTGGCGAAAAAAATCATTTCACTCAAGCACCTTCAACAGAAGGCAAATACACATTATGTATACGTCCGGGGAATGCAAACGGTTATAACGAATCCAGCAAAAGCTATACATACTATGTAACTGACAGCGTTCCTGCACCTGTAACAAACTTAAAAAGCGAGAAAAGTTTATATACTACAAGCGAAACAATTAATTTCACATGGAGCATATCAGAAACAGCTCAGGAATATTGGGTGTATATTTGGAAAGAAGATGAACAAATACATAGCGTTAACTGCGGAAGTAATGCTTATTTTTCATTATCACAACTTGATGAAGGTTCATATGCAATTATTGTAGAACCAAAAAATCTCAATGGATACGGAGAACTTACTCAATATAACTTCATCGTTAATGACGGCTATTCTATTGTGTATAATACAGAAAGATTCAATAACACTTTTAATCAACAAACCAAAATTTACAACACAGACATACAGTTGAGCTCAGAAATTCCTACACGAGAGAATTATATTTTCAAATGCTGGAACACATCTGCTAACGGAGATGGCAGCAACTATTATCCGGGCGAAATTTACAAACTCAACCAAAATTTGACGCTTTACGCAATTTGGGAATCTGCAACACTTAATTTAATAAATGACAATTTGCATATTGATACAGAAAGCAATATCATTTTTGGTTCCGAGTTAATCGGAATGACTAAATCCGAGCTTGAAAAACAATTTTCCAACGAAACGTTGAAAATAACAATGGTATGCGAAGAAAGAGTTGCAACAGGAACGATTATTGAAATTACAGACATCCAAAACAATGTAACTGACAAACTTACTGTTGTTATATTCGGAGATATTGACGGTAATGGTTGGTATGATGCAAACGATGCTTTTATACTTAATATGATCAACGCCGGATTAATCGTCCCGAACAAAATAAACAATGCAGCTTTTATTGCAGCCGACTGCAACCATGACGGTGTTGTCGATGAGTTGGACTTCAAGCTTATTTCCAATGCAAGTATTTTACTTGATAATATAAATCAATCCGCTTCATATACTGAGCTCGAAAACAACTCCGTATTTATATCGTACTGCAGTATAATTGAACAAAACTATAAAACAGAAACTGAAAAAGTAGAATACATTAACAATAAAGCGGAGGAATCGAACGAAAATATATTAACTATACTGTTTAATTTTATAAATTTTATAATAGATTTGGTTTTCAAAATCTTTATTATAAATCAATAAACAAACCGCCGGGTATCGAAACCCGGCGGTTTGTTTATTGATGTTGTCTGAATCTATATTAAAGGTTAAGAAAATCCTTACGGTATTTTACGCCGAAGAACTCTGCAAGCTCTACCATTTCGCTGTCCTTAATAGTGTTAACTCTGGGCATATGAGCTGTGAGCATATAAATCTGTGCAGCTTTTTCAACAGTTTCAATAAGGCCGAAGGTTTCATCCATTGTCTTACCTGCGCCGTAAATACCGTGCATACCCCATACTACCAGGCGGAACTCTTCCATCTTCTTAGCTGTTGCCTCGCCTATCTCGTTAGTACCGCAGAGCATCCACGGAAGAACACCGACACCATCAGGGAAGACAACGATACATTCTGTACACATCTCCCAGAGAGTATGTGTAAACTTCTTCTCATCAAGCTCATGGATATAGTTCATAGCAAGAGTGTTTGTAGGGTGAGAATGCATAACAACACGGTTTTCAGGGTCAACACGAAGGCGTGCCATATGGCTCATAAGGTGAGCAGGAAGCTCAGATGTAAACTTACCGCCGTCTGTATATCCCCAGAGAAGCTCAGCCGTTGTACCGTCAGCTGCAATACGGATAATACCAAGGTTGTTCTCGGGGTCATCCATAACATTTTTGAAGTACTTACCTGTACCTGTAACGATGAAAATCTTGCCAATAAGCTCTGTTGCATCAAAACCTGTGGGAATTGTGCGTATTACATTGTTAAGATCAAGATACTCAGCAACCTCTTTTTCATCGAGCATATAGCTGATATTACCGCCGTTACGCTCATCCCAACCGAGACGGTACATATTTGCTGTTGTTGACTGCATCTCTTTTACAAATTTTGCTGTTAAGATATCTTTCATTTTTAACATCTCCGTTATTAATTTTTACCGTTACATTATAACACGGCAAACAACTTCAATCAAGTAAGTTTTGATTTAAATATTGAAATTGTGAATTCATTATGCTACTATGAAAAACAAGAGGTGATAAAATGGTAAAAAGCAATAAATATTCAGTCGGTTATCAGCTTTTCACCGTGCTTATCGGTGCTTTGCTGATGGGTTTTCTCTGGCGGGTCAGAGGTACGCACGGTTGGGGTTCCTCTTGGGGACTTCTAAACGCAGGCTTTATTTTCACAATGTTCATAACCATGGTTATGGGCGAACGCAAAAAGATGAATTTCGGTTGGCTGGCAATCACTTCGCTGATGTTTATGCTGACCGTACCTGCGTGGGGTACTCTTCTGGATCAGATAACCGGTGTGCTTTTTGACGCATCGGAAATCAGCACTCTTATCCCCTTCAACTCCGCTTACGCATCTGACGTATATTGTTCAGTACCGTCTGCAATATACATAATGCTTACCCTCGGCTTCGGCCTTGCAAGCCTTTACGGCATAATGCTCGGACGTGCTTACAGCGATAAACAGTGGAAAATCCAGCACTATATTATTCTTATTGCCGTATTCTTTGTTGCAGGTCTTGTTGCAAAAGCCACTGTTTCACACTGGATACTTAATATTATTCAGCCTGAAGCAAGCGAAGCATTTGAGATAGGTCTTAAAGATTATATGCTTACACTTGTTTCATTTGATGCCCTTAGTCTTGACGACCTTAAGAATTTAGCATCAAAAGAGTTTATTGAAACATTTGAAGCAACTGTCAATACAGAATACGAACCGGCATTCAGAGAAGCTTTTAAAGTTGAATTTATAGAAAACTTTAAGCTTACTCAAAACCTTGACGGTATTTCTTTTGATGACCTTAAAGCTCTTATAGTCCAGTCACTTCCTCAAAATGCTGTTGAAGCATTTGAAAATGCCGTTACAAAAAAATCAATCGACGGCTCCGCATGGCAGGTATACCTCAAGCACTTTGATGACGTTTCCTGGGCAAAGAAAGCTGTCCCAGCAGGCAGCATTGGCAGGAACTATTTCCAGTCTGTTGAAATGATTTCATTGGCTATTTCGGCAGTTGCAAGCCTTATAACAACAAGATTCATAATCAAAGACAAGCGTGCTGCAAACACAGGCTTTGTAGTATGCGGTGCATTTGCTTTTGCTATCACGGCTGCCGACCTCTTCTTCTACTTCGGAGACGGCGGTTATCATCAGCTTGCGGAAAATTACTTCGGTGATAACGTTGCACCCTGGAGCTGCTGGGAATACTTTACGGGATTCATTGCAGGCGGAATCATAACCGCACATATGCTCAGACTAAAACCGCAAGAAGATGTAGAAGATCTTGCATTCAATAAAGTACCGGAAAAGCTCAGCAAGATCCTAACCTTTGTACTCGGATATCTTTTCCTTATAGGTGTCAGTATAGTTAGACCCGTACTTGAAAGATTTGACGAAAGCAAATTACAGATACTTTATGTTGCAAATTCAGTTCTGGTTGCCGTAGGAATTGTCGCTATACTCGCGAAAAAATGGGGAATTGCAGCAGAGAAAACAAATATGGTAAATATATCCTCTACCCTGCTTCCCTTGTTTATGGCGTTAATAATTATATCATATATGTTCCTTTGCTCACGAAGCTATCAGAATTACACAAGCATTACAATGGTACACAACATTTTAGTTGTTGTTTCTCTGATTGCGGTTGATATCTGGATAATAATTCAGACAAAGAAACTCAAAACTTAACAAATATGCCCGTACCGTCCTTTTCGGATGATACGGGCATAAATTATTTTATTATGTTAATTAAAAAGCTTCTGCCAGGTCATAAACCATATCGGGATAGTCGGACATAATTGTATCAGCACCGTTCTCAATAAGGTAGCTTGCATCCTCTGCATCGTTGATTGTCCAGTACTGTACTGCAATATCGTACTTATGAGCGTAGTTAATAAATGCCTTTGTACCGGTATTGATAAGATTTGCGGCACTGTCGCCGTAGGGAACCTGAAGAGCTACGTAGCTGACGTTAACATCGTCAAGATCCCAACCCATACGGGAATAGAAGTAGAACTGAATCGCTTCTATAACGTCCGCAGATCTCGGCATATCGGGATATTCATCCGCCATATAGTCGGAAACATCAGGCTGGAATGTCGCCCAGATTACTCTGTCCTTCATATTTCTTTCTGAAACGATCTCATAAAGCTTATCAGCAGCTTCTTTACCTTGTCTGCCGGTGCTCTTGATTTCGATTATATAGCGGTAATCCTTACCGGCATCGTTAGCTTCAATATAGTCGATAATATCAGCGCATTTTGCTACGCGAAGATTTTCGGGTATATCGTCACCTCTGAGACCTCTGTAGGGATATGCACCGTTAAGCTCAAAGTTCTCACCAAGATTGAGCTGACGTGCTTCATCATAAGTAAGCTGAGAAGCATATATATTTTTTCTGCCGTATTTTTCTACAGCATCGGAGGTTGCATCAAAAGTAAGGTCATGAAGAAGAATAAGCTCGCCGTCTTTAGTAAGCTGAACGTCAAACTCAAAGGTATCAACACCGAACTCATCAACATTTTCGAGCATTTTTTCAAACGCCATAAGGGTATTCTGCGGTGCAACACCTGCACCTGAACGGTGAGCAGAAATATCGGGGTCACCGTATTCATTGATATAGGCGTTTGTTGCATCTTCGTTGATAACAACCTCTGTTCCGGGTTTGTCATCCGCACCCATTGTTAAAAGAATTGGGATAAGAACGACGACCGCAGTAACGCCATGGAAAAAATTCTTAAAAAGCAAAAGCAAACCTGTAAAACTCATCAATCTTTCTCCTTTTTTGAGCGTAATATTCTTTATTATAACTTTCCCAAATTAAAAGTCAATAGTATATGAATAAAACATTAACTTTATTTGACTGTTTTTGCATATTAAATTATTGAAATAAGCAAACTGTTATGTTATAATTCAAAGCCGATGACAAAAGAAAGGTAAGAAAACACCAATGTCAAATATGATGATTTTGATTTTCGAATTGATAGGCACGGTAGCATTTGCCGCATCGGGTGCAATTACTGCGATATCGAAAAGAATGGATATACTCGGTGTTGCAACACTCGGCATAGTAACCGCAGTAGGCGGTGGTTTTATACGTGACATAATACTTGGTATAACTCCGCCTGCAACCTTCAGCAACCCTGTATATGCGATAGTAGCTTTTTTAGTTTCCGTTATAATTTTTATACCATCCGTACATCGTTTTCTTTTCAAAAACCATAAATTTTATGATTATGTAATGCTGATAATGGATTCACTCGGTCTCGGAGTTTTTACCGTTGCCGGTATACAAACAGCAATGCACCATTCCGATTCTCCTAACTTTTTTCTACTCATATTTGTAGGAATGGTAACAGGTATAGGCGGAGGAGTAATGCGAGATGTTCTTTCAAAAAGTACGCCTTATATTTTTGTAAAGCATTTTTACGCCTGTGCATCTTTCTTCGGCGCAATAACCTGTATAATACTTTGGAAGTTTTTTGGTGAACAAATTGCAGTAATCAGCGGAACAACGGTTGTAATTATACTTCGTATGCTTGCTGCTCACTTCCGCTGGAGTTTGCCAAAAGCAGAGCCCGACGAAAACATAACAACCAAATAAAAGAAAAACGGCGGCTTGCACCAGCAAAAGGTACAAGCCGCCATTTTTTGCACTTTGATTATTTACAGAGAATATCTGTTTCGATATAGCGTACGCCCATATCATAGAGCATCTTTGCATCCTCAACAGTGTTTACGGTCCAGAACGAAACGCCGATGCCTGCATCAAGTGCAAGCTGTATAGAAGTCTGATCGTTACGCTCAAAATTCGGAGAAAGCCATACATTGTCGCCCAAAGCCTGAGCTGCGGCAATGTTTTCGGGTGTAATTTCATCGATAAGATACCAAAGTTCAATTGAGGGGTCAATATTGTGGATAACCTTGAGCTGCTCGAAATCGAACGAAATTACAATCGCACTGTCCTGAAGACCTTTTGCTTTGACAGCCTCAACAACCGTATAAAGCATATCATAATTATCTGCTTTGATTTCAATTTGAGGTCTTGTATCAGTACCTACAAAAACATCGAGATACTCATCAAGTGTAGGGATTTTCAGATCTTCATACTTCCAGAAGTTTGCGCCGCTCTTATAGCTGAACGTTTTAAGCTCTTCGAGAGTGAAATCGGCAACATCGCCGAACTGACAGAAGCGTGCATCAACAGAGCCGTTATGTATTACGACCCATTTGTTATCCTTAGTAAGATGGATATCACACTCTGCTGTATAGTAACCGAGATCAACCGCAGCCTCGAAAGCGGGAAGTGAATTTTCGGGAGCGACAGCAGAAACACCTCTGTGTGCTGTAAGGTAAACAGGATCTTCCTCACTGCCGATATTATGCTCGTAAAGTGAAATAAGCTCCTTTGGCTGATTGAACAGCTTTGCTATATGCACACAAGGCATATAAGGGCACATATAGATAGGAACAAGGACAAGTGTGATGATTTTGTTGATAAGTGAGATCATAAGCTTATCACCTTTCTTGGTAAATTCAGTAACTTAATTATATCACTTTTCACAAAAAAGACAACACTGCACAGAGGCGCAAAGGTTTTTTTGTAGCTTTTAACAAAAGACATCATTCTAAATTGTTCCTTATAACGAATTTAATTTAAAGTGTTGAAAACGGTAAAAATCAATGATAGAATTATTTTATTACAATTTTAAGAGGTGTATATTATGACTGTTTTGTTTAAAATTATCGGTTTCTTGCTTGCGATAATAACTCCGTTTGCATCCCTTATCGTTACAGATCCGTTTGTAGCATTCGATAAAGAGATACCGGTTGCAGAAGAAAAAGTCGGCGAATTTATGAAAGGCGTCTGCCACGCAGAGCCGCAGTATGAACTTCTTAACGATGCTAATATCGGTTGGATTCGTGACGACATCCCCTTTGCTTTTAATAAAGACGGTTCTCTTTCTCAGAGCTACATAAATTGGAAAGCAGAAATGCAGGAATATGCCGTTAACGGAATAAAGGTTATGGCAATTACACCGTACCCCGAAGACTTTATAGATTACGGTCTTGACCCAAGAGTGCCTGAAAACAAGGAAGCAATACAGGATATAGCACGTTTCTATCTTGAAGACCTCAAGGACATTGCAGGCGCGTTCCAGATTACAAACGAAATGGGTATAGATCGTTTCACACTTCCTCTTACACTTGAAGAAGCTGCATATTTTATAGGTATTCAGCTTGAAGCTATGTACCCTGAGCGTGGGGATATTCTTATAGGTTACAATCTCGGCGGTCTTGCAATACTTCAGCTCCCCGGTCTTATGAAGGACTATCACAAATACTGTGACTATGTCGGTCTTGATATGTATCTCGGCTGCTTTGAGCCTGTACTCAAGAATCCCGACCAGTATATTACAATTCTCAACTTTGTAAGAAGAATCACAGGCAAGCCTATCATTATGTGCGAATTCGGTTACATAGGTCTCGGTGAGCCCAAAACAAAGGAAGAAAAGCAGGCAATCCTTGAAGGCTATGGCTTCAGCAGTGAAAAAGAAGCAAGAGAGAATATTGACGAGTTTATTGCAAACTTGCCTGAAGACCTTGCAGATGAGTTTGATAAATATGCTGACCAGACACCCGAATTCAGAGCAAGCCAGATGTTTGACGGTGAGTACTCAAACCACCTCTACAGAGAGCTTCCCGAAGGTTACGGTCTCTACGGTTTCCCCCACACTCACGAAGGTCAGGCGGATTTCTTCTCATACGTAATCCCCAAGGTACGCGAGCTTGACTACGTTATAGGTATGTTCGTATACTGCTGGCAGGACAGCGGCGACTGCTACGTTTGCGGTCAGACAGACTGCCCGGTTGAAACAAAATGGGGTCTTGTAGACTACGAGGGTAAGCCCAAGCCTTCATACTATGCAGTAAAAGAGGCTTTTGCTGACTGATAATAACCATATAATCGGCATAGCAGTCTGCTGTGCCGATTGTTGTTTTTGGAGATTTTCTATATTAATCACTGATACGAAAGGATGCGTTGATTTGAAACCTTTTTGGGAAAATGAATATTTAAACAAAGAAAAATCAACCTTTGGTAATCCAAGTAAAGAGGTTGAGGATATAGTGCCATTTTTAAGCAAAGATGCAAGAATTTTAGATGTTGGTTGCGGTGACGGAAGGCACGCATTGTATTTATCAAAATCAGGCTTTAAGGTTGATGCATTTGATATATCAACAAACGCAATTGATAAATTAAACTACTTAAAAGGAAAGTACAAATTTAATATAAACACTTATATATGTGATGTTTTAGATTTTGAGTTCAAATATAAGTATGATTTAATTATTGTTCACGGTGTATTACAGTTTGTAAAAAAAAGAAAAACAACCTATTATAATAGACTTGTTAAAAAAATGGACAAAAGCAAACGGATATAATATTATTGCCTTATTTACAGACGAAGAACCAGTACCTGAAGATTTAAAAGATGTAATGGTTGGTGTGTTCAAAAACGGAGAGATAAAAGAGTACTATTATGATTGGGAAATAAAGCTATTTGAAAACAAAAAATTTAATGATGAACACGAAAACGGAATTAAGCATTGTCACGCATTAAATAAAATTGTTGCACAAAAACCTAATTAATGCAAAAAACACTGCAACGGTTTCACCTCATCGGTAATAAATATCACCTTAAACAATAGCCCAACCTGCGATGAATCACAGGTTGGGCTATTTAAAAATTAATCAAGACTTACCATATCAGCCATTTTGCCGCATTTTTTCCAGATTATATCGGCTTTACTGCACCAGGCTTCAAAGCCTGCAGGTGTAGTCGGGAATTTTTTATAATGACCGGAAATCTTGCCGCCATTCATTACCGCCTTAAGCAAAGCAATTATGGTTGAGATACGAAGTTTGCCTGTTACAATACCCTTTATAAAGCGGTAAGCCATTGTGAGAATTTCGCCAATCGAGAATTTGGGCATACCGCCCTCACCCATTGCGATAAAATTCTTGGTGCTAAATATAAGGTCGTTTGCAAAGAAATACTCGTTTTCTTCGGCGCTTGAAGCTACAGCACCTATAAGAACAGCCATTTGATTAGCAAAGTCTGCACCCTGTGCGTCGATGTATTTCTTATTGATTATCCAGAGATTTTCGCGGCTGCACTCCTTGCCCGATTTGAGCAGAGGAATTAGTACATCGAGCACACAATCCATCTGTATCATAGCAGCTGTAACACCCTCACCGCAGGAAGGCTTAGTAATACAAGCAGCATCGCCAAGAGCAATAAACGAATCGGAAACCAGCGAATACGGCGGTCTGCGATACGGCGTGAAGCCGCGTTCAAAATAATCTATTTTGTGCGGAGTAAGCTCAACGGCCGCCTCAAACTCTTTATATACTTTTTCGCACATATCAAAGCTGAGATTGGCACCTATACCGAGAATTGCACCGTTTGGGTTATGCTGAGGTGCTTCCCAGGTCTTATAAAAAGGCCAGGAGCGAAGGTTCATTTTATCATCGGGATTTGTAAAGCTTATGTAGCGAAGAACAACGTAGAACATATCGGTAGGATCAATCTCAAAGGTTTCTACACCGTAATTCTCGGGAAGACTGCGTCTTACGACTGAAGGTATACCGGAGCAATCTGCAACAAGCTTTGCTTTAATTTCAATTTCTTCACCGTTATTGCGGCACTTTACACCTGTAATTTTGCCGTTTTCATATATACAGGAAACGAACTCTGTTTCGTATGCAATCTCTGCACCGCCATCAACAGCCCAGCGGTTGAGGCGAAGCGTATAATCGTGCATATGCATACCGACCACTTTGCCGGGTGAATACTTGGGATAGTGACCAAAGGCTGAACAAACGTGAGTGCTGTCAAACTCGAATGCATAGTCCTCACCTTTTACAGGCCACGGAATACCAAACTTATCAAAATCCTCTCTGCCGACATGGAAAATATCGTACTTTGTGCCGACTTTTTCTTCGGGTTTTGAATCAATAACGAGCACACTGACACCGTTTTCTGCAAGCTTGCGTGCAAAATAGCTGCCTGCGGTTGCAGCGCCGACGACTATTACATCATAGCTGTTTTTCATAAATTTACCTCCGACAAATTGATAAAAAAATTGTAACATACAAATTCCGTTATTGCAATAAAATCAACGTTCTGATTTCAACAAAGCATAATAACAGGCATCGCAAATGCCTTGATTGTTCCAATCGGAGCTGTGCAGAGTGCCTTCGTATTTCATACCGCATTTCTGCATTACTTTTCCGGAGTTGGGATTCCTTGGGTCATGCCTTGATTCGATACGGTTTACTTCTACTACATCAAACAAAAAATCCATAACTGCTTTGAGTGCTTCAGACATGATTCCCTGATGCCACCAATTTCTGCCTATACAATAACTGATTTGCATTGATGAAACTTCTTCATTCATAAAACCTACAGCAATAGCACCAATGGGTTCATCACCGTTTTCTTTCAAAACTATACCCCAGTGATAATATTTTTCGTTAGAATATTGTTTTACCCATTCATCGATTATCTTTTGGCTTTCTTCTTTATCTGAATGAGTTTTCCACATTAAAAACTTTGTGACCTCCGGATCGGATGCCCAGTTTTTAAACATTGCCGGAGCATCGTCACTGACATATCGTCTTAATATCAACCTGTCTGTTTCTAATCTTTGTGTTCCGCAATGTTTCATAACATACCTCTGATATCAAAAAATCTTTTTTATGTTCTTTTGCAGTTTTGTTACTTCATAACCCTGTGATTCATAAAACTTATGAGCATTTTCACGCTCTGCACCTGAGCAAAGTCTGATTCCTGCTGCGCCGTTTTCTTTCGCCCAGATTTCTGCCTGTTTCAGCAAGGCTGCACCAATACCGTTACGCTTGTAATCATTATCAACAGCCAGTCCCAAACAGTTCTTGAAATTATCTGCATAGATTACATCGTAATTTACAAGGTGAATATAGCCGACAACTTTGTTTTGGATTTCTGCAACAAAGATAACTTGTGTTTCATCATTCAATACTGCTTCGATTTTGCATTTTTGCTTTTCAAGGTCATAATCGTAACCAAGGCTTGTTTTGTTGATATAATAAATATCTTCCGCATCGGAGACTACTGCTTGTCTGACGATAAAATTTTTATTCATATTATAACTCACATTCCATTATATCATTTTCTGATTTAAAATCATTTCTTGAATACCAATTAACTGAATTATCACTCGGCCATACAAAGATTAATTCACAACCTTTTTCTTTAAGATAATCCTTTATATATGAAAGTAATTCTGTACCGTAACCTTTGTTTCTGTATTTTTTCATCGTATGAACATTAGTGAGATATGCAATATACGATTTATTTATTTTAGGCTTCGGTACTTTATCGATAATTGCAACAAACATAGCTGAAATAATAATTCCGTCTTGTTCCAAGACAAAGATTGTGTATGTAGAATCATTTTCCAGAAACGCGATATAATCATCTATGAAGCTCTGCTTATCTACACCAACAGTGTTTGCTTCACCATAGGTTATATCATCTTCAGCAGAATGTTCCCATTTCATTTGAGCTAATTGTAAAAAGTCTTTTTCTTCAGCTAATCTAATCATAGCACATCACCGTAAAATTCAAATCAAGTTTTTGTAATTTCATACGCAACTTGTTGTATAGTTTTATTTACTGTATCAATTTTAATTGTGTCTAAATTCTGATACTTTGAAATCCGAGCAATGCTTCTTTCAATAACATCTTCTGTACGTTTACCGGCAACAACATCTGCCTCTAATCTTTTACGAAGTGTTGCTTCATCAGTCATAAGAGAAATGCATTTCACATTACAGTTCTCAGTATTCAACCTTTCAACAATAGAATCGATTATGAATTGTTCGTGCATTACCCAACAGAAGATAATGTTTTCGTAAGCATTGCAACTCAAGAAATTATTAAGTAAATAACAAATGTTATCCGTTACCATAGCCTTTGTTTCTTCTGTTACCTGGAATGGATTTGCATCCCAACACCAATCACCGTCAAGAAATACGCTATTCGATAAATCATTTTTCAGTTGTTGACTTACGGCGGTTTTTCCGACACCCATTGTACCACCAATCAGATATAATGTTTTCATTTTACTTCTCCATAAAAAAAGCTCTACCGTCTTCAACATAGCCACAAGATTCATATAGCTTTTGAGCTATCGGATTATTAACGTTGACATATAATCTAATTCCTGTTGCATTAAGTTCATTTTTTAGTTCATCAGCTTTTCTGAGCAGAGCTTTGGCAAAGCCATTACCACGATAAGACGGCTCAACCCACAGTTCATCAACATATACGTGACCGTGTCCGTTCCATCTGCTGCCGATTTTAGCTATGTAAACACAGGAAATCCAACCGACAAATCTGTCATCAACCTTAACGGCATAAACATATAAGTCGGGATTTGATAGTTCATTTTTCATCTGTTCAGAAATTGTTATTTGTAAAGGCTCACGCTCATTACCGTGTTCTCTCCAAAATACCATATCATCAAACAGAGAATAGTTATTTGCATCAATCTTTTCAATTGTATAATTCAAATCGTATCACATCACAATTATTTTTTCTAATTATATCACGCATATTAAATCAATTCAATAGCAATCCTCAGTCACCTGCGGTGACAGCTCCTTTCAAAAGGAGCCTAAAATTCTTCGCATACGCTCAGAATGACTTTGATTTTTTCACTTGCAGGATTTTATATGATATGATATATTAACTTTATATAAAGTATCGGGAGGTATTTATATGAGCAAAAAGATTATTTCCGCACTGCTTGTGATTGTATTTATATTTTGCAGTGTAACCGTTGCTTTTGCAGAAGACAGCACAGCAAGGCTGTACACTGTTTACGGTGACGGTATGCTTTTTGAGCAGAACAAAGAAGTAATATTTGCAGGAGAAGGCGGTAATCCCGACAGCATAATCAAACTTCAGTTACTCAACGAAAACGCATGGCCGATTATGAGCTCAAGCACAAGAGTTAATGATGACGGCACATTTGAGGTTTCGTTTGTTGCACTGCCCGGTAGCTACAAAGAATACACTGTAGTGCTCACTGAAGACGGTGACGAATTTGCAAAACTTGAAAATGTGGCATTCGGCGAGCTTTGGCTTGCAAGCGGTCAGAGTAATATGATGTTCCCGCTCGGTCAGTCAATCAAGGGCCTTGAAATGATGAACAGCGGCGAAAAGCTGAGCAAATGGCTGAGAGTGCTTGTTGAGCCTGCATATCCAACATATAACGGCACAAACGCAATACCTGCAGACCCACAGAATGATATTATTGATGCAAAATGGATTTGCGGAGACAATCCTGAAATATACGTTATGAGTGCGGTTGCTTACTTTTTTGCAGAAAAGCTTATGGATGAGCTTGATATGCCCGTAGGTATACTCAATTCATCACTCGGCGGTTCATCAATAAGAAGCTGGCTTTCAAGAGAAGCTATTGATGCTGACAGCTTGCTTAAAGAAGAGATGACAAAAAAGGGACAATACATCGAAAAATTCGATTGGGATGAAAACAGCACCGATATATATATTGATATGACGGCAAACTACAACCTTCGTACACACGCTTACCGCAATTTCCGTCCCTCAGGAATGATATGGTATCAGGGTGAAACAGACCTTATTTATGATACAGGCGTCGACTTGTACACCCGCAGCTTTGATGCACTGCAGCAGATGTATACCGACATGTTTGAGTATGAAGACGGATTCTTCCCGATTGTTTACACACAGATCGCACCGTACGATTACGGCGGACATAGAATATCGGAATGGAATCTCAACTACACAGAGATTCAGTCTGCACTACCTGAAAGCCGTGCTATGATAACGCTTTATGACCTGTCTCTCACCTATCAGCCTGCAGTTGGAGTGATTCACCCGTCAGCTAAACAGCCTGTCGGCGAACGTATGGCAAACGCCGCACTCGGTATGGTCTACAACAAATCGAACACATATACAGCCGCTTCTATTAAATCGAGTGAAGTGAAAGATGGCAGTATATACGTGACTCTGGATAACTGCGGTGACGGAATTGTTGCAGACGGCAACACAATAAACGGCTTTGCAATCTGCGGAAAAGACGGTATTTACGTACAGGCACAGGCTGAAATCATATCAGAAGATACTGTTAAAGTATGGAGCGAAGAAGTAAGAGAGCCTGTAAGTGCAAGCTATGCATACTGCACACTGAACACATATTCAAGCCTGTACTCAACTGTTAACGGAGAAAAATACCTGCCTGTTAGTCCTTTTGTTACAAAACAGATTAATAACGCAGTATACTGGACAGATAAAACATGGGCAGAGTGTGAGCTTGAAAAAGCATGGCATCTCCTCCCCGACCCCTACAGCGCAGAATTTGATACATGGAAAGCGGAAGGTGCAGAGGTATTACTTAACAAAGAAAGTGCACACAGCGGTGAAAGCGGATTAAAAATTACATCAACAGATAATAAATTCACAGTAAAGCCGATACAGATTTATAATATTGATGGAAAAGACAAGCCTTTCCAGGATACAGCTACCGACTGGAGCAGCTACGGAAAAATCAGCTTCTATGTACGCAACAACGGCAACAGCGATATTACACTTGATGCTTTCAGAATTTATGTTGATGCTTACTTATGGTATTCACCTGCTGTTGAAGGTGCAAAAGACAGCTCGTATGTAATTCCTGCTGACGGAGAATGGCACAAGGTAACGCTCGATCTTGATACTCTGTATCTGTCAGGCAACGAATGCGGATTCACTTACGCAAATGAAAAGCTTGACTATGTATTTAAATTCCAGCTTGAATTTTCGGGTGAAAACGCAGATATCAGCATTGACAGCTTTGATTTCACACCGTCTGCAGATAAACTCGGCACACGCTTTGAGGCAAGCGTAGCAGATGCAGACAATCCGTTTGAATTTATAAGCGCACTATTTACAATGTTTATAGGATTTTTTGCAAATTTGTTCAAATAAGAAACATATAAAAAAGCCGTTCATCTTATGATGAACGGCTTGATTGTTTATGGGATTGTCAGAGATTAAAGAGAAATTTCCATTGCACAGTTATAAAGATCCTTATCAATGGTCTTGCTCATCTCAAGAGCCTCGTTGATATCGTGATCTGTAATCTGCTCGCCGTGCATTACAACAACACGGTTGCTCTTACCCTCGTGAAGAAGGTGAACAGCCTTGTAACCCATCTGGCTTGCTGTAACACGGTCACGAACTGAGGGTGAACCGCCACGCTGAATGTGACCGAGAACGATTGAACGAGCCTCAACGCCTGTTTCTTCTTCGATCTTCTTAGCGATCTCATCAACAGTGATACCGTCACGGAAACGAACGCCCTCAGCAACCATAACGATGAAATGGTTCTTGCCTGTTGCCTTAGTACGCTTAATCTTCTCGATAACGTTTTTCTCTATATCATAGGGAATTTCGGGAATAACGATTGCTGTTGCACCTACTGCGATACCCGCATTAAGTGTAAGGTAACCTGCACGGGCACCCATAACCTCAACAACCATACAACGGCTGTGGCTTTCGATAGTATCACGAAGGCGGTCAACAAGAGCCTGAACAGTGTTAAGACAAGTGTCAAAGCCTATAGTATAGTCTGTGCAGACGATATCGTTATCAATAGTACCGGGAATTGCTACACAGGGAAGACCAAAATTGGAAAGGTCACGTGCACCGCGGAACGAACCGTCGCCGCCGACAACTACAAGGCCTTCGATGCCGTGTTTCTTTGCAATCTCAACGCCCTTGCGTACTGCCTCTTCGCCTCTGAACTCAGGGCAACGTGCTGTATAGATCTTGGTACCGCCGCGATGGATAATATCGCATACATTACGCATATTCAGGTCAATAAAATCTTCCTCAAGAAGACCCTTGTAGCCGTAACGGATACCGACAACCTCCATACCGAGGTAGCAAGCTGTACGGACAACTGCACGAACAGCAGCATTCATACCGGGAGCGTCGCCGCCACTTGTTAAAACACCGATTTTGTTCATAACTTAATCTCTCCTATGTCTATGCTGAAAATCAATTAACTTATATAGTACACTATAAAAAAAATATGTCAAGATATTTTAGGCAACTTTCATTGAAAAACGACATTTTCTGACCCCAGAATCCGCTTGAGTTCTTTAACAAGAGGTTCATTGACATCAACTGAAACCGCTTTGGCAGAATACTTCTTACTGTCATTATAGTAAAAATAAGCAGGTGTGTTTCCGTCAAATATCGCAAGCAGATTTTCTGCCCTTGCCGTAAGCTCGCTTTCCTGAGAAGGCACACGCAGGAAAAGACCATGCCTGACCTTTTTGTTCGGCTTACTCTCCCCTAATTTTTTATCTTGAGGACAAGGCTCCAAAGAATCACAGACAATACTCGGTTCTTTATCTTCACGCAGACTAAGTCTTCCCTTGAGAAGAATAATGTTGCCGTTAATCAGCAAATCGGAATTTGACGCAACAGTTTTCGGAAAGAGAAGAGCTTCAATATTGCCGCTCATATCCTCAACAGTAATAAAGGCCATTTCTGCATTACTGCGCGTAACCTTTTTCTTTACAGAAGTTATTATGCCCAAAACCGTGACTTTAGCATTATCTGCATAGCTGTCCGAATCAGTAAGGTCAAAAATGTTTGCACATCCGAGCTTTTGCGAAAGTGAAGCATAGCCGGCCATCGGGTGACCGCTGACGTAAAATCCAATTACATCCTTTTCACGAAGCAGCTTTTCATCTGCCGGCATTTCATCAGTGTTAGGAATTTCGGGGCCTGCTTTATGCTCTTCACCAAGGAGTGTGAAAAAATTCATCTGACCGCTGAGTGCACCGTTTCTGTCTGACTCTAATTCAGAAAGTATTGACGGAAGCATAATAAGCATCTGGCATCTGTTAAGCCCCAGAGAGTCAAGAGCACCACTATAGATAAGGCTCTCTACTGCCCGTCTGTTGAAATTACGGCTGTAGACACGTTTACAAAATGAATAAAAGCTGTCAAAACACCCGTTTTTTTGCCGTTCTTCAATAATAGTGCTTATCAGAGCTCGTCCGAGATTTTTGATTGCAAGCAGACCGAAAAGTATGGTTTTATCCTTTGCAACAAAGCCCTCGAAGCTTGAATTTACATCGGGCGGTAAGACCCTGATACCAAGCCGCTCACACTCATTTATATAGCCGCTGACCTTAGGTGACTGATCAAGCACACTCGTAAGCAAAGCAGCCATAAACTGAGCAGGATAATGGCATTTGAGATACGCTGTGCGGTATGCAACAAGCGAATAGGCTGCAGCGTGAGATTTATTGAAAGCATAAGATGCAAATGAAGACATATCCTCAAATATTGAATTTGCAACTGCAGGCTCAATTCCGTTTTTACCTGCACCTTCAATAAAGGTCATACGCTCTTTTTCCATAACGTCGTGCTTTTTCTTGGACATTGCACGGCGCACAACGTCAGCTCTGCCGTACGAATATCCCGCAAGCTCACGGAACACCTGCATTACCTGCTCCTGATAAACCATACAGCCGTGTGTAACACTGAGTATAGACCTGAGCTTGTCCGTTTTATACATGGTCTTTGCAGGATTTCTTTTATTCTGTATATATGTGTCAATGGAATCCATCGGACCCGGTCTGTAAAGTGAGATAACAGCTATAAGGTCCTCAAGATTTTCAGGCTTGATACGTGTAAGGACAGAACGCATACCCGCGGATTCAAACTGGAATACACCATAGGTTTGTCCGGCTGAAAAAATCTTATAGGTTTCCGAATCATCCAACGGAATATCTTCAATATTAAAACCGGAATTGATTTCACGAACTGCTTTTTCGGCATCGGAAATGACAGTAAGTGTTTTGAGCCCGAGAAAGTCCATTTTAAGCAGACCAAGCTCCTCAAGAGATGTCATTGTGTACTGTGTAACCACAAAATCATCACTCAGGGCAAGCGGAACATATTCCTTGACAGGGTCACGCGTAATAACAACACCTGCGGCATGCTTTGATGCGTGCCTGGGCATACCCTCGATCTGCATTGAGTTGTCGATAAGCTCTTTTACAGTATCGTCGTTATCATATCTGCTTCTGAGCTCGGAAGAGCGTGCAAGTGCTTTTTCGAGAGTTATACCGAGTTCAAAAGGAATCAGCTTTGCTACAGCATCTACAGTAGCATAAGGCAGACCCATTACCCTGCCGACATCGCGAACAGCAGCCTTTGCGGCAAGCGTACCGAAGGTAACAATCTGCGAAACGTGGTCTGAACCGTATTTTGAGATAACATAGTCGATAACTTCGTGCCTGCGTTCATAGCAGAAATCAATATCAAAGTCAGGCATACTGACTCTTTCGGGATTGAGAAAACGCTCAAACAGCAGGCTGTATTTCATCGGGTCGATACCCGTAATACCGATACAGTAAGCGGCAATACTACCTGCACCCGAGCCTCTGCCCGGACCTACGGGTATACCCTGACTTTTGGCATATCGGACAAAATCATGAACAATAAGATAATAGTCCGTATAGCCCATTGTATTAATAACATTAAGCTCGTATTCAAGCCGCTCACGGTATTCTGCAGGAGCAGAATCGCCATATCTTTCGGTAAATCCGTTACGGCACATACGGGCAAAATATTCAAAATGATCTTCACCGCCGGGTGTATCGAAATTAGGAAGTTTTGTATTGCCGAATTCGATATTCAGATTACAACGCTCTGCAATCTTTGCTGTATTCTCTATAGCTTCGGGAATATCAGCAAAGAGCGTGCGCATTTCATCCTCACTCTTGAGGTAAAACTCATCCGCTTCAAACTCAATACCTGTATTTTCACCGAGGATGTGGTTAGTCTGTATACAGATAAGAATCTGCTGAATTTTGGAGTCTTCCCTGCGGATATAATGGACATCGTTTGTAGCAACAATACCAATTCCTGTTTCCCGTGAAAGACGTTTGAGCAGAGGAAGCACACGAAGTTCTTCCTCTATACCGTGATTTTGAATTTCTATAAAATAGTTATCCTTGCCGAAGGTTTCACTGTACCACTGTGCAATTTTCTTTGCCGAATCATAGTCACCGCGAAGTAAAGCCTGAGGCACTTCGCCTGCAAGACAAGCTGAAAGTGCAATTATACCCTCGTGATACTTTTCAAGCAAATCACGGTCAACGCGCGGTTTGGTGTAAAATCCCTGAGTCCACGCATCTGAAACAATTTTTAAAAGGTTGCTGTAGCCGATATCATTTTCGGCAATCAGAATAAGATGATAACGCTCGTTATCAATTCCGTGCACCTTATCAAATCTGGTACGTGCGGCAACATAAACTTCACAGCCGATTATGGGTTTGATACCTTGTGCAACGGCTTCTTTATAAAAATTAACGGCACCGAACATAGCACCGTGATCGGTGACAGCAAGGCTTGTCTGCCCGAGTGCCTTCGCTGCAGCAATAAGCGGCTTAATGCGGCAAGCACCGTCAAGCAGACTGAACTCACTATGAAGATGCAGATGTGTAAACCCGGACATACAAGATACCTCCTTTCACCAAATTAAGACTATTTAATCATCGCTCTGAGCGATACTTACAATTTTGTTAAGTCTGTGGTAAATTCCCGATCTTGAAAGGCTGACTGAAAGCAATTCACCAAGCTCCTTAAGGCTTGCCTCCGGATACTCCTCTCTAAGCTGTGCAAGTTCCTTTAATTCATCTGAAAGAGTTTCAAATCTTCCGTCTTCTTTCAGACGTCGGATCGCTTCACGCTGCTCTGTTGCAGCAGCAACAGAACGATCAATATTAGCAGTTTCAAAATTGACCTTACGGTTAATTTTGTTACGCATATCTTTTTCAATTTTTATCTGCATAATTTCAAGTGCACAGTTCTGCGCTCCGACTGTCATAAGCAGATCTTCGATAACCTCACTGCGTTTGATATAAACGACATAGCTGTTTCTGCGTTTTGACATTTTAGGAATTACGTTAAGCTCTTGCAAAAGATTGAGCATATCATCGGCAAGGTGAAGATACGGAAACATAAATTCAAGCTGATAGCTCTTCTGCGGACTTGTAACAGTTGCACAAGCAAGAAAAGCACCACGGACAAAAGAAGCGTAACAGCATTCATCAGCAATATTTGCTCTGTTTATTCGCACACCGATCGTTCTTTCGGATATGCCGAAAGCAGAAAGAACCTTAAGTCTGTCCTCCTTACGGCTGACAGACACGGAAAATTTGCCCGATTCAGACTCTTTGATTTCAGGTTCTTTGCCTATAATATCACCGACTGCTTTTGAATAAAGCTCAGCTGTACCTTTATGCTCTGTTACAAGCATCATAGACGATGAACTGAAAGACCTGCCGCACAGCAACAGCCCATAGGACATCGCATGGTAACAGCAGGTCGGCAAGTCGGCTGATATCTGACATATTTCATCCTTAACCCTTGCAGCAAAGGAACGCTCTTGCAATTCAGTATTCATATTAATTACCCGATATATTTAACTTCCATTTCAAGCTCAACGCCTGTTTCACTAAGCACCTTTTCACTGACTTGTCTGCCGAGTTCAATAATATCAGCAGTGGTTGCACCGCCTTTATTTACAACAAAGCCTGCGTGCTTTTCACTTACCTGTGCACCGCCGACAGTGAAGCCCTTAAGACCGCATTGCTCGATCAGAGCACCCGCAAAAAAACCTTCAGGACGTTTAAAAAAGCTGCCTGCACTCGGAAGATCAAGAGGCTGTTTATTGATACGACGCTGAAGAATATCCTTCATTTTTGCATTTATTTCGTCTTTGTCACCTTTCCGGAGCTTAACAGTAATACCGGTAATGACAAAATACTTATCGGTATAAGCACTTCGACGGTAAGAAAGGCCAAGCATATCACCGGTAAGCCTGCCCGGATTACCCGAATAATCAATATGATTACACGAAACGAGAACGTCTTTCATTTCACCGCCGTATGCACCTGCATTCATATATGCCGCACCACCTGCCGTACCCGGAATACCGTAGGCAAACTCAATACCGCTAAGAGAATTCTCAAGTGCAAAATTACACAGCTTTGCAAGCTTAGTACCTGCAGTACAGAAAATCATATCGTCATTGAGCAAACGGACATCATCGAAATTAGAAGAAAGACGTACGGAAACCCCTCTTATACCATCATCGGATACAAGAAGGTTTGTACCGTTGCCGAAAATAAAAGGCTTTATTTCTTCATCCGAACAAAGTGTAAGTACTCTGCGAAGCTCAGGCTCGTTCTTGGGCAGAATAATGATATCTGCAGGACCGCCTGTTTTAAACGACGTATATTCGGACATAGGTGCATTAAGGCGGTACTCGATGCCCGCCTTCTGTGCACCCAAAATTATTTTTTCGGTATTATTCATAACAGAAATCTACCTTTATGATTATTTATCAAGCATTGCGGCACCAATGATACCTGCATCGTTGCCGAGAACTGCACAGCAAAGCTCAGTCTGATTATCAGAATAAATGCTGTATCTGCCTCTTGAAACGTGCTTGCGAAGCGGAATAAGAAGGTTATCCTTTTCGTGGCTGATACCGCCGCCGATACAGATTACATCGGGCTGAAGTGCGTTGATAACATTTACGAGACCCACTGCAATATAGCGGATATAATTATCAACTACCATCTTTGCAGTTGCATCACCCTTACGCATTGCATCGAATGCTGTCCTGCCGCTTACTCTTGCAATATTATCCTCAACAAGCTCCCACATTATACTGTCAACATCTTTCTTCATTGCATCCTTTGTCTGTGCGATAAGTGCTGTAGCGGAAGCATATCTCTCCCAACAGCCGCGTCTGCCGCAGTTACACTGCTCGCCGTCCATAGCGATAACCATATGGCCCATTTCACCGGCGGCATAGTTACAGCCGTTGACAAGCTTACCATCGATAACGATACCGCTGCCGACACCCGTACCGAGCGTGATTGCAACAAAGCTTGACTTATCCTTACCTGCGCCTGCAAGAGCTTCGCCGAGTGCAGCACAGTTTGCGTCATTGTCAATATAAATCTTATCCATACCGAGGCTGGCTGCAAGAAGATCCTTTGCAGGAACGTGATCAAAATCAAGATTATTTGCATAATCAATCATGCCAAGCTCTTTGTTAACCGAACCGGGAGTACCGATACCGATTGATGCTATATCGTAAAGTCTGAGATTTGCATCTGCAACCGCCATTTTTACAGCAGTTGCAATATCGTCAAAAATAGCTTTTGCATCGCGGGGAGCATTGGTTTTCATTTTACCTCTGCCGATAATGTTGAAATTATCGTCTACTACACCTACAGCGATATTTGTACCACCAAGATCAACACCTACTCTGTACATTTTTAATTCCTCCAAAAAATCATTTTTTATTCAATCAGGCATCATGCCATATTTTCATTTCTTCGGGTTTGGGAGAAATATCCTCATCCATACCCAGACCGTGAAGCAGCTCACGTGCCGCATTGTAACCGAGCTTACGCTGTCTGTTGTTCATAGCGGCAGCTTCAATAATAATAGAGATGTTTCTGCCAGGACGTACGGGAACAACCGTACTCGGTACATTTATGCCGAGAATTTCGGTATACTGTGTTTCGAGGCCGAGTCTGTCATAAACCTTTTCAACATCCCAATGCTCAAGCTCAACCACCATATCAATTTTTTCGGTAAGCTTGACGGAGCCCATACCGAAAAGTCTTCGGGCATTGATAATACCTACGCCTCTGACTTCGATAAAGTGACGGATGTTGTCGGGAGCAGAGCCGACAAGAGTACGCGACGAAACCTTACGAATTTCAACCGCATCGTCAGCAATAAGTCTGTGGCCTCGCTTGATAAGCTCGAGTGCTGTTTCACTCTTACCTACTCCGCTGTCACCAAGAATAAGCACACCTTCACCATATACTTCTACAAGAACACCGTGACGTGTGATACGGGGTGCAAGCTCAACACCGAGGAACGATATAAGCGTTGACATACAGGTTGAAGTTGAGTCCTTGGTTGTGAGAACAGGTACGCCGTACTTTTCAGCAAGGGGTAAAAACTCTTTGGGCAGCTCAAGTGAACGAGTAGCAATACACACAACGGGCTTATGAGAAAGATAAAAATCAATTCTTTCTGCCCTTAGCTCGTCGCTCATGCCGTGCATATATTCAATTTCAGTAAGACCGAGAAACTGAATTCTGCCGGGATCAAAATAATCGTCATAGCCGGAGAGTATAAGGCCGGGGCGTATTACTTCCTGCATGGTGATCATAATTTCTGAAGTGTCACAAGGAGTATAAAGAACCGAAAAAGAATGGACATCGATTATTTTTTTTAGAGAAACGGAATATTTCGAAGCCATATAAGTACCCATACCTTTCTGTTAGAGTTGGATACATTATAAATAAAATATTGGGAAACTGCAAGACAATATAGGAAAATATTTTATTTATTTTTATTGCCGGAAAGATATTTTTCTTTTGTAGCTAATCCGCCGCGTATGTGCCGCTGCGCTTTATTGATATCGAGCACCTCTCTTACCTGCTCAAAAAGAAGAGGATCAAGACGTTCAAGACGCCTTGAAACGTCGGTATGAACAGTTGATTTGCTTATTCCGTACTGTTTAGCCGCCTCACGGACTGTTGTATTATTCTCAACTATAAATCTGCCAAGTTCGACGGCTCTCTCTTCTACAAAAAATCTCAACAAGAAGACCTCCCAAAATCATATCGTTACATTGATATGACGGGAGGTCCTTAATTATGCCGTACTTGTCCGATTATCAGCTCTCAAAAAAATCAGCCTCAAGCATCGCACAAAGACAATGATACACAGGCAACGTAAGTTCCTGAATTTTAAACGTTTCAGTTTCCGGAAGCTTTATGCAGACATCGCATTTTTCACTCATAAGACTTTCTTTACTTCCCGTAATACCCACAGACAGTACACCTTTTGCTCCTGCTGCCCTGACAGCATTGACAACGCTTGCAGAATTACCGGAGGTACTAAGTGCTATAAGCACGTCGCCTTTATTACCAAGACCGTAAACCTGCTGAGCATAAGCATAGTCAAACTCAATGTCATTTGAAAAAGCAGTAAGCAAAGCCGAATGAGCATTCAGTGATACAGCAGGCAAAGCGCCCTGAAGATGGTTAAGTATTTCATTGTCGCCATTTTCTGCGGAAGTTTCTATATTTCTCTTTAGTAAAAAGCCCTTCATAAGCTCACCGACAATATGGTCGGCATCTGCCGCACTGCCGCCGTTGCCGCACGCAAGCACTTTACCGCCCGAACAATAACACTCGCGCAACAGTTTATACACTATGTATATTTCATCCTTGCAACTTTCAAGCACCGTATAACGCTCAAGAAGCTCCTTATATATTTCTTTTGAATTCTTTACCATAACTATCACCTAAAAATTATTCGTTCATTAAAGCAACGCCAAGCGCAGCAAAGTCACTTATTGAATCGCCGAGAACTGCAGGCAGAATTCTGCAGACTTCAGCAGCCTGAGTTAATGCCTCAGCTTTTATAATTTCCTGCATTTTTGGGTGAAGCAAAGCCGATGAGCGCTGATATATGCTGCCGATAATTATTGCTTCGGGGTTAAGTATATCAATCAGCAATGAAAGTCCTCTGCCAAGATATTCGCCGCAAATACTGTATATTTCGAGTGCGGTTGCGTCACCCGAAAAAGCAGCTTCGGCCACTGACTTTGCGGTTATATTATCAAGCTCGGATTTATCTTTACAGAACGAGGGGGTTATACCTTGGGTTAATTTATTTAATACTATATGTTTAGCCAGGTTAGCTATACCGCCGCCGCTGCAGAATCCCTCAAAGGAACCCTTTTTGCCGTAGCCTAACGGGCCGTTTTCGGCAAGACGTATATGCCCTGCCTCACCTGCCATATCATTAGTGCCACTGTAAAGTCTGCCGTCAAGGATAAGGCCTGCACCCATGCCTGTACCGAAAGTGAGAAAAACCATATTGCTCGTGCCCCTACCTGCACCGAATCGCCATTCGGCAAGTGCACAGGCATTGGCATCATTCTGAAGCTTTGTTTTTATACCGAGCCTTTTTTCTGTTATTTCAACAAGAGGTACGTTATCCCAATCGGGAAGATTAGGCGGACACATTATAATACCCTTTTTGCTGTCAAGAGGGCCGCCACAGCTGATACCGCAAGCAATTACCTCAGAAGCTGAAATGCCGTTTCTTATAAGAAGAGATTCCGCCGAGGAAAGCAGTTCTTCAACTATAATCTTCCAGCCTCGCGGTTGAACGGTATCAAAACGGATTTTATCAATAATAAAATCTTCCGTGCAATCTTTCGGGACTTCACCTTTTCCCAATATTACAGCACATTTCGTACCGCCTATGTCAAATCCGAGCGTGTATTTATTCAAATCAACCACCTCATTTTGAAATGAGTATATCATTACGAGTGTTTGCGGTCAATAGTTTCGGTTAATAATAAAGTATAATTACCAAGGAGGCACAGTAATGCTGACAACACTTACCAGAGGTTTTATACTCTATTTTGTAATTATGCTCGCCATACGGCTGATGGGCAAAAGACAAATAGGAGAAATGCAGCCTACAGAGCTTGTTGTAACGATACTGATATCGGAAATTGCAGCCATTCCGCTTGACAGTAACGATATTCCGCTAATCAACTCAATACTTACTGTTCTTTTATTGGCATGTTTATCGATAATAACTTCCGTACTGACACTGCACATACCGAAATTCCGCACATTTTTTGACGGACACCCTGCGATAGTAATAAACAACGGTAAGCTTGACCAGCAAAAAATGAAAGACTTACGGCTGACGGTACAAGATCTTATGTCATCAGCGAGACAGCAAGGAGTTTTTGATATAAGCCGTGTGCAGTATGCGATTGTCGAAACAAACGGATCGGTCAGCATAATACAAAAAAGCGAATACACCCCTGTTTCAGCTAAAGATGCCGATATTAAAGTACCTGAAGAAGCTTTGCAACACCTTATTATCTGTGACGGAAAACTCATTAAGCCGGCACTTGACGAGGCAAACCTTGACCGAAAAAAGCTTGACGATTACCTGAAAAAGGAAAAAGTTCAAATTGAACAAATTATGCTGCTGACTTACGGCGGCGGTAAATTCTCTGAAGTGATAAGAAAGGATAAAAAATGAAAAGAGGTATTTCAGCAATAATAATCCTGACGTGTTGCATAATATTTGCAATAGCTGTAACCGTTACTTTGGAAAACAAAGCTGAGTCACTTCATTCGGTTGCACTTGCCGCTGCCGATGACAAAAAATTTGTTTATGCTCTTGAAGATGTATGGGAAAAAGAGATAGTTTATTTTGAATTGTTTACTGACCACAGCTATTTTGAGAATATTGATAAAAAAATCAAAAAGCTTAGATATCTTGACGGTAAAACATACCGTAATACCTGCCGCGAAACCGTTATAGATTTAATCGAGCTGAAAGAACATCTTACTTTTTCTTTTCCAAATATTTTCTGAGTATTTTTTCGTCTGTGTTCACAAATAATTTACAAAAACAGCTATACCAAAGGCTGTATCTGTCTGACATAGCTATACAATCCATAGTATATAACCAAGCATACGTACACACTATGTTCTGATTCCCAATCAAAAAAAGTTGCATTGAGGATTCCTTTATGATAGAATGTTATCAAAAGGAGGTGGTAATGTGGTTTTTGTATGGATAGCAGCAACAATCGCTTTCATAATTGTTGAAGCAGCTACAACCCAGCTTGTGACGATATGGTTTGCCATAGGCAGCGCAGCAGCAACAATAGCAGCTTTGCTCAAAGCAGATACTCTTGTTCAGTTCATTGTGTTCGTTGCAGTCTCGCTTATTGCGCTGATTATAACAAGACCGCTTGTCAAAAAGCTGACCAAGCAGAAATTTTCGCCTACCAATGCTGACCGTTTTGTCGGTGAAACTGCTGTAGTTACGCAAGCAATCGATAATATAGCCGAAACAGGCCTTGTTAAACTTCAGGGTACTGTATGGACTGCACGCACAGCTGACGGCAGCGTTATAGCTGAGGGTGAAAAAGTAACTGTCAAAGCAATTGAAGGCGTAAAGCTGATTGTTGAAAAGGCGGCATTGCCCGCAGGAGTTATAACACAATAAAAATTATAAAGGAGACTTGAGTTATGGAATTTGTTATACCGATTATTATTGTTCTTATTATTATTTTTCTGGTACTCAATATCAAAATCGTTCCTCAGTCAAAAGCTTACGTTGTAGAAAGACTCGGAGCATACAAAGACACCTGGCAGACAGGAGTTCATTTCAAGATACCCCTTATTGAAAGAGTGGCTAAAATAGTATCACTGAAAGAACAGGTTGTTGACTTCCCGCCTCAGCCCGTTATCACCAAGGATAACGTAACAATGCAGATAGATACCGTTGTTTTCTATCAGATAACCGACCCGAAGCTTTACTGTTACGGTGTTGAGCGTCCCCTTTCAGCTATTGAAAACCTTACAGCTACAACATTGCGTAACATTATTGGTGAGCTTGAGCTTGACCATACTCTTACTTCACGTGATACAATTAACGCTAAAATCCGCGGAATCCTCGACGAAGCTACTGATGCATGGGGCATCAAGGTAAATCGTGTTGAACTTAAGAATATCCTTCCTCCCAAAGAGATTCAGGATGCCATGGAGAAACAGATGAAAGCTGAGCGTGAGCGCCGTGAAGCAATTCTCCGTGCCGAAGGTGAAAAGGCAAGCCAGGTGCTCGTTGCCGAGGGTCAGAAGGAATCAAAGATTCTCGCCGCTGAGGCCGACAAGCAGTCTGCCATTCTTCACGCTGAGGCTGTTAAAGAGTCCAAGATACGTGAATCCGAAGGTGAAGCTGCAGCTATTCTTGCTGTTGAAGAAGCAAGAGCAAAAGCTATTGCACTCATCAACGAAGCAAATCCCAGTCAGGCATTCCTTACAATACGAAGCCTTGATGCGTTTGAAAAAGCTGCTGACGGCAAGGCTACCAAGATAATAATCCCCTCTGAAATCCAGTCAATTGCAGGTCTCGCACAGGGTATAATTGAAACGGTAAAAGAGTAAATCCAATCCGCACGAACAGGTCATAACGCTCTGTTCGTGCGTTTTTTTGTTGAATTGTGTCAATATTTTGTGTTCAAGGTAAACGAAATGTACAAATTTAGTTTTAGGACTTGTATATTTTATTTAATTAGTATATAATTGACCCGTTAGTTTTTACTACGCAAAACATATTTTGAAAAAGGTGATTAAATGGCTACGGAAAAAACTTCCAACGATTATCGTGAGGAACGCAAGGCTCGCCTTGCAAAAGCAGCTAAAAAGAACGCAAAGAAAGCACATAAGGTTTCTGCTTCCACAATGAGCAAGAAAACCAAGGCAACAATCGGTATTGTTGTAGCATTAGCTATTGTTGCAGGTATCGCTTTCGGTGTATGCAGCAGCACAGGTGTATTCGAGAGAATGAAGAAGATTGAAACCGTTTCAGGTGAAAACTATTCCGCTGTCGAATACGAATACTTCTACAACAGTATTCACAGTAACTATTTCTCAACAGCACAGCAGTATGACCAATACTACGGCGAAGGTATGGGTTACTACTACACAGGCTATGATTACTCCAAGCTTCCTGAGGATCAGATCTACTCAGGCGAGGACTACAAACTTGATGACGGCTCCAAGCCCACATGGAAGCAGTACTTTGAGTATGCAGCACTCAACAGCCTTCAGCAGTTACATGCTATAAACGATCTTGCTGAAAAGGACAACTTCAAGGTTGACGAAACTGTTCTCAAAGATGCTTACGCATCAATCGACGAAACAAAACAGCAGCTTCTCGACTCTGCAGCACAGTCCGGCGGTGCACCCATCACATTCGGCGAATACCTTCGCAGATACTACGGTGCAGGCATGAACGAAAAGACACTCAAAGACATTATCAAGCTTCAGACAACAGCAAGTGAATATTCCACATATCTTATGGAGAAGAATTCAGCTGATTACCTTGCTGATTCTGCAAAGCTTGAGGAAGAATACAAGAAGGACACAACTCTCTACGACTGTGTAGACTTCCGTATCTTCACAATTGCTCCCGAAACAGCTGAGACTGCAAGCGATGCAACTCAGGAAGAGAAGGACGCAGCAACAAAGCAGGCTAACGAAGCAGCTAAGAAGAAGGCTGACGAAATGTTCGGCAAAATCACAGACGAGGCTTCATTTATAAAGCTTGCTGAGCAGTATGCAACCAAGGAGCAGAAAGAAGCGACAGACTTTTCCAAGGATGAAGCAACCCTTATGAAGTACGTTGAAAAAGCAACTTACGAACAGTCATTCAGTGAAGACGCTATCAAATGGCTCTACAGCAAGGATACCAAGGCAAACGAAAAGAAGATGTTTGATATCGGCGGCACATACTACATCTTCTATATGGTTAAAACAGCATACAGAGATGATGCTACAATTCCTGTAGATGTACGTCACATCCTCTATCAGTTTGACGACACTGCGAAGGATAAGGATGCAGACAAGAAAGCTCAAAAAGCAGCTGCCGAAGCAACAGCCAACGCTATCAAGAAGGCAGACGACAAGCTTGCAAGCTTCCTTGAATGGTGTGAGAAGGACAGCGACGACACAGGCTCCAAGTCCAACGGCGGTCTTATCGAGTACCTCGGCAAAGGCAAGTACGTTAAGGCATTTGAAGAGTGGTCACTTGATGCAAAGCGTCAGGAGGGCGACGTTGAAGTAATTGAAACTGAGTACGGTTACCACGTAATGTACTTCGTCAAGAAGCACACTGCTCCTTTCTGGAAGATCAACATTGCTCAGACATTTGCAAACGACGACCTCAACAAGATGCTTGACGATGCTATTGCTTCCGACGCATACAAGGTAGCAGATACACAGAGCCTTGCAAAGATTAACGATAAGCTTTACGCTAACCTTGTTGAAACCTTCTACCCCAATACTGCTAAAGCTGAACCCAGCACAGCAGCATAATAAGAAACAATAATTAACAAGCCGGTGATTATCTTATTTGATAGTCACCGGCTGTATTTTTATTGATGCAACTTTTTATACCAAACGGGCACGGGATTCTGCATATTGTCATACCACTCAAGCACTTCGTTTGCGAGCTTTTTCATAGTCTGAACTTCGCCTTCACCATACGGAATTGCCCAAGGAAGAGAAGTGATTGTGCCAAGGCTGATATACAACGCAAGAAGCCTCCAGAACTCCATAGGCACATCATTATCAAAATATCCGTTGACCATACCAGAAGCGAAAAGCGGAGAAGCCTGTGCACACCAGGTAATACTCTTGAATTCTTCCCACGGGTCGCCGAAATCGTAGCGGTCAAAATCGATAATAACAACCTTGCCGTTTTCAATCATCATATTGCCGATATGATAATCTCCGTGTTGATAACATTGCGGTCTGTTTTTAAGAAGATAACGATTAGCATTGATGAAGTCAATAAAAGCCTGACCGTTATCATATTTCAGCGGACATTCGTTATATTTTCTTATTCTCAAATCAGCTTTGTCGTTGATACGAGTTTCCCAATCCGGCTGTTTTTCGGGTGCAGGAATTGAATGAATTTTCTTCAAAATCCTGCCTGTTTCAAGTCCGAGAGCATACTGTTCAGAGTCTGCAAGATACGGAACAACTTCCTCTGCATCCTTGCCGTCAACCCAGGTCTGCAATATGTAAATGCCCTCATCACATTCGCCGATTTCAAGTGACTTGCACATAGGAATACCGAGTTTTGCAACTTCTTGCTGCATACGGTACATATTCTCATGGTTCGCACTTTTATCAAACGGAGTGACACGCAAAAGATATTTAGTTCCGTCAGCAGTTGTGACACAGTATTTCTTGTCACAAGACCAACCTTTGTTTATGGGTTCTTTTGATATGAATTCAATCATTGGCTCAATCCCATTTCTTTCATTATCTTTATCAATCTTTTTGCTCGGAACATCAGATAATCGTGTCCCATTTCGCCCAAGAGAATATACCAGTTCAGCTCGTTGCACAGAGCATAAAGTTCAACCTTTAAATCGCAGTATTTTGAGGTCGGATTTCTCTTTTTATACTCATCATAAAGCTTCAGCTTTTCACCAAAACCGAGTGTCAGGCAGAATATCTCATATTCGGGTTCTGCCCACAGCATATCAAACGGGTCAACTGCACCTGCAAGCTCGGATTTCCAAAAATTAATTATCAGATTCGGCATCCAGAAATCCCCGTGACAAAGGCAGGCGATGTTGTTTGTAACACTGAATATTTCATCAAAATTCTTGCTGATAAGCTCAACCGCTTCCATAATCTCGGGTTCAATTTCGTTTTTCTCAAACTTCGCTTTTGTAAATGCATAAATATCAACAAAATAATCCTTGTAATACTCCGCCCAAGTGTCATAAACGGGATTATCGTATTTGCCGAATTTGTCATTATGCACGCTTTGTGCGTTCATAAGCGCATCTATAATACTGTTTCTAAGCCGTTTACGTGACGGAACAAACGCAAGATATTTGCTCTTACCACTCATTCCTTTTATATAATCCATACCGAGATAAACGGTGTCGTTTTCACGGTGCAGAAAATATGTTTTCGGAACTTTATATGAAACCTTGGGAGAAAGAAAATCAAGCATATCCTTCTCTTTGCAAATTGCATCATAGAATTTGCTCGTTTTAACAGCAATTTCATAAGGTTTGGTTGTGATTTTTACAAGATAAACGCTTCCGCTTGCGCCCTTGCCGACTGCACGGATTTTGCTGACCGTTGTGTGCATTTGCTTTTCAACAACCGATTTGATTAAATCTGTATTCATAGAAAATATCCTTTTATATCAAAATAAATCCCATCAGCAGACCACCTGCAAATCCGGAAATATGCTCCCAAGCGGTTGCTTTGCCCATAAACATTCCGCCGACTGTATAAATTGCCAGAACTATCAATGCAATTGTCGGCACGGGAGAAAAGAAAACAGTTCCGTTTTTAATGGCAAGCATAACAAATACTGCAATCAGACCGTAAATTCCTGTTGATGCACCTTCGCCCTCGTGGAGCTTATACACAAATGCCATATATAAACCCGATACGAACGCAGAGCCGATAAAGCAGAGTGCGGTTTTCAACGAGCCGAGCTGGGATTCAACGGTATAGCCAACAATGAGTGTTGCGGTTATATTTGAAATGATGTGCCACGTTCCGATATGGAGAAGTGATGACGATACCAATCGCCATACTTGTCCCTTTTTGATTTTCTTTTCGGACAGATGCAAAGCGTGATTTATGTAGCCTTTGTTGTGTCCTGACCACAGTTTTTCTTTAAGGGTTACCGTCGCTGTTTTGGGGATTATGAGAAAATTATCAAGTATATAAATCACAAGAATTATTGCACAAAAAGCTATTGTAAATATTGGCATAGTTTTTCTCCTTTAATAAGTTTGTCAATACTCAACATATTCACGAATAAATTTTTCAAACTGCCATTCGGGACCGTCATATAAAACCTGAAGCAGAATTTCTTGCAACTGAGGTTTAGTTAATTTCTTTACATATTCTTGAATCATATTGTCAAGTTCTTCGTATCGATTTTCTTCTTCCTCAAAATAAGCTTCCAATTCTGCGATATATTGCTCGGCTTCTTTGGGGAACGCTGCAAAGAAAACCGCAACCATATGTTTGCAAACTCTTTTACCGTTTGCAAAAGGACAATCGCAAGTTGATGTTTTCGGTTTTGCAATATTAATATGAACCTTATATGGTTTATCTTCCGAACCCTTAACAAATCCCTCAAACTCGTTATCATTAATTTGTGTATGTACCAAAACCTTGTTTTGCGTGTAATATTCATATCCACGGTAAACAGACTGACCGCTTGCAACTGTAAGAATACTCATTGTTTTATCTCCTTGTCTATAACTAAATCACTACTCTTCTTCATAAACAATCGAATCTTCATCTGTTAGGGCGTATGCTTTAAATTCGCTGTGTTGGGAAAGTTGTTCAAAATCATATTTTCGTGCCTCTGTGTAATGACAAATCAATATGCCATCAAACAAACCCAAGCCCGAATAATCGGTTGAACCCACTATGTTTTCGTCGTAGTTTTCCACGTGTTTAATGTTCTTCGAAGCAATATGAGCACCTGCACTGCCACCTATGTAAACAACACCCGATTTTACATAATCAATAATATCTTTATCAAAGCCACATTTTCTGATTTTATCAAGTGTTCCGAAAGTGTTGCCACCGCTTATGTAAATAACATCAATATCAAGATTTCTGAATTTATTAGGACACTTGTGGTCAAACACATAAACATTTTCTTTTACAAATCCAAATTCTTGCATACGGTCATAATATACATCACCTGAAACAGCTTCTTCCGTTGCTTTTTCGTTGGGTATAAATAGCAGTCTGCACTTGTTTATAGAATAAGGCAGATTATCCATAATTAATTTCTGCGATTTTTCGTTTCTGAAATCACAAGATGATAATATCAGTTTCATTTTGTATATCCTTTCAACCATTCCACAGATTGCTTCAATCCGTCAATCGTTTTTGTCTCCAAAACCACACGGCAATTATGTTCATTTGCAAGACTGATATATTTTTCAATATCCATTTCACCCGTACCGAGTGCGAGATGATTTTTCTTGCCTTTTGCATCGTGCAGATGAATATGGCACAGACAGTCTTTGTGTTTAGTAATGAATTCCTCGTCCGTTCCGCCAATGCCGTGATTATGTCCCACATCAAAAGTCAGGGCAAAAGCCTTGCATTCCAAAAGCAGTTCAACAGCTTCTCTCTGAAAATCTTCGTAGCCGTCGCAATTCTCAATACAGATTTTAATATCTGCATCAGCGATAGCAGTCTCGCACATATTTCTAAAAGAAACAATACTTTTGAGAAACTGCTCTTTGTACTTCGAGAAAAGATAAACTTTTCTGTCGGGTAAAGTGAAATAAACGCCTCTTGCCACATGCATATTAACTACTCTGACACCAAGCTGTTTTGCAATTTTAATTGTGTCGGCAACGGTTTTTGAGTAAGCCTGAGCAACATAAGGGTTGAAATCGCTGACATTCAGATTTTCGTCAAGGTGAATAGTGTAGTAAATGCCGTATTTATCGGCGATACTTTTGAAATAATCTACATCAATTTTATTAAGCTGATATTGCGGCATATTCATATTTAGTTCAATGAAATCAAGTCCCAATTCCGCACACAGCTTCGCACACTCTTCAATCTCGCTTGTTTCAATCAACGTCGGCATACCGAAATTATTTAAATGCATATAATCATATCACCTCTTCAAAAGTCATTTCGCTCTGTACCATTTAATTAAATCGTCAAAACTTCCTTTGAAATGAAAGCAACGTCCGTTTTTGCTCAATCCTCTTTCTTTCAAGCCGAGTTTTTTTAGTATTCCGATAGATTTTTGATTTTTGATGCTTGCATATGCTTCAACAAATTTTATGCCTTTACTAATATCAGGCAGCAAAAAGCCATAAAGCATTCTGAAAATATTTTTGCCTTGATATTCGGACTTAAGTTGAATCTCTTCCATCATAAAGGTGTCTTTATTTGTGTAATACTGAAAGAAGCCAATAATACTGTCAAAATCTTTAATAAGAATAATTTGTCTCTCATAACGTTTCAACCCGTTATTTACGCCCTCATACCAACACTTATAGTCCTCTTCTCTTGTGTTTTCTGTAGGAGCAATTATCTCCATATTGTCAGCAAGAATATTGAAAATTACAGATGATACAGTCGGAAAATCAGCCTTGTTCAAATATTCAAATGTTACAGTAAACGAATTCATTTCTTTAAATCCTTTTCATCAGTTTAAAATATTCACCCTGCTCATCTCTGCCGTCAAACAGTACTTTGTCAAAGCCGTATTTATTATACAGATGCAAAGCATTGACGTTGTCTTTATCAACGCCGATTGTCATTTCGGAATATCCCATTGTTTTGGCTTTTGAGATAAGGAATTCCAATATTTCACTGCCGATGCCGCGACCTCTGTATTCTTTCTTAACAATCATCCTAGAAACATAAATACGTTTATCGGGAATAGTATAATCAGGGTCACCTACATCAAACACCAGTGCCCCCTCCCCTATAAATTCACCGTTGATTTTATAGATAAATACAAGTCGGTTGCCTGATTTTATTTCATCAAGCCATTTATCGGCAAGCGGCTGAGATCTCATGTTCCAGATATTTGAGCATTTGTGGTATTCTTCCGGTTTAAGCTGCTCAATAACTGTATTTGCATAGTCAGAAAAATACTGATCGAGTCTTTTATAATTCATACTCGCGATATCTTTTAATGAATATGATTTCATAAGATGCTCTATAAACCGACAACCGAGGAAATAACCAACATCGGAATATCCATTATACGAACACCAATCACCGAAAAAGTCTTGAACACTTATCTTTGCTTCAATACGGCGGAGATATTCCCTTTTGATTTCGGTTTCGTTTTCGCAGCACCAATCAAGCCAACCGTCTTTATCCTGATGATAAAAGTCATTATCACCGCAGAGGATATGTTCACAAACCATAGCAACACCTTCCTGATAAAGCTGCTGAATGGCTTTTCTGCGTTTTGTAAAATCAGGGATATACAAATGGCCGTTCATCTTATGCCACAGATGACCGATTTCGTGCAGAATCAAGGCACGCATATTTGTTTCGTCGCCCCAATCCAACTCGATTATTTTTTCAACGCCAAGAAGAACGGTGTTCTTGCCGTCAAGCGTAGTTGCCCAACCTGCACCGTTGCAAAGTCCGAGATAAAGAATGATATTTATATCGGGTTCTGCATCAAAAAGCTTCGAAAGATTAGCGTTCAGAGTATCAACAACAATCTGAAAACTCTTGCTCACAAAATCTATTTTATCTGCATTCAATGCGGCTTCAAGAACGGGAAGAACGTCCTTTTTGAAATCATATTCTTTTGCGTCGTTTTCACATTTTGACGGCAATTCTTTTGATATTTCGCCTGCATATTTTCTCCATACAGTCATATCAAAGCCGTCAGCAAAAACTGATTTAATAATGTCACAGGTGTTGATAATTTTCATTGTTTCACCTTATTTCACAGCAAATGTAGCAATATACTGCGGATAATATTTGCCGATTATATTTCCGCCTTCTCCGTCACGGTCTTCATATAATGCTTTGAGAGTAAATCCTGCTTTGAGTTGACCGCCGATTTGTTCATCGAGAGTATGGCTGAACTGCACGCCGTCGCCGTTTGCAATCATTGCGTCAAGCCGTTCTTTCGGCATTTTGAGAGGATTGAACGGCAAGGGATTAACCACTTTCAACGGATCATCTTCTTCAAATAAATAGTCAATGCCGTTATCAAGACCCGAAAGCAGTCTGCCGCCCTTTTTAAGCACACGGTAACACTCGTTCCAGACGTGATAAACATCTTCAACATAGTTGTTTGAAACGGGATGAAAAATCAAATCAAAGCTTTCATCTTCAAAAGGAAGTGTTTTTGACATATCACCTTTGATGATTGTGATATTGTATCCTTCTCTTTCGGACACCTTTTTCTCTGCTTCAAGCTGTCTGTCGGAATAATCAAACACGGTACACTCTGCACCGAGTTTTGAAAGCACGGGCATCTGCTGACCGCCACCGCTTGCAAGTCCCAATACTTTTTTACCTTTCAAATCACCAAACCATTCGTGAGGAACAGTGATACAAGGTGTAAGGTAAACTGCAAAATTATCCGCATTAGTTTTTGCGTACTCTTCGTGACTTATAGGCAAGGTGTATTGGCAACCGTCTTCTGCCCACAAATCCCACGTTTCAGAATTTATTTTAGTATAGTCAATCATTTTAAAAGTCCTTTCATTTTAAAGTAATGCAGAATTTTCAGGTTGCTTTTTTCAAAGTAATTTAAGGTTTCGTTAGAATTCAGATTTCTTTTGTAGTACGCTGTAACAACTAAAACTTCACTGTAGGGGCGGCTATCAGCCGCCAGCAAACCGAGCAATATCCGCCCCTACACGGATAACCTTTGAGTTATATCTCTTAAGGTGATGATATTGCTTTTCAAAATAGGTGGCACGGCATAAGCTGTGACGGAGGATTGTTGATTTAATATAAATCCAACAAATCCTTAAGGCTATGTATCGTCCATTCGTCATTGTTTTCTCCGCTTCGGTCAAGATAAAATGCAGTAAAGCCTTGTTCTCTTGCCCCGTCCGCTTCTTCTTTGCAATCATCAACAAATATGCTTTCATCCGCTGATACGCCCTGTGCCTGAAGTGCAGCATTAAAAATAATAGGATTTGGTTTTCCTGCACCGACTAAAGAGCTTGCAGTAAACGACGTGAAATATTTTGCAATGCCAAGCTGCTGTAATGTAAATTCAAGCGAAGGAGAAGTGTCGCTGATAACGCCCATTTTGTAGCCACGGCTTTTGAAATACTCAAGTACCT
>JAFQEL010000001.1 GCA_017399065.1 Clostridia bacterium | reverse complement strand
GTTAATATGGTTATAGCAGTTAAAACCGCAATACACACAGTAATTCTCGCAGTAATTAGCGATGTATAAGGGTGTAAAAAGGTAAACAGTATTACCGAAATGCTTACTTGTTTCAAGCCTTGCTCTCTGTGCCATCTGCTCCAAAAACGGTTCTGCAGCCGGAGAAAGCAACGCTTTGAAATCCTCTACAGTGCAAGTATCGTGATCTAATGCTGCTTTTACATCCTTTGCGGTATATTTTGAGTAGTCAAAGGAATTCATTTGGTCCAATACATTTTTGCAAACATCAGATTCTATCTTTTCCATACCCGGCAGATACTCCATATGATTTTTTCTTGAAGCCGGATCTGTTTCAAGTCTGTGTTTTTTTGCAATTGCTTCAGGAGATAAATGTTCAGAGTCCACAAAGAATTGATTTTCCATTTTGTGTGCCTCCTTAATCTCTCAAAAATCCGGTAAGCGGATCAGATGCGGATGCCCCACGAGTCAGTACTCTGCCAAGTCCTGAAAGGTATGCTTTTCTTCCCGCTTCAATTGCCTGACGGAATGCAGAAGCCATAAGGGGAAGATTGCCTGCGGTCGCTAAGGCTGTATTTGCCATAATTGCAGCAGCACCCATTTCCATAGCTTCACAAGCCTGCGATGGCTTACCGATACCGGCATCAACAATAATTGGTAAATCAATTTCATCAATAAGAATTTGTATAAAATCTTTTGTCGCAAGCCCTTTATTAGAGCCTATGGGCGAAGCAAGTGGCATTATTGTTGCAGCTCCCGCCGAAACCAAGTCACGGGCAACATTTAAGTCAGGATACATATATGGCATTACAATAAAACCATCATTTGCAAGGATCTCTGTTGCTTTAATTGTTTCCTGATTATCAGGAAGCAGATACTTTGAATCACGCATAATCTCAATCTTTACAAAATTACCGCATCCAAGTTCTCTGGCAAGTCTTGCAATTCTTACTGCTTCTTCGGCATTTCTTGCACCGCTTGTGTTAGGAAGCAGTGTTATTCCCTTTGGAATAAAGTCAAGAATGTTTTCCTGTTCTTTTGTATTTGCACGGCGAACTGCAAGGGTTATTATTTCTGCTCCTGCATCTTTCACTGCTGCTTCTATAAGCTTCATTGAGTATTTACCCGAACCTAAAATGAAACGGGAATTAAATTCGTGACCGCCGATAATAAGTTTGTCATTATTCATTTGTCTTTCCTTCTTCCTATACTTCAAATTCATTTGCTATAAGCCTTAATACCGTATGTGCTTGATGTGCAGCACATATCATCACTCTTGTTGAAACAAGACCGATTCCTTCCGAAACATCACTTATTTCATCACCGCAAAGATAAAATCTTTTTGTTACCTTTCTTGTATGTATGCTGTTCGCACTTCCCATACCAGCCATACCCGATGCTGCAACCAAGTATTTATCTGGCATCTCTTCCAAGACAAAATTGGTAAGCATCGCTTTACACTCTGCATTGTCAAAGGCTTCACAGATGATATCGCATTCTTTCAAAAGTTCTTTTGCGTTTTCCTCTGTTACACAAACCGTCTGTATCTCTGTTTCAAGATATGGGTTTATTTCTTTAAGATTTTCTCTTAAGGCTTCTGTCTTATACATGCCGACCAGACTCGCCTTGTACTGCTGACGGTGAAGATTGGTAATGTCTACCTTATCAAAATCAATCAGTATAAGTTTTCCTATTCCTGCACGTGCAAGAGCAATTGCTATATTAGAACCAAGTCCTCCAAGTCCGCAAATACCAACTGTTGTTGATGAAATCTTATTCTGCAGATCTTTTCCGTGTCTGTCATTTAAAGCCTTTATCCATTCATCTTTTGAAGGCATCATATCAACCACCTCCCACAAAGCTTACAATTTCAACATTATCATCATCTTTAAAAACAATCTCAGAATACTGTGCTTTTGGTACTATATCTCCGTTTAATTCAACAGCAACTCTTTTTGTATCATAGCCTGCCAAGGTCAGATATTCCAAAACTGTTTTACCGGAAACATCAACATATTCGCCGTTAATCTTTACCATCTTTTTCACCTCCGGAATGTAATAAAAAAGGAAGTCACCGATTTGGTAACTTCCACATATTCCTTGTCAGCTTTGATGTCGTGCAAGGCATCCCTACGTTGGCATTATCCAAATCAGGTTCTCGGTCGGAGGTCTTACCTCCCTCTCAGCCTGTAACACAAGCTCCCGTTTCCTATTATTTTTTTACAAACAAAAAGAAGCTACCGATTTGGCAGCTTCCGCTTATTCCATGTCAATTGCGATGTCGCACAAGGCATCCCTACGTTGGCATTATCCAAATCAGGTTCTCGGTCGGAGGTCTTACCTCCCTCTCAGCCTGTAACACAAGCTCCCATTTCTTTTTTTGTTTTTTATATTGTAACACATCTTGTCAATAATTGCAAGTCTTTAATAAAATTTTTTGACTTATGAAATAAAATATACTATTACGATAATTAAAAATTGGAAATGCAAATCAATTTATTAATAAACTCTCTTAACACCAAGGCCGCTTTGAGCTGCTATTAACTGACCGAATTCTCCCTGCATCAGTTCTGCAAAAGCATCTACCTTTGGATTGTTTTCACCGTCACGAATTACTGCATAATAGTTTGTTGTATATGGATAGGTTCCATTTGAGATTGTT
>JAFQEL010000016.1 GCA_017399065.1 Clostridia bacterium | reverse complement strand
TAAAGCTGAAATGTATGACACCTATGGAATTCCATACAGCTGCAGCATAAAAATTCCACCTTGCTGCGCTGCAAGGTGGAATCCACTCAATTAAATATTCTTTTGTTTTTTCGTCTGTCTACTTGACAGGGGGCACTTCATTATACTGAGAGTGCCTGGTTTTTTATTCTTCGGTTTCTTCGGTGGTTTCTTCTTCGGTTGAGCTTTCGGGTAATGTTACGGGAGCAGTTGTCTGAAGTGTTACACCGGGTTCTGCGTTTTCGGGCGTATCGGTTGCCTGCATTGCGCTTATGTAGTAGCCGTTATCATTTTCACGCAGTGTTACGTTTACATATTTGCTCGGCTCGGGCTGAATGAAATTGCCTGCTGAATCCTGAGCCCACGCTTCTGCGGCAAGGTAGCCTACGGTGAGTACTATTGTATTTGATGTTTTGTCAATTGCGGTTACTTTGGGAGTATATATCGGTACCGTACCTGCAGAGGTCACGAGATAGCAACGGCTCTGCTCATTGAAAGAGAATTCGTCAAAATTACCCTTGACACCTATGTGGGTCGGAATAACGTCTGTGCCGAAAAGCTCCGTGAATTCTGTTTCAACATCTTCGGCGGGAATCATAATGTTACCCTGGTCATCTGTTTCGTATTTACCGGGATATATATCCTCATCCTTGATAATGCTCCATACGGCACAGATGGTAAGCTGATTGATATTGGCTGAAGAAACGTCATCAAACATATCCGGGTCATACATTACGACGGGGATGAGCATCGTTTCATACTCGAGCTTTTTTTCGGAGTTATCCGTCAGATCTTTTACTGCTTTTATACCTGAACTGACAGCGAAAATAACGCCGACTATTGCAAAAATTATTATTGCAAGTCCAAGCGGAAAAGCGAGCTTATTCTGACCTTTTCTTTTGGTATCCTTTGTCATATCTTTTATCTTCCTTTCGGTCAGGTTGCGGCAAGTGCGATCATTACCGGCATTGTAATAATAGAGAAAAAGCTGACAAGTGCGACCGTTTTTGAAGCTGTACCTGTATCAAGGTCGTATTTGCCTGCGAAAATTACAGTGTTGTTGGCACACGGTGCAGAAGCAGATACGGCAACTGCCGTAGCGAGCACGGTGGGAATATTAAACAGCTTAAAACCTGCTATCATTATCAGCGGAATTGCTATCAGCTTTACAATACCTACCAGGTAAATATTTTTATCCGTAAACATTGTCTTCAGGTCTGTGTGAGCAATGTATGTGCCGAATATAAGCATAGCAAGCGGTGTGTTGAGTACGGCAAGGCTGTTTATCGGTGTTGCAATAACTGTGGGCAGCTCAACACCCAAAAGGTACAACGGCAAGCCTATCGACACACCGATCGTGCCGGGGTTTATAAGCAGTTTTTTAAAGTCGAAGCCGCCTTTTTGAGCTCCTATAATATATATGCCGTGGGTAAATGAAAAAATGTTAAATACCATAATTATTGCTGAGCAGTAAAAGGCACCCTCGGCACCTAAAACAGCCTGAGCAAGCGGCAAAGCCATATATCCGCAGTTGCCGTACATACAGGCGTAGCGATAGATTCCCGCCTTTGACTTATCTGTCTTACGGAAAAGCGGAACGATAAGCGGCATTCCAATTACGTGTATGGCAACGCCAAGCAGTGCCGCAACACCGAAATTCTTAAGGTTTTCAGGTGAGTTATCGATAGACAGAAAGCTGTTGACGATAACCATCGGTGTTACAATGTAAAACAGCAGGTCAGTGTTGAGCTTTGATGCCTTTTCGGTATACAGGCCGAATTTGTCGGCAAAGAAGCCTACTGCAATAAGAATATAGAGTATAAATACTTGCTGTGCCGTAGTAAGCAGATTCTGAATAAACAAGGGATAGCAAACCTTTCATATCATTTTGTATCGGCTTTTTTGACTGTTGCCGTACGGTAGAGAAATAACGGGATGAAAACTGCAAGCATAAGGTCACAGATTTCAAAGCCGTAGCCCTCGACTATGAGGTCGGAATGACCGATAACCATAAGGAAGATCCTCGGCACACTTACGAGAAAAGCAACGACAGCAGCGGGAAGACCGCAACCGAAAAGACGCCATGCCACGGTTTCAGGAGATACGTTTGTTACTATCTGTGCAAACGATATGAAGAACATTATCATAAACACAAGCATAATAAGCTCGAGCAGAAGGTCGGAAATGTTTACAAAGCTTATTTTGGCAAGAAATCTGAAAACTATTCTGCAAATTGCCCATATCGCAGGTGCGGCAGAAAGTATTTTGAATGATGAAAGCGTAGTGTCCTTTTTAAAGCAAGAAATTGCATAAATACAGAAAAAGAATGCTGTAAGTATACCGAACAAAGCTTCAAGAATAAGCGGAGCGGCACCTGATTTTGTAAGAAAAGTTATATAAGGACCGTGGATGTATGCTGAGTATTCTCCGTTAAGCTCAATGAAAGAAGTGAAGCTTGTCACAGCGTTGAAAGTAATGCTCAGTGCTGTTAATACGGATAAGATACCCAGCGATTTGCTTGGCGCTATACAATTTCGTGTACGTGAAGTTTTTTCGTTGAGGAAACTGAGTACCATCAGTGCAAGTATGATTACTGCACCTATAACATAAAACAGCGGTACCGTAAAGTTGATTTCGCTGAAGAAACCCGTTTCGGGCTCAATAAGAGTTGTTACCTGATACACTCGAAGCGGAAGGAGGGCACAGAGACTCAGTGCGGCTGCTGCGACAAGTGCACTTGGTTCGGGCTTGGAAAGGCTACCCTTTATTTTTTTCATTATATATAGTACCTCCGGTTGATGATAGTGAAGGCTTGTGTGTTATTTGAGAACGGCACGAGCTTCGCTGGGAATATACTTGTCGGGATGTTTGATGTTTTCATCAGTACGTTTATCAAGTTCAATATAGTGATACGGAAGAGAAACGTTTTTGTATGCAGGTCTGATGATACGTTTACCTGTTGTCAGCTCTTCAATTCTGTGAGCTGCCCAGCCTGCCATACGTGAAACGGTAAACAGAGGAGTAAACAGATCCTCCGGAATACCGAGCATATCGTATATAAGACCTGAGTAAAGATCGACGTTGGCGCAAATCGGCTTCATATCGCCCTTGATTGAGCGGAAGATGTCGGGAGTGAGTTCTTCAATAAGCTCAAGCTGACGGAATCTTCTCTCGAATTCTTCGCTGAATATGAAATTGCGTGCAGCTTCCTTTAGAAGCTCTGCTCTCGGGTCGGACATTGTATAGATTGCGTGACCCATACCGTAAACAAGACCTGAGCGGTCTCCTGCTTCCTTGTGAATAAGCTTTGCGATATAGTCGGCAACCTGTTTCTCGTCTGTGATATCGTCGAGCTCTTCTGCCATAAGTGCGGTCATTTCCTTGACCTTTATGTTTGCACCGCCGTGTTTAGGTCCTTTGAGTGAGCCGATACCTGCAGCGATGGCAGAATATGTATCAGTACCCGATGAAGTAAGTACACGTGTAGCAAAAGTGGAGTTGTTACCGCCGCCGTGCTCAGAGTGGAGAATCAGACAAAGGTCGAGAAGCTTTGCCTCTTCGTCGGTAAAGAGTCTGTCTGAACGGAGAGTACGCAGAATTGACTGTGCTGTACAGAGCTCACGCTTGGGCTGATGGATATACATACTCTTTTTGTAATAATGACGGCGCTTTACCTGATATGCGTAGCTCATAATAGAAGGAAGCTGTGCGATGAGCTGTATACACTGACGCAGTACGTTTTCAGTTGAAATATCGTCAGGGTTATCGTCGTAAGAGTAGAGTGCCAATACGGAACGTGATAATTTGTTCATAATGTTGGGTGAGGGAGCCTTCATGATCATATCTTCGATGAAGTCTTCCGGAAGCTCACGGCATTCTGCAAGTACGTTACTGAATTTTGCAAGCTGCTCGGGTGTGGGGAGTGCACCGAAAATAAGAAGCCAGGCGACTTCCTCAAATCCGAAACGGTCTTCCTTACGGCATCCATCTACGATTTCTTTTACGTCAAGACCGCGAAATTTGAGCTTGCCGGGACGCGGAACACGCTCACCGTCTTCAATATAGTAACCGTCAACGCTACAGATTTTTGTGAGACCTGCCATAACGCCTGTACCGTCGGCATTTCGCAGACCACGCTTGACACCGTATTTGGTGTAATCACCACTGTCAATTCTGTCATTTATCTGGATTTCGTTGCATAAACTTATAAGGGAATCGTTGCTGATGGGGGACATATATCTTGCCATATGTCATTTCTCCTTTCCTTTTGAAAAATGCATATACTTACACCTATACAATAATTGAGAATACATTATACTATATAAATATCATAAAAGTCAATCATTATTAATAAGTGAGGAATAAAAAATGGGGATTTACAAATTTATTGCCGTAGTATTAGCTCTCTCTATGATACTTATGCCGCTTGCGGCACTTGACAGCGGACAGCCTGAGGTTGAAAACGACGGCGAAAAGGACAACATATCTGATGAAAATACAGAGGAAGAGAATCCTCAGGCGGTTAAGGTGTTTATGTCGCAGGATGACCTTGTGCTTACCGTAACAATGGAGGAATATCTGGTCGGTGTGCTTGCGGCTGAAATGCTGCCGACCTATCACGAGCAGGCACTTAAAGCACAGGCTGTTGCGGCTTATACATATCTGCTGCGAAAAATAGCAGAACAGAAAACCAAACCCGATGAAGCACTTAAAGGGGCATACCTTACAAACGATTCGTCTGCTCATCAGGGTTATCTTACCGAAGAAGAAAGAAAAGAAAAATGGGGAGACAAAGCTGAAAGCTATGAGAAAAAATTGCAGAAGGCTGTCAGTGAGGTCAGCGGTAAGGTTATAACTTACGAGAGTGAGCCGATTATTGCCGCATTTCACGCAAACAACAACGGTGTTACGCACAGTGCAAAGAACGTATGGGGCAACGACGTGCCTTATCTGCAGAGTGTTACAAGCGTAGGTGATAAGCTTTCGCCCGATTGTATAAAGACGGTAGCGGTTACACCTCAGCAGTTTTCGTCGGCAGTGTCAGTGCTTGACGGCTGTGAACTCAGCGGTGAAGCTAAAAACTGGGTAGGTAAAATAAAAGCCGATTCTCACGGCTACGTGGAATCGGTCGAGGTTGGCGGCGGTACATACACCGGCATGGCTTTGCGTGAAGCTGTTGGTTTGCGTTCTGCAGTATTTAAGTATGAATTCAAGGACGGCAATCTGCATTTTACAACCGAAGGCTACGGACACGGAGTAGGTATGAGTCAGTACGGCGCCGATTATATGGCAAGGCAGGGGAGCACGTGGGAGGAGATACTAAAGCACTATTATACCGGTGTGAAAATTGAAGATTACAGATAATTAAATACATAAAAAAGCGGCACACTGCCAGTCAGGTAGTGTGCCGCAAATTACATTTGTTTTATCTTATTTGTTAAGGTTAGCACGGAGAGTTGCAAGCTCGTTTGCAAGAGTTGCGGGAAGTGTGTCACCAAACTTGCCGTAGAACTCTTCGATGCCTGCTGTTTCTGCGTTCCAGAGATCCTTGTCAACATCAAGCATAGCCTTGAGTGTGTCAACGGAAACCTCGTCCTCAATGCCTTCAAGATTGATGTCCTCAGCCTTGGGAACGTAACCGATAGCAACTTCGTCAGCGTCTACCTTGCCGTCGCAACGGTCAAGGATCCACTCAAGAACACGAAGGTTGTCACCGAAACCGGGCCACATAAAGTTACCTTCGTCATCCTTACGGAACCAGTTAACGTTGAAGATCTTGGGAGCCTTGTCAGCATCAAGTGTTTCACCGATGTTGATCCAGTGCTGCCAGTAGTCACCCATATTGTAACCGCAGAAGGGAAGCATAGCCATGGGGTCACGGCGGACAACACCGACAGCACCTGCTGCTGCGGCTGTTGTTTCTGAAGCCATGATTGAGCCTACGAATACACCGTGGTTCCAGTCACGTGACTGATATACGAGGGGAGCAAGCTTTGCACGTCTGCCTCCGAATACGATAGCGGAGATCGGTACGCCTGCGGGATTCTCAAACTCGGAGCTGATGCAGGGGCAGTTTACAGCGGGAGCTGTGAAACGGCTGTTGGGATGTGCACCCTTCTCTTCGCTCTCCTGACCGTTCCAGGGGTTGCCCTTCCACTCCATAGCGTTTGAGGGAGGATTCTTGTCGAGACCTTCCCACCAAACTGTGTTGTTGTCAAGGTTGTGAGCAACGTTGGTGAAGATTGTGCCCTTCATTGTAGCTGCAAGAGCATTGGGGTTGGACTTGTTGTTTGTGCCGGGTGCAACGCCGAAGAAACCGTTTTCAGGGTTGATAGCATAGAGTCTGCCATCCTCACCCTTGCGGATCCATGAAATATCATCGCCTACGCACCATACCTTGTAGCCCTTCTCAAGATAAGAATTGGGAGGAATAAGCATAGCAAGGTTTGTCTTGCCGCAAGCTGAGGGGAATGCAGCACAGATATATTTAACTTCGCCGTTGGGTTTTTCAACACCGAGGATGAGCATGTGCTCAGCCTGCCAGCCTTCCTTCCAGCCCTGGTAGGAAGCGATACGGAGTGCGAAGCACTTCTTGCCGAGAAGAACGTTTCCGCCGTAACCTGAGTTAACGGAGATGATTGTGTTGTCCTGCGGGAACTGGCAGATATATCTCTTCTCTTCGTCGATTTCGCACTTACAGTGGAGACCGCGGACCCAGTCATTGCTGTCGCCGAGAGCCTCAAGAACCTTTGTGCCTACTCTTGTCATGATAACCATATTGAGAACGACGTAGATAGAGTCTGTAAGCTCGATACCGATCTTGGAGAAGCGGCTGCCTACGGGACCCATTGAGTAGGGGATAACGTACATTGTTCTGCCCTTGTATGAATCCTTAGCAATGCTGTAAAGCATCTCGTATGCCTCAGCGGGATCCATCCAGTTGTTTGTGGGGCCTGCAAGCTCCTTTGTGGGAGCACAGATGAATGTTCTGCCTTCAACACGTGCAACGTCGTTTACGGCTGTTCTGTGAAGATAGCAATCGGGAAGAAGATCCTGATTGAGCTTAATCATTTCGCCTGTGGAGCAAGCTTCTGCTCTGAGTGCGTCAATCTGTTCCTGAGAACCGTCAATCCAGACGATTTTGTCGGGCTTTACAAGCTCGACCTTTTCCTCAATCCAGGAGAGAACGCTTTTATTTGTTGTGAGATTTGCCATGGTTGTTGACTCCTTTCAATATTACACTTAAAATTCCTTTATAAATATATATTATTTTTGACGAAACTGCAATCTATAATCCGCCAAACATTTATGGAAATTAAGGTGAATTTTGGTTTATTTTGCTTAAACGTCAGATTTGCTTGAGAAGCGGACCGATGCCCTTGATTGCTCTGGGGATATCCTTGACTATAAGGCGGATGCCGCCCTTTTCGCCGCTGAGCCATTTTACAAGACCGTCAGCCATCTGCTCGCTGAATACGCCGCCGCTCATGCTGATGAAATCACGGAACGGTGTCTGCATTGCGATAGCCTGTGCAAAGCCTGCAGGGATAAGAGTGGTGAGAAGCTTATAGAAGCGCTTGCCGTTCTTGGTATGTGCACAGCTCTCAAACGTATCCTGAATGCCGAGTTTTCTGTTTGCGTCATAATTTGCGGGCGGGAGTTCTCTGCCGAGCACTGCAACAAACTGCTCTGTGGGAACATCCTGAACATTACCTGTGTAGTAAAGCGGAGCTGACTTTGAGTAGTCGGGAATGTTTTCGGTTGTACCGTTTACTGTAACTGTTGCTGTGAGCTTGATATCGGCACTTGAAGCACCTACGAGGATGTCAAACTCACCTGTCTCAACGCACCAGTCATTGATGTTTACGTTGTAGAAAGCAAAAGAACGCTTGCAAAGTGTGATTTCAACTTCCTTGCTTTCACCGGGCTCGAGCCATACCTTCTTGAATCCCTTGAGCTCCTTGACGGGACGGTAGATCGTGCTCTCTTTATCTGCAACGTAAAGCTGTGCAATTTCGTAGCCTGCAACATCGCCTGTATTCTTGACAGTGAAAGTGACCTTGAGGGTTTCATCATCGTTCATTGATGCCTTGTCAAGCCTGATATCGGAATACTCAAATGTAGTATAGGAAAGACCGAAGCCGAAGGGATAGCGTACAGCCTTGTCAGCCTTCTCGTAGTATCTGTAGCCGATGTATACGCTCTCGCGGTATTCAACGCTTGCAGGGTTGCCGGGGAAGTTGTTTACAGCAGGTGTGTCAGTATATACAACAGGGTATGTTTCGGGAAGCTTACCGCTGGGGTTGACCTTACCGCTGATGATATCGGCAACTGCGCCTGCACCTGCCTGACCACCGAGGTAGGAGTTTAGAACTGCTGCAACAGAATCGTTCCAAGGCATCTCAACGGGTGAACCACCTGCAAGTACGACAATAACGTTTTTGTTTACCTTTGCGACTTCTTCAACAAGCTTGTCGTGAGCTTCGGGAAGATTCATATGGCTTCTGTCAAAGCCCTCTGCCTCGTATTCATCTGTAAGACCGATGAAGAGAACAACAGCTTCGCTTGTTGCTGCAAGCTTTGCAGCCTCGGTAATAAGTGCTGCGTTCTTCTTTGCTTTCTTATTTGAAAGTTCATAGCCCTGAGCAAAGTCAACTGTGTAGCCGATATTCTTAAGCTCTTCAAGAGCGTTATCAAGCTTTGTGGGGTTGATATGTGAGCTGCCTGCACCCTGATATCTGGGAGTTCTTGCAAGCTCGCCGATAACTGCGATCTTCTTATCTTTCTTGAGGGGAAGGATGCCGTTGTTCTTGAGAAGAACCATTGAATTTGCAGCAACTTTTCTTGCGAAATCCTGGTCGTCAAAATCGTTGTAGGGATAGTCTTTCTTTGCGCCATCCACAGCCTTGAGTATGAGTTTGAGCACGTTGCCGGCTCTTTCGTTGAGAACTTCTTCACTGAGCTCGCCGCTCTTTACAGCGTCAACAATCTTTTTAGCACCTGCGCCTGCTGATGAGGGCATTTCAAGATCGTTACCGTTCTGAAGGCCGAGCACTCTGTCGTTTACTGCGCCCCAGTCACTGACTACTACGCCGTCAAAGCCCCATTCTTTACGGAGAATATCGAGCTGAGTGTGCTTGTTTTCTGAACCGTGGAAGCCGTTGATTTTGTTGTATGAGTTCATAACAGTCCAGGGTTGTGCCTTCTTGACTGCTATTTCGAAGGCTGTGAGATAAATTTCACGCAGTGCTCTTTCATCGACAACGGAGTCACAGGTCATTCTGCGTGTTTCCTGGCTGTTTGCACAGAAGTGCTTGAGCGATGTACCGACACCCATTGACTGAACGCCGTTGATAAAGCCTGCTGCAAGCTCACCTGCAAGAATCGGATCTTCTGCAAAATATTCGAAGTTTCTGCCGCAAAGGGGAGAACGCTTCATATTGATACCGGGTCCGAGAAGTACGCCGACTTCCTCCTTAAGGCACTTCTTACCGAGTGCGACACCCATTTCGTAGAGCAGCTCGGGATCCCAGGAGGAAGCGGTTGTAGCTGCTGTCGGATAGCTGATTGCGGGTACACTGTTGCTCAGACTGTCGCCTGTTTTGCTGTAGTCCTTTTTACGAAGACCGTGAGGGCCGTCGCAAACCATAACAGAAGGAATGTTGAACTTTTCCAGTCCCTTCAGATGCCAGAAATCGGCACCGTCGCAAAGCGCTGCCTTTTCTTCAAGAGTAAGCTGATTGAGAATTTCTTCGTATTTTTTCATGGTTTATTCCCCTTCAAAAAATTTTTCTTCTAACATAGCGGCATCTTCGGCTGAATCAATAGCCTCAACACCTTTGAGCTTTTTCTGAATGATGCGGTTGCGGTTCTGTGCTTCACTGAGCGCCTTGCCTGCATCATCTATACGGCGTCTTGCTTTTTCGAGCAGGTCACCGAATTTGTCATACTGCGTTTTTGCGACTGCAAGCATCTGACGGACTTCGTTTGCTTTTTCGTTTATCGCTACGGCTTTGAAGCCCATTGACAGCGAAGAGAGCAGAGCGGTTATGGTGGTAGGTCCTGCAATCATAATGTTGTACTCGCTTCTGAGCTTCTCGGGTAGACCATCGGGCGATGCGGCGATTTCTGCATAAAGTCCCTCAGTTGCGAGGTACATTATTGCGTAAGGTGTTGTCTGCGGTACAACAATGTATTTTGTAATGAGCTTTGCTTCGTCTTTGACTCGTGCTTCAAGTGCTTTTCTTGCCGCTGCAAGTGCAACAGGGTCAGCATTTTCGGCTGCAGTGCAGAGTCTTACGTAGTCCTCCATCGGGAACTTTGAGTCAATCGGCAGATATGTAACATTACCGCTGCTGTCACCCGAAGGGATTTTAACTGCAAACTCAACCTTTGCCTGGCTGCTTTCTATCGGAGCATAGTTTTTTACATACATTCCCGGTATTGTCTGGTCGAGTATGTTTTCGAGATAAACCTCAGCCCACGTACCTCTCGCTTTGACATTTGTAAGAACTTTGTTAAGAGACGATACGTTAGCTGTAACACCTGTGGAAAGCTCTTTCATTTCTCCGAGCGACTTGTTTACGTTTTCGAGCTGGTCGGATACAGTGCGGAATGAGCTTGTGAGCCTTTCGTTGAGTGTAGCATTGAGCTTTTCGTCAACGGTTTCACGCATCTGGTCGAGCTTCTTTTCATTGCTCTCCTGCATTTTTCCGATTGCTTCGGATACGTTGCGTGCGAGCTTTTCGTTCTGCTCAGCGTTGTTGTTGCGTATGGTACCGAGTGATTCGCTGAGCGTCTGTGTCATACGCTGCTGGCTTTCAAAGTTAGCTTTTGTCATTTCGTCAAGCTTCTTTGCCATTTCGCCAATGCTCTGTGCGGTCTGTGCACGCATATCGTTCTGACCGAGTGACATCTCTCTTCTGCTTCGCTCAAACTCATCGGCAAGCAGACGCTGGATTTTTTCACTGTCATCGTGACTTTGATTGTTGCTACTCTTTTTTATCAGCACAAAAATTGCCGCAACAGCAACTATCAGCAGGGCAGTGGTCAGCAGTAACAGGATCAGTGTCAAATCTTCCGTTTAAAACACCTCCTATATCCCCATTTTATTTATAATTAAGATTATTATAACAAAGTTATATCGATTAAACAATACTTTTTGCAAATAATATCGGCAAAATAACACACACTGCGGAATTTCGTCAGGAATTCAGCAGTGTGTGTTATTTTTATTTCATTCCGTAAAGTCTTAATGCATTTGTTACAACAAAAACGGAGCTGAGACTCATGGCGGCGGCACCTATCATAGGAGACAGTGTTATCCCGAAGAAGGGGAACAACAGGCCTGCCGCAATCGGAATGCCGATTACGTTGTAAAAGAATGCCCAGAAAAGATTCTGTCGGATATTTTTCAGAGTCTTGCGTGAAAAGGAGCTTGCTCTTACAACATCGTTCAAGTCGCTTTTCATCAGTATGATATCGGCTGATTCTATTGCTATATCCGTGCCGTTGCCGATAGCAATTCCTACATCGGATTGCGTAAGGGCAGGGGAATCGTTTATTCCGTCGCCGACCATAACAACCGTCTTTCCTTGCTTTTGCAGCTGCTTTACGAATTCTGATTTGTCTGCAGGCATAACGTCTGAAACGGTATAGCTGACATCTGCAGTGATGCCGATTGCTTCTGCTGTGTTTTTGTTATCGCCCGTAAGCAATATTACCTCTGCACCTTTTGATTTAAGGGCTTTGATAGCTTGAGTGCTTGTAGGTTTGATTTCGTCGGCAACGGCAATTATTCCGCAAAGCTCATAATTGCAGGCAAAGAAAACAGGGGTTTTACCTTGAGATGAGAGCTTTGCAGCTTCGTCAAGTGCGGGCGAAATATCGATACGGTTTATTTTCATCAAAGCTGAGTTACCGCCGATTATTCTCTTGCCGTTTATGTCTGCACTTACACCCATTCCGGAGGTGTAGGTAAAGTCAGTTGCCTTTGCGGTGTTACCGTTGTAATTTTCACATATTGCTTTTGCAATAGGGTGCTCGCTTGTTTTTTCGATTGATGCGGCAAGCATTAAAAGCTCATCTTTGTCAACCGAGTAGGTTATTATATCCGTTACTGCGGGCTTACCTGTTGTTACGGTGCCCGTTTTATCAAGAACAAATACGTCAGCTTTGCCGAGCGTTTCAAGTGCGGCAGCGGATTTGACCAAGATACCCTGAGATGCACATTTGCCTGCAGATACTGTTATTGCTACGGGCGTTGCAAGACCTAAAGCACACGGACAGGATATTACAAGCACGCATATTGCGCACGAAAGCGAAAATTCAAGACTCTGACCGGCAATCATCCAACCGATGAAGGTTATCAGCGATATACACATTACTGCGGGTACAAATATACCTGCAATTTTGTCGGCAAGTCTTGCGGCTGGTGCCTTGCTTGCACCTGCGTTTTCTACAAGCTCAATTATCTGTGCAAGCGTTGTATCTTTGCCTACCTTAGTTGCTTTCATATAAAAAGCACCCTCAAGGTTTATACTCGCAGACATAACGGTGTCGCCTTCAGATTTTGCCACGGGCATACTTTCGCCTGTCAAAGCGGATTGATCGACGTTTGAACTGCCTTCGGTTACTGTACCGTCAACGGGTATTTTTTCTCCCGGACGGATTACCAAAGTGTCGCCGATATGAATTTCATCTGCTTTTACCGTTATCTCTTTTCCATTCCTGAGCACGGTAGCAGTTTTGGGAGATAGGTCGATAAGTTTTTCAACTGCTTTGTTGGTTTTCCTTTTTGAACGTTCTTCTAAAAACTTGCCGACCGTTACAAGTGTAAGAATTGTTGCGGCAGATTCGAAATACAGGTTGGAAACGTATTTTTCAGCAATATCAATTCTGCTGTTGCCCAGACCGTAGCCTATCATAAATATTGAAATTACGCCGTAAATAAGTGCGGCACCCGACCCTACGGCGACGAGAGTGTCCATGTTGGGTGCTTTACGTCTGATTGCCGAAAAACCGCCGAAGAAAAATTTACGGTTTACATAGACTATAGGCAGTGTCAGCAGAAACTGTAAAAACGCATATGAAACGGCGTTTTCCGTACCGTGAAGAAAATGAGGCAGAGGCAGACCGACCATATGCCCCATTGTGATGTACATCAGTATTGCAAGAAGCGGCACCGAAACAGCAAGCCTTGTTTTTACGGGTGTGAATTTTTCTGTTGTTTCAGCTGAAAATTTGGCTTTTTGCGGCTCTGTTTCGGGGTTTATATCAGGCTTTTCGTCGATATGCTCTGCGGTAAAACCTGCTTTTTTAACAGCTTCGGTAATAGCCGTTATATCTGTTATGTTTTCATCAAATTCGGCAGTGAGCAGCTTGGCAAGCAGGTTTACCTGTGCACTTTCCACGCCATCAAGTTTTGATACGGCACGCTCGACGGCAGCTGAGCAGGCGGCACACATCATACCTTCTACATTAAATTTTGCTTTCATAAAATAATCACCGTTTGTTTAGTATGTACCTATTTTAATTGATAATTACCTTTGAGTCAATGGGTGGATGGTAACAAATAAAAATATCTCAGGCTACCGCTATAGCCTGAGATGAAATCTTTTTTAACTGTGACCGCCCTCGACTACATCACTCATTTTTAATACATTAATAAATGTTTTGAAAAATATCTTAATATCGAGTCTGAGGGTACGGCTGTTTACGTATTCCGAATCAAGTCTGACTTTTTCTTCAATACTTACCTTGTCTCTGCCGTTTACCTGTGCAAGACCTGTGAGACCCGGTCGTACAGCATATACACCGTGCTCAAGTCGAAGTTTGTGTATATCCTCTTCTTCGGGAATAAGCGGTCTGGGACCGACAAAGCTCATATCACCATTGAGTATATTGAACAGCTGAGGCAGCTCGTCAAGGCTTGTTTTGCGTAAGAATCCGCCGCAGGATGTAATTTGATTCTGAGATTCCTTAAGCTCATTTGTAGCGGCTAATCTTGTGCCGTTTTTCATGGTACGGAACTTATATATGGTAAACAGCCTTGCATCCTTGCCTACACGCTTTTGCCTGTATATAACAGGTGTGCCGTCAGAAAAAAGAACGATGAGAGCTGTTATCAAAAACACGGGTGAGAGTACAATTATTGCACTGAGCGACATAATTATGTCAAGTGCTCTTTTCATTTGTTACCGCACCTTTCTTTTGTCTTTAGTTTATGCCGACAACACGTTTTTTCCATTTTCCGCTTTTGACAAATATTGCACCGATTATAATTCCGCCTATTGATGCCAGACCCATTGCGAGCGCAACACCGTCAAAGCCTATATTCATTACATTTACAAAGAAATATGCTAACGGTACTCTGACAAGTATTCCGTTAACAACCGCATTTATAAGTGCAATATATGTGTTGCCCGAGGCAATTGCCAAGCCGTTGAAGCAGAACATTATCGAGGCGAACAGATAATCGAAGGATATAAGCTGCAGATAACGTGCACCCGTAGCTATGACTTCGGGGTCGCTGTCGAAAAGTCTGATAAAAAATTCCGGAAAGAGATTGACAAGGGCAAACACAACTACGGAAATAGAAAATGCCATTATCATACCTATGTACATTGTTTTTTTGGCACGCTTGAATTCGCCTGCGCCGATATTCTGGCCTGCCATTGAGGAAATGGCGCTGCTGATTGCAAGACCGGGAAGAATTGCAAACGAATTGATCTTACCGCCTATACCCTGGCAGGCGGAGGCGATATCAGCGTTGGGCAGTGAGTTTACAAGCGCAGTCAGGGTAAGGAATGAGAGCGAAACGACAAGGCTCTGTACCGAAGAGGGGAGACCTATCTTGAATAGCGGCACAAGCCTCTCTTTGTTTATTTTCAGGTCACTCCATTTGTACTCGGCAAAGAATTTTTTCTTTGCAAGGTAGATGAGTGAGATTATAACACTCAGTGCCTGTGCTGAAATAGTTGCCCAAGCTGCACCTGCACTTGCCATATTGTATTTGCCTACGAGTATAAGGTCGAGAACGACATTAGTTACCGCAGCAATAAGAACAAAGTAAAGCGGACGCTTGGAATCGCCCATGCCTCGCAGTATGCCGCTTATTGCATTGTAAAGGAACATGAATATCATGCCGCCCATACATATATTATAGTAGTTGGCAGCCTCGGAGTAGGCGCTTGCAGGTGTTTTGAGCAGTGTAAGAAGAGGGTCGCAAAGGAACATCATTGCGACAGTGAGCACAATGCCGAGAATAATATATATTGTGGTCATTGTACCTATGGTCTGACGCTGCTCTTTGAACAGCTTCTGACCACCGTACTGCGCTATCATAACCGTACCGCCGATAGAAAGACCCATTGCAGCACCTGTTACAAGGATATTTATCTGACTGCCTATGGAAACGCCTGTAATTCCCGATTTGCCGCAGAACTGACCGACAATTATCATATCGGCAACGCTGTAAAGTGCCTGCAGAAGATTGGAAAGAAGGAAGGGTGTGGCAAACTTTATAAGCTGCTTGGTAACACTGCCCTGTGTTAAGTCTTTGTTAAAATCAGCCAACTGCTTCAGCCTCCTTCGGCTTCTTCATTGTCAGCGAAATCCTGCCCTTTGCTTTGTCTACACTGAGTACCCATACAGTGACGATGTCGCCTACCTTGAGTACCTCGGAAGGATGTTTTATAAATCTGTCTGTAATACGTGAAATGTGAACGAGTCCGTCCTGATGAACGCCGATATCGACAAAAGCGCCGAAGTCTATGACGTTTCTGACTGTGCCCTGCATTTCCATACCCGGTACAAGGTCGCTCATATCCATAACGTCTGTACGGAGCATAGGGGGCGGTAATTCGTCACGCGGGTCACGGCCCGGGCGGAGCATTTCTTTTACTATATCGTTAAGAGTAGGTACGCCTATGCCGAGCTTTTCGGCGAGCTTGTCCGCACCGATTTCTTCAACCTTCTGTGCAAGTGAGCCGATGTTGCCTTTGGTTACGTCCTTGAGGTCATAGCCGCACTCGGCAAGAAGCTCTTTTGCAGCATCGTAGCTTTCGGGATGTACGCCTGTATTGTCAAGCGGATTTTTGCTTTCGGCAATTCGAAGGAAGCCTGCACACTGCTCAAACGCCTTTGCACCGAGCTTCGGGACTTTTTTGAGCTGAGCTCTGCCTGTAAATTCACCGTTTTCCTCACGGTAGAGCACGATGTTTTTGGCAACCGTTGAATTGATACCGGAAACTCTTGTGAGAAGTGAGGGCGAAGCGGTATTGAGGTCAACACCGACATTGTTAACACAGTCTTCAACAACGCCGTCAAGTGCGTTGCCGAGCTCTTTTTGCGGCATATCGTGCTGATACTGACCGATACCGATTGCTTTCGGGTCGATTTTTACAAGCTCAGCAAGCGGGTCTTGAAGTCTTCTTGCGATTGAAACCGCACTTCTGAGCGAAACGTCAAACTGCGGAAATTCCTCAGCGGCGAGCTTTGATGCGGAGTAGACGGATGCGCCTGCTTCGCTGACTATCATATATTTTGCAGTGCTCTTTGTTTCACGAAGAAGCTCTGCGGTGAAGATTTCCGTTTCCTTTGAAGCTGTGCCGTTGCCGATTGCTATAATCTCAACGCCGTGCTTTTTGATAAGAGAAGCTATTGTCTGTTTTGCCGACTGCTTCTGTGCTTCGGAATGTGTAACGTAAATAACTCCTGTGTCGAGCACTCTGCCGGTAGCATCTACAACAGCAACCTTGCAGCCTGTTCTGTAACCGGGGTCGAGGCCGAGAGCGACCTTGCCCTTGACGGGAGACTGAAGCAGAAGGGGACGGAGGTTTGCGGCGAAGACCTTGATCGAGTCTGCCGCGGCACGCTCTGTAAGCATTGAACGGATTTCGCGCTCAATAGAAGGCATTATGAGTCTTGTATAGCTGTCTGCACCTGCATCGCGTACGGTGTCTGTGCAGGGTGAGCCGTTATTCTGAAGAGTTACGCTTGTGATAACGCCGAGAGCTTTTGTGATATCAAGTGTTACACTGACCTTGAGGTAATCCTCTTTTTCGCCTCTGTCAATTGCAAGTATACGGTGGTTTGCAATCTTGTTGACGGGCTCACTGTAATCGTAATACTGTGCGTAAACGCTGTCCTTATCGGGGTCTGCCGCTTTGGAAGTGACAATACCCGTTACGGTGAAGAGGTTGCGGATTCTGCGGCGGATATTTGCATCGTCCGAAATATCCTCAGCGATGATATCCATAGCACCTTGAAGAGCTTCCTCTGCGGTTGCAACTCCTTTTTCTTCGTCAATGTAATCTTCTGCGGCTTCAATAGGTGTCTTGCCTGAAGAAGGCTGGCTGAATATATACTGTGCGAGCGGCTCGAGACCCTTTTCTCTTGCAACACTTGCTCTTGTTTTCCTCTTGGGCTTGAAAGGACGGTAAATATCTTCAATTTCAGCGAGAGTTACTGCACCGTCAAGTGCGGCTGAAATCTCGTCTGTCATCTTTTCCTGACCCTCGATAGCGGTTCTGACCTCTTCTCTTCTCTTTTCAAGATTGCGAAGATACTCGAGCCTCTCGGAAATCTCACGGAGTACCTGATCGTCAAGCGTACCGTGAGCTTCTTTACGGTATCGGGCGATGAAGGGGATTGTGTTACCCTCGTCAATGAGCTTTACCGTGTTTTCTACCTGCCATCTCTGCAGACCGAACTGTGAAGTTATTGATGATATAATATCCAACTTATTCTACCTCTGTTACAAAATCTATACTTCGAGCTTCATATCGCCGCTCTTTATCCATTTAAGTTTTCTCATTGCCTCTGATACGCCGAGAGCTATTACTGCGGGCAGTATGAAATGTACTGCAGCTATTTCGACAAGTGCGAGCCAAGGTTCAACGCCTGCTGCCGTCATTGACTGATAGCCCATTATCTGACCGACAAGACCTGCGGTACCCATACCTGCACCCGTTGAGTTGTTAACCATTCCGAGCAGTGCGGAAGAAACGGGACCGGTTACGGCACTTGCAATAATTGCAGGAAGCCATATTATCGGCTTTTTTACTATATTGGGCATCTGGAGCATACTTGTGCCGATGCCCTGTGCGACAAGACCTCCGAATTTGTTTTCTCTGTAGCTTGCAACTGCAAATCCGACCATATTTGCACAGCAGCCCGCGACAGCGGCACCTGCAGCAATGCCGTTAAGACCGAGTGCGACACCGATTGCGGCAGAGCTTATCGGGAGAGTGAGGAAGATGCCCATAAGCACCGAAACAACAACACCCATTATAATCGGCTGCTGCTCTGTACCCCAGTTGATAAGGCTGCCCAACCAGGTCATAAAATCTGAAATATACGGACCTGCGAGCAAGCCAGAGGCGGCACCTGAGCCTATAGTGACGATAGGCGTGAGAATGATATCAAGCTTTGTCTTGCCTGCGACAAGTCTGCCCAGCTCAATGCCGACATAGGCGGCAACAAAAGCGCCCATAGGCTCACCGGGACCTGCGTAAGAAACAACAGCACCGGTGACTACTGTGCCTGCAAGTATTTTGCTTGCGAATGCACCAATCATACCTGCGACTGCGGCAGAGAGTGTGACGAGCGGCTTCTCGCCGAACTTTGCGGCGATTCCGCAACCGATACCTGCACCCATAAGCGATGCGGCGATCTTACCGATAATAAATATTACGTTACCGATATTTCCGCCTATTGCCGTACCTATCTGCTGAATTATAGTGCCGATAATGAGTGTTGCAAAAAGACCTGAAGCCATTCCGCTGAGTCCGTCTATGAAAAGTCGGTTGAGAAACTTTCTGATAGCTTTCATTATTACAACCTCCCTTACAAAGGTAATCAGTAACTCTTGATTTGCCTTATATCTCTGCCGATAAATTTGAGCGATATAAATCCGCCGATGATTCTTGACGTGATACGTTGAGTATATTTATCCTCAAGCTCACGAGGTGTAAGGTTTGTGCTGATTATAGTGGGCTTGCGGCTGAGGATACGTGAATTGATTATATTATAAACACAGCTTACGGTAAACTGCGTTGAAAACTCAACGCCGAGGTCGTCGATAATAAGCAGGTCTGTTTCAAGCAGCTCCTGCTCGTATGTTTTTTCGGAGTTATACTGTCTGCCGAAATGCTCTCTTTCGAGCTGACTGAACATATTTGGAGCACTGCCGTAGACTACGCCGTAGCCTCTTGCAATAGCTTCGTTTGCAATTGCGAGCGAAAGATGAGTTTTGCCGAGACCCGTTGCGCCATGCATAAAAAGCGAAGGGGATTCAAGTGAAAAATCAAGTGCGTAATCTTTGCAGAACTGAGCGATTTCGCCCATTCTGCTCTTGGGTGAAAGCCCCGAAGCATCTGCTTCTTCGGGGTAATATTTAAGTGAATAGCTTTCGAATGTTGAACGTCTGAGCGGTGCATACTTTTCGATTTCGCCTTTTGCGGTCTCTACAAGCAGCTCACGCTGACAGTTGCATATACCGTTATCTGTTATACCTGTATCTTCGCAGACATTGCAGGTGTAATGCGGCTCTAAATAATCTTCAGGAAGGCCTGCCGCTTTGAGAAGCTGACGTCTTTCATCCTGTGCAGCAAGGCTCTCTTTGGCAAGCTTTTCTATATATACAGGACCTTCCGCACCCTTTGAAATTGCCGAAACAGCCTCTGCACCGAGCAGAGCAATGCGGCTCTGGATTTCAACAAGCTTCGGGATTTTTATGTATGCATCCGCACGTCTTATCTCGAGTGCTTCTTCGGCATCTTTTCGGCGCTTTTCAATTTTGCTTTGTGCAATCAGATATATGTTTTTGCTGTAGCTCATCAGTTTGTCACCTCTCAGTTATTGCCGCTCTTCTTTTTATACACAAGCGGTGCAGTGTCGGATCGTCTGTTGAATTCGTCTATATCGTATGAGGCTTCATAGCCGTTGCCGGGCTGCTTCTTGGCAGGTTTTGTCTTTTCTGCCGTGCGCTGTGTTTTTGATTCTTCAACATCGGCAGGTGTCCTTACAGAACTGTCATACCAGTTCTGAAGAACCTTATTTATATACGGGAAGCTGATTTTGTCCGTATGGTTTGCCATTTCCTCATAGGCGAGATATATCATATCAATGTCAAATTTCAGTTCGTTTGTCCAACGCGAAAGGTAGCTGCTCTGTGAAGCGGTCGGACGCGGAGTGCTGATACCTGTCAGCTCGCAAAGCTTTTTCCACGTGCCGTCGCAACGGCGGAGAGTCTGTATCTGTTCGTCTGCTTTTTCGATGGAGTCTATTTCTTTTTCGCTCCATGTTTTTGCGGCTTTTGAAATATATGCAATCGAGTTTTTGCCGATTGATACGCAGTATTCGATAAGCATAAGCAGTACTTCAACGGATAAACCGTATGAATCATGAATCATAAGTAAAGTTGACTGTCCGTCGTAACCTATTGTTCTGCCAAGCTTTTTCTGTGCTTCGTTGAACATAAACTGAATTTCGGCACTCTCTTTGGTACGTGCAAGTATCTGTTCTGCCGTAGGTCTTACGAAGCCGATTTCACTGTGAACCTCGACAGGTGTGTTTGTTTTTGCCGGTGCGGCATACTCCGGCTCTGCCTGAATATCGGGAGCTTTACCATCGGCAAGTACTATCCCGCACTCTACCCAATACTGCATAGCGTCTGATGCATCAGCACGTTTCATATTGAGTGCCTTGCAAAGCTCTTCCATCGTCGGGTTTTCTGCTGCGTGACGTAACAACCACAGCAAAACTTTTATCTGAGCGGCACCTGCGAGCTTAAGGTGCTTGTCCGTTACGGCAACGGGTACGCTGAACGAAAGCCCGAACATGATCTGCGGGTTGATTGAAAACTCCATAAGCGGCGATGCCTCCTTTAAAAGATTATTACCTAATCTAATAATATACACCAATTCTGTCGAATAGTAAATAGCCAAAATGTAAATTAAATATAAATTACTATAATAATAAATTTGACACACGGCGAATGTTGTGGTAAATTAATAGTGATTGCAGTTTAAGCATTGACTTTATGTTATTATATCAAGTATGTTATACTCAATCCCAAAATATATTAAGGAGCAAATGAATGAAACCCGTAAAGACAGAACATTTCGGAATCCAGAGAAAAATCGTTTCAAACATGACCGCACAGTCGTGGACTGAAATTCCCCACGCAGGTCCGGTAGTTGAGTTTGATATTACCGACCTTATGGCACAGTTCAATGTTCTTCGTGCATCCGGTAAGCTTAAAAACAAGCTCAGCTTCAATACCCTTATGCTTAAGGCTATTGCTCTCGGTCTTAAGGAGTCTCCGAGAATGAATGCACATCTTGAGTTTAACCGTCATTTCGTAAGAGGACAGCTCAAGCTTTTTGATGAAGTGCATTTTTCAATTCCCATGCAGCTTCCCAACGGCGAGATGATGACCATTAACTTCCATAATTTCGAGAACAAAACTCTCGATGAAATGACAGAATATATTATGGATGTTACCCGCAGACTTAAGAATACCAACCTCACTGAGGCTATGTTTGAGGTGTCAATGGATAACACTATTACCGCACTCAAAAAGGGCAAGTTCAAAACTGTTATCTGCCGTCTTATCGGTGCAAAAACAGGCAAGTACAAGATTAAAACTCTCAGCGGTAAGGCAAAGAAAGAGTATCTGAGCATTCCTGAAAGCGACAGAATAACAAAGAGAGATATCGAGCAGGGTACGATTACCGTCAGTAACCTCGGCTCGGTAGACCGTAACAGACACGGCCACTGTGCTATTCTCGAAATCATTCCGCCGCAGGTATCGGTTATTGCGCTCTATGCTGCAACAGACAGACCTGCCGTTATCGTAAACGACAAGGGTGAAAAAGAGATAGCAATCCGTACAATTCTTCCAATGACAGTATTGTTTGACCACCGTGCATGCGAGTACAGCGATTTGCTCGGCTTCCTCAACAAAATTCAGGATATCTGTGATAATCCCGAACAGATTATGGAGTGGTAATTACGCTCGGATTCAGTATTGTTATTCCCGTATACAATGCAGAAAAATATCTTGTCGATTGTGTTGAGTCCGTACTATCACAAAGTGTGACGGACTTTGAACTTATACTTGTCGATGACGGATCAACTGATGAAAGCGGTCATATATGTGACCGCTTCGCTTTGCGTGATAAGAGAGTAAAAGTTATTCATCAGCCTAACAGCGGACCTATTCCTGCCAGATTCAACGGTGTGAAAAAAGCTGAGGGTGAATATATTCTTTCGCTTGACAGTGATGATTACTGGTTTGACGGATTACTTGAAAGGGTCGGAAACGCGATTGACCGCTTTGGCAGCGATATGCTAATTTTCCGTTTACTTAAAGGTGATGAGCCGTGCCATGATTTTTTTGGCGGTGAAAAAGAATTTATAACACAGGGCGAGTATTTTTCAACTAGTCTGAAAGAGAGTGGAATGAACAGTATCGTTATTAAAGCTTGTAAGCGTTCACTGTTTGAAAACGTTGATATATCAAGTGTTATGAGTGTGCGTAACTCAGAGGATCTGATTATTTCCACTATGCTTGCACGTAAGGCTGAGAAGATAAGCTATATTCCGGACGTGCTTTATTTTTACCGTACAAACGATACCAATATTTCAAGCACTATTGATAAAAATGCACTTGATGAATATCTGCTTTCCCGTAATGCGGTGTGGAGGGAGCTTGAGAAATCCGGTCTTGATAATGAAGAAAACCGTGCGGTTTTTAACACGGGATTTTTAAGACGTGCATCAGACCTTGTCCTGCATATCAACAGAAGTACGCTCAGCAAAGAAGAAAAACTTGAACACATACGTCTTATAGCAGAACATAAAGAATTTGTGCGTATAGTTAAGGAAGCTGATTTATCGGTATTCGGCACAGCAAAAAAAATACGTTTAAGGCTTCTTGATGCGAAGAAATTCAGATTGATCATGTTGTTGGATAATATTAGAAATAAAATATAGGGGCGGTAAATTTGTCTATCAGTTTTTCGGATAAAATGAAGATTATGAAAATTCTCTCGACCGAAGAAGGCAGAGAGAAATTCAAGGAAACACTTGTGCTCAAACTCAAATCACAGAAGGCTCAGGAGGCGACGGCTATATGTATCGCTGAGGGCTTAGGTGAATTTAACAGCATTTCGACCCTTGAGATTTCCTGCGGTGAAGCGGATTTTCTGCCGCTTAAGGCTAAGGTTACCGCTAACGGTGAAGCCATGGATGTTATGAATATTCAGCCTGACGGAGCGGATTTCGACTATACGGCTATCTGTGCGGAATTCAATGTACTTGTCGCAGAGAATGATGATGAAAAAGCGGAGTTTATGACGAAAACGGCAAAAATTCTGCAGGATATGATTACGGAAAAAGGTGCAGGTGCTGATGAATTTTCTGTAAAAATAACATAAAATTCTTTTTTAGAAATAAAAACTCTTCGTAATGTTATATAATGACGAAAGCAATTAAGCTAATTTTACAAATTTGAGAGGAATGAACCCAAATGAAGAAAACTACAAAAATCGTTGCTCTTCTTATGGCACTTGTTCTTTGTCTTTCCTTCGCAGCTTGCGGCGGTAAGGAAGAGCCCGAAACAACAACCGTACCCGACGAAGTAACAGAAGCAGTCGATGCAACAACAGTTGCAGACGAAACAACAGCGGCTGAGGGCGACACCACAGTTGCAGACGAGACAACAGCAGCAGATGAAACAACATCAGCAGACGCAACAACTGCTCCCGAGGCAACAACTGCTCAGGGTGAGGTTACAACTCAGGCTGCTTCCAAGAAGCCCGAAGGCACAGCAGAGGTAGTTGCATACTTCAACACTGCTGTCAACAAGGTTAAAACAAACGCAAAGAGCGTACAGCAGAAGTACATTACAAACTACCTTGCAGCTCCTGCAACAGTTCCCAGTGTACTCAACGGCGTTTACAAGATGCTCGGCGGTGACGAGTGGCTTGACGGTATGCTTGCAGACAACAGCACAGGTGCAGCTACATACTCAACAAAGGCTGACATCAAGCACGGCTTCCCCGTAGAAGATCAGACATGGGCTTCAAAGCTCACAGCTGCAGATGTTAAGTCTGCTACCTGCACAGAGAAGAACGGCGTTTACACTATTACAATCCTCACAAAGGCTGACGGCAAGTCCAGCACAGTTGATTACGGTCAGGGTCACAACCCCAAGGCTCTCAATGCGGTTCCTCCCCGTGTTATCAACGATAACATCCCCGGTATTGCAACAAGCATCACCGGCACAGCAGCTATGAGCTACCCCTACGGCAAGATCGTTATCACAGTTGACGCTGCAACAGGCAATGTTAAGACTGCTGATTACGACGTTCAGTGGACAATCAACTTTGATAAAGCCGGTGCTATCATCCCCCTCGGCACAAAGTCAGCATACACTGTAACATTCTGATCTGAATATTTTTGAACATAAATTCCCATTCTCTTGCAGAGTGGGAATTTTTTGTTTTGTTTTTATTTTGTTGATTTATAATCGTGTTTTTGGTAAAATAGAGTTGTCATTATGCAGTGAGGTGTAGATTTATGGCAGAATTTGAGCTTATGAGAAAAAGAGCGGCTGAGCTGAAAGAACAGCTGAACTATCATATAAAGCGTTACTACGATGAGGATGCTCCTGAAATATCGGACTATGAATACGATATGCTGATGCGTGAGCTTAAAAGCATTGAGGCCGAGTTTCCTCAGCTTATAACTGCCGATTCACCTACACAGCGTGTAGGCGGCACAGCGTCCGAAAAGTTTGCGCCGGTTGTTCATACGGTACGTATGGAGAGTCTGCTCGATGCTTTCAGTGAGGATGAGCTTGTAGCCTTTGACACAAGAGTAAAGCAGGCTGCAGGCGAAGTCAATTATGTAGTTGAGCCTAAAATCGACGGTCTTTCCGTTTCGCTCGAGTATGAAAACGGTAAACTTGTGCGTGGCTCTACCCGTGGCGACGGTGATGTAGGTGAGGATGTAACACATAACATCCTTACAATAAAGTCGATCCCGCTTGAGCTGAATGAAAAGCTTCCTCTTTTGGAGGTCAGAGGTGAGGTTTATATGCCTCACAGCAGCTTTGAGGAGCTTGTATTAAGACAGGACGAGGCAGGGGAGAAGCCCTTCAAGAATCCCCGTAATGCTGCTGCAGGCTCACTCAGACAAAAAGATTCGTCTGTTACGGCAACACGCGGACTCGATATGTTTGTCTTCAATATTCAGCGTATTGAGGGCAAAATCTTGAACTCTCACAAAGAGTCTCTTGATTATCTTACGTTTCTCGGCTTCAAGACAGTTCCGGGTTACGAGCTTCATTCCGATTTTGAGTCGGTTATGGCTCATGTGGACAGAATAGGCGAAATGCGCGGTGCGCTTGCTTTTGATATCGACGGTGCTGTTATCAAGGTTGACGATTTCTCAAAGCGTGAAGCTATGGGCAGTACAGCCAAATTCCCCCGTTGGGCGGTTGCTTTCAAGTATCCGCCCGAGGAGAAAAGCACGGTACTGCGCGAAATAGAAATAACGGTCGGCAGAACTGGTGTCCTTACTCCTACAGCTGTGTTTGACCCGATTCAGCTTGCAGGCACAACAGTCAGCCGTGCAACGCTTCATAATCAGGACTTTATAAATGAAAAGCAGATTGCTATAGGTGACACAATAGTTGTCCGTAAGGCAGGCGATATAATCCCCGAGGTGCTCAGTGTTGTTGAGCACTGCGGCGAGCCTACCTTTACTCTGCCGTCTGTTTGTCCGTCCTGCGGTGCTGAGGTTATGCGTGAGGATGGTGAAGCGGCTGTACGCTGTAATAATTCCGACTGTCCTGCACAGCTCAAACGCAGACTTATTCACTTCTGCTCAAGAGATGCTATGGATATCGAAACTCTGGGCGAAGCTAACATTGACCTTTTTGTTGACAACGGACTTGTATCAAGCGTTGAGGATATTTACCGACTCAAAGCAGAAGATATTATAGGTCTCGAGCATTTTGCAAAAAAATCGGCAGAAAACCTTATAAAGGCTGTTGCCGATTCAAAGCAGAATGATTTATATAAACTTATTTTCGGTCTGGGTATCAGACATATAGGTCAGAAATCCGCAAAGCTTCTGAGTGAACACTTCATTACAATGGATGCCTTACAGCATGCGAGCGTTGAGGATATATCAAAAATCGAAGGCTTCGGCGGAATTATGGCGCAGAGCGTTGCACAGTATTTTGCAATGCCGCAGACAGCGGAGCTTATTGCAAAGCTAACTGAGCTCGGACTTAATATGAAATCGCTGCGTGAAATTGAAAGTGATAAATTCGCAGGCAAAATCTTTGTCCTTACGGGCACTCTGCCTACCTATACACGAAATGAAGCCGCAGAAATAATTGAAAAATTCGGCGGCAAGGTTTCATCCTCGGTTTCTAAAAAGACAGATTACGTGCTTGCGGGTAAGGACGCAGGCAGTAAGCTCAAAAAAGCAAACGACCTCGGTGTCACTGTAATAAATGAAGAGCAGTTTAATGCTATGATATCAGAGTGAGCCTTCGCGGAAAGCCCTCTCAAACCAAACATTCTCGGCTTCAAACGCTCTACCGTTTAGGTAGTTGAGAACACCTGCGTCGGTAGTGAAGGTAAACTGCAGACGGTATGAGTAAAGGCACTGCTTTTTGTAGCCACCCTTATCTTTGTTGAGGGCGTTTGTGCCGTATTTTCCGTCGCCGAGCAGTGGGTGACCGATGTGAGCGAGGTGTGCTCTTATCTGATGGGTTCTGCCTGTAAGCAGTTCAACTCTTACGAGGCTGAGCCCGTCTTTTTCGTCGAGCACCTTGTACCTTGTGCGTATTTCTTTGGCATCAGGTTTCGGATTGTCGTAAACCTGAACCTTGTTTTTCTTCTCGTCTTTACGCAGGTATGCGGTGAGAGTTGCTTCTTTCTTGTTAAAACTGCCGTGTGCAAGGCATAGATATATCTTGCTGAGCTCACGGTCTTTTATTTTTTGGTTGAGAATACGCAGTGACTCTGCGTTTTTTGCCGCAATTACAATGCCGCCTGTGTTGCGGTCAATACGGTTTGCAAGTGCGGGTGCAAATGAATTTTCACCCTTAGGGTCGTACTCACCTTTTTCATACAGATACCGCTCGACACGGGTAATCAGCGTGTCAACATATTCACCCTCGTCAGGGTGGCTGAGTAAGCCTACCTTCTTATCGAGCAGAATTATGTTCTCGTCTTCGTATATTATATCAAGATTTTTTGATGCACGCAGAAAGTCATAATTATCGGGCTTGGCTTCAAAAAACTCGTCGTTGATATACATTTCTACAAGGTCGCCTACCTGCAGCCGCGTTGAGATTTCAGCACGCTTGCCGTTTACCTTGATTCGTTTTGTGCGTATGTATTTGTACATAAGCGCCTTCGGCAGAAGTGGTACAGCCTTTGTTATAAATTTGTCAAGCCTTTGCGAGGCATCGTTTTGCTTTATTGTAAAGCTTTTCATTTTTATCAACACCTATGTTGTATTAGTGGAGCAGAGCGATCTGTTATGATTCTGATCGCTCTGCATTTTTATATTATTTGTAAGGATTCGTCGGTTTCTTTTATTTCAAAAAATTCGGGCCTTTCGTCGGGCTGTCCGTTAGGTCTGTGAAGGGTCAGCATAAGCTTACCTTCAAGGGTTTTGAATATCATTCCGTGACCACCGTCTTTGTCGAAAAGTGTGGGCAGATGAGACCATTTACCGTTTATCTTGCCGTTGTCAGAGGCTGCGACACATTGTGCGTATCCGTTTACAAAGGTTGACCAAATCATAAGCAGCTTACCGTCAGCTTTTCTGTACATAAACGGACCGTCGGTTATGTAGTGATCGTTTTCATCCTGTGTTTTGCCGCAGAATGAGCTTGCTTTAAAAATCTCAATCGGCTCAGTTACGGCTTCTTTCAGATCGGGTGAGAGCTGTATATAGTTTATCGTACCGTCAAGAATCTGTGTGTGCTCGTGACAGAAAACACAGTAGGGGACAGAGTCTTCAATGTAAAGCGTGCCGTCAAGGCATTCCCAGCCTTCGGGTGTTATAGCTTTACCTGTGAGCGGCACAAATTCGCCTTCGGGGTTGTCGCTTACAAGAATATACGTGCCTCGTAATCCGTCTGGCTTCATAAATGTTGCAAGCATATAATACTTGTTACCGAATTTGTGTACCTCGGGTGCCCAGTTTGCTTGCTTGTTGAGACCGTATTTTTCGCTGTCAAAAACCTGTATCGGGTCAGACCAATTCTCAAGGTCAGTGCCGATATATACGTCAACACCGCCCGTAGCCTGACCGAAGTTTGCACCTCTTGTGCCGTACATATAATATTTGCCGTCGTGAACAAGAACAAACGGGTCGCGGATATGGATATCTTTATTCTTCATCTGTTATACCTCAGTTTTCTTTTGTCAGCCACTCGTGTTCCGGTGCGTAGAAGCGTGTAGTCTTATACCACGGGTCATTTTCAAGGTGGCGTATCATCCATACATAGCACATCTCATAGCCCGGTGCGACGACCTGCTGGTGGTCATTTCCGTCGGTAATGCAAGCGACGGAACCTTGGGTGCTTTTAAAAACGTTATCGCCTATAAAACAAGCACCGAATCCCTGAGGCTTATCAAACTGATAGTAGTAAACCTCGGGCTGCGGGTGATGGTGTGGAGGATAGCTTGACCACTTGCCCGGCTGATTGAACACCTCGCCGAGTACCATATTTGAGTAAGGGGCGTTGTCGTAGTCGAAAAGTGTGGAGCAGATCCTGTGACCTGTACCGCCCCACTGACCTTTGCCGAATTCCTGGTAAAGGCACATACCGGGTGTATAGAAAACGGGCTCAAAATCACGTTCGTTGTCAGTCTGCTGTACAAGTATTTCCGTACCCTCTGTGGCCGTAATGCTTACCTTCGTCTTTCTCGGTACGTGCAGGCAGTATGGTTTTTTCTCAAACGGGTCACAGCGAACCATTTTTTCGGTCTTGCCGTTCCACGATATTTCTGCATTGCCTCGCTGAATCAGGAATGCTGTTTCACATATTTCGTCAAACACTTCGATTGTTTCGTTTTCTTTGAATCTTTTTACTTTTATTGTCATCAGCATTTCGGCATTTTTGCCGCCCATTTCGCAAAGTGTAAGCCAACCGTTAACGTCAAATTCGGGGTAATCAAACATTGTATTCCTCTCCTTAAAATACAGAGTGTTATATATTTTCAGTATAATATCAACACGTTTACAAGTCAATTGTTATGTTGTTTTTTTTATTTGGGTTTGGTATTATTATGGTGTTATCAAAATAACGGAGGTAATTGTTATGCCTTATCTGTTTACACATTTTAAAGAAAAGATTACGCCTGACGGTGAGCAGGTCTATTTTTCTGTCAGTAAAGACGGTTTTAACTGGGAGAAGGTAAACGGCGGTGAGCCGGTGCTTGCAAGCACAATGGGTACCTGTGGCTGCCGTGATATCGAGATTATACGCTTGCATACAGGTGGATTTGTGATTCTTACAACAGACCTTTGTATTGCAAATATTATGGACGAGAATTATTGGGTTGACTGGAAAAAGGTCAACAGTACGGGCAGTAAATGTCTCTCAATGTGGCGCACGGATGATTTGGTCAATTTCTCCGAGCAGAAGCTGATATACTTCGGCAGAGACGATTTCGGCTGTCTGTGGGCTCCCGAAATATTTTTTGATGAAGAAAATGAAGAGTATCTTATTCATTGGGGTTCAACGGTAGCAGAAGATAATTTTACTCATATGTCGATTTACTGCTGTACAACCAAGGATTTTGAAAACTTTTCCGAGCCGAAGCTGTATTTTACAAAAGATAACGAAATACTTGACTCTCATATCGTAAAAGCAGACGGCAAATATCATCTGTTTTATAAGAATTCGGACAGTCCGCCGATGAATATGCACTCTGTGTCAGATAAACTTTACGGTCCGTTTGAGCACGATGAAAGCTTCGAGAAGCTTATGTCAACTCTTGAGGCACCGGGTGCGTATGAAGCTCCGACAACGCTTACTCTGCCTGACGGCAGGTGGTGCCTGATGATTGATTTCTTCGGTTGCGAAAAGTCAAAAATGGGTTATGTGCCGTTTATTGCATCAAAGCCCGGCGCTAATGATTTTGTCCGTTCAGACGAAGCTTTCAGCTTTCCGTACGGCTTCAAACACGGCGGAATTATTGAACTAACCGACGAAGAATATGAAAGATTGAAGAGAATATAACATTTTTCCGCTCTGTAACCGCAGAGCGGTTTTTATTTTGCAAAAACAATATGTAAAGATATTTGACTTTACAATCACCTAAAGTCACATAAATATGCAAGTTATAATAGCTGCTAAAATCGCTCTGCATAGCCATTTGTTGAGATTATTTTAAAATTATGCTACAATTCGAATATTTTACAAATTCGTAAAGTGTAAATGCTTTACGTGTGCATTCCGTGGCATTTTTTCTATATCCATATATTACAGTTGACTAAAAAAATTCTTTATGTTAAAATAACGAACTATTAGAGGTTTACATACGCGTATTATTTACCGTATGAAACGAAAGGAAACAAAAGGAAATGGCAAGAGATTTAATTTTACGTTCAATACCCACAGTCGCCATACGCGGCATGGCTGTGTTCCCGAATATGCAGCTGCACTTTGAGGTCAGCCGCAAGCAGTCTGTTTCTGCGCTTAAAGCTGCTATGGCAGGCAACCGCGAGGTTTTTCTTGTGATGCAGCGCGATCTTCGTACAGAGCAGCCGACAAGCCCCGATGAGTTTTACCCGATGGGTGTTATCTGTGATGTTCAGCAGATTTTAAGTTCACCAAACAGCGAGAATCTTCGTGTTGCTGTTGAAGGTATCAGTCGAGGCAGTGTTGTTGAGTTTCAACGCACAGCACCTCACCTTGTTGCACTTGTGCAGCAGCGCACAACAACACGTATCAAATCAGAAGATAAAGACTATGCTCAAGCACTTGTTCGTGTTTGTAAGGACGATTTTCAGGAGTATTCCGTCTTTGTGCCCAATATGCCGACAGATTTTATTCTCGATGTACTTGCACAGGAGGATCCGGGCGAGCTGGCTGACTTTATTGCAAGCAACACGGCTATTGACCCTGCTAAGAAGCAGGCTGTGCTCTGCGAGCTGAACCCTCTGCGCAGAATGGAAAAGCTCTGTGCAATTCTCCGTAGTGAAACCGAGATTTTGAAAATCGAAGAGGATATCCAGGATAAGGTTCAGGAGCAGATTGATCAGAATCAGCGTGAATATTACCTTCGTGAGCAGATGAGAGCGATTTCAGTTGAGCTTGACGGTGAGGAGGCTGACGAAGCCGCAATTTTCCGTGAGCAGATTGAAGCTCTCAACGTCAGCGACGATGTTCGTAAAAAGCTTCTTCAGGAGTGCTCAAGACTTGATAAAACCAACAAATCCTCACCTGAGGCAATGGTTATACGCACATATCTCGAAACCTGTATTGCTCTTCCGTGGGGTGTTTATACCGAGGATTCGTTTGACCTGCAGAAGGCGAGAAAAGTACTTGACGATGACCACTACGGACTCGAAAAAGTAAAGAACAGAATGATAGAGATGCTTGCAGTGCGCAAGCTTTCACCCGATATAAAGGGGCAGATCATCTGCCTTGTAGGTCCTCCCGGTGTCGGTAAAACCTCTATTGCACGTTCTGTAGCTCAGGCTATGGGCAGAAAATATGCCCGTGTTTCACTCGGAGGTGTAAGGGACGAGGCTGAAATCAGAGGTCACAGAAAGACTTATATCGGTGCAATGCCAGGCAGAATTATAAATGCAATCACCCATGCGGGAAGCTGTAATCCGCTTATCCTGCTTGATGAAATAGACAAGCTCGGTGCAGACTATAAGGGCGACCCCTCATCTGCACTGCTTGAAGTGCTCGACGGTGAGCAGAATGACACATTCCGCGACCATTATATTGAGCTTCCTTTTGATTTGAGCAAGGTGCTGTTTATTACAACAGCAAATGACCGCGATACAATTCCCGGTCCTCTCAAGGACAGAATGGAAATAATCGAGCTCGGCAGTTATACGGCACAGGAGAAATTCAATATTGCAAAGAAGCATCTGCTTCCCAAGCAGGCAAAGCGTCACGGTCTAAACGGACGTACACTGCGTGTGAGTGATGCCGCAATTCGTGAAATTATTGACGGCTACACACGTGAGGCAGGTGTGCGTAAGCTTGAAAGAGAGCTTGCATCCGTATGCCGTAAGGGTGCTGTTGCCGTTGCTGACGGTGCAAAGTGCTTCAGTGTAAAGCCTGCCGACCTTGAAGCCGTGCTCGGTACACGCAAATACCGCCGTGAGGATAAGTTTGTTAAGGACGAAATCGGTGTTGCAAGAGGTCTTGCGTGGACTGCTGTAGGCGGTGAGATGCTCGATGTTGAAGCTGCAGTGCTTGACGGTACAGGTAAGCTTGAGCTTACAGGATCACTCGGTGATGTTATGAAGGAGTCTGCACATGCTGCTGTCAGCTTTATCCGCAGCCGTGCTTTGCAGCTCGGAATTGAGCCCGATTTTTACAAAACCAAGGATATTCATCTGCATTTCCCTGAAGGTGCCGTGCCTAAGGATGGTCCTTCTGCAGGTATCACCATAACTACAGCTCTTGTTTCCGCACTTACGGGTATTGCCGTTAAGGCAAGTGTTGCAATGACAGGTGAAGTTACCCTCAGAGGCAGAGTGCTTCCTATCGGCGGACTTAAAGAAAAATCTATGGCGGCTTATACTGCAGGTTCAAAGCAGGTTATTATACCTCAGCGTAATGTTTCCGACCTTGATGAGGTTGAAACGATAGTCAAAGAAAATGTTGAGTTTGTGCCCGTCAGCGACGTTATGAAGGTGCTCGAAACAGCGCTTGTCAGAATGCCGGGCGGCGAAGGCAAACGTAAAAAAGTCAAGGCACCTATTGAAGAAAAAGGCGTATCCGTGCACGATTATGCACAGTGACGGGGTGAAAAAATGAATTATAATAATGTACAGTTTGAGGCCGCATTCGGTACTCTCAGACAGCTTCCGAAATCAACCAAGGCTGAGATTGCTTTTGCAGGTCGTTCAAACGTCGGCAAATCGTCAATCCTCAATAAAATATTCAACCGCAAGTCACTTGCACGTGTAAGCTCAGTGCCCGGTAAAACTATTACAGTAAACTTTTACTCTGTAGGTGATGTGCGGTTTGTTGACCTTCCGGGTTACGGTTATGCAAAGGCTGCCCCCGGCGAAAAACGCCGTTGGGCAGAGCTTATGGAGGGCTATTTCAAAACGGAGCGTGATATTCGTCTTGTAGTACAGCTTATCGATATGCGTCATAAGCCTACTGCAGACGATATGACTATGCTCTCATTCCTTCGTGAAATGGGCTATCCGTTTATTATTGCACTCACAAAATGTGATAAGCTCAATAAAACTGAGTTCAATGCAAGGCTTGAGGCCCTTGAAATCGAGCTTGCGGAGTATTCGGATATAGTTAAAATTCCTTGCTCATCTGTCAAGGGTGACGGTATTGAAGCCGTCAAGGCAGAAATTGAGAAAGTTTGTTAAAGTCAGGGTGAATAAAAATGTTTGTTTCAGATTGTTTATCGGTAAATGAAAAAGGCAACCTTACAATCGGCGGTCTTGATACCGTTGAGCTTGCCGCAAAGTACGGCACACCGTGCTATGTTGTTGATGAGGACCAGATAAGGGCTAATTGCCGTGCTTATGTAAAATCCATTGAGGATAATTATGACGGTAACGGCCTTGCTATCTATGCTTCAAAAGCTTTTAACTGTAAGGCTATGTGTAAGATTGTCAATGAAGAAAAAATGGGTCTCGACGTAGTTTCGGGCGGTGAGCTTTATACTGCACTCAGCGTCGGTTTCCCTGCAGAGAAGATTTATTTCCACGGCAACAACAAAACTCTTGCAGAGCTTGATGAGGCTGTAACTGCAGGTGTCGGCAGGGTAGTAGTGGACAATATCTACGAGCTTGAAAATCTCAGTAAAGCGGCTAAAAAGCAGGGTAAGACGGTAGGCGTTTTGCTCAGAATCAAGCCCGGTATCGATGCTCATACTCATTCGTTTATTATGACGGGTCAGATTGACAGCAAGTTCGGCTTTGCCCTTGAAACAGGTGAGGCTATGGACGGTATAAAGGCTGCGATTGCTGCCGAAAATATCGATTTTAAGGGCATTCACTGCCATATCGGCTCGCAGATTTTTGATGTTGAGCCCTTTGAGCGTGCGGCAGAGGTAATGATTGGCTTTATGGCTGATATAAAAGCTGAAACAGGCGTTGAGGTTGAGGAGCTTGACCTCGGCGGTGGCTTTGGTATCAAGTATTCAAGTGACGATAATCCTCTCGCATATTCCGAGTATATGGCAAAGGTTGCAGGTGTGCTCAAAGCAGAGTGTGTTAAGAAGGGTGTAAAGCAGCCGTTTATAGTCATTGAGCCGGGCCGTTCCGTTGCAGGCAGTGCAGGCATTACTCTCTATACCGTCGGTGCAGTCAAGACAATTCCCGATATAAGAACTTACGTTTCAATCGACGGCGGTATGGGCGACAACCCGAGATATATTCTCTACCAGTCAACCTATGAGCTTGTCTGTGCAAACAAAGCAGATAAGCCCAAGAATTTTAAGATAACTCTTGCAGGCAGATGCTGTGAGAGTGGCGACCTTATTCAGGAGGATGCACTTGTTCAGCAGGTTGAGCCCGGCGATATTATGGCTGTGCTTTCAACCGGTGCTTATAACTATTCTATGTCATCAAATTACAACCGTATTCCGAAGCCTCCCGTTGTTATGGTAAGCGGCGGTCAGTCAAGAGTAGTCGTAAGACGCGAAACCTATGAGGATATCATCGCAAAGGATATGTGATAACAGCATAAGGAGATTGTTATGTTTAAGTTTCTGATGGCGTTTTTTATGCTTGTTTCTTCATTTTTCAGTGACCTTTTCGTGCAGATCGAAAGGTTGCCGGAGAACAAATATAACAGCGATATCACTTTCGAGAGTATTAGTGCCGATGAAAACAGAATCAGCGAGGATGAAATCCGTCTTTGCAGAAGCTGGTTTGATGAAAATATCCGTATGCAGGGTAATGTTGAAATTTTGCCCTATGACTTTAAAGTCGGCGGAAAATCACTTGGTAAAAATATTGACGATTGGGATATATCGGTCGGTGCAGAAAGCGAAACAGGTGCTGTTTATAAGGGCGGCAAAACAACTTACATAACGCTTGCCCACAAGTCAAGTGCAATTACGGCGACTGTTGAAGCAACAATTTACGAGGGAAACGCAACTTGTGAATGGACTGTTCGTATAAAAAATACGGGTGATGAAAATTCACCTGTTATCAGCGATTTCTATGCCGTTAATACAAGCGTGAAAGCTGAAAATGCACAGCTTTATTATTCAAAGGGCAGTTGTGATGAGCCTTTTGATTTTGCATTGATGCAGAAAAAGCTTACTGCTTTTCCGAGTAAGTTTACAAGCTATGACGGCAGATCTACCGATGAGTATTTACCTTATTTCAACATCAGCGGTGAAGACGGCGGTGTCGTATTTGCTGTCGGCTGGACGGGCTTGTGGCAGGCTGATATAAGTCAGGGTATAGGAGAAGTATCAGTAAAGGCTAAACAGGAGAATTTTAAAGCATATCTTCTGCCGGGTGAAGAGGTGAGGTCACCTCTCGTTTCGCTCAGCTTTTACAGCGGCTCAAATCCGCTCAAAGGCTTCAACACTTTCAGAAGCTGGGTAAGCGGCTGTGTTTATCCCGAAAATATTCCCGACATATTGACTATGCTTGAGTTTTCGGGACCTATGCATACTCAGACTGCTGCGGAGCTTTTTGCCGGTGCAGACGGCTTCGGTGAGGAAACATACAGCAAAATCGATTATTTCTGGATGGATGCAGGCTGGTATAAGTATAACGAGGGCTGGCATGATTCCGTAGGCTCGTGGGTGGCTAATCCCGAAAGATTCCCTGGTGGTATTGCCGAGGTGTCGGAGTATGCTGCATCAAAGGGCTGCGGACTTGTTCTGTGGTTTGAACCCGAGCGTGTCTGCAGAGATTCTCTTTTTTACAAGATAGGCTCTGAAAATCAGAACTGGCTTATAGAAGTTGAGGATGGAGATAACCTGATGTGGAATCTTGCAGAAGACGGTGCAACAGACTATCTGATTGATTATATTTCCGACTTCCTTGTCGATAATAAAATTTCTGTTTACAGGCAGGATTTCAACTTCTCACCCGATGTTTACTGGGCACAGGCAGATAAGGAATACTATGACGGCAGAAAAGGTATAACTGAAAATCACTATGTTACGAACCTTTACAGGTATCTTGACGGTCTTACCGAAAATGTTGACGGACTCATAATAGATAACTGTGCTTCAGGCGGCAGAAGGCTTGACCTTGAAATGGCACGCCGCAGTGTGCCGGTATGGCGCAGCGACTATAATTGCAACCCTCATGAGGATATTCTTGAGGCAACACAGTCGCAGACCTACGGCCTTTCTTTCTGGCTTCCTCTTACGGGCACGCTGTTTTACAGCGAATCCGAGTATGCCGCACGCTCAAGTATAATGCCGCTCGGCCTTGAAACTTTCGGTACTGTCCACGGGGAGCATTACGGCGAATATATCGAACAGCGCTCAATGATGAATGAGAATTACTATCCTCTTTCGTCAGGCGGATATTTTTCCGACAGAATGCTTGCAATGCAGTATTCTTCATACGATGCAACCGACGGTATGGCACTTGTTTATAAACGTGCCGATGTAAAAGATAACGAATATACCGTTAAGCTCAACGGTCTTATCGACGATGCCGTGTACAGCGTTTATGATTACGATTCACCCGAAAATGTATTTGAAATGACTGGAGAAGAGCTTATGACACAGGGCATAAAGCTCAGCCTTCCCGAAGGTGAAAAGGCGTTTATAATTATGTTCAGTGTAAAATAATATATCAGTACACATGAAAAAGGCTGTCTCATAAGCAAAATGAGACAGCCTTTTGGCATATTTAATTGGAGATTATAGCTTCCTTGCTTTAATAACAATCGAAAGCGGAAAATGCTTTGCTTTGAAATCGGCATAGTAACCCGAACTAAAGTCTGCTGATTTTTCAAGAACGGTTTCGCTTGTTTCTTCAATAACTCTTTCAACTGCAAAGCCTGCATCAGCAAGGGTGTTTATGTATGTTGAAAGTTTACGGTTTTGCAGAGTAAGAGGGTTGCCGTATTTCTCAAATGTATAATAATCTTCTTCAAGATAGTTGCCGCTGAAAATAATGCGTTCCTCGTTTGCAACCGTTCTGTTACCGCCCGAAATAGCAATGCTTTCCAAATCTACACAATGCAGAATCGGATGGTCCCAAGAGAAAATATATGTGCCGCCTTGTTTCAGATAAGATGCGGCATTCTTTATTGTTTTCTCAAGGTCGATAGTCCAACCGATAGCATAGATTGAATACACAACATCAAAATAATTCTGCGGAATGTTTGTATTATCTTCCATTGGCTGATGAAAAAGAGTACAAGAATATCCGTTTTCATTGAGAAGTTTATTTGCGGCTTTAAGTTGTTCTTCGGATAAATCAAGACCGAAAAGCTCTTTTGCACCGTGTTTAGCACACCATTTGAGCGAATGACCGCTACCGCAACCCATTTCAAATACAGCCTTGCCGTTAAGGTCGGGGAAAAGGTGCAGTTCATCTTCTGTCGGAATTGAACACCCGAGTACAGGCAAAGCAGTTACACCGAAGAAATCTTCAGCCAATGCATTCCAACTTTTTTCATTTTGTTTTAATATTTCAGGTTTCATATCTGTACCTCGTTAAAAAGAAGCTTTTCAACAGTAATTCGAGGACGCCACCAAGCTCTTGCCTGTTCAAATTCAGGGTACGGAGTATACCATTTCCAGGTAATATCAAATCCTCCGTCTTCCATTTGCAGTTTACCTAAAACATCTTTTTCTGCAGATATCAGAGTTTTTGTTTCAGATGTAATAAATTCCGAATAAGTACCGGAGAAAAAGTCGGATGGCATCGGTACATATTCAACACCGTATTTTTCAATATCTTTGCATATGGAATTATCAATAGCTTTATACAACAAATCTTTGAAATGTTCCAAATCAATAACATCAGTTATACTGTTAGTCTTTAAAAGCTCGTATGTAAGCAGAAAACATTTCAATGAATCGCCGCTTATTTCTTCGGCTGTTTCAAGATATTCAAATCCTTCTTTTATGATTTCTTCATAAAGAGAAGCGCGATTACTGTAGCAAATCAAAAATGCCGCCAACGATATTGACGGATTAAATCCGCTGATACCGTCACCTTTTTTCTCCCACCATATCGCGTGCGGATAATCTCTATTACTGTCTATCGCAAATAACCAACGCTTTTTATCTTCATCAAAGGAATCGTGAGATTCAAGATATCTGACAATTCCTTTTACGATATCCGAGTCTTTGTTAATTCCATTAATGCGATGAAGAGTAATTATCGCATCGTTTGTTGCAATGGGAGATGAATTGGGATTGAAAAAATCCGGCTCGATAGCATTACCAAAACCGCCGTCGGGATTTTGAAATTTTAAAAGCTCCTCAACAACAGCTTGATTTGATTCGTTTTCAAAGAAGTATTTGTAGACAGCCAATTCAAGAGGTCGTGCATTTTGTAAAATGAATTTGATTGCTGCATTCTTGTTCATAGTTTCATCCTCAGCTTTTATCAATGTATAATAGTACCTTAGGGAAGGGTCTCGACCCTTCTCTAAGGTTTGATATAACATAGCGGAACGCTCAAGAGCGTTCCCTACATTTGCTCTCAATGAAAGCGATATAAATTGATAATCTAAAAATACTTTCTGTCTGTAATGCTGAATTTCACCATTCGTATTTTGTCAGTTTGCCTTCGCATAATAATTCGGGGTAATCCCACTGTCTGAGCACCTCGTAAACGCCTATTGCGGCGGAATTTGAAAGGTTGAGGCTTCTTGCCGCAGAGTCGTTTATCATCGGTATTCTTACGCATTTTTCGGGGTTTGCCTTGAGCAATTCTTCGGGCAATCCCTTGGTCTCTTTGCCGAATACGAGGTAAGTATTATCGGGATAGGTGACATCGGTGTGGCGGTGAGTAGCTTTTGTTGAAAAATAAAAGAAATTTCCATCTTTATTCTTTTTAAAAAAGTCCGCCGTATCCTTGTAATATGTAATGTCGAGCAGGTGCCAGTAATCGAGTCCGGCACGCTTTAATTTCTTGTCGTCCACCTTGAAACCCATCGGCTCAACAAGGTGAAGTTTTGCACCTGTAGCCGCGCAGGTGCGTGCTATGTTGCCCGTATTCTGCGGTATTTCGGGCTCGATGAGCACTATGTTGAGTGTATTTTTATTCATAGAGACCGAGCTCCTTTATAAGCTTTGGCAATTCGCCCTCAAACGCTACTCCGTAACGCACGTCGGGTGTGTATTTAAGTGTACGCTCAATACAGCCGCAGGTGAATTTTTCGGCAATTTCAGTTGCTTTGTTTAAGCTTTTTCCGCACATCAGTGCACCGCACAGCGAGCTTGCAAAAACATCGCCTGTGCCGTGGTAAACGCCCTCAAGTCGGGGCATCATAATGTAGTCGATTTTTCCGCTATCGTAGCAGGCACATCCGAGGTTATCACTGTCAAAATACACGCCTGTCAGCACAATCTTTTTCGGACCGAGTGCGGAGAGTTTATTGAGCATATTTTCAACATATTCTTTTGTGTAAGGTCCTTCTTTGTACTCTTCTCCGGTCATAAATGCAGCTTCGGTAAAGTTGGGTACAATAATGTCTGCCATTGAGCAAAGTTCAGCCATTTTCTTTGCGAAATCCATATCGAAAAGAGCGTACATTTTGCCGTGGTCAGCCATTGCAGGGTCACAGATAAAGAAGCTGTTTTCTTCTTTGAAATCTTTGACTATGCTCTTGACGATTTCAATCTGCTCAAACGAGCCGAGATAGCCTGAATATATTGCATCAAATCCGATATTTATGCTTTTCCAATGGTCTGCCATAGGCTGCATATCAGCCGTCAGATCACGCCAGGTGTAGCCTGTGAAGCCGCCCGTATGAGTAGAAAGCACGGCTGTAGGCATAACTGTTGTTTCAATACCGCAGGCTGAAATTACGGGCAGTGCTACTGTTAATGAGCACTTGCCGAAGCCTGAAATATCATGAATTGCGAGCACACGGTTTATTCTTTCCATTTTCATCACCGTTTTTAAAAAATTACCAAAATATTATATCACAAAGCAAAGGATGATATCAAGCTTTTCTTCCATTAACTTCACCCGTTTTTATTGCATCAAAAAGCTAAAAATAATATCAATTCTTAAAGTTTAGTGAGGTGATAAAAATGAAATCAACAGCGTCAAAGGTAGCTCTCGGTATGATTGCAGGCGGTGCCGCTGCGGCAATAGGCTCGGCAATGATGAACCCGTCGCTCAAAAAGCAGACCAGAAAAAACGCTATGAAGGCAATGAAGACCTTCGGTACAATGATGGACAGTTTTCAGGGAATGATGAAATAGCTTCCATTATTGAAAAAAATGTAGTATAATGTAAAAGAGCGGCATTTCTTGCCGCTAACATATATAGCGGAAGGAGACAGAAGATATGAAAAAATATGCACTTATAGCTGTCAGCGTAGTTTTACTGGCGGCTGCCGCGGGAATATTTGTTGCCAATAAAGATTTGCTTTTCGGAACCGAAGGTGCGAGTGAAACCGTGCCAGAAATTGAAAATACAACGGTAGGCGTTGCAAACAAGCCGACTGATGTAACCGTTGCGCCGTCAACGGCTTTGCCTGCAACTACCGTGCCTCCGACTACGGCTAAGCCCGTGCCGACAACAGCGAAGCCGACTTACAAAAATCCGGCCTTTAAGGCTGAGAGTGTTACGGGTGCGCCGAGTGCATCCGCAGGCACATATACCGGCTATATGCCTTTGCCTGCTGTGAATTTCAGTGTCAATGACCCGTCAAACAGCAGGGGGCTTTCAACCTCGGCAATCAACCACAGTTTCGGTGTGGCTAAAAACTCAAAGCCGCATCAGATAAGCGTTGATTCGCAGAAATACTTTGACTCAAAGGGCTTCAATGCCGTAACTTATGATACAAAATCAACCGAAAAGGTGCTCTATCTCACCTTTGACTGCGGCTATGAAAACGGATATACGTACGATGTGCTTGATGTGCTTAAGGAGAAGAATGTCAGTGCGGCATTTTTCTGTACGCTCGACCATATCAAGGCTGAGCCGAAGCTGATAACACGTATGATAAAAGAGGGTCACATTGTCGGTAACCACTCCGATAATCACCCGAATTTCAGCAAAATAGATCGCACAAGAATGGCTGAAGAGATACAGTCGGTCGAGAATCATTTGCGTAAAAATTATGGCTATTCTTCGCCGTATTTCCGCTTCCCCGAGGGTGCGTACAGTGACAGTGCGCTTGACCTTGTGCAGTCGCTCGGCTATAAGAGTGTTTTCTGGTCACTTGCTTATTCCGATTGGGACACTTCGGCGCAGAAGGGCAAGGATTACGCTTTCAATACCGTAACCGCGAGGCTTCATCCCGGTGCGATAATTCTGCTCCACTCCGTTTCTGCAGATAATGCGGCGGCACTCGGCGATATTATTGACTACGCACTTTCTCAGGGCTACGTGTTCAAGCCGCTTACTCAATTACCTAAATAACCGAAAAGAGGCAAAGTTGCACATAGCAGCGTGCCTCTTTTTAATTATATTGCTTATTGACTAAATCGCAAATATAAAGTAAAATACAAGAATAAGATGAAATAATCGGAGAGGTGTTTGAGTTATGATTAAAGTAACGGTTTACAATGAATATGTACACGAGCTTGAGGATGAAAGCATTGCTGCGGTATACCCTAAGGGTATTCACGGCTGTATTGCAAATTTCCTCGGTACAGATGAAAATATTGAGGTTAAGACCGTAACTCTCAGCACCGTAAACGAGCTTACAGAAGAGGTACTCCGTGATACCGACGTACTTATCTGGTGGGGGCACTGCGCGCACGAAAAGGTGCCCGATGAAATATCCGAGTTGGTTTATAATCAGGTAATGTGCGGTATGGGCTTTATAGCTCTGCATTCGGCGCATTTTTCCAAGCCCTTCCGCAGACTTATGGGCACAACCTGTTCACTCTGCTGGCGTGAGGGTGATCGCGAGCGCGTTTGGAATATTATGCCTTCTCACCCGATTGCACAGGGGGTAGGCGATTATTTTGAAATTCCCGAAGAGGAAATGTACGGCGAGCGTTTCGATATTCCGACCCCGGATGAGCTGATCTTCCTTGGCTGGTTCAAGGGCGGCGAAGTTTTTCGTTCAGGCTGCTGCTGGAACAAAGGTCTCGGTAAGGTTTTCTATTTCCAGCCGGGTCACGAGAGTAATCCTACATATTTTATTCCTGAAGTACAGCGTATTATCAATAATGCTGTTCATTGGACGGCTCCGCTTTACCGTCAGCCGTCAATCGAGTGTCCGCACACTCCTTCTCCCGAGGAAGCTCTCAATAACTGATTAACGATTTATTTCAAGAGGTGTGAAAGTTGAAGAAAACAGCACTTATTTTAGCTGTGAGCTTGGTAATTCTTATCTGTTTCGGTGCCTGTGGTCCGGCTCCCGATAAGTCAGAATCTGCTCAGACGACTCTTTCGTTTAATGAAAAAGTTTCCTATTACGACAGCCTTGCCGATGCAGGTGAAGTTGCAAGTGTTGAGGCTACGGACCCGACGGCTCTTTACAGAGTTCGTGGCAGTCGCAATCTTGTGGATGGCGAAGTGTATACCGATATCATAAATACTTTTAACAGAATGTATCCCGATATTTATTACAAGTACGGCAAGGAGTATTATGAGCCTGTCATAACGCTCAATTTTGACCCGACTTATCTCAGGGATGACCCTGCAAACGTTATAGGTAATACCATCAATATAAACATAAATTGGTTTAATAACAATCATGATAAAGCAAGTGTTATTATATATTACATTGCCGCGACCGTGCTCGATTACAATTCCTCCGCACCTGAATGGCTGAAGAGCTCGATCAATTACTATATTGCAGCTGAATTTTCAGCTTACGGCTATGAATTTTCCGGTAAATACAGCGGCGGTCATTACGAAGACGGAGACGAGGTCGGAGCCAATTTCCTGCATTGGATAAAAACAAAAAGTCAGGTGGATATTACCTACCGTGCTAATAAAACTCTTACTTCCGCTACGTGGTTTGAAAGCGATTTCTGGACTAAAGAAACAGGAAGGACGCTTGAGAGTCTCTGGGCAGAATACAGGTCAAGATAAATATGAAAAATGTATATGTTTTTTCGTCACGTTCTGAAATATCTGAGCTTGAGTTTTCGGCCTTACGCTGTCATCTCTGGCGAAAAGAATACCCTGCTTTTTACGAGAGCAGGGTTGCACTCTGTGCCGTTTCAGGGCGGGGGCTGTATGTCTGCTTTAAAGCTGAAGAACCTTCACCCAGAGCCGTTTTTACCGAAAGAGACGCCCCTGTTTATAATGACAGTTGTATGGAATTTTTTCTACAGCCTTTTGCTGATGATGACAGGTATATCAACTTCGAAATAAACCCGAACGGTGCATATCTCAGCGCAATAGGGTATGATCGCGCCTCCAGAATATTTCTGCGTGAGATTTCCGAATGTGAGCCGAAGGTAAGTGCTCGTATTTCTGATTCGGGATGGAGCGCAGAACTGTTTGTGCCCGAAAAGCTTATATCCGATGCTTTCGGCAGAAATTTCTCAGTTGACAAAACGGAATATATACGAGCGAATTTCTATAAGTGTGGTGACCTTACTTCGTCACCGCACTACTCTTCTCTTTTTTCTGTTGATACACCGATTCCGGATTATCACAGACCTGAGTTTTTTAGCAGAATATTTTTTAAAAATAAGTGACTTGACGGTCGCGCGAAAGGATAATACACATGATAACCAATCTTTTTGATATTGACGAAATCAGAGCCAACTATACCTTTAAGGGTGAATACTATGACTTTACAACCCTCAATAACGGTCATATAAATAATACTTATCTATTGCGTTTTGACAATGACGGTACGGAGATATGCTACGTTCTTCAGCAGATCAATACAGCCGTATTCAAAGATCCCGAAGTGCTTATGGCAAACTATGTCGGTGTTACCGATTTTGTACGCAAGAAGGTTGAGCTTGCGGGAGGTAACCCTAAGCGAGAATCGATTAAAGTCTATTATACCAACGACGGTAAGCCGTATTATCTCGATAAGGACGGCAGATACTGGCGTGTCATAAACTATATTATCAATACAACAAGCTATAACTTCCCTGACAATACGGAAATCTGCCGTAAAGCAGGTAAAGCTTTTGGCAAATTTCAAAAGATTCTTGCCGATTATCCGGCTGAGACCCTTGCTGAGACGATACCCAATTTCCACAACACGGTTTCACGCTACGCGGACTTTGAAGCTGCAGTAAAGGCTGATAAGGCCGGCAGAGCAGCGAGCGTACAGAAGGAGATTGAATTTGTCGTTAATCGCAAAAAGGACTGCTCCGTGCTTCTTGACTTGCTTGAAAAAGGTGAGTTGCCGGTAAGAGTAACTCATAACGATACCAAGCTCAATAACGTTCTTTTTGACAAAAAAACCGGAGAGGGAATCTGTGTAATTGACCTTGACACAGTTATGCCCGGTCTTTCTCTTTATGATTTCGGTGACAGTATGCGTTTTGCGGGCAACACGGCTGCAGAGGATGAAAAAGACCTTTCCAAGGTAAATTTCAATATGGATATTTACCGCAGCTATACAGAAGGGTATCTTTCTGCTGCCGGTGACAGCCTGACCGAAACGGAGGTTTATTATCTTCCGTTTTCGTGCAAACTTATGACTCTTGAGTGCGGTATACGTTTCCTTACCGATTATCTCAACGGTGATGTTTATTTCAGAATCAGCCGCCCTGAGCATAACCTTGATCGTTGCCGTACACAGTTCAAGCTTGTTGAAGAGATAGAGAATCTTTATGTAGATATGCTTTCTCTTACTCAGTCAATTTACTCTAATCTCAAATAAAACGAAAGGAGAGCCGACGGTGAATAAAAAGCTGTTGATAGCTCTGCCTGTCTGTGCTCTTTTGTTGATTCTGCTCGGATTTCTTGCTTTCTTCAAAGGTACGGATACGCTGACGTTTTTTCAGAAAATACATGTAAATTCGATGCTTTCTTCAAATCCGTTTTTGGATGAAGAAACAGGCGACATAATCAACCCCGTATCTGTTGCTGCAGCCAACGACAGTAATGCAGCTCAGACGGATACGTTTCTTTGGTTTCGTAACAGATATGAAAGCGATGCGTCTCATGTTGAACTCGATATAGCTTTTGACCGCGACGGCAGAGCATATCTTGCGGATTCGTTCGACAGTGTGAAACCGGAGTCTGTGCCTTTCGAAAGGGTGCTTGCTCATATTGTTGAGAACGGAGATGAAGCAACGGGTTTCGTGATTAATCTTTGTGAATATACTTCTCTCGGTACACTTGCGGCTAATATTGAACAGCTTGGCTTGCAATACCGTACGGTTATTGTTGGAATCGATGAAAATGCATTGCCTGTTGTCAGACAATATTTTGGAAAAACGCCACTGCTCTGTTCATATGATTCCGATACAAATTCTTCACTTGAAGAGCTTGCTGAAGCCGGAGCGGACGGTATAATCTGCAAATCCGATAAACTTACAAAATCATTGGTGAAAAAGACCGAGAAGCTCGGGCTTCTCCTGTGGGTGGATTGCGAAGATGATCTGTACGATACAGTCAAGGCTTTTGACTGCTGCGTTGACGGAATCGTGTCATCCGAACCTGATATGGCATCATATATCTACGGTTCGTGGAATGAAAACCTTATTGACGAAATAGTTGAAATTTTTCTTAAAAACAAATAAAATGCACAGCAACATTCTGCATCTGTTTGTGGAGTGTTGCTGTTTTCTTTTTGTGAAAAATAACTATATTGTAATTTCTTTTTTCTACGATATTAACAAATTTATTTTTTATTAATAAATAAGAGCCGTTTTTGTTGACTTTTTTGTTACGCAGTGATAAAATTTCATTGTGTATTTCTATCTCTATATATTTAAGTATTATAATAAAGAGAGCAGTAATAATAATTTAGCGTAAGGGGTTAGGCAAATGGATGATAACAAGCAGCTTGCCGTTGAGCAGGAAAGTGTAAAACCCGCAAACAGAGGCGGCAGACGTCAGCGCTCTATGGAGCTTATGTTTGAGCCTGTTTTCGACACTCATCTCAATATGGCGCTCGATTTCGAGGCGACGGTTCGCATCCTTGACCCCAAGATGGGCGTAATGCTTCCCGAGTATTACGGTCCGGTTGCTGAAAAGAGCAACCGCATTTGCGAAATCAACCGCTGGGCTATCGAAGAAGGCTGCGAGGTTATCAACCGTGCAGAGGCACGCGATGCAAGCATCAACCGACTGATACTCAATACCTCGGTCCGCTACCTCTCAAAGCCCTACTTCACCACACAGGTCAAAAAGATTCTCGATAAACACGAGGTTGAGTCCGATAAGTTCTGCTTCAACATAACCGAGAATATTTATGAGGCTGTCAGTGCACAGGTGCTTAAGAACATCCGCGAGCTTCGCGATTTCGGCTTCCTTTTCTCAATCGATGACGTTGGTGTTGAGTATACCTCGATGTCAAACCTTGCACAGTACGAGGTCGATTACATAGGCATCAACCGTAAGCTTGTTGAGCCGATACAGCCCGACCTATACGAAGATGAGGACAAACCGAGAATACTTGTTCAGGGTCTTATCGATTTTGCCAAAAAGATCGGTGTGAAAACAAAGGTCGGCGGTATCGATACTCAGGAGCTTTCGGTGCTGCTTACCAAGATGGGTGCAGACCAGATGCACGGTAAGTTCTACTGCACAGAGCTCTGGGACGAAAAGAAAATCAAGTAAATTTACTTTACATACAAATCTCACAAAGAATCGGAGATGATTTGAGTTGGCAAGAAAGAAAAAATCGGCTCAGCCCGATGTGGCACAGGCTGCCGGCGGTTTTGTAGCCGGTGCGACAGGTTCCTACATACCCGCTCTTGATGACCCGATGGGCAAGTACGACGTTAATACGTCAGCCGAAAAGGTTTACAAGCGAAACTGGCTTATAAGAATCGTAGCGATCATCATCGGAATACTGCTTCTGCTGTTCGGTATAGGCTTCGGCTGTGTTACCGTTCTCAATCACGGTGGACGCTTTACCGTAAGTATGACGAACAACAGCTACGGTATTCAGCTTTCGGATATACCTACCTTCGACAAGCCCACGCTTCAACTTTACGGCGAAGCGATTGAGAATCTGGATAATATCACAAAGGAATGGATACTCAATCAAGACGGCAGACTTGGTTCGGAAGCTCCCGTATACAAATCATACGAAGAGTTTGAACAGGTATACGGCTCACACAACGCCTACTTCCCGGCTGAGGGTGAGGAGAAGGGCAACGGTGCCTATTTTGCTTATACGTTCTTCGTGCGTAACGCCGGCGAAGAGGTAAACGGCAAGGATGCAACAGTTGATTACATGACAACGCTTCAGGTTACGTCGGTCAACAGAGCTGTTGACGATAACGGTGCAAGAGATTTCGGTGCCGACGAAGCTATGAGAGTCATGGTATTCATAAATGGCGAGCCTACGGTTTACGCAAAGCCGAGACTCGGCACGGACAACGTAAAGGAACTCTTTGCTGCAGACAAAAACTTCATTTCAGACACAAAGGTTATGGAGTACGTACGCAGCGATTTCGAGGTAGATTCGGTTGACCGCTACACGGTCGTAATCTGGCTCGAGGGCGAAGATCCTGAATGTGTCAACGATATTATGGAGAGCGAGGTTAAGCTCAAGATGGAGTTTAACGTTATCGAGAAGCTTGATACCGAGTAAGTTGGGGGAGACTCTACAAGGTATCGGTTTTAAGGTGAAAACCACTATCCGTAATATCCGAGGCATTTTTGGATATAAAAAGTGTTAAAACACAAACTCTGAATATGGAGGCAATAACTATGAAAAAACGTTCACTCGTGGCAGCAATTGCAATGCTCATGGTGTCCGCAATTGTTCTCACATCATCAACTTACGCATGGTTCGCAACCGGTACAACAGCTAAGGTTTCCGGTATCAGCGCACAGGTAAGCAACACATCCGGTAACATCACAATCTCTGCTGACGGCACAAACTACTCAACAGCTCTTGAGTACGCTGCTTTCCAGGGCCAGGCAGGCAACTTCACACCTGCTGATTTCTCTCCCGTATCATTCGACCCCATCAACCAGGCTTTCATCGCCGGTAGCATTGCTCAGGGCGAAGACGCAGGCGATACCAACACATTTGGTAAGCTCGTTTTCACACCCGCTACAGCTACAAACGATAACGGCAAGTTCATCAAGATGAAGGTTTACGTTAAGGCTTCTGTTGACTGCACAGTTAACGTTGCAGCTGATATGTCAGGTTCTACATACCAGTTCATCTACGGTGCAATCTTCGAGGACGATGCTCCGACAAACTACAAGGTTTACAACACAGCATCCAGAACTTATGTTCCCGTTCTCCAGGCTACACCCGGTATCGACGCTGACACAGACGGTATCATGGAAACAACAGATACACTTACAGATGGCGCAACTCCCTACAATGCTCTTGCAGCAGAGGCTGTTACAACATCTACAAGCGATGTAGTTTCTCTTACACTTACAGCTAACCAGCCCAAGACAATCACTGTTTACGTATGGGCAGAAGGTAACGATGCTCTCTGCGTAGGTAACGTTGCTGCTCAGCAGTGTGCAGTTGCTCTCAACTTCACAAAGGTCTAAGTTTAATTACTTAAACTAACCTGAATTAATCTCTTCCGGGTTGGGTTTGACCCGACCCGGAATACCCCCTAAGCTTTTTATTCTCCCCCAAGGTGGGGTGGCTTTCTCCACTCCGAAAAATTGTGATTTAGCTAAAACACAAATTTTTAAGAGCTTATAAAGCTCCTGTACAGTTCAAACGGTTCGGCTCTTGCTGAACCGAACCGTTTGATTGTGTGAAAGTATTTGATTTAAATGCTAAAGGCGCAGTTGCTTTCAGCATTGAAATGAGATATTTTCAGATGAACTAAAAATATAACTGAGAGGTAATGTTAATGAAAAAAGCAGGAAAAATATTAGGTAATGTTGCAATTACTTTAATTCTTATCTTCTCTATATTGATGACGGTTGTGGTAATATCTTCTTCCAAGAGTGAATCCGGTCTTCCGAATCTTTTCGGCAAAGCAATATTCGCCGTTGAAACTGATTCAATGCTCAGTGAGCAGGGATTTGATAAAGGCGCACTTATTATCGTTGATATTGTTAACCACGACGATGATCAGGATAAGGTTTACAAGGTAGGCGACGTTGTAACATTCAGGCGTACATATCAGGATCAGGTTTATCTTGAAACCCATAGAATTATTGAAGATGAATATACTCATTATCAGAATGAGGTTGTTGACGGTATCTGGATACACGGCGGTATGCCTTATTACGTTACTAAGGGTGATAACACACCTGACCGAGATTTGGATGCGTCTCTCAATACTGAGTACCTTACAAACGATCGTGTCGTTGCTGTGTGGACGGGTACGGCAATTCCTCACCTTGGTTCGGTTATGATGTTCCTTCAGTCACAGCTCGGATTTATGCTTTGTGTAGTTATTCCAACTGCTATATTCTTCCTGTTTGAGCTGTTTAAGTTTATCAGCGTCCTTATGGAAAGCAAGAAACAGAAGGCTGTTGAAGCTGTCAAGGGAGCAGAGGAAGAAATTAAGCAGAAGGTTATTGCCGAGATGCTTGCAAAGCAGGAGGCAGAGCGAGAGGCGGCAAAGAAGGCGGAAGAAACCGCTAAGAACGCTGATATGACAATAAAGAAGCCGTCGTCAGCCGAATCTGAAGAAGAAATTAAGCGCAAGGCGGTTGAAGAGTACTTAGCTCAGCAGGAGGCTGCAAAGGCTGCTGCAAGAGAAGAGGAAATCAAGAAAAAAGCTATTGAAGAATACCTTGCACAACAGGCGGCAGAGAATGCAGATTCTTCTGAAGAAACAGAGTAAAGCACTGTACGACAGAGCTGTAGGGAAGGGGCTTGCCCTTTCCGCAAGGTCAGATTAAATCTGACAGAACGGTCAAGACCGTTTCCTATGCTTGATATTAATGAATTAATATCTGTATTATAAATAATAAGTCTTTTTATTAAACCAAACCATATAATGAAACGTATTTTAGAGCGTTTGCTCTGAAAATAAAAATTTTTAGTAAAGAGGGTAAACAAAATGGCAAAACGCAAATTAGGACTGTCCATCATCGTTCTTATCGTTGCCGCAACAACAATGGTTTCAGGTACATACGCTTGGTTCCTTGTAGGTGGCTTCGCAGAGCTGTTCGATCTTGGCTTTGATGTTATCGAGGCAAGCGGCGGTATTGAGCTTCAGGGCTCCGCAGGTATCGCCTATGCCACAACAGATGAAGGTGCTGCTTCCGTACAGTGGGGTTCTTACCTCAGACGTGACTGCTTTGCAGCAGGCGAGCTTATTGAAGAAGGCGGTAAATATTCACCTGTATCAAGTGCAAACGGCTCAGCTTTCACAAAGGTTGGTCTTGAAGGCGGCTACTTTGCATCCTACACTCCTGAAAAGGGTGTTGACTACAATGAAATGACAATCAAGATCCGTTCTACTACAACAGAAACGGTTGACGCAAGAATGAACATTGCCCTTACAGGCCGTGACGGCGACAATGCAGCCGTAAGTGCGGCACGTGTATCGGTTACATATAAAGGCAACACAACTGTCTTTGCAATGGCAGGCGATGCAACTTCAGCAGTTACCACCAATGATATCCCCATGGCAACTGTTATGGATTCAAACAATAACAGTATTATAGATTCAAGCGAAACACAGGGTGTTGTTTCACTTGCTGCTCAGACGGTGACAGAGCTTGCACAGTCCGCAGCAGATGCTAACAGATATGAAGCAACAATGGAGCTTCCCGGCGTAGCAGGCAACACAGGTTATGATGAAATCGTTGTACGTGTATGGATCGAAGGTAATGACACCGACTGTACAGGTGAGAAGCTCAGTGCTAAGCATCTTTCAGCTTCAATCACTTTCGGCTCATCTGCTGAAAACAGCGGTTCAGAAACTACCTGACAGATATATTTAACGGCAACAAGCCGCAACATTACGCAAAGGTAATTTGTTACTATGAAGAAAAAAAACATTCTCGACAATAAAAGATTTAATACAATAATAAATATTGTTTCGACTGTTATTCTTATTGTATCAATTATAATATGCGTCAACGTTGTGCTTTCTGCCAAGGCTGATATCGGCGTACCTAATTTCGGCGGATATTCATTTATGTCTGTCAAAAGCAATTCCATGAACCCGACATTCTATAAGGGCGATCTGATAATTGTTAAACGCTATAAGAATGACGGTACTCACGAATACAAGGTCGGCGATGTCATATCATTTGTTGCAAAAAACAATACAGGTGATCATTACGTTAACACTCACCGTATTAATGATATAATTGAGGGTGCTGATTACAGAGCTTACGTCACAAAAGGCGACCATCCTAAGGCACCCATTGATGAGAGTCATGTTCCCGCTTCAAACATACTCGGTGTTTACACCGGTGTACGCGTTGCGAAGCTTGGCAATGTGCTTGATTTTGCTCAGACACCTAAGGGTGTTGTGCTTATGATAGTTCTTCCTGCAGCGTTGATAGTAATCTGGCAGCTTTTCAGTTATCTTCGTTCGCTTGCTGTCGGCAAGCAAGTTGTTAACACAACTGCCACAGCTACGGCTACATCTTTTCCGATGCCGCAGCAGTATTACCCTCCTGCAGCGGAAAGTGAGAAAGAGGCTATAATTCAGGAATACCTGCGACAACAGCGGGCTGAAGAAGCCAAAAAACAGCAGATTATTGAAGAATATCTCGCCAAGCAGAAAGAGCTTGAAGAAGCAGAAAAAGCAAAAGCTGAGGAAGAGAAGATTAAAGCAATCATAGCAGAATTTCTGGCTCAGCAAAAAGCGGCGGAGCAAGCTGAAAAGCCTGATTCAACCGACGGTGATACAAACATATAGATTAAAAAATGTCATAAATATAAAAATACAGCAAAGGTGGCTATAAAATGAGCGGTATTTTACAGTTTTTAGGTGACTTCCTCGACCAGCTTTTCGTCAAAGGTTTCTGGGGAATTATCAAGGGCTTCGGTCTTGGTATTGCTAACATTTTTAATGTTCCTGCATATGTTAAATTATTCAAAAACCATTCAAGTACACTCGGTGTAGGCGGCATCATTCTTGGTGCCGTATGTATGCTCCTTGTTCTCGTGCTTCTTGCAGCAATTATTTTCCTTATTGTTCTCCTTATTAAGAAGTACCTCCGTTTCCGTAAGACTGTTGTTAATCAGGAAGAGCTTCTCAATGAGGTAGCAACACTTAACCGCGAGGTTATGAAGCTCAACATTGAGAAGGATAAGATCCTTGCTATGAAGGTCTCTCAGCTTGGTCTGCGTCCCGGTGAAAATCCCTACCTTGAGGCTGCTGACGGTATAGCTGCTCCTGCAGAAGGTGCTGAGGGTGCCGAAGCTGCTACAGAAGGAGATCCGACACTTGATGAAGATTACAGCCGTTTCTACAAGCTCACTCAGGTTGACCTTGAGATGGCTGATTATGAGCCGCCTGTATACAATAACGAAATTACACTTCCCGGTATCATCGATATGTTCCGCAACTTTGCAGCTTCAAGAATGGGTCTTTACTATGAGCACAGAACTCTCCGTCTCTTCCTTGCTGCTTTTGCATCTACCCGTCTGATTATCTTACAGGGTATTTCCGGTACAGGTAAAACATCACTTCCTTACTCATTCGGTAAGTTTCTTCAAAACGACGCTATTATCGCTTCTGTTCAGCCCTCATGGCGTGACCGTACTGAACTTTTCGGTTACTTCAACGAATTTACAAAGCGATTCAACGAAACAGAAGTTCTCAAAAAGATGTACGAAGCTACATACAAAGAGGATATTTACCTTACCATCCTCGACGAAATGAATATCGCACGTGTTGAGTATTACTTTGCTGAAATGCTTTCAATCCTTGAAATGCCTAGCCGTGATGAATGGATCGTTTCTCTTGTTCCTTCCGTATGGCCGACTGACCCGAAGCATCTCTTCGACGGTAAGCTCAAACTCCCGGACAATATGTGGTACATCGGTACAATCAATAACGATGACTCGACATTTGCTGTTACCGATAAGGTTTATGACCGTGCTATTCCGATTGATATCAACACAAAGGGTAAGTATTTTGAAGCTCCTTGGACTGATAACCTTACACTCAGCTACAAGCATCTCGAGTCAATGTTTGCAGAGTGTAAAGAAAAGTACAAGGTTTCCGAAGAAAGTCTGCGTAAACTTGCAGAGCTTGACGACTATGTTATCGAACATTTCCGTCTTGCTTTCGGTAACCGTATTGTTAAGCAGCTTCAGGATTTTGTTCCTGCATACGTTGGTTGTGGCGGTACAGAAATTGACGGTCTTGACTTCGTTCTCTGTCATAAGATTCTCCGTAAGTTTGAATCACTCAACCTTTCATTCATCCGTGATGAAATATCCGGTCTTATCACTTACCTCAATAAGCACTTTGGTAAGTCAAATATGACTGAGTCCAAGGAATATCTTGAGCGTCTCCAGAAGATGATCTAATCTGTAATTTTTAAAATTATCATAAGTGCCCTTGCAAAAAGGGCAGGGGCACTTATAACACAAATGTAACTCTGTTTTTTTAAGGGGCGAAACTGAAATGGGAACTTCATTCGAAGAACTTTACAGCGAATACACCAATGCGTCACTTCCTATCTTTACAGGTGACGAGTACTACGGCGATATGCTTGAAGCTATGGATGGCGGCAAGCATGAAATATCGCTGTTTAATCGTTTTTTTGAGAAGAAGATTGACCTCAAGTGGGTTGAAGCCATTGAGGCTTGTACAGTTGCGCTCGATACCATTGTGCGTAACCCCCGTAAGTTCATCGTTCAGGAGGAAGAGATTGTTCCAATTGAGCGTGCAAGAAAAATCACTGCTGAGTCTGTTCGCCACCTTGCTCAGCATACCAGCATGATCGCCCGCGTTGACGGTGACAGAGTTACACCCAGCCAGATACTTAACGTTTTCCGTGAAGAAAGCTTTGAAATTTATGAAAACCGCTTTATCTTCACTCTTCTCCGTAATTTACGCCACTTTATCGATACGCGATACAATGTTCTGTTCAATATGGAGCAGGATGAAAAGAAATCTTCACTCACAATGAACAGTGAGTTCCGTGCAGGTAATGAAAAAATCAGCTATAAACTTGAAGTTTCCTCTCAGGCTGTTTCTACAATGTCAGCCACTGATGCTATAAACCCCGGTGATGGAAACGCAACCGCTCTTGCAAGAATTGAAAGAATCAAGAGAGTTGTTAACGGCTTCTGCTCATCGTCCTTTATGCGTGACCTTGAGCACTGTACTCCCGTACGTCCTCCCATTATGCGTACAAACGTAATTCAGAAAGACCCCAACTTCCGTGCTTGCCTTAATTTATGGCAGTTCATTTCGTCTTATGACGAGGTTGGTTATGAAATAACAGCAAAAGAAACTAATGAAATGGTCAGCGATGATTATAAAAATGACCTTTTCAAGCTCGCAACTGTAAACTACATGCTTCTTAAGAAGAATACGGGCGAGGAAGAGCCCGGCGAAATCAAACAGAAGAAGCGTAAGCTCAAGCCCAAACTTCTTAAGCGCCTTGCAGAGGAGCTTGTTCTCAACTACGATATGGAAGAAGTCGAGATACGCAAGGTTTTTGTTGATGAGTTAAAACGAGCCAACAAGAAGAAGACTGCAGGCGAAATCAAGATTAACGAAGCTATCGATCGTGCTCTTAAATCTGAAAATGACCGCAAGGCAGAAATCGAAGCTAAGATCAAAGCTGAGATTCAGCGCAAGAAAGAAATTGAAAAGCGCCGCAAAGAGCGCGAAAAAGCAAAGCTTGCAAGGGAGCTTGCTCTCGAAAAAGAGAGGGCCGCAAAAGAAAAGGCAAGACTCAAAGCTAAAAAAGAAAAAGAGATTGCTCTCGAAAAGGCTGCAAAGGCAAAAGAAAGAGAGCGTATCCGCAAGGCAAAGCTGCGTGAGCAGGAGCTTGCAAGACTTGCCAAGGAGAAAGAAAAAGCAAGAATTGCAAAAGAAAAGGCGAGGGCAGAAAAACTTAAAGCTCTTGAGGAAGAAAAAGCAAGAAAAGCAGCTCTTCTTGCAGAGCAGAAGAAGGCAAAAGAGCTTGCCGCACAGCAGGCTGCTAAAGAAAAAGAACGTGCAGCCAAACAAAAGGAAAAAGAAAAGCTGGCAAGGGCTAAGGCTTTACAGCTCGAAAAAGAGCGTGCCGCCAAGGCAAAAGCCAAAGAAAAAGAGCGCTTAGCAAAACAGAAAGCAGCTGAAGCACAGAAAGCTAGGGAAATAGCTGAAAAGCAGAAGGCAAAGGAAAAAGCTGCCAAGGAAAAGGCTGTTCAGGCAGAAAAAGAGAAGGCTGCAAAAGCAAAACAGAAAGAAAAAGAGCGTATAGCAAAGCAAAAGGCTGCAGAAGCTCAAAAAGTAAAAGAAGCTGCTGAAAAGCAAAAGGCAAAAGAAAAAGCCGCAAAGGAAAAAGCTTTACAGGCTGAAAAAGAAAAAGCTGCTAAGGCAAAAGCCAAGGAAAAAGAAAAATTGGCTAAACAGCGTGCTTTAGAGCTTGAAAAAGCAAAGGCAGCCAAGGCAAAACAGAAAGAAAAAGAGAAGGCTGCAAGGGAAAAGGCTTTACAAGCTGAAAAAGCCAAGATGGCGAAAGAAAGGGAAAAGCTTGCCAAACAGAAGGCAACAAAACCCTCTGATGATAGCACCAACGGCTGATAATTTGTATTAACCGCTCCCGTTTCAATGTTAACCTGATGTAAATGCAGAAAGAGTCATTAGGTTTGTATGAGACAATATGGAGCAACACTTAAATTTTTGGAGGCATTAAAACCATGAGAAAGAGACTTTGGTTTCGCACACTGACTATTTTGCTGGCGGCAACGACCTTGCTGTCATCTACAAGTGCATACAATCTCCTGGTTTATGCTAATCAGGAGATGGATTCTTCTACTCTTTCTGCAAATGTAACCGATGAGAATTATGAACCGAACATAACTGTTCAGGGCGGCGAGCTGATTGTTGAAACTACTGCAGAAGACGATCCTGTTACCGAAACATTCTCCTGGGGTACCGATGCTAACGGAAACGCTGCTGACGGTTCTTCACAGAATCCCTATCAGATTTCTTCGGTTGAGCATCTTCTTAGAGTTAATGAAATCGTAAACGACAGTACGGGTGAAAACGTTACCAATCCCAATAACAAATATTTTATTCTCACTGCCGATATCGATATCAGTTCACTGAAAGTTACTGATTTTATTGAAGCTACAGGTAATGCTTACCTTGTTTCTACCGATCATAAAAATCCTGAATCGGGTCAGGTTTACATCAATATCGACGGTTCTTACATCGATTCATACGGCCAGCCTCAGCGTCACAAAATTACCGGCGGTACATCCGGCTGGAATATTGAAATTCCCGGTCACCAGAATTTCTCTCTTTTCGGTTATCTTAGTGAAAATTCTGTCGTCAGTAATATTATATTCGAAAATATCAATGTAAACATTACTACAGCAAGTCCCCGTCAGATTGCCCTTATTGCTAACAAGAATGATGGCGTTATCGAGAACTGCAGTATAAACGGTTGCAGCGTTGCTTCATCTTTGACAAGTAATCACAATAACTCATACTATCTTGTTGACAATAAATATTTCTATAACGGTGTCGCAGCTGCTGTTGCAGATAATGCGGGCACGGTACGCGGTGTTACGGTAAACGATATCGCTATCACTGTTAAGGGTGAGGATGACTATATCGGTGCAGTTGTTGCACAGAACAGAGGTCTTGTAGCAGATACTACAGTTTCCGGTGTTCAGATCAATGCAACTGTTAATAACTATTATATCGGCGGTATCGCAGGTTACAATGAGCCTGACGACGCTTCTCTCGGTATTCAGAATTGTGCCGTCGATATGGGCGGTACAAAGCGTACCGTAAAGAACTTCACCCGCGGTGCATATGTTGGCGGTCTTGTAGGCAGTAACGACGGCTACCTCTACAATTCATCGGTAACAGGTACGTTTAAGTCTTCAGACAGCACTACGGTAGCTTCTTACAATATGTTGGGTAACGTAAGCTATGCAAGTCAGGGGATTACTTACTACGGCGGTGCCGCAGGTATCAGCACAGGTCGCATTGTTAACGTTACTGTAGCTGACGTCGGATTCTACTTCTCAGCAACAACAGCAATGAGAAGAGCTTATTTTGGCGGTATTACTTCAACCGTTACTGCGTCTGAATCAATCGTCAACTGTGTATCTACAGGCACATTCTCTGCAGCTGAAGGTACAGACGTATACTCCGGTGGTGTTATTGCTTATGCTCCTTCAAACATTGCCGACGGAGCTATCAGAAACACCTATACACTTTTCAGACTCAACAATCCTACCAAGGATTATATCGGTGCTGTTATCGGTTGGGGCGGTAAAGCTTCAACACTTTCCGGCTGCTACTGGTCAGATCAGGTTAGCGGTTGCGCTACATCTTATATCCAGACAGATGCTTACTATACCGATTTGGTTGCAAGCGCTGATGCACTCACGGGTAACCTCTATTCTGCAAACAAGGCGGTCATCGCCGGCAGAAACCTGACTGTAACTGTTTCTGCTAACGAGCTCGTAAACAGTTGGAACGGTACGGGCGTTACATTCTCGACTCCTGTATCCGACATAACTGTTCCTACAAACGTTGCAAACAATACACTTGCACAAGCACCCTACAGTGTTGACATTACCTTCCCCGACGGTATAGGCTCATCTGACAAGAAATCAATGTCGGTTGCATTCAATATAGATGTTCTTGTAACAACCGCAACAGGTGACCCTGACAATATAAACGATCCGATGATTATTTCTACATCGGCTCAGACAAAGTTCCTCTACCTTGTACCTTACGGTCATTTCAAACTCAGTCAGCGTGTTTCCGTAGAGTCTGAAAGCTGGCAGGCGCCGATATTCTCGGGTACTCTTGACGGTAACGGCAAAACTATTACTGTAGGCGGTCCACTCTTTGATGCAGTTATAGGTAACAGAACAGGCGATATAGGCTCAGCTCTCAATACTTCTGACTATTCGACTGATCCCGTTAATGATAATAATGATTATCTTAAACAGGGTTATATAAGAAATCTTACTGTCGATCTTTATGACAACATTACAACATCCGTTTTCGGTAACCTTATCAATGCAACATTTGTTGATGTAAACCTTACTGACGGTGACGTATCATCGGATGACGGCGATGCTGATACATTCGACGGCTTTACTGCTACGCTCAGCGATAAGCGTAATGCATCATTTGCTGCTGCGGCAAACGGATATACATATATCTACGGTTGTTCTTCAAATGTATCGACATATATCGAGGATGACGCACAAGGCAATTCCTATAACGATCTTGCAATCCTTATCGGTAAGCTTTGCGGTAACGTAACAGTTGATAACTGCTATATCAACGCCAATGTTTACATAAAGGGCGGTATTTCTTCAAATACAGGTCGTGCTGCATTCCTTGGTAACATCTCAGAAAACAAAGGCTATATCCTTAACAGTGCCATTTGTACAGACATTGTTTACATTGCAACAGGTGTCAGCGGCAGTCACTGTGCAGTTGTTTTCGGCAAGATGGACAATGGCAATAACTACGGTAAATATAAGAATATAGTTTGGTCAAAGAATAATCCGAATCAGGTTCTTTATCCGTCTGCTTATACATTTGATAATACCCAGATTCATCTTTGGGGCGGTACAGCAACTTCCGGCGGTAGCTACTCATACCCCGAGAAGACGGTTGCTCCCGGTGTGCAGGCAAGTTTTACTGTTGCAATTCCCCAGAATATCAAGGCTTTTGCGGGTACAACAGCAAATGATTTCTCTGTTTCTGCCGACGACGGTGATGAAAGTGCTTTCACAATTCAGTCTGTTGAGCTTGACGGCACCAACCTTAAGTTCGTTGTAAAAGCTAAAGATGACGCTGCAATTAATTCAAAGGATTATATCCGCGTTTTCCACCAGCCCAGCGGTCTTACAACGTTTGTCAGACTCGTTGTCAGGGAAGCCGGTCTTGTATATAATCCGGAGGATGGTTACTATCACGTAGCTTCTGCATCGGATATCAAGTTTATTTCCGAAAACCATAATGTATCTGACCCCAATGTAAGCGGCAGAACTTACGGCCAGGCTGCTTACTATCTTGATGCTGATATTGATATGACCGGTGTCACAATCACTCCTATCGGTAACTCTGCAGTACCTTTCTCAGGTGTATTCACAGGTCCTGTCAATTCGGACGGTATTCCTCTTTATACAATATCTAACCTTAATATTGAGACAACTGCAGATAATGCAGGTCTCTTCGGTGCGGTTGATTTCAGCGGTGCTGATATGGTTATCGGCGCAAACTCCGATACGGTAAGAAGAGGAATCAGCAATATTGCAATTACTGCCGCAACTGTTAAGGGCAACTCCAATACGGCTGTTCTTGTCGGCTATGCAGCAGATCCGGATCTCGGTCTCAACGCTTCTCAGCGTGACGATATTTATGGCGACGTATATATTAATAACATTATAATAAGCGACTCCAAGATATACTCAGGTACAAATACGGACACAGCCTCCGGCAAGAGTGCCGCTGCAGTACTCGCTTATGCTGAGTGTGTAAACCTTGATATCAGCAACATCAAGGTTTACGGTGTTGAGGTAATGACATACCATTACCCCACCAATCCTACATACTTCGTTGCGAGAAGAGAAAGCAGCAATTATTCAGCAGGTATCGGCGGTGTAGTCGGCACTATTAACGAATATTACCGCGGTTACGGTGTTTCTGAGACAATGACAGTAAACGTCAACGGAATTGATGTTTCCGGCGTAACTCTCAGCGGCGTTAATATTACAGGTGAAAAGACCTATGCTCCTGCAAACGCAGGCGGTGTTGTCGGTTATTTCTTTACTCAGTACACAACAGATACAACAAAATACGCAAAACTTAACATCAACAACGCAAAGGTGAGCGATACCGTTATTATGACAAGCGGTAATGTCGGCGGTGTGCTTGGCGCATCAAACGTAATTACCAACATCAGCGATGCTCACGTATACGGCAGCAAGAAGGCTGCAGGTGCCGAGGATGCCGAGACACTCCCGATGAGAATTCTGGGTAAGACAGATTACTTCGTCGGCGGTATAGCAGGCTATATCGGCGTAAAGGTAAGAGACGATAACAATGCTCGCGATGGTGCATCTGTTACAAATGTATACGGCTCAGTTACAAACAGCAAGGTAGAAAACGCAGATGTACGTGCGGTTATTGATGCTGGCGATCTGGCTAACCAGCGTACACGTAACGTTACGGCAGGCGGTGTTGTCGGTGCAATCAATGGCAATATTGATGCCAACGCTGTTTCCGGCTGTACTGTTACTGGCAGCCACGTTGAAGGTATTATAGTAGGTGGTGTTGTCGGCTCCGGTATCGATGCAATTGACGGAACTGACGGACTCGTTGACTATTCACCGGACGGCTATGTCGCTGCCAACTCAATAAAGATCGACGGCTGTTCAGTTTTAGGCTCCGAGATTACAACAATCAACGGTTGTATTCCGGTAGCAGAAGAGTATGATCTCTGGATGGCATACGGTGTCGGCGGTATCCTCGGTACAAACAGACGCAACCTCTGGAGCTATGCGACATATACCACAGTACAGCGCTGTGAGGTTGATGTAAATACAACAATTACCAATACAATTGCTTCACCTGCCCATGCCGCAACAGGCGGTATCCTTGGTGCAGGCTACGAAAACGGTATTGTTGCAGGTGCTCTTGAAATTAAGTATAACGAAGTATATGCAACAATTATTTCGGAAAACAATGTGCCGGCAGATACGGCGGTGCCTGATGCAACAGGCGATTTCTATGTAACCCTCTCTGCAACAGGCGGTCTTGTAGGTGCTCTTATAGGTAACCAGTACAGCTCATATGAGCCTGAAAACTATGAGGTCTGTGACCTTTCGAAGATAAGCGTTCAGCACAGTGTATTCGGCGGTTCGATCATCGGTACTGACGGTATCGGCGGTGCGATAGGTGTTATTTCCGCAGCTTCCGCTTACGATACTGCTGATATTCCGTCAAATCTGTTGAGTGATATTGCAATTACCGGTTCGCTTGCTTCTACGCTTGATAATTCAACTATCCTCCGCGGCGGTATAGCAATAGGCCATATTCCTGTCAAGACAAACGGTACGGCTGCTTCTGACGAAGATGACCACTATGCGTTTGACGTTGCTGCCGGTACCGATATTACAGGCGCATTCAATAAGATTTACTTTACTTCATTTGATATTGATAAGACCAAGTGGCCCGTATTCGGTTATCACAATGCGGTAGTAAGTACAACTACATCAGCTAACTATTCTCCTCTTGCAGCAAATGCATTGGCAATGTTTAATGATTGCTACGAGGATGTCAATACTGAGGACGATAACTCAACTCTTCAGTTCAGCTACGCAGAAAGTGCAACAATATATACGCTTCCTGCTGAGCAGTATCCCGCCGAGACTCGTCCCGCAGGTGTTGCAGGTGCATACTCCGTAGCAGGCCAGGTATGGAAAGGCTCAAATGCTGATATCGCTAAAATTACCAGCACAGGTCCCAGCGACCTTTCGATTGAGCCTCTCAACAGCGGTACTCTTCGTGTCTCAATCAACTACGTAGGCACAGTAGGCGACAGCAACTGGTCAACTGAGGTTAAACTCCCTGCAGGCTTCGAATTCAAGTCAAACAACCAGGCTCCGCTCGATTATGTTGAGGTCGGCGGCGAGACATATTACCTTGTTACCAACCCCTATGACCTTGGTATCGTAGGTAAGAACATGACTGAAGGCGCCGCTAACCAGGGCAGCTTTGATGCTGAGCATCTTGCACTCAATTACTGGATTGCAAGCGACATTGAGCTTCCTGCTTCAATGTTTGTTACCGACGGTTTCTTTGACGGCGGATTTACTCCCATCGGTACAGATTCTCTTCCGTTTACGGGTACCTTCGAGTCTATGCCCGCGGGTACATACACATCGGCAGGCGGAACAGAATATGTATCTGGCGGCAATATGACTATCAGAGGTCTTCAGTTTGCTGACGGCGTACACATGGGTCTCTTTGACACTGCTCAGGGTGCAACATTCAGAAACTTTACTCTTGAAAACGTTACTGCTACATGCACAAAGGCATCCTCAGGCACATCAAACATTGCATATATCGGTGCTGTTGCCGCAACTGTTAAGGACTATGTAACGGCTGAGGGTATAACACTTAAGGCTCTTAACCTTACGGGTGCCAACCATACAGCAGGTCTCTTCGGCGGTATCCTTCCCGGTGCATCAACAAGCACAGCTCAGTCATATATCAAAAACTGTTCAGTTGTCGGCGATACATCCGATGATGTTTACTCCAATGTTATTACCGGCCGCTACGGCGCAGCAGGTATTGTTTCGCATACAAACCACAACAGCACAAATATGTCGGGTATCACAGTTGCCGATGCTGCAATTACCCAGGAATATACCGGTACGGATAACGCTTACTTCGACTACGGTGCAGCAGGTATTTCGCTTGCATTCTCCGGTGTTATTGAGGCAGAAGGTGAGAACAGAAACAAGATCATCGGCTGTTCAATTACAGGTGAAGTTGCATCAGGTGTTGTCACACGTACCTATACTTCAAGCTCAAAGACTGCATTTACAATGTATGTCGGTCGTACGGTATCTGCAACTACTCCGACAGCACGTGCTGCTATAGTTTCGATAAACAATGTTGATGTTATCGGCACAAAAGTAACAGGTACTCACACAACAAACGCTGTAGGTACTACTGCACATAACTACAGTGCTTCGGGCGGTATTCTTGCCCGTGTTGATGCAGGTGTTATTGAGCATATAATCACCGACTGTACGCTTGACAGCGGTACTCATATCAAGGCGCTTTACGGTGCAGGCGGTATTGTAGGCTGCTTCGAATCACCGTCAAGCTCTGCTACAACCGTTGCTTTCCGTCTTTCAGTGAAATCCTGCGAGACCTATGCTACAGTTGAGATAACTCAGTCAACTGTTGCAGCTCCGACAACTACAACGTATTCAAACCGTACTTGCGTTGGTGCAGGTGCAATTCTCGGCTATATCCCCAGATGGATCCTCTCGTACTACACAACAATAAGCGACTGTACAGCAGGCGGTATAGTACGCGGTGCAGGTAATATCGGCGGTATTGTCGGTGCAAACTGGTCTACCAATACTAACACTACATACGCTGTTGATGACAGACCGGATCACTTTGCAGAAAACTGTGTTATTTCTGCTAAGTTTGAAACTTCCGAAGGTGTTTCCGCTTTTGCGGCAGATACCAAATGGGCAGGTATTATTGTTGGTCATGCAGCTACATCATTCTATGTATCAACTAACAGTGCTTGTCTTATAGACGGTAGCTTTACAAGTGCCAACTATCCGTTCTACAACATTTACTTCTCAGACAGCGTATACCGTGATGCTTTTGTCCGCCTTTACGGTATTACCAACTCGCCTAATAACTATTCACTCAATACTTACGCTTATTATACTGATTATGTATATAACCTTAACAGAACAGGTACATATACTATTCAGAATAATGCAGCAGGTACAGCTAACTCAAGTGCAGGCGGTACGTCTTACGTAACCTATACGGATGATACCTACAGAATTTCCGTTAAGGGCAATCTCGACTCAGAGAAGTATATATACAAGCTCAACTATAGCTATGTCCAGGGTGGCGATTACGTTTTTGACACAAGTGACTTTGCCTTTGATACATCTGTTATCGGATCGGATCAGTTCTATTTTAATCCCGAAGCTTCAATAAACGGCTTCACCGTTACGGCTGACACTACAAAGGGCGCTGTAACGGCAGAGGGAAGCGAAACGACTGAATTTGTGCTTGAAAGCATAAGCTGTCTTGACTCACGTGTTACAGTTACACCAAACGGTGACGGACAGTATCTGCTTACAACAGTACCGCTTACGGGCGGAGTAAGCTCCCAGCTTTACTTTAACTATTCGAACGGCCTTACTCTTACGGTAGGCATCGAGATTGAGATAAAGCCTGAGGATTACTGGTTCAGAGAAAACGCAAGCGACAGCTCAGTCAATGATCTGCTTATCTTTAATGCTGCTAACCTCAGTTACGTCAAAGGTATGGCAGGTACTAAATCGGTTATCACTCAGTGCTATGACGTATACTGGACGGTAAGCGATTCGAGCGTTATTGCTGCGGCTAACGCTGCAACAGCAGGCAAGACTCTCGGCGACGTTTATACGGATGATTTCATTGACGATCTTGCTACTTATATGCATCCCAACCCGGCTTATGACGGTACGGAGGCTACTGAGAGATACATAACATTCGATGAAATGTTCTCTACAAGCGATACAGCTTCACGCCGCGCAATTCTTCTTACCGAATTGGTAGGCGATATTGGCAACACATCATTTGAGGCTTACGGTGAGGATTGCGGTCCTGCAATTTACAGCCGCAGCGATGCTTTCCAAGGCACGTATCAGGTGCTTGAGGCTTTTGTTGCCTCCGGTATTACTCAGGTTAATGAAACTTATAAGATTTACGGTCTCGATCTTCGTGCCGATACAACGGCGCTTGTTAACAAAACTCACGCAGGTATGTTTAACAAGATCGGCTCCGGTGCAGTAATAAGCGGTATTTCGTTTGTAAATCCCCAAATAACCGCTGTTACGCAGGGTACTAAAGAGAGCCATGTCGGTGTGCTTGCAGGCGAGATTGAAGGTGCAGCTCTCGAGAACATCTCTGTAACAGCTGCAAACGGCGACAGAGCCTATGTTGTCAGTATGCGTACGGTTAACTGCATAGGTACCAATGCAGGTGCTGTTGCAGGTAAGATAAGCGGCTCAACTCTCACCGATGTTAATATCAGCGGTGTTGACGTTGTCGGTGCAGCTACCCCTGGTACTACTCCGAGTGATGCTACTATCAGAAATGTTTTTGTCGGCGGTGTTGCAGGCTCATTCGGCGGTACACTCACTGATGTTAAGGTTACAGACGCTAACGTTCTTGTGAACAGAAACGAAGGTGTCCATAAGAACTATATTGCATACGCAGGCGGTGTTGCCGGCGAAACAACAGGTAACAGCACGATTATCGGCGCTGAGATATCAGCTCTCATAAGTGGATGCGATGCAGAGGTAGTTCTTGAAGACGGCTTGCTCAAAACAATCTATGCAGTAAATGCATTCTCTGAAGCGGGCGACCGCCTCGGCGGCATAGTCGGCCTTGCAAATGATAATCTTGAAGTAAACGGCGCAAAGCTTACTTCCCTTATCATTAACGCTTATGATGTTGCAGGCGGTATTATTGCCGAGGTTGCAAACGGTGCAGGTACTGTTTCGGTTATCGGCTGTGATATCGGTACGGATACTGCACAGGCAAGCGTAACCATCAATGGTGCAACCAGCACATCGGGTGCAGCCAACAAGCGCCCCTTTTACAATGCAGCAGGCGGCGTAGTCGGTTATGTTGATAATGTTAATTCTCTTACGATTACTGATTGCGATGTATTCGGCAAAATCGGCCAGCAATCGCTTGAGCACAAGAACTGTACGGCAGGCGGTATTATCGGTCTTGTTGGTGAGAACTTAGCTTCACTCAACAGCATCGTAATTACAACCTCAACCGTTCAGGGCGAGATTGCAGGCTACCGCAGAAGGGCAGACTCCAACGCAAGCGGTGCGGCATTGCGTATTCTCGGCGCAGCAGGCGGTATCATCGGTAAAATTTATAACTTTGCAACCAAGACATTTGATTCAACTGATACAATGATTTCCAAGTCAATTGTTTCTGCGAAGATTGACCTTTATACAAGCGTCAGCGGTACAACCGTCAAGGCAGACTTCGCAACACTCGAGAATCAGAGCGACACAAATGTCGGTAAGATTATCGGTGAAGTCAGAAATGACGGCACTCAGATGAACTTTGCAAAGGCTGCAGGCAGTGCACTTGACAACAATGTTGAGTTCACAGACTATGTATCTGATGTATACTTCTCATCTTATCCGCAGAATATAGTCGCTTACGGCTGTAACACATTCTATATAAATCAGTTTAACGATGCTGCTGATACATATATCGATATCAACTTTGAAAACCGTTATATGTCAGCAGATGCTGAGTCACCCGAAGACATCAGCTCGTTCAGAGTTGACAGTACAATTGCAGATCCTGCTGTTGATCCTTCGGTTACTCCGGGCGGAGATAATCCTTATAACAGCGGCACATACTCCGATGTTGCTATTATTACTTTTGACGATGATAGTAGTCAGAGCGGAACAACATCCTCGAGATATTACAGCCTTGCTTATGACAATATCAGCCTCGATGACAGTGTTGATAAGGTTATTAAGTTTGAGGAGCAGTTCGATATATCGGTAGAGGATGATGGTACAGATCTCAGCGGTGTCACTGTTTCTACCAATTTCTATGACGGTACTGCCCCCGGTCTTACCGAAACGGTAGAAGGTACATCACACAGCTACTCTTACTATCCCGGTGTTATCACGGTTGCATCCAACCAAAATGTTGATATCGTAGGTCATATCAGTGCAAAGTATTCCTACGGTCTTGAAGTAGGCATCCAGTTTGTAAGTATGGAAATTGCCGGTAACGGTAGTGCATCCAATCCTTTCCAAGTTGAGAAGCCCAAGCACTTCAAGGTTGTACGCGCACTTCGCGGTGCTTACTACAATCAGGTTGCAAATATTGACTTTGCGGCAGCGGATAATAACCAGTACAGCCCCGCAACAGAGGGCGCACTTTTTGCAGACGGCAAGGGTATTGATCCTATCGGTACATCTTCCGCTCCCTTCACCGGTGTTTACAACGGTCAGGGTTATGTGCTCTCAAATGTTTATATTTCCCGTGCTGATGAAGATAATGTCGGTTTCTTCGGCTACATCGGAACAGGTAATACTGCGGCAACGCTCAAGAACATTCATATTGAGCTTGCTTCCGAGCTTTCATTTATGGATGAAAACTCCAATATAACTACCGTTGTCGGTGGTATAACGGGTAAAGACAGGGTAGGCGGTCTTGTAGGTTATGCTAACAATGCTGTTATTACAAACTGCTCTGTTGCAGACGGATTTGTAATCGGCAGATACTCGGTAGGCGGTCTTGCCGGCAGAGCTAACATTGCTCAGCTCGATTCTTGCTTTACCTCTACAGCTACCTATTCTTCCGATACCGAAAACACATTGGCAAGCACCAAGAACGTAGGTGCTCTTATAGGTCTTGTAAGCTCAACTACAAGCATTGTCAACTCATTCACTCTCGGCCTTGCAAGTGTCGGCACTACCAATACCAACGGTGTGGCAGGCGGTTTTGTAGGCTATGTAAGTTCAGGCACACTTAATATTGCTGACTCACTTGTTGCTGCAACAGTATCTGAGTACAACGGCGGTACAGGCAACAGAGGTCTTACCGTAGGTCAGAGCGCAGGCATTGCAAACGTAGTCGCAGACGGCGTTACAGTTGCTTCCACAAACGCACTTGTTATCAGCAATAATTCAGTTGTCAATCCCATCCTTACAGGCGGCGCAACGGTAACGGATATAGCTGTCGATACGGATCTTGTCGGTTCACCCAACGGATCTGAGGAATACACAAAGGCTACCAAGACTGACGGCCGTTATGACTTCTCTGTCAGCACAGCGGCAGACGTAGCAGGGGATGCTTACACATCAGCTTATGTTGCTCTTGCCGTAATACCCGTTGAGGTTGACCCCAATGAGGTTAACGACAAGCTGAATAATGTAAATAAATACGCAGGCTATATGTATCCCTTAACTGTCGGTCACGGTGATGAGTATACATTCTCATCCTCGATACTTGACCTTTCGGATACAGTTGAATATCCTGCAGGTCTTGATGCCGATATGTACGGTGTCGTAACACCTGAGGGTGTTAACAAGAACACAGACCTTCTTTTCCGTGACAAAGACGGTGCAACTACTGTTTATCCCAACATATACGTAAATCAGACAGGTGCAGTTCTGAACAACGGCACTGTCCATAGCAACGGTGAGGTTGCATACAGCACAAAGATGCCTTATTTTGATATGACCAAGTCAGTCAGCGTAGGCGATATAAGTGTTGATGTTACAAGAAAGGTTTATTATCCTGTAGTTGGCAGTAAAGTTGACGGTGTCAATACCTTCTATGCTGTTGCAACAGCAAGACAGCTCTTTGCTCTGAGCAACAGCAGAGAAGCTGTTAAAGGCTCAAAGTTCTATGATTTCTATATACTCAACGGTGAGGGTACATCTTACGCACGTGACTATATCTTAGTTGCCGATATTGATATGAGCGGTGAGAATTTTGTTCCCGTCAGTGGCTTCGAAGGCACATTCGACGGTAACGGATATACAGCCGATAAGCTTACAATTAATATGCCGTCTTATAATGAGATTGGTCTTTTCCGTTCTCTTGAGAATGCAGAAATCAGAAATCTCACTGTCGGTGTAAAAGATGTTGTCGGTAAAGATAATGTCGGTGCTCTTGTCGGTGCGGTAGTTACCAGTAACGTTTCAAACAAGTCAGACAGTGCGACGGTCAAAATTGAAAACTGTCACGCTGTTCAGTCTGAAGGCGGCAGCGGTATAGTTGCAACAGGCTCCAATGTTGGTGGTCTTATCGGTGCTGCAACCCGCAGTAAGTCCGGTTACGGTATCAATGATTCATCAGCTTCCGTAACAGTAAGTGGCTACAATGTAGTCGGTGGTCTTGTCGGTTACTGTGAGCAGCCTGTCACTAACAGCTATTCAACAGGCGATGTTAACGCAGAGTTCAGACCTTCATCCGATGCTACTCAGGTTCATCCCTGGATCATCAACGGTACTCAGGCCATTGCAGGTGCTCCGCTTGCAAGCTCAGGTGAGTATGGTGTAGGTGGTGTAGTCGGTGTTCTTTACAACGACTCAGAGGCAAACGGTGCAGAGCAGGCGGCTATAATTTACTGCTTCGGCAGCGGTATTATTACTGTAAATGAAGCAGCATACAATGCTAAGGACAGCGTTTACGGTGTCGGCGGTCTTGCAGGTATTACTTATTCCGGCACAGAGGTTTCCACCTCTTTCTCCAGCGGTAATGTTTACTACTGCTACGGTAACAGCACATTTGCATCCTGTGCAAACAATACGGTCGGCGTCGGCGGTCTTGTCGGTGTCAATTATAATGACCTTCAGGATGTTTATTCAGGTGCTTCCGTTGCAGCCGATTTCGGTGATGTAACAAATGCTGATGCAGTCGGTGCAGGCGGTGTCATAGGTGTTGCTTACGGCAAACTTTCCGATGCTTATTCATCAGGTGCAACACTTGGTACCACAACAACTACCGATTACAGTGATGCCAAGTATGGCGCAGGCGGCGTTATAGGTCTGCTCGATAGCGGTGTACAGAGTGCAAACCTTCTGTTTGACCTTAATATTTCAATTACCGATAAGGTTGTCGGTAAGATTCTCAGCGGTAGTATAGATTCTAACTCTCAGGCACATTCCACAGAGTATCTTACTGCAGGTAACAGAAATCTTATCAACTATCAGTTCGGTTATACAAAGGGTGCTTACCCCTACCTTAATGCATTCTTCAAAAACGATGTTTCATTGGTTATCCGTACCAATGCACTTCTCAGTGTTGTTGCACTTCAGCTTAACCCGCTCGATACTCTGGCGGCAAACGGTGAAGGTATTTCAATGGCTCTCAACATCCCGGTTGATTTTGAGTATGTCTCAAGCGGTGGCGGTGATGATACTGAGAATGTCGGTCTTTATAAATACGGCTACGCTGATGAAAATGATATGGTTGATGCAGCTCAGGGCGTTATCGACAGTGTTACCAATACGCTCTCTATCCAGAGAACTCAGAATGAAGCACAGTATGTAAACTTCGTCATTTCAATAGAATCTAAGAATGGCGAAAAGGTGGATAAGGACGGCAACGTTTACTCACAGGTTGCAAACCGTCTTGTATCACGTCTTTGTGCTCCGATGCTCGGTACCGAGACTCATCCTTATCTCGTTGCAACGCAGGAAGACCTGAGCCACGTAGGTATGACAAACGATGAGCTTACCGCACTTAACGCATCCGACCCTGACTCAATGTACAGGCAGTGGGCAACCCCCATACTTGAAAACGGCACACCTACATCAGGTACCGTAAAATTCAAGCTTATGGGTTATGTACCGCTTGACGGATACAACAGAACAATTGCAGACCTTACAAGCCAGGTTTATAATGTCGAAGGTCAGTCTATTGCATACGAGGGTATATACTTCGACGGTAACGGCTACTCGATCAGAAACCTTACCGACAAGCTTTTTGTAAAGCTTGACAGTAAGTCTACTCTACGTAATATGACCTTTGAAAACGTCAGCTTCGCGGACGAAAGCCTGATAGGCGAGCTGGACGGTATGGTAGAGGGTGTCAATGTTTACGGTGCAGCTTCCGGTATAGGCTCTGCAGCGATTGCGAGAACGGTCGGAAGCACCGGTAAGATTATCGGCGCAGTTGCCAACATTGACTACAATGACAGTACTTCAACAAACGATGTTGCGGGTATTGCTGTTACCAATAACGGTACAATTGAGATGAGCGCTTCCGTTGGTAACTTTACCGGCAGTGCGGTTTCAGGTATGGGCGGTCTCGTTGTAAACAACAACGGCACAATTCGTAACAGCTTTACTATCGGTAACCTTACATTCGGCGATGCAAACAACCTTGGCGGCTTTGTTAACAACAATGCAGGCACTATTGAAAACTGTTACACACGTTGCAATATCATGGTCAGCAATACAGCTCCTGATCGTGTAATAGGCGGTTTTGCGGCACACAACAGCGGCAGTATCGCTTCTTCTTACTCATCCGGTATATTTGACCTTTCAACCAATACAAATCCGCTTAACATCTTTGCATCTGATTCTACAGGCACACTGGAGCACTGTATGTTTGATAAGCAGATGAGCGGCAGTACATTCAGCAATATTTATGATCTCGCCGAGCGTACAATTGATATTGTAAAGCTTACCAATCATGCGGAAATGAAACCTGCTTATACTGTATCCGAAGATATGGTCATTGATGAGTCAAATGAGATTTACCATAATGTCTATTATCCGCAACTTGCAGTTATCCTTGCTACTGAAGATTATGAGACGGTAGATGATGAGCAGGTTGAAACAGTTGACAGCCGTATGTACAGAGTACTTCGTGCATACTCGTTTATAAGCTCTGCGACAGCTCTTGTAGGTAACGATAACTATATCGATAACCTTGCTCTTGGCAGTTCAACTCCGCTCAGTTACGATGCGGTAAACAGAGATCTCTGGAGACGTACATCAGGTTCCGAGCTTGCTTCGGCAACAATCATCGGTGAGTCGGGTAGTGTAAACGGCAGAAAGATTCTTGCTGTCGATACATTACCGGGTGACTACGATGCAGCTGCAGACAATCGTTCCGTAATCAGCGCAACTACAGCGGTAACGGACTTCTACGGTCTGACTCTTGCGGACAATGCTCAGCTTGACCTTTTTGTTGAGGTAACCGGTCTCGGTCATCCCAACTTTGCAGGCGGCAAGGGTACGGCAGAAGCTCCGTTTGAGATTTCAACTCCTGAGCAGTTTGTTGCACTTTCGTTCTTCGGTACAAATGCAGCTAACAGCTTTGTGGTTATCAATGACATCGATATGGGTGAAGCTGTCTGGACAGCTTATATAGATAACTTCAAGGCAACGCTTGACGGTAACGGCAAGGCAGTTTCCAATGTCACAATCGGTGCTGACGGTAACGATTCACTCTTCGGTACCATCAACGGCGGTAAGATTGACGGTCTCGGCGTTGCAGGTATTGATGTTACGGTTGATGGCAGCAGCGGCGGTATGCTTGCAAGCACTGCTACCGGCGGCGCATCAATAACCAATTCCTATGTTGTCGGTACATTGACAACAACTGATACTGCTCAAACAAACGTAGGCGGTATAGTAGGTGAGATTGATGCGGCAACAATTGACGGCTGCGTTGTTTCAGGTAAGATAGTTTCCGATGCATCTGCAACCGGAGGCGTTGTTGCTTCGGCACTTGATGGCTCGGTTATCAGCAACGTTCTTTCAACTGTTTACATTGACGCTTCATCTGCTGACAGTGGCGTAGCGGCAGGTATAGTCGGTACAACATCGGGTGTGGTCGAACTTGCTAACTGTGTATTCGCTTCTGATGTGAAGGCTGCAACAAGCGGCAATATCACAAGCGACGGAGCAGAGCGTATTACATGTTACTATGATAAGCAGCTTTCGTCTGTTGAAGACAGTTCTGCAGCGGCTCTTACACATTACCTTACAAGCGGTGCCGATATGGACCAACTCGGTTTCGGTGATTCGATGACAAGACTCAATGACGGAAGCTTTATGGGTTACCCTGTACCTGTTGCATTTGCTAACACTGATGCAGCAAACGGCTTTGTTCCTACCGAGAACTTTCTTGCGGGTGTTAAGCTTGCAAGTGCAAGAATCAACCTTGCAAGCGGTGCAGGCGTAGGCTCAATAACAACCTTCACCAATATCACTGCTCCCGCGGATCTCAGCGGATACAACGCACAGCTTACTTACGGCAGCTACGAGCCCGTTGACAATTACTATCTTGTTAAGCCAGCAGGTACAGCGACCCAGATTGATACCGATACTGCACAGCTTCCGCTCGGTGTCAAGGCTGACAGATACGTTATGTACAGACTCAGTGACGGCGGCTTCGACGGCAGTAAGATGCTTAGGTATCTTGACCTTGATGTTGGTAAGACTCTTAAGGTAACTTATCAGTATAACGGTCTTGAGTCCGGTGCAAACGCAGTGCTTACGGCATTCTCGGGTATGAATAACATTTCGGGTGTTACAGCCTTTGCAGTAAGCGGCAAGCATAGCGGTAACCTTTGCTCAAGCATAGTAATTCCTATGGATTCTGCCGAGGACGCATATATACTTCGTGTAGGTAGTGAACTTCCCACGGGTAAGTCAATTGCTTCGGTTTCTGCCGAGGTACGCAATAACGGTTCCAAGGTGCTTGATGCAACTCCCACTGAGATGGATAACGGTATATGGAAGCTTGCGATGACTCCCGAGTCAAATATCGACTGTGATGAGATTGTAATCATTATCAACGTCAAAGAAACACCCGTATGGGGCATTAGAAAACTTTTCAATTTATTCTGATTATTTAAGAAAGGGGGATTGAGCTGAATATGAAAGACATGAAGAAAAACTCAGTACAGCTTGTAATTGCAGGTATTGTGGTTGTTCTCGTTGCTATCTGCGGAACGTTTGCCTGGTTTTCTACAGGCGGACGTTCGTGGGTCAGACACATTGGTGCGAATATGGAGAGCCCCAGCACAGAAGAGAGCATAGATTCAGGTATCAGCGAAATCCAGATTTATGACCCGATAAGCGACAACTGGAAAGATTATGACGGTGAAATCCCCCTCGACTTTGTTCCCGGAAAAAACTACAGCTTTAAGGTACTCTTCAATGCCGATGAATCTCAGCACAACTGGCTCAGACTCACAGGCTTTGAAGAGCCCGCCGAAGGCACAGCTAATCTCATTAATGCTCTCGAATACAGTGTTAAAATTACTTCCGGCAGTGCAGACGATTACAAGAGCTTTGAAATCAGTCATAAGGAAGACAACAAGCCTTACGTCGAGCTTATTTCTCAAAAGTCGGTAACAGAGTATACGGAAAAAGAGGACAATATGTACGTTCTCTACTATGACATCAGACTTCCCGGCACAGCAGGGAACGACTACTTCGACCAAAGCTTTACAGCTGATGTCGAGCTTATTTTTCAGTAAATTAATTTGAACTATCCGAAGGGGCAGCCATGAAAAAAGTAATCTCAAAAGCAGTCAATATAATACTTGTCCTTGTCCTTCTGCTTGCCGCAGGTGTTATGGTGCTTACGGGCGTCAACGCCAAGAGCGGTAAAGCGACGACAATTTTAGGTTACGGTTTTATGGCTGTCCAGACGGGTAGTATGACTCCCGAGTATCCTATAGGCTCGGTAATAATTATCAAAGAAACAGACCCTTCAAAACTTAACAAAAACGACGTAATAACTTTCTATTCAAGTCATCCGGGGCTCAATAATATGATTGTTACCCACCGTATTGTTGAGATCATTGACGACGGTGACGGTACATATAGCTTCACCACCAAGGGTGATGCAAACGAAATTAACGACGAATATCCCGCTGAAGGTGAGAAGGTTATAGGCAAGGTGCTTGCCAAAAGCTCACTTATGGAAAAGCTTGTTAACCTCAGACAGAATCCCGCAACTTTCTTTGTTCTGATTCTTCTGCCAATGTGTACATTAATAGCGTTTGAGGTTTTCAGCATTTATAAGAAAAACACCGCCGCAAAGGACGGTAAGTCAAGTGAAAATGAAGAAAAGAAATAAGCTTTTTGCCATATTCAGCGTTATTATATTTTTGCTCGCTGCCCTTATATGGGTTCCGAGATTATTAGGTATGGATACCTACTACGTAAGCTCCGACAGTATGGAGCCGACGATACTCAAAGGCAGCCTTGCTTTTACAGAGCAGGTTGAACTCCGGGACATAAAGGTAGGGGAGGACGTGCTTGTTTTCACAAGTCCTGTCAACGGCAAAACCTTTATGCACCGTGTAATTTATATCAATGAAACAGAGCAGCTAATCTACACAAAGGGCGACAATAACAATGTTGCCGATCCGGTGCCTGCTTCCTTTGAAGTATGTAAAGGCAAGGTCGTTTTTGATATACCGCTTGTCGGTTACGCTGCATGGGCACTCGATACTGCTATCGGAAAAATCGCAATAATTGCTTTTTATATAATTTGTTTGGCTGTTATGCTTGAAAGCCACAGAGCCAAGAAATCGCAAAAAGAGGTGGACTCAAAATGAAAAATAAAATAATCTGCCTTGTTCTTTCTGTTGTGTTGCTTGTTGGTCTTGCCGGGGTCAACGGTGCCTATGCCTGGTTTACTCTCAGTTCGGGAGGCTCGCTCGGCGGGGCAGGCGGTAAGCACATCTTTGCTACAGGTAATGTAGGCTATATGCTTACCGGCAGCTTTACTGCTGAGTTTGACAGCAGTAAAATAGTTCCCGAGGATGAGCTTCTCACTTCATTTGATGCTGAGGCGAATGCTGCAGATGTCGCGAAAATTTCACAATATCCCGACTGTAAAATGTTTATTGAAAGTACTTCTTCAATTGACACTCAGCTTCGCATAAAGGTTGTTTACGGCTATGGTGATGAGACTGAGGCTGCTTTCGACAATTCCGAAACTTCACCTCTTACGGTTGAGCTTACAGAGCCGACTCTCTGGTCATATAGCGGTGGTTATCTCTACTACGGTGTTTTTAATGAAAGCACTCAGTCTTCAGCGGTCATTTCTGCTTTTGATGCTAATGCAGAAGATGCTGCTCCTGCTGTCATTCCGCTTTTCAATTCTATCCGTTACAGCGGTGAAAACACTGAGAGCAGTATGATTTCCGGCAAAAAAATCAATGTAAAAGTTGTTTTTGAAGCCAGACAGTCCGAATATGTTGATTGGACTCAGGTTGGCACAATCTATACATCAGAAACAGTATAACCTATGAAAATATTCAATATTATCTACAATATCGTTGCAATTACAATAACGCTTATTTTCCTTTTTACCGCAGGCATAATGTTTACCGGTACTGAGGTTTTTGCAGTTGCAACCCCGAGTATGGAAACTGAAATTCCCGAAGGCTCACTTGTGTTTGTGCGTGAGGCACAGGTGTATAATGAAGGCGACGTAATTACCGCTAAGCTTTTCAGCGGCAATACTTTTACCCACCGTATAGTCAGCGTGGATGTTGAAAAAGGTTTGTTTTACACTAAAGGCGACAGTAATCCGACTCAGGATCCGTTGCCTACTGCCGAGGCTGATATCATAGGTAAAGTAGTTTTATGTGTACCTTACCTTGGCTTGCTTGCACTTAATTTCAACAGTACTACTGTTATTTTTATTGTTGCGGCAGTGCTTGTTGCACTTATGCTTATCCGTTTTATTCTTCATAAGAAATCCGCAAAGGAGGCAACCGAAATTGAAAAAAATCAATAAACGCGGTGTTTTCAGCGTTGTACTTTCGATAATGCTTATTTTTACAGTAGGTTTCTATTCATCGGCTGAGCATACAACTGCGTGGTTTACTGCTTTCGGTGAAGCCGCAAAAGAGTTTAATATGGACAGTATCGATATTACCTCCGATTTTGACGGTGAAACGGTAGAGCTCACGTTTGATGCTGCCACCAAGTTTGCCGATGAAGATGAACGTAATAAAATGTTTGAGCATGCCTGTAAATTTTTTACGGTTACTCTTACAAACACAGGCGACCGTGATGCACTTGTATTCCTGGATATAACAGAGGAATCAAGAGCGGTCACAGCCGATAAAGGTGTACGTTACTATATCTATGAGTATGCCGATACAATAGAATATACTGATGTCATCGAAGTTGTACCTGGCGTATATGAAAACGCCGACGGTAAGCGTGTTATAGAAAGCAACGGCACTTATTTCAGAACGGACAAAATGATTGCCGATGTCCTTACCGAGAAAATAGGTGGCAGACAGGCTGAAGTTGAAAGTATGACTTCCGAAGAACAACTTGCGTTTCTCAATCAGGATGCGTCAAGTCTTGTTGAGCTTAAAGCAGGCGAGACAAAGAGCTTCTGCTGTGCCTTCTGGGTAGAGTACGACTACTTTATGGCTGTTGAGCCTATTGACGGCATACGCACTCTTGAGTGTAATGTTGACGTTGTTATCAACGCTGTTCAGGCAGAGCATTATCCCGTTGCAGAGGAAGTATCTGCCGAATAATTAACGAAAGGGCGACAAAATCAAATGAGCAAGAAGGCTGTAAAAAATAATAAGAAATTTAAGCTCAATCCGTTTGCGGTTGTCGCTTTGGTGATTTGTGCTCTTGCCGTAATTTATACTGCAACTACCGCATGGCTTACGGGCGAGCCGCTTAATCCTATCCGTTTTACAACGCTTGAGGATTTCGATTACAAGATGAATGTCTACTTTCTTCAGGATGATGGCACGAAGATTTATGTAATTCAGGATTCGGAAGATAAGGGCGTTTATACGTCTTTGTCCGGTGCAATCGAGCTCAATTACAGCGATTCTGCTGCTCCCAACTATGTCAGCCGTCTGCGTGCGGAAATAAAACAGTTGGGTAACGGTGTCGCTTTTTCCAGGGTCAGAGTTTCTCACGAGTGGCTCTATATTCCGTCAGGTAGTACTGAAGAAACAAGACTTCAGGGCGATGTGAATCTTCCGTATACCATTAATAACGATGAATTTGCCGACAGCCGTATGACAGACGGTTATCTTTACCACAAGGGCATTCTCGATGAGGGCGACGGTTATATTGAAGTTATAAATGGTTTTGACGTTGCAAATTTTGATGCGTCTGCAATTACTGCTCTAAGCGGTTCAGTTGAGCTTTCTGTCAACGTTACGGTTGATGCAGTTCAGTTTAACCGCTACCAACAGTTCTGGGGTATGACTTCACGTCCCTGGGATATTACAACCTGATCTGGAGAATAATCAATGTCAAACGCTAGACAAAAGAAAAAAAAGAAAAATGCCGCCGCAAAGCAGGCGGCTGCAGCATATAAGGGTAAGAATGCTCCGATAAAAGCTGCTCCGGTTAAAAAGCCGCAGGAAAAGCAAGCTTTACCTGAGCCTGAAAAAAACACCCCTGAAGTAGTAAAAGCTCCTAAGGCTGAACCTGTAAAAGCAGAGTGCAAAAAAGCTGAGGTTGAGGTGAAAGAGCCTAAAAAGGCCGAGAAGCCGAAGCCTGCTGAGAAGAAAACAGATAAAAACAAATCAAAGCCTGTTAAAGCTGCTAAATCCAAGCCGCAAAAAAAACATCCGAAAAAATCTGCAGGCAGTCTTACCAAACAGCTCAAAGCAAAGATTGAGGCATTTGGTGTAAATAAGTTTGCCGCTGTTGTTCTGGCAATTTGCGTGGCTATTGCGACAGTCTGTATAATCGCTTGGGTAACTTCAAGCCGCTTCGGCATACCGGACGATGCTGTCCCTGAGTACAAGGGTCAGAACATTTCTTCCGATCTTACTCTTTACGTTTTGGAGGATCTTTCTGCTCAGCACGAGTTTGCCGATAAAATGGAGCGTAAGGGTGATACAAAGAAATTCCGTTATTATGCGGCTGAAGAGCTTGTCTTCCCCGAGAAGAATTCTCAGGCGGCACTAAATCTCGTTAACGTATCTGACAACGAATGTGTTATTTTAGCTTCTATCGTTGATGAGTCGGGCAATATCTGCTTTAGCTCAAAAGGATTACCGGCAGGCTTTTGCCTTACCGATATAGGTATAATCGACAGACCGTACGGTACTCATAAGATGAAGCTTGTTGTTGCAGGCTATGACCCCGAGACTTATAAACTGATAGGTGTGCAAAGCTCGGATTTGACCGTACAGGTCGGAATTGAAGAGGAAACTTCAGATGTTGAAGAAACACAAGGCTGAAAAACCTGCTGATCAGGCTGATAAAAAGCGCAACCCGAAAGTAGTTCAGGCTGCCGCAATGCTTGCGGTTAGCTGTCTGCTTTTGGTTATTGCGGCTTTTGCCTTGGGCAGTCTCGGCTTTTTTCATATGATCGGCGGCTGGTTTATTCCTCGCGGAGAGGTCAAGGTCGGTGTCATTTCCGAGAAAGGTCAGATAGAATCGCTTGGCGATAAAGAGATTGTCTACCGCGTTAATTCCGATGTCGTATTTGAGCATACCTATGCACAGGGTACAATAATGCTTGAGAACCCTAAGGTTTCAAAGCACAATCTGCAGTTTTCTATATATCTCCCGAAAAACAGACAGGATCCGATATACGAATCTCCGACACTTAAGCCCGGCGAGTGTATTCTCAGCGATAAGCTGACGGATACGTTGTCTGTAAAAAAAGGTAATTATACTTGCATATGTATTGTAAGTGCATATGACGTTGACGGTAACTATTGCGGAAAGAATACCTGCACTATCAAAATTGAAATTTTAGATAACTGAAAAATGAAGCTGTAACCGATGATTTGTGAATCGGCTACAGCTTTTTTTAATAGTTTTCGGGTTTTATCTGGAAATATGCTTTTGCGTGTGAGCAAACGGGACATATCTCGGGGGCACCTTTGCCTATAAATATATGTCCGCAGTTGCGGCACTGCCATATTGTGTCACCGTCGCGGCTGAAAACAAGTCCCTCGTTGATGTTACCGATAAGCTTCCGGTATCTTGCTTCGTGTTCTTTCTCGATTTTTGCTACGTTTTCAAAAAGGAAAGCAATCTGCTCAAAGCCTTCTTCTCTTGCGGTCTCGGCAAAACCTGCATACATATCTGTCCATTCATAGTTTTCACCTGCGGCGGCATCTGTGAGGTTGTTAAGAGTTTCGGGCATATTACCGCCGTTAATCAGCTTGAACCAAATCTCAGCGTGCTCTTTTTCATTTTTCGCAGTCTCTTCAAATATTGCCGCAATCTGCTCAAATCCGTTTTCTTTAGCCTTTGCCGCGTAGTATAAATACTTTGTGTGTGCCTGGCTTTCTCCTGCAAAAGCCGCAAGCAGATTGTTCATCGTCTTTGAATCCTTGAGTTCCATTTCTCTTCTCCTTTTCTGTTTGGTAGAGTTATTATTTTCAATAATAATTGTCATTATTCGCTTTATGTGATATACTTTTTTATAATGTAGGGCAGGGGCTTGCCCCTGCCGGGATAAAAGGAGAAACAGCAATGGGTAAGATTGTGGCAATAGGCGGCGGCAGCTTTGAATACGGTGAAATCTGGACTATGATCGAGCATATCTGCTCTCTTTGTGATAAGGAGCACCCGAAGATGCTCTTCCTTCCGACTGCGAGCTTCGATTCTCACGACGATACACAAACCTTTATCGATGCCTTTGCAAAATACGGCTGTACGGGTGAGGGACTTTACCTTACCGATGAAAGCCTTACTTACGATGAAATAAGAGAGAAAATTCTCGGCAGTGATATTGTATATGTAGATGGCGGTAACCTCAAATTCCTTATGGATACATGGAATAAAACAGGTGCAACCGAAATCTTCCGTGAAGCGTACGAAAAGGGGATTATCCTTTCGGGCTTAAGCTCGGGTGCTATGTGCTGGTTTGATATGGGCTGGGATGATTGCCTCGAGGGTGGCGAGTTTGCTTTCATCGAGTGTGTCGGTCTGTTGCCTTACTGTAACTGTCCTCACTTTGAGTCCGAGTATTGGCATCGCTTCAAGGACGAAATCAAAAAGCTTAACGGTCCCGACGGAATGGGTGTTGATAACGATGTCTGCGTCAGCTTTGTCGACGGTAAAATTACAGTTGTCAAACACGAGCAGGAAAAATCCGCATTCCTCTACCGTAAAGCAAATAACTTTGAAGAAGAGGATATGGCAGAGATATATAATGTTTAATTTTAATAAAGAACTTGTATTTTATGACGAGAAATTAGCCCCATTTTGTATAGCTGCTGATTTGCTTGGAATTGTATCAATTGCTGCTTATACTTTTTTAGGTGCGGTATTACCTTATGATGCTGTTATAGCACTTAATCGGGTAACGAATGGATTTGTATCTGTTGCCGCTTTACTTGTAGTGGTATTCTTTGTTGTGTGGATCTGGGTTTTTGGCAAATTGAGAAAATATCCTATTACTCGCGAGAAAAAAGGATTAATAGTTTTTACACATATCTTAAATTTGTTGTATGCTGTTATTCTTGTTGAGTCAAAGTTTCCTTTATAATTATTTTAATTTTTGCTTGACATTTACCTTAGGTAAATCGGTATAATCGGCACGAAAGGAGGCTTGAAGCCTTATGAAAATGAAGGAAGTTCTGGCTCAGACAGGGCTTACGGACCGTGCCGTGCGACTGTATATCGATAACGGGTTGATAGCACCCGATATCGAGGAAAACTACAGCGGAAGAAAAAACATAGAATTTTCGCAGTCGGATATTGACCGCCTTAAGAATATTGCTCTGCTTCGTAAAATCGGATTTTCGATACCTGATATAAAAGAGATATCTCAGGGCGGTGAAAATACAAAGTCAATAATCGAAGCATTCATACAGCAAAAGCGAGAGAATATCGAAAGTGATACGCTTGTTTTGGAGCAGCTTAAAAATATTCCTTTAGACACGAAAATCACAATGGAAAGCCTTTGTTTACAGTTATCTTCAGCCGCAGAAAATAAACAGGTGCCCAAAGAAGATTTGCAGTTGATGTGGGTAGATAAATTAGAAAAAAGAGGTATAGATTTCTGGGGCTTTATCAATCTTGTAAGTGCTTTGGCGGCAATGTTTTTCTTTGCGGTTGGTTATTGTAAAAGCTATGTTCATTTTAATTTTTTCGGTGAATACGCTTCTTTGGGCTTTGCTCATATTTTTGGCAGTTGGGGTATTGTTATTCTGCTGTCAACCTTTTTGCTTTTGCTTAACAGAAAAAATGCCGGTTTCAGAAAGAAAAAAAGCCTGCGAAGATATGCCTATGGATTTTTTGCTCTGATGTTAGTGCCTTGCTGGCTTGGTGCTTTTGGGGTTTGTGTATTAAGTTCCGCTTTAGGCGAATCATATACAAACGATGTTTCGGATTATCTTGTGCTGGATTCATGGGTAGAAGATAATTACGGTACTGAAATAAAGCGTATCTTTCCCGATGAAATACCTGCATCAGCTCTTGATGAAGACGGTAAAAATCCGTATCATATTCCTTATACTACAAGGTATTATTATTTTCACGATTATCCTCTTGACCCACGCTTTGATATTGCTGCCCAGTGGATTTTGCCCGAAAACGAATATGAGTCGGCAAAAAGTGAAATGTTTGAGCTGAATCTGAACAATGTCCGGGCAATAAAAGGGGATTGGGTTTGTTACTATTTAGCTGATGACGATAAAAAAGAGCAAGCAGAGTATTGGGATGATAAATCATATTGGTTTCTGATTTTTGCGTGTAACGATAAAACGAATACGGTCAGATATATAGCGTCTTATTGTGTAGATTCATCACGCGATGGTCCGTACTATTTGTCTATGGATTGGTAAACTGTATTTCTGTCATTCTGAATATTGCGAAGAATCTTAATACAATAAAAACGGTCACCTACACGGGTGACCGTTTTTTGCTGCTTATCTCGTTTTATACCTTTAAATCTGTTTATCAAATTTATTGAGGTATTATAACCGGCATTATGCCGGGGGCATACACTCGAGCACTTCAAGTGTTTCGTTTGCCTCTATTATGTAGTCAACTGTTTTTGCAGGCTCAAACAGGCAGTCGCCCGCTTTTACTTCGAGCACCTTGCCGTCTGCCTTGAACACACCGCTGCCCTTTGTTATCGCAATACAGCAGGCTCTGCCGCTGCTTTTACGCTCATAGGCTTTCTCAACGGTGATTCTGTTAAGTGCAAAGCAGGTTGTGTCGCGGTAGGTGATAAGACTCTCTTTTTTGAATCCGTCACCTTCCTCAAGCACTGTTGATGTAAGTGCATATCTGTTAAGAAGCTCTTCCTTTGTCACATTTTCGTATGTGAAGCACTCAAACATCTTCTCAAAGCCGAGACCCATATGGCAAAGGTGGTCGGGCATAAGATTGCCACGCATATCGCATTTTTCAACGCTGATTGTGTAGTCTGTCGGCTCCTGCACTTCAAGCAGCATACATCCCGAGCCTATTGCGTGGGGTGTGCCGCCTGTGATAAGGAATACGTCACCGGGCTTAACAACAATCTTGTGCATATATTCCTGCATCGTTGCCATATCCTGCCTATCAAAAAGCTCTTTCCACTTTTCACTTGTCACGGGCTTTTTGAAGCCGAGAAGAATGTAAGGCTCTTCGCCGTCAATAACACGGCTGTCGAGAATGTACCATGATTCGGTCTTGCCGTAGTCGGAGTTGAAAAGTCTTTTTGCCGCATCCTTGGTGGGGTGTACCTGAATCGGCAGACGCTCTGCAGAATCAAGGAATTTTGTAAGCACACCGAAATTAACGCCGAATTTCTCAATGTGCTTTTCACCCAGATATGTTTCGGGGTCGGAGTTTATCAAATCTTTGAGATAAAGCTCACCGCCGTCTTCGGTCTCGATTTTGCTTAAACCCTCTTTTGCGGGCTTGTCAGCTCTGTCGGGGTTGTCGGCAACAACTACGCTTGCCAGCCAGTCTTCGGGGAAGTTACCGTCCTCACCGTCGCCGTATGCGTAGCCTCTCATCTTATCTATCAGTTTACCGCCGTAGTAAAGCCGCCATACGCGGTTTTCTTTCATTTTAAGGGGAAATATCATTTGATTATACCTCCGGGCAGTTTAAGCTTGTACTTCTGTGCTTTTAACATCTGCACAAGTTCTTTTTCGTTTTTGGGTCTTTCTTCAAAGTAAACACCGCCGGGTGTTGAGCGGAAAGGCTCATGGTTGTCTGTGCCCGAAAGCATCATTCTGCCGTGAAGCTTTGCCCATTCGTAAGCTACGCTGTTGCGTGAGTTGTGGCTCGCATTGCCGTTGTATACCTCAATGCCGTCGAGAAGGTAGGGGTTGACAACAGTCATATTGTTGCGGAAGGGATGAGCGTGGAATATAAGTATATCTTCGTACTCGTTGATGACTCTTCTGAATTCCTCAAGGCTTGTTTCGGTTATATCGGGATGATCAAGGTAAAACTGCTTGTCTGCACCGAATACGAGGTAGTCGTTGTCTGCACCCTTGAAGCGAAGCTCAACGCCCTTGAGTACAGTGAAATCGTCTGTCTCGCATTCCTTTGCAAGCTCGTAACCGAGCCACTGGCCGTTAACTCTGCCTTCCCAGTCAAGCTGACCGTAACGCTTGTCATCGCCGAAGGGCTTGAAGTGGTCGGTTATGATTATTCCGTCGTAGCCGTTAATTCTGTAATATTCAACCATTTCCTTTGCGGGTATTTCGCCGCAAGTGCTCGATTCTGCGGTATGTACGTGTGTATCAAATAAAAACATTTAAATCAACCTTTCGTAAGGTGAAAAGGGCATACGGTAAAGTATGCCCTTAGCTTATTAAAGACCTGTTTTTTCAGCAATATATTTTCTTGCAATGCAAGCGTACTCGTAGGGGTTAGCCTTTGCAGGGTCCTGCTCAGCCTCAACAACAACCCAACCTTCGTAGTCTGCCTCGGCAAGAATATCGAATACGGGTGTGAAGTCAAAGTCACCGTCGCCGGGCACTGTGAATGAGCCTGCACGTACTGCGTCAAGGAAGCTGTAGCCCTTTTCCTTAGCTTCGTCAATGACGCTCTGACGGATGCTCTTGAGGTGAACATGTTTGACTCTGTTTACATACTTCTTAAGTACACCGATTGCATCCTCGCCCGAGAATGAAAGGTGACCGGTATCGTAAAGAAGATATACAAGGTCGGGGTCAGTGATTTCCATAAGCTTGTCGATTTCAGCCTCTGTCTGTACACCTGTACCCATGTGGTGATGTACTGTGAAATACATACCCTTTTCTTTTGCAAGTCTGCCCATCTCGTTGAAGCCCTTTGCAATAAGCTCCCACTCCTCGTCAGTGTAAACGGGCTTCTCACCGAATATGCTCACATTCTTACCCTGAATGCTGTTGCCCTGCTCGGATGCACCGATTACCTTTGCACCGAGTGCGTGCAGGAAATCTCTGTGCTTGATGAAAGCTTCGATTGTAGCCTCGTAACCGTCGGAGAGAAGGAGAGAGGAAAACCATGCGTTACAGATGCAAAGTCCTCTTACGTCAAGCTTGTGCTTGAGTGTCTCAACGTCTTTGGGGTACTTGTTACCGATTTCACTACCCTTGAAGCCGCTGAGTGCCATTTCGCTGACACACTGTTCAAAGGTGTTTTCTGCACCGAGGTCGGGCAGGTCATCGTTTGTCCATGCTATAGGAGCAATCGCAAGTGATACTTTATCTTTGTTAAGCATTTTGCATTATCCTTTCAATTAATATTCTCTTGCCTTGGCAATGTTTTCTGCCATATCTTCGTAAGCTGCCTGTACCTTTTCGCTTGTCGAAACCTCTGCAACGCCGACTCTCCACCAGCTGTCGTAGCCGTGACTCATACTGCCGTGTGCAACCTTGATATCGATAAGTGTCGATACGGTCTGCTTTTTGGAGTCCTCGATAGCTTCAATAAGCTCTTCAACATTAGTAGCTGTGTATGTCTTACAGCCGTAACCCTCTGCACACTTTGCAAAGTCAATCGGTACGATTTCACCGTCAAGCAGACCCGTAATCGGGTTGCGTGCCGTGAATCGTGTGCCGAATGTGTCAGTGCCCTGAGAATTCTGCAGGTTTTCAATACAGCCCCAGCCGGTGTTGTCAAACAGCATTACGTTGATTTTGATGCCTTCCTGGATTGCTGTGTAAAGCTCACTGTGAAGCATAAGGAAACTGCCGTCGCCGACCATTGCGTATACTTCTTTGTCGGGTGCGGCAAGCTTTGCACCTACTGCGCCGCAGATTTCGTAACCCATACATGAGAAGCCGTATTCCATATGGTATGTCTTGGGTTGAGTGCATCTCCAGAGCCTCTGCATACAGCCGGGGAGGCTGCCTGATGAGCCGAGTGCAATTGCATCGGGAGCAATGCGCTTGTTGATTTCACCGAGTGCCCTTGTCTGTGAAAGGCCGTCCTTGAGCTCTGCGCTGTAGCAAGCATCCATTTCTTCAACGTATGCCTTTTTGGCCTCTGCAAATTCATCAGCCCAACCGCTGCGGTAATATTTCTGTGAAAGTGCCGCAGAAAGGTCAAGCAGAGCCATCTTTGCATCTGCTATAACGGAAACAGCATCCATCTTGAATGCGTCAAATGAGCTGACGTTGATGCTGAGAATCTTTGCATCGGGATCAAATCCCCATTTTGAGCAGGTTGTGAAGTCGGTAAGTCTTGTGCCGATTGCAATAATAAGGTCTGCCTGCTTTGCAATAACGTTTGCGGCTGCACCGCCTGTTACGCCGATACCGCCGAGATTGAGCGGACAGTCCCACGGAATCTGACCCTTACCTGCCTGAGTTTCACCAATCGGAATGTTGAAACGCTCTGCAAAGTACTGTGCGGCCTGCCATGCACCTGAGTAGGTGACACCGCCGCCTACAATCATAAGCGGTTTCTTTGCTTTATCTATAAGCTCTGCGGCAGCATCAATCTCTCTGCGTGTTGCAGGTCTGCGGTCAAGGTACCATACTCTCTTCTGGAAGAAGTATTCGGGGTAGTCGTAAGCTTCACCCTCAACGTCCTGAGGCATTGCAAGGCATACTGCACCTGTCTCTGCCCAGTCTGTGAGCACACGCATTGCGTTGAGACAAGCAGTCATAAGCTGCTCGGGACGCTCGATTCTGTCCCAGTATTTGCAGACAGCCTTGAAAGCGTCGTTTGCTGTTGTAGCATAGCTTGTGGGTTGCTCAATCTGCTGAAGTACGGGGTCGGGCTGACGGCAGGCAAATGTGTCGCCGGGGAGTACAAGCAGGGGAATGCGGTTTGCTGTTGCAGTACCGCACGCCGTTACCATATTGAGTGCACCCGGGCCGATAGATGAGGTGCAGGCAATAATCTGCCTTCTGTCGCTCTGCTTTGCGAATGCGATTGCGGCGTGAGCCATACCTTGCTCGTTGTGACCCTGGTAGTATGTAAGGTCGTGGCCGCCCTGCTCGAGTGCCTGGCCGATACCTACTACACAGCCGTGGCCGAATATACCGAAAATGCCCTTGACAAACTTTGTTTCCTCACCGTCAAAGCTGACATACTGGTTGTCGAGGAATTTGACAAGAGCCTGTGCCATTGTCAGTTTCATTATAAATCAATCCTTTATCAATTAATAGATTTCGGAAACCTTAACTGGTCTGCCTTCTGCAACACTCTTCTTTGCTGCGAGTGCTACAACGATTGCTGCAAGACCGTCGTCAACGTTTGCAGGTACTTCCTTGTCGTTGATTACAGCGTCAACAAACTGAAGCATTTCGTCACGGAATGACTGCATATAACGCTCAAGGAAGAAGTAAAGCGGCTTTTCGCCTGTGCAGCCGTTTTCGTCCATAAGTACAACGTTTGAGGGTGTGTCGTTGCTTGCACAAGCTGCACCCTTGCTGCCGAATACTTCAACTCTCTGATCGTAACCGTAAGCAGCACGGCGGCAGTTGTCGATTACACCGATTGCACCGTTCTCAAACTTGAGTGAAATAACAGCTGTGTCAACGTCGCCTGCTTCGCCGATTGCGGGGTCAACAAGGCAGGTTGCGTTTGCGTAAACCTCAGTGATGGGGCTGCCTGCCATAAAGCGAGCCATATCGAAATCGTGTATTGTCATATCAACGAACATACCGCCTGAAACTGCGGCGTATTCTGCTGAGGGCGGCTCGGGGTCGCGTGATGTGATTTTGATAACCTCAACATCGCCGACTTTGCCGTCGTTAATCATCTTGCGGATTGTTGCAAAATTATGGTCAAAACGGCGGTTAAAGCCTACCTGAAGCTTAACGCCTGTCTCTTTAACTGTGTCAATAACAGCCTGTACCTTTTCGGGTGTGAGGTCAACGGGCTTCTCGCAGAATACGTGCTTGCCTGCCTTTGCAGCGGCGATTGCGATGTCTGCGTGTGTATCTGTGGAAGAGCATACGAGGACGGCATCAATGTCCTTGTCCTCAAGCATTTCTACATAGCTGTCGTATATTTTTTCAATGCCAAGCTCTTCGCAGAGAGCGGGGAGATGGTCTTTGTAAACGTCTGTGATACCGAGTACCTTTGCCGTGGGAACGTTGTAGCAGATTGACTGTGCGTGGAGCTTGCCTATACGGCCTGCACCGATGATGCCGATGTTGAGCTGTTTCATTTTTATAACCTCCGTTACGGATAATTTTTACGGAAAAAATTATAACACTTATATTATGAAAAATCTACATTTATATAATAAAAAAATATAATAAAATCAAATAAATTTACTTGTAAAATTTATAGGTTTATAGTATAATATAAAAATTAAAATAGGGTTTTATGTCCCTTTTGGAGGTAATACTTTGTCACTGCAGGATTTGCGTCGTTTTGACGTTCCTTTTGACGATATAAAAAAACAGCGTGAGTATGCCGCTCTGGCGAAGTCCGTGCTTGATGCGCGTATGGGTGAGGGCAAAAAATTAGCCTATGTCCATACCTTCGGCTGTCAGGGTAATGTGTCCGACAGCGAGCGTCTTAAGGGCTGGCTCAGCCTCATCGGCTACAGCTTTACTGAGAATATCGAGCATGCAGACCTTGTGCTTTACAACACCTGTGCAATACGTGAGCACGCACACGACAGGGTTTTCGGTAACGTAGGTGCTCTCAAGCCGATTAAGGCCAATAATCCCGATATGATTATTGTGCTCTGCGGCTGTATGATGCAGCAGGAGCACGTCTGGCAGAAAATCAAAAAGAGCTATCCTTATGTAAACCTTGTTTTCGGTACACACTCTCATCACCGTCTGCCCGAGCTGTTATATAAAGTGCTCCGCGGCGGCAAGCGCGTGTTTGACGTTTTCGATACCGAGGGCTTTATTGCCGAGGGTATGCCTGTCCACCGTGACGGCACATTCAAAGGCTGGCTTCCGATAATGTACGGTTGTAACAATTTCTGCAGCTACTGTGTTGTGCCCTATGTCAGAGGCAGAGAGCGTAGCAGACGCAGCGAAGATGTTCTTGCCGAAGCACGTGAGCTTATTGCCTCGGGCTGTAAGGATATTACGCTACTCGGTCAGAATGTTAATTCTTACAACCGTGGCAGTGATGAAATGAGCTTTGCTCAGCTCCTGCGTGAGATTAACGCAATAGAGGGCGACTTCAGAATCCGTTTTATGACCTCTCATCCGAAAGACTGTACCTTTGAGCTGCTTGACGCTATGGCTGAGTGCGAAAAGGTAAGCCGTCACCTTCATCTTCCTTGTCAGAGCGGTAACGACCGTGTGCTCAGGGAAATGAACAGAGGCTATACAAGGGAGAAATATCTTTCTCTTATTGCCTATGCTCGCAAAGTTATGCCCGATTTAAGCCTTACAAGCGACATAATTGTGGGCTTCCCGGGTGAAACTTATGAGGAATTCCGCGATACTCTTTCGCTTATTGAAGAGGTTGGTTTTACTTCGCTTTATACATTTATCTATTCACCGCGAGAAGGCACAAAGGCGGCTTCAATGCCTGACCCCGTAAGCCGTGAAGAAAAGGGTAAATGGTTCCGTGAGCTGACTCAGACGCAGGAGAACATCGCTTCTCAGCGCTGTCAGAAAATGCTCGGTCAGACCTACCGTGTGCTTGCGGAAGAATATAACGACGGTATCCTTTCGGGCAGAACTGACGGCAGTGTTATGATAGATTTTCCCGGCGATGAATCACTTGTCGGCAGCTTCTGTCAGGTAAAGGTAACTGCCGCACGCAACTGGATTTTATCCGGTGAAATTTCAAGGTAAAAACCCACAGTCAGGGATTTTATAAATAATACAATTTTAAAAGTTTAGGAGAAGAAAAAATGGACATCATCAAACTCACAAGAGAACTCGGTAAGGCAATCCAGGCAGACGAAAGATATGCCAAGTTTGTTGCCGCAAGAGAAGTAAATGAGAAGGACGACGAACTCAACGAGCTTATCGGCAGAATGCAGCTTACACACATGAGCTATCAGCACGAGGCTTCCAAAGAGGACGCTAACGAGCAGAAGCTCCAGGCATACGAAGAGGAGTTTATGGGCCTTCGTGAGAAGGTTCTCAACAACCAGAATATGATCAACTACGAAAAGGCAAGAATGGACATCGATGAAATGATGAACTACATCGTAGCTATCCTCACAGAGTGCATCAAGGGTGAAGATCCCGAGACCTGCGAGCCTCCTCAGGAGCACAGCTGCGGCGGTAACTGCTCATCCTGCAACAGCGACTGCCACTAATCGTTGATCACTTTATCGGATTTAAGTGTATGTGTCTTGCTGTTGCTTTCTTTGCATATTTTTGCCGTAATGCTCGGTAATACACAAAGTATTACCTGCGCTTACGTCTTCAATATGCTTTGAAATCAATCAGCAAATCACAAACACCAATCCGAACAGTGATCAAAAGTATAAAATTCACATTATCTGATTTTATTAATCTACTACTTTTGCGGAGGCGTGCAAATGGCTGAATTATCACCGATGATGAGGCAATACCTCGAAATCAAGAAGAACTATGAGGATACAATCCTTATGTTCCGTCTCGGAGATTTCTATGAGATGTTTTTCGAGGATGCCAAAACTGTTTCAAGAGAGCTGGAGCTTGTCCTTACGGGACGGGACTGCGGCCTTGAGGAGCGTGCACCGATGTGCGGTGTGCCTTTCCACAGTGTCGATTCTTACCTTGCACGTCTTATTGCAAAAGGCTATAAGGTTGCTATCTGCGAGCAGATGGAAGACCCGTCAACAGCAAAGGGTATAGTACGCCGTGACGTTGTGCGTATTGTCACTCCCGGTACTGTTATCGAGAGTAATATGCTCGACGAAACGCAGAATAATTTCCTTTGCAGCATCTTCTTCCGTGACGGTGCGGCGGGTGTTTGCTTTGCCGATGTTTCAACCGGTGCAATGCATCTGACCGATATCGACGGCAAAATGTGCGAAAGCAAGATTATCAATGAGCTTGCACGCTTTATGCCCAGCGAGATAATCCTCAACCGTGAGGCTTCAACGCTCAAAGCCGTCAAGACATTTATTACCGATAAGTGCTCTGCACTTGTCGAAACTTTTGATGAAGACTATTGTCTGCTCAACGAAGCAAGTGCGGCAATCTGCTCGCAGTTCGGCTGTAATATCCCCGATGATGTTGCACACGGTATCAGTGCACAGAGTATTATGAGTGCAGGTATCTGCCTCAAATATCTTCGCGAAGTACAGCGTACCGAGCTTTCAAATATCCGTTCGCTCGATTATTACAGTGAGAGCGGTTTTATGAAGCTTGACCTTGCGGCAAGACGAAGCCTTGAGCTTACACGTACAATGCGTTCCAACGATAAGCGCGGCTCTCTGCTCTGGACTCTGGACAAGACCTGTACCGCTATGGGCAAGCGTGAAATCAGAGAGTGGCTTGACAGACCGCTTACCAATCCTGCCAAGATAATCGGCAGACACAATGCTGTTGATGAACTGACTCAGGATGCCATGCTCTGCGGTAATATTGCCGCATCTCTTTCGGGTATCAACGATATTGAGCGCCTTATTACACGCATTTCATACGGCACAGCAAATGCAAAGGAGCTTCGCGCTCTCAGTGCCGCAATAGACAGATTGCCTGAAGTAAAGGCAAATATTTCTCAGTGCCGCAGTGCACTGCTCACCGAAATCCGTACAAGCATTGATACGCTTGAGGATATTTCTTCACTTATTAATACCGCTATTGTTGATGAACCTCCGTTTACCGTGCGCGAAGGCGGCATGGTAAGAGACGGCTTCAATGCTGAGCTTGATGAGCTTCGTGCAATAGTCAACGACGGCAAGGGCTTCCTTGCAAATATCCAGCAGCGTGAGCAGGACAGAACAGGCATCAAAAAACTTAAAATAGGCTATAACCGAGTATTCGGCTACTATATAGAGGTTTCAAACTCTTTCAAGGAGCTTGTACCGGAAGACTATATCCGCAAGCAGACTCTTGCCAACTGCGAGCGTTACATAACTCAAGAGCTCAAGGAGCTCGAGGCAAAGGTGCTCGGTGCACAGGGCAGAATAGTCCAGCTCGAGTACGAAATTTTCTCTCAGGTGCGTAACAAAACTGCCGCACAGCTCGGCAGAATCCAGCGCACTGCAAATGCCGTAGCAAGGCTTGATGTCCTGCGTTCATTTGCAGCTTCTGCACTCGAAAACGGCTATGTAAGACCCGAAATAACAGATTCTTCAACTCTTAAAATCACCGACGGCAGACATCCCGTTGTCGAAAAAATGCTTGGTGGTTTACCCTTCGTGCCCAACGATACCGAGCTTGATTGCGAGGGTAACAGATGCGCCATCATTACCGGCCCGAATATGGCAGGTAAATCGACATATATGCGTCAGATTGCCATAATCGTTATTATGGCTCAGGCAGGTTCTTTCGTTCCTGCACGCAGTGCCGTTATTCCGATTGTTGACAGTGTGTTTACACGTGTCGGCGCATCAGATGACCTTTCGGGCGGTCAGTCAACCTTTATGGTTGAAATGAGTGAGGTTGCTTCAATTCTCAAAAATGCAACTTCCAAGAGCCTTATTATCTTCGATGAAATAGGTCGAGGTACTTCTACTTACGACGGTATGAGTATCGCACGTGCTGTGCTCGAATACGCCGCCGATAAGAAAAAGCTCGGTGCAAAAACTCTTTTTGCAACCCATTATCACGAGCTTACCGAGCTTGAAAATACGGTTGACGGCGTTAAGAATTACAATATCTCCGTCAAAAAGCGCGGCGATGATATTACTTTCCTCCGCCGTATTGTCAGAGGCTGTGCAGACGGCAGCTACGGTATAGACGTTGCCAAGCTTGCAGGCGTGCCTGACAGTGTTGTCAAGCGTGCACGTCAGGTGCTTTCACAGCTCGAATCCGACGAGCCGAGGCCTGCCTCAGCTCCCAATTATTTCAGCTCTGTTGATGATAACGATATGCAGCTTTCGTTTGCCTCAAACGCAGGTAACGAGATTGTTGATGAGCTGAAAACCCTTGATATCAATACACTCACACCCATTGAAGCTATGAGTGTACTGTACAAGTTTGTACAGAAAGCAAAAGAAACCTGAATGAAAAGCGGTGAAGTCAATGCCTAAAATCAATGTGTTACCAAGAGAAATATATGAGCTTATAGCGGCAGGTGAGGTTGTCGAAAGACCTTCTTCTGCTGTGAAAGAGCTGCTTGAAAACTCAGTTGACGCTGGTGCTGATTCTATTACGCTCGAAATAAAAGCAGGCGGTATCAAGTATATCCGCATCACAGATAACGGTTGCGGTATCGCCCGTGAAGATGTGCGTAACGCTTTTACGGGTCACGCTACAAGCAAGATTACAGTGTCCGATGACCTTGACTGTGTCGCAACTCTCGGCTTCCGCGGTGAAGCACTTGCTTCGATTGCGGCTGTCAGCCGTGTTGAGATGTTCACACGTACCGCAGAAGAGGAAACGGGTACCCACGCAGTTGTCGAAGGCGGTCAGTTTATCAGCATTGACGATGCAGGCTGTCCTGTCGGAACAACAATTGTCGTGCGTGATATTTTCTACAATGTGCCTGCAAGAATGAAATTCCTCAAAAAAGACGTTACCGAGGCTAACTCGGTTGCCGCTGTAGCTGACAGACTTGCTGTTTCTCATCCCGAAATAGCGGTACGCTTTATCCGTGACGGTAAGCAGACTCTCTGCTCATCGGGCGACGGTAAGCTCATCAGTGCGGTATACGCTGTCTACGGCAAAGAATTTGCCGACAGCCTGATTCCCGTCAGCGGCTCAAATTCCACAGTCAAGGTAGAGGGTTATGTTTCAAAGCCGCTTAACGCCAGGGCTAACCGAAATATGCAGCTTTTCTATGTCAACGGCAGAATGGTACGTACAAAAACGGCTTGTGCCGCACTTGAAGAGGCTTTCAAAGGCTCTGTTATGGTCGGTAAATTCCCATCCTGCGTGCTTAACCTTACAATGCCTTACAACTTTGTTGACGTAAACGTTCACCCTGCCAAGACAGAGGTGCGTTTCGCCAATGAAAAAGAAGTTTTCTCCGCAGTTTATTATGCAGTAAAATCCGCACTTGAACAGGGCGACAAAGCACCCACTCAGGATGCTTCAAAAATTATAAATCAGCGTGTTCAAAAGCAGCTTTTTGCTGCAGTTGAGCCTGCAAAGCAGCTTCGTTTTCAGCAGGGCGTATCCGTTGCTCCCACCCCTGAAACAACCTTTGTCAGAGCATCTGTTGAGGATTATAAAAAGCCTGAAGAATCAATACCTGTTATACACGAAAATGTTAAAGTTGCAGCTGAAGAGCCTGCTTCGCAAAACGTTGTTGTCGAGTCTGTTTCAGAAAGCTACAGTGCAGTAGATGAGTCTGAGCCTGACCTTCTCGGCGGCTATACTCCTGCAGTAAAACCCGTTGCTGAAGAGGTTCCTGCACCGCCTGAAGAGCCTCAGAAAATTGTAATAACAGAGGAAGAAAAGCCACAGGTAAGAGCTGTCGGTGAGCTTTTCTCTACTTATATTCTTGTCGAATACGGCAACGAGCTGCTGCTTATCGACAAGCATGCCGCACACGAACGAATTATATATGAGCAGCTCAAAGCACAGAATAAAAATATTCCGTCACAGATGCTTCTCAGTCCGATTCCCGTACATCTCAGCCGTGAGGAGTATGCCGCAGTTATAGCCGATATAGACCTGCTTGCCGATTCGGGCTTTGCTATTGAGGATTTCGGCGACGGCACTGTAATTGTCAGTGAATATCCCGTTATCCTCGAGGGTTCCGATATTGCGGCACAGCTTACCGAAATCGCAGGTTACCTTGCCGATAATGTGCGCGATGTAACAACCGAAAAGCTTGACTGGATTTTCCATTCAGCTGCTTGCCGTGCGGCAGTCAAAGCAGGTGACGTTACTTCTGATTACGAGCTTCAGCAGTTTGCAGAGCGTGTGCTTTCAACGCCCGATATCCGCTACTGTCCTCACGGCAGACCTGTCCTTGCAGGATTCACAAAACGTGATATAGAGAAACTGTTTGGCAGAGTTTGAGGTTGTTTTGTTATGAATAAAAAAATTCCGCTTATAGTTGTTGCGGGCCCTACTGCATCGGGCAAAACTTCTCTCGGTGTCGAGCTTGCAAAAAGGCTTGACGGTGAGGTCGTTTCAGCCGATTCAATGCAGATTTATCAGGGTATGGATATTGCTTCTGCAATGCCTACCGAGGATGAAATGCAGGGTGTGCCGCACCATATGATAAATTTTCTGCCGCAGGGTGAACGCTACAGCGTAGCCGCTTACTGCCAGGCGGCAAATGCCTGTATTGCCGATATTGTTTCACGAGATAAACAGCCTATTGTTGTAGGCGGTACAGGGCTTTATATCAGCTCACTTGTCGATAACATAAGCTTTACCGAGGAAGAAACCGACCTTGAGCTTCGTGAAAAACTGAATAAAAGACTTGAGCAGAAAGGTGCAGAGGCTTTGCTGGGTGAGCTTGCCGCTGTTGACCCCGAATCTGCGTCAAGACTTCATATCAACGATTCAAAGCGTATCGTGCGTGCGCTCGAGCTGTATTATCAGACGGGTATCACGATTACCGAACAGACACGTCTCTCACGTCTTGCAGGCTCACCTTATAATCCTTTAATTATCGGTCTCAATGCCCGTGACAGAGAGTTCCTCTACGAGCGTATAAACCGCCGTGTAGGCATTATGGCGCAAAACGGTCTTGTCGACGAAGCTCGCAGTTGTATCGATAACGATAAAGGTACAGCCGCGCAGGCGATAGGTCATAAGGAGCTTATGCCTTACTTCAACGGCGTAATGTCGCTTGATGAAGCACTTGATAATCTTCGTATGCAGACCCGACGCTATGCCAAGCGTCAGCTTACATGGTTCAGAAAAGACGAGCGTGTCAATTGGCTTTATATTGATGAGTATGCAGGCTTTGATAAGCTTGCAGATGCCGCATTTGATTTATGTGTTGAGTTTTTAAGAAAAGGGGAGAATGAAATTGGCAAAAAAGGTACCGATAGCCCTTAATCCCGACTTTACCGAGCGGGTGAAAACAAGAGCCAGAGGATTTTATAATGACAATAAACCTCTTATTGTGCGTGTTACAAGTATTGTTATTGCGTTGCTTTTTATAGTTTATATAGCCATTCAGTTCTATGATTCGAGTGTTGAAAAGGTTACAACTGCTACTGCAATAGAGCAGACAGTAAACGAAAGTATTTTCACTAAGGGCTATTTTGTCAGGCAGGAGCAGTATATCGAAAACTCTGCCACCGGTACGGTTGTACCCGTTGCAACCGACGGTAAAAAAGTTTCAAAGGGCAATACTGTTGCGATTGCTTTCGGAAGCGATGAGGATGCCGCAAACTATACGCGTATCACAACTCTTAAAGCAGAACTTGAGCGGTACGAGAAACTGAGTTCGGTTTCTCCGTCTTCTGCTATAGATACAAAAACTATGGATCTGCAAATAAGTAATTCCGTTTCAGCTCTTATGGACGGTGTGCTTTCAGGTCAGCTTGATACACTCACAGACAGTTATTCACAGCTCAGGGATTCGATTATCAAAAAACAGCTTGTATTAGGCGAAACGGTTGATTTTCAAGGCATAATTGACGGTATAAAAGCTGAACTTGCCCGACTTGAGTCAAATTCTGTTACGTCAAAGGAAATTCTTGCCGACGGTTCAGGTTACTATATCAATACGGTTGACGGATATGAGGGCTTTTGTGACGGTTCAAACGTTTTGTCAATCCCTCCCGAAAGTGCAGAGAAACTTTTCACAGCTGAGCCAAAGGATGTACCCGAAAACGTAATGGGCAAAATTGTTACAGGTTTTGATTGGTATATAGTCTGTGTGCTTGATATTGAGAAAATATCTTCCTTGTCAGTCGGAGCGACAATAACGGTTGATTTCCCTTATGCCGCTACGGAAAAACTCAAGGCAGATGTGGTTGCCGTAAATGTAAGCGGAGCTAAAAAAGCTGCGGTTGTTCTCAAATGCAAAGTGATGAATGAAGAGCTTGCCAATATGCGTATTGAAGACGTTGAGCTTATATTCAGTACAGTAAGAGGTTATAAAATACCGAGCAGTGCCGTGCGTGAGGTTGACGGTGTCAAGGGTGTCTATATCCTGCGTTCTTCGCTTGTTAACTTCAGAGAGATAAATATAGTCTGGTCTGAAGATGATTATGTCATTACAGCTCCGCCTGAGCAGCCGGATACTTCGGATATGACTCCCGAGGAAGTTGAAAAAGTGCTTGATTCATTGCCAAAGAGCGAAGTTGAGCAGTACGACGAAATAATAGTGAAAGGAAAGGATTTGTATGACGGAAAAACAATCAGTTGATATACAGCGCTTTGCCGATATTGAATATAATCTTTCCGTTATCCGCGAGCGTATTGCAAAAGCGGCTGAGCTCAGCGGAAGGGCAGCGGGCGAAGTAACTCTTATGGCAGTTACAAAAACAGTTGAGCCCGAGTATATCAATTACGCTATCGATTGCGGAATAGATCTCATAGGTGAAAATAAAGTCCAGGAATATCTCGGCAAAAAGCCGTATCTGCGTGAGTGCGAAGCTCACCTTATCGGTCATCTGCAGACCAATAAAGTAAGGCAGATTGTAGGCGAGGTCAGTATGATTCAGTCTGTTGACAGTGTGCGTCTTGCAAACGAAATAGCTAAGCGCTCTCTTGCTTCTGGCATAACTACCGATATTCTTGCTGAAATAAACGTCGGCGGAGAGGATTCAAAAAGCGGTATTGAATGGGATGTTGCCGAAGAAACGGTTGCTCAGCTTGCTGAAATTGAGGGCATAAAGCTGCGCGGTCTTATGGCTATACCGCCTGTTTGCGAAAACAGTGACGAAGCTCGTATGTTTTTTTCAAAAATGAGGCGTTTGTTTGTTGACATTCGCGATAAAAAATTAGATAATACTGATATAAGTATATTATCTATGGGTATGTCTTCAGATTATTATGAAGCTATACTTGAAGGCTCGACGCTTGTCCGTGTAGGTTCGTCAATTTTCGGCAGGCGTATATATTAATATAAACGGAGGTAAAAAGTAAATGGCTAAGATACCGGACGCTTTCAAAAAATATGTCAGCTACAGCGAGGGCGATTATTATGATGATGCTGACAGCCTTGATTACAACTATTCACAGGAAGAGGATTATGAGGAGGAGGCTCCCGCACAGCAGAGCCGTGCTTCTTCAGCACCTAAGAAGAGCATTTTTGATGCTTTCCGTTCACGCGCTTCAAAGGTAGGCTCGAAGCGTCAGAACGAAATTGAATATGATGACGATTACGAATATGATGACGGTGATGATTACTATGACGATCAGCCGCAACGTACCGGCTCAGGCGGCAACGTAGTGGATTTCAGTTCCAAATCCAAAAGCGGCAATGCTAAGGTTATTCTTGCAAAGCCCTCTATGTTCGATATCGAAACAGCTAAGGATATAGCGAGACACATAAACAAACAGCGTCTTGTTCTGCTCAATCTTGAACAGGTAAATGATCCTGATGTCCGCAGAATGATCGACTTCCTCAGCGGTGTTGTTTTCGCTAATGACGGTAAGATCAGCTGTATTTCCAATAAGACGTTCATTATTCTTCCGCATAATTATGATTTTTCGGGAGATGTTTTGGAAAACCTTAAAAACGGATATTACACAATCTAAGGAGGATAAATATAATGACACCTGCAGAAATCAGAGCACACAATTTCCCCTCAGCCGGCAGAGGCGCATACCGTTCAATCGATGTTGATGAGTTTATAGGTGAAATAGCAACGGCTATCGAAGGTATTAATCAGGAAAAGAACGAATACATAAGAAGAATCGCTGCTCTTACCGAAAGAGTAGAGGCTTATCAGAAAGAAGAAAACAATATCAGTGCCGCTCTCCTTACGGCACAGAAGATGTCTGCTTCCATTACAGCAGATGCCGAATCTGCCGCTAACGAAAAAATTGAGTCTGCAACAGCACTTGCAGAGCAGACTATTTCCGAGGCACAGCTTAGAGCAGATGAACTTCTGACCGATGCCCAAACAAAATCTGAGGCTATGATTGCAGAGGCAGAGGCTGTTTTAAAGCAGACTGTTGAATCTGCAAATGCACAGGCAGAGAAAACTCTTTCAGATGCAGAGTCTATTGCTACAGAGCAGCTTACAAAGGCTGATACAGCTTCACGCGATAAGATGCTTAAAGCTGACAGCTACTACAATGAGAAGATTGCTGCGGCAGATAAAAGAGCTGCTGAAATGATCTCCGCTGCCGAACAGCGCGCTGCTCAGCTCAATGCACAGTCAGAACTTGAGCAGGCAGAGCAGCAGAAACTTATTGATTTGCTTAAGCTTGAAGCAAATGATTTCCGTTCTTCTCTTCTCGTTGCCTATGCAGAGCATATTGAGCTTATCAAAAAGCTTCCCGAACTTGCCAATGAGCAGGTTGCTGCCCTTAAGGGAGATGCTCCTGCAGCAGATACCGAGGCTGAGGTAGAAGTCAATGATGAGGCTGCAGAAGAATATGAAGCATATGAAGAAACCACTGAGGACGATGAGGATTTAGCGCAGGCTGTATACGCCGAAACTGATGAAGCTGCTGAGAAAATATACTACGAAGCAGAAGCTTCTGCCGAAGAAATCTTCGACGAAGAGGACGAGGCTGAAGAGGTTTGCGACGAAGAAGATGAAGCTGAAGAAGTCTACGACGAAGAAGATGAAGATGAAGAAATCTTCGACGAAGAGGACGAGGCTGAAGAAGTCTACGACGAAGAGGACGAGGCTGAAGAAGTCTACGACGAGGAAGAATCCGACGAGGATGACGAAGAGTACGAGGAAGAATCCGACGAGGATGACGAAGAGTACGAAGAAGAGTCCGACGAGGATGACGAAGAGTACGAAGAAGAGTCTGATGAAGATGAGTCAACATCAATGGGATTCAGCTTTGCAGAGGAACTTACAGACGGCGAAGAATATGCCGATTTTACAATAGAAGGCTTCGATTCTATTGAGTCGGGTAACGTATCAAAGAACGGTACTGTTTATGAAGTAGTCGATGATATCGACGAAGATGAAGATGATGACAGCAGTGATGCAGAGTCTTTCTTCAGAGGATTTTTCAAGAAGAAATAACGGAGGAAAATAAATGTCGCCTGTCATATGCTGTGCTCTTGTTTTGTTGATTGCTCTGGCGGATCAGCTTATAAAGCTTGCCGTGCTTGATTCTTCGCTTGTTGGCGGCGGAACGGTTACTCTTGTCGGTAATTTTCTTCAGCTCAGATATGTTGAAAATACCGGTGCTGCGTTCAGCCTTTTTGAGGAAAAGACGGTTTTGCTTTCAATATTTTCGGCTATTGTAATGGCGGTCGGCTTTTATCTGCTGATTGCACGCAAGTTTAAGTCGAAGGTGCTTATTGCGAGTGTTGTTATGATAATGGGCGGCGGCCTCGGTAACCTTATTGACAGAGTGTTCCGCCACTTTGTTGTAGACTATATTGAGGTGCTTTTTATTGATTTTCCCGTTTTTAATTTTGCAGATTGCTTTATAACAGTCGGAGAGTTTGTGCTTATTGGTTATTTGCTGTGGGATATTTTCCGCGATTTTAAAAAAGGCAGGTCAAATGCCGATGGAAAATAAGCGCGTTTTCTGTTTTACCGTAGAGTCTGCCGATGAAGGTGAACGCCTTGATAAGCTGATATGTGCTATGGCACCGGAGCTTTCACGAAGCTTTGTTCAAAAGGTTTTCGATAACGGCGGTGTCACTGTCAACGGTAAGCTCAGAAAAAAGAGTTACTGTGCAGTTCAGGGCGATGAGGTGCTTGTACTTGCTCCCGAGCTTCGTGAGCTTGAGGCTCAGCCGCAGGATATACCGCTTGATATCCGTTACGAGGACGACAGCCTGCTCGTTGTCAATAAACCTCGCGGTATGGTGGTGCATCCGGCACCGGGTAATCCCGACGGTACGCTGGTCAATGCCCTGCTTCATCACTGTAAGGGTAGTTTGTCAGGTATCAACGGCGTTATCCGACCCGGTATTGTTCACAGAATCGATAAAAATACAAGCGGTTTGCTGATAGTGGCAAAAACCGATGAAGCTCATATGAGCCTTGCTTCTCAGATTCAGGCTCACAGCTTTACAAGGGAGTACCGTGCCGTTGTCCACGGCAGTTTTAAAGAGATTACGGGTACAATCGATGCTCCTATCGGCCGCAATCCCAACGACCGTAAGAAGATGTGTGTCACATCTGTTCATTCGCGCAATGCGGTTACGCACTATGAAGTGCTTGAAACTTATAAAAAATTTTCTTTTGTCAGAGTAAGGCTTGAAACGGGCAGAACTCATCAGATAAGAGTTCATATGGCTCATATAGGTCATCCCGTAGCAGGTGACGATGTCTACGGTCCCGCAAACGGTGTTTCGCTCGGCGGTCAGTGCCTGCACGCAGGTCTTATCGGCTTTGAGCATCCTCAGGACGGTCGTTATATCGAGCTGTCAGCAGAGCTTCCCGATTATTTTACGGATTTTCTGGCAAAGGTATCAAAGAGTATGTAATTATTTGGTTACAATATATTAAAAAAATAAAATGTTTCGGAGGTGACTGTTTTGGACGCAGCAGCTAAAAAGCAGTTGAAGATCAAAGCAAACAAAGTCAGACACGGTATTATTGAGGGCGTTTACAACGCAAAGTCGGGTCATCCCGGCGGCTCACTTTCCATTGCCGATGTTATGACGTATCTCTATTTCTCAGAGATGAATGTTGACCCTAAAAATCCCAGGTGGGAGGGTCGTGACAGACTTGTTCTTTCAAAGGGACATACTGCACCTGCTCTATATGCAGCTCTTGCTCTCAAGGGCTTCTTCCCGTTTGATGAACTCAAAACTCTTCGTAAGCCCGGTTCAATGCTTCAGGGTCATCCCAGTATGAAGCTTACCCCCGGTGTTGATATGAGCACAGGTTCACTCGGACAGGGTATCTCTGCAGCCTGCGGTATGGCTTTGGGTGCAAAGCTCAGCGGTGCAGATTTCAGAGTTTATGCTGTTCTCGGTGACGGTGAAATTCAGGAAGGCCAGGTATGGGAGGCAGCAATGTACGCTTCCGCTAAGGGTCTTGACAATCTTGTAGCTGTTGTTGATAACAACAATCTTCAGATTGACGGCACGGTTTCTCATGTCAATTCACCTTATCCGATTCCTGAGAAGTTCAAGTCTTTCGGCTGGAATGTAATCGAAATCTGCGGTGATAATTTTGATGAGATAGATGCTGCATTCAATGCTGCAAGAAGTTTTGTCGGCAAGCCCACAGCAATTATCGCCAAGACACTTAAGGGCAAGGGCGTTTCCTTTATGGAGGACAACTGTGATTGGCATGGCACAGCTCCCAATCAGGAGCAGTATGAGGCAGCTCTTGCAGAACTTGACGAAGAGCTTGCAAAGCTTGAGCAGATGTAATCGGTACGCTTTTGACTTTATAAAGAAAGGTAACGGCACGTATGTGCTGTGTGGTGAATATTATGGCAGACGTAATTAAGACAGCAACTCGCGACGCTTACGGTAAAGCACTCGTCGAGCTCGGTCACAATAACGATAAGGTGGTTGTTCTCGATGCAGACCTTGCAAAGGCTACAAAGACAATTGCTTTTAAGAAGGAATTTCCCGACAGATTTTTCGATACAGGTATCGCCGAATGTAATATGATGGGTGTTGCAGCGGGCCTTGCTACAACAGGTTATACTGTTTTTGCAAGCTCATTTGCAATGTTTGCCGCAGGCAGAGCTTTCGAGCAGATCAGAAACTCTATCGGCTATACACATCTCAATGTTAAAATCGGTGCAACTCACGCAGGTATTTCCGTCGGTGAGGACGGTGCAAGCCATCAGTGCTGTGAAGATATAGCGCTGATGCGTACAATTCCGGGTATGGTTGTTATCAACCCCGCAGACGACGTTGAAGCAAGACTTGCAGTTCTTGCAGCAGCAGAGATTGACGGCCCCGTATATCTTCGCTTCGGCAGACTTGCAACACCCAGACTCTTCGGTGATGACTATAAGTTTGAAATCGGCAAGGGTGTCGAGCTCAAGGCAGGTACAGATGTTACAATCATCGCAACAGGTCTTATGGTAAACGAGGCTCTTATTGCAGCCGAGACACTTGCTGCTGACGGTATCAGCGCAAGAGTTGTCAATATGGCTACAATCAAGCCTATCGATAAGGATATCATTATCAAGGCCGCAAAAGAGACAGGCGTTATTGTTACTGCTGAAGAACACAGCGTTATCGGCGGTCTCGGCTCAGCAGTTGCAGACGTTGTCTGTGAAGAGTGTCCCGTTCCCGTACTCCGTGTCGGTGTTGAGGATGAATACGGTGCATCGGGTCCTGCAGTAGAGATGCTTAAGATTTACGGACTTACAGCAGAAAATATCGTTGCCAAGGCTAAGGCAGCAGTTGCTCTCAAAAAGTAAGAGGAGAAACTAACCATGGGTGAAGAAAGGTCGTTTAAAAAATCGGCACTGGGCGGCTTTAACCGCAAGGATGTTATTGCATATATCGAAGAGCTTATGAATCTGATTGAAATGCTCCGTGCCGAAAATAAGCGTAAGGATGCTCGTATCGAAGATCTCGAACGTAAGCTTGCTGTTTATGAGGAGGCTTGTTCGGTTTCTTCTGATATATCGGCAGGCGAGGAGCTTAGTTCTGCGGATGTGTTAGCTGAGATTGATGAAATCCTCATCAGATACCTCGGTAGGGAGGAGTAACCGTGGCTGAGTACAGGTTGTGTTCTTCACAGCTCAGGGAGTATGCTCCTAAGCTTGTTTGCGGTGACAGAGTGCTTCTCAGCGGTACTGTTTATACTGCACGTGATGCGGCACATAAGCGTATAGTTTCAATGATGGACGATAAAAAGCAGTTGCCGTTTGAACTGGATGGTGCAGCTATCTACTACGCAGGTCCTACTCCGGCGCCTCCCGGTTTACCGATAGGCAGCTGTGGGCCAACTACATCTTCACGTATGGATCCTTACGCTCCGCTTCTGCTGGACAACGGACTTGCCGCAATGATTGGTAAAGGTCCGCGTAACAGCGATGTTATTGATGCGATAGTTCGCAATAAAGCTGTTTATCTTTGTGCAATCGGCGGTGCAGGTGCCCTTGCAGCTCAGTGTATTACTTTGTGCGAAGTTATCGCTTTCGACGACCTCGGCTGCGAAAGTGTCAAGCGACTTGAGTTCTGCGATTTTCCGCTTATTGTCGGTATCGACTGTAACGGCGGCAGTATTTTTTCTTAAATTAAATAAGTTTTATAACAGCAGTTTTGCAGCAATGTAAAACTGCTGTTATTTTTTTGTACTAAATCGGACAGGGCTTGAATATAGATTTCATAGAAACTTTTGAAGGCGAGGTAAAGTAAATGGATTTTAATGTTGATAAACAGCAGCTTTGTGCTTGCAGGATTATTCGTGAAGCGAAATCAGAGCAGGGTGTGGACAGCGACCTGACTCTGCCGGATTATTGTCCGGATATAAAGAGTATGCTTTGTTGCAGTATCGAGCCCGGCATAAATTCCGTCAATATAACAGGCAACCGTATTACAGCTGACGGAAATGCTGTAATACGACTTCTTTATGTCAGTTCAGACGATAAGCTTGCCTGCTATGAGCAGAATTATCCCCTGAGTAAATATGTTGAAATGAATTCGCTGACCCCTGAATGTCAGGTGACAGCCGATGCAAAAGTCAGCTATGTAAATTGCCGTGCCGTAAGCCCCCGCAGAGTTGATGTGCACGGATGCGTTTCCGTTCTGTTTTCTGTTATATGCTGTGAAAGTAAGGAGTTTGTTTCATCTGTCAGCGGCGACGGAGTGCATCAGAAACTGATGCCTTTTCAGGGGTGCAGTGCGATCGGTTGTGTGTCAAAGCTGTTTGAAATGAGTGAGGCTATTCCGGTAACAGATGCCGACTCAACTGTAAAAGGCGTGGTGCATTCGTCGGCGGTGCCTCTTATCAGCGAAGTAAAAGCGGTAAGTAATAAATTGCTTATAAAGGGTGAAATGCAGATTTTTGTCTCGCTTTGCTGTGAAAATTCAGAAATTAAAAAGATAGAACATATTATGCCGATAAGTCGGATAATAGAGCTTGACGGCGTTGATGATGCGTGCATATGTGATGTGAGAGCCGAAACTTCATTGATAGATATCAGACTGAAAGCTGATGATGACGGGAAAATACGTACCCTCGATGCGGCAACCGTTATAAAAACCGATGTATGTGCTTACAAACCGATTAACTGCGCTTGCGTTGAGGATGTATATTCTGTAAAAAAAGAGCTTGATATCACTACAGCCCCGATTGAATCAAACAGATTTGCAGGTGTGCTTGATGAAGCTTTTCTCGTTAATTTTCAGCCTGATTTTACCGGTAGCGAAGTAGACGAAATTATAGATTCATGGTGCGAGAGCGTTACCTGTGTCGCAACGGGTAAAAAAGGAGGTGCAGAGCTTAGCGGCACGCTTACACTCTGTTTGCTTTATAATGATTCTCAAGGTAATCCGGCTTTTGCACGGCGTCAGAGCGATTACCGCTTTATTAAAGAAATTCCGAATGCTGATGGAGAGGTCAACGGCAATATCAGTGTACAGCCCTGCGGAGTTTCGGTTAACGGTAAGGGTGTAACAGTGAATGCAGGAGTTCAGCTCAGAGCAAGAGGCTGTATGTTTGAAACTGAGAATCTTATGGCTGTTACAAACGCAGAGGTGCTTGAAAACACCGAGAAGAGCGGCTCGCATTATGCGGTGACTGTTTATTTCGGTGAAAGCGGCGAAAAGCTGTGGGATATTGCCAAGAAGTACAACACATCGGAAGAATCAATACGCCGCCGTAACAATGTCAGCGGTGACGTTCTTGAGAAAGAAACAATGCTGATTATATAAGGAGGAACTACAGAAATGGAGCATAAAAACATTTACAGCGATATTGCCGCCAGAACGCAGGGTGATATATATATCGGCGTTGTAGGTCCCGTAAGAACGGGAAAATCTACCTTTATCAAACGGTTTATGGATGAGCTTGTTATACCTAATATAGGCGATTCCGCCAAGCGTGAACGTGCTACGGATGAACTGCCGCAATCGGCCGCAGGCAGAACAATAATGACAACCGAGCCCAAGTTTATTCCCGAGGAAGCGGTCGAAATAACACTCGGCGGCGGGATAGGGCTTAAGGTGCGTATGATCGACTGTGTCGGTTATATTGTACCCGGTGCCCTCGGTTATATCGAAAATGAGCAGCCAAGAATGGTCAAAACCCCGTGGTATGACAAGGAAATTCCGTTCAATATGGCGGCAGAGCTCGGCACAAAAAAGGTGATTGACGAGCATTCAACAATAGGTCTTGTTATTACAACCGACGGCTCGATAGGCGAGATTGAAAGAGCTGACTATATTGAAGCGGAGAAAAGAGTTATCGATGAACTTAAAGCACTCGGCAAGCCTTTTGTTGTGCTTGTCAACAGTGTTTCTCCCGGCAGTGCCGCTGCAAAACAGCTTGTTTCGGATATGACTTCTGCTTATTCTGTGCCTGTGCTTGCTGTCAACTGTAAAACTCTTAAAGAGGAGCAGATAAAAGAAATTCTGCGTCAGGTGCTCTTTGAGTTTCCGCTTAAAGAGGTAGGCGTTGATCTGCCTTGCTGGATGATGAGCCTTTCCGATGAGCATCCTGTAAAAACAGCGGTTACTTCAGCTGTTGCAAATGCTGCTGTCGGTCTTAAACGTGTGCGTGATGTGCCGCAGTTTGCGTCGGATATATGTGAATGTGAATATATTACTGCGGCGAAGGTTTCTTCTATGGATCTGTCAGACGGCTCTGCAGTAATATCTGCCGTCGCCGAGCCATCGCTGTTTTTTGATATTCTCAGCGAAGTCACGGGCACAAAAATAAAGAACGAGCAGGCTCTTATGGATGAGCTGCTCGAACTTAATAAAATGAAAAAAGCATATATGAGGCTTAAGAATGCCCTTGATGAGGTTGAAGCAACAGGCTACGGCATAGTTATGCCGACAACTGAGGAGCTGACTCTTGCCGAGCCCGAAATTATGAAACAGGGCGGTAAGTACGGTATACGTCTGCGTGCCTCAGCACCGTCTGTGCATATGATGCGTGCCGATATCACAACCGAGGTTGCACCTATTGTCGGCTCCGAGTCTCAGAGTGAGGAGCTTGTAGATTATCTTCTCAAGGAGTTTGAGGAAGATCCGCTTAAAATCTGGGAGTCTAACATCTTCGGTAAATCACTTAATGAACTTGTCAACGAGGGACTTCGTAACAAACTTGGCAGAATGCCTGCAGATGCCCGTATGAAGCTGCAGGAAACGATAGAAAAGGTAATAAACGAGGGATGCAGTGGACTTATTTGTATCATTCTTTGATGCTTTTGAATTTTTCGGATTGTGCGACGGCGAGTGCATCACAGCGCTCGTTTTCGCTGTGTCCGTTGTGCCCTTTAATCCATATGAAATTGACTTCGTGCTTTGCAATTTCGTTAAGAAGTTTTTCCCAAAGGTCGGCATTAAGTGCCGGCTTTTTGTCTTTTTTGACCCAGTCGTTTTTTCTCCAGCCCTCAGCCCAACCTTTTGTAACAGAGTTGTATACGTACTGTGAGTCGGTCGTTACGGTAACGCTGCAGGGGTATTTTAGTGCACGCAGTCCTTCAAGCACTGCAGTGATTTCCATTCTGTTGTTTGTTGTATCAGCGGCACCGCCCGAAAGCTCTTTTTCTACTCCGTTACAGCGCAGTATCGTACCCCAACCGCCGGGTCCTGGGTTGCCTGAGCAGGCACCGTCAGCAAAAATCTCTACTTTTTTGAGTTCGTTACTCATATTTTTTACCGTCCGTTGTTTTGATTTTATATATTCTAACATCTTTTTTTGTTTCTTACAACCTTACTGACGGATAAATTTAACTCAAGTCGCCAATAATTGCTTTGTATACATATATCTTTTATCGGAGGAAAATATTTTGAAATCTTTTTGCGTTCTGAATAAACCGCTGAATAAAAAAACGGGTGAGGCACTTGGCAGTGCGGCGGTTGCTGCATTCGGCTGTAAGACAGGTTTCCTGCATGACGGAAGTGACCGCTCAGCCGCAGTTGCGTCATATCTTGCCAAGGGAGTGAAATCTGCAGGTGCAGTTGCCATCAGTTTCGGGTGTATTAATGAATCGGCTATCCCTTTTCTTGCACAGCATTTCGGGCTTTCGTGTGCTTTTTTTGTCGGCAGAGCACAGCTTGTCAGCGTTTACAATTCGTTGGGTAAGCCGCTTTCCGTATGCGAAGAGGAGAAGATATCATCGCTTGTATTATCTCAGGATAAAGATAAAAAGCGCGGCGGTGAAATGATTTATATCAATCCGTCCGATTCTTATCTGAAAGCCTTGGCAGATACGGCACAAAATCTTGAAGATATCTGTGCCGGTGTAGAAAGCCAAAACAAATCGATAAAGAATATGCTTTGTTCGGTGCTGAATCTTCTTGGCGGCGCCGTTGGCTCAAAACCTCGTTTTTTTGTCAGCAATTCAGGTTTTTGTGTAAGCGCTTGTGATGAGTGCGGCAGAAAACTAACACATGAGGAGCTTCTTAATATTTGTTGTGCCGAAGCTTTAAAAAAAGGCAGTGAGCTCAGTGTTGCTTTTTCTGCGCCTGATTTTTTGGATGATATTGCCGCGGAGCACGGTGTAAGACTTGAAAGAAGCTTTGACGGTGGTAAGGAGCTGTGGCAGAGTGACGGGCTTTTTCTTGTTGCCAAACTGCTTAGGTTGATGGCAGAGCAGGGTAAAGGTCTTTCTTCTTTTTACAATACTTTGCCTCCCGTAAATCACCGACGCAAAAATATAGTAATTGAAAAAGATATTTGTCAGATTGCCGATTCAATTTCTTGTGATGAAGTGATAACTGATGATTCGCGTGGGGTTTTTGTGCGGATGAAGCAGGGTAGTGTCCTTGTTACTCCTTACCGCAATTCTCCGAAGGTATGTATGGAAATACTTGCCGCAAACAGTGAAATTGCCGATGAATTGGAAATAGAGATGTGCAAACAGCTCACAACTTGACTTTTTTTACAGCTTATTATATAATTAATCTGTATTATTTTGGATTTTTCCGTCTTGGGCGTTAGGCGGAGCATATATATTCTTATTAACAAAATTAAAGAAAGGATTTTTTGTGGCTTATTCAAAATCATATTTCAATCGGTTTTATAGCTGACGTTTAACCGTCGGCTTATGATGTTATTATCTTTTGAGCCACATCAGTTTATTGTATGTCAGAAAAAATATTCGGCGGCGATAAGCCTGCCAACGAAAAAAAGAAGCAGAACAAGAGTTCTAAATTTTCGCGTTACTCTCGTATTCCTCCTAAACGTAATACAGCTGAAGCGCAGCATCAGCGTCCTGCCAAGCAGCAGAGAACACAGCGACAGAAGCAAAAGCAACACAAAAAGGTTGAAAAAAAGCCTATCCGTATTGCTTTTCTCGGCGGTCTTAACGAAGTCGGTAAGAATATGACTCTCTACGAATATGGTGAGAGTATGTTTCTCGTTGATTGCGGACTTGCTTTCCCCGATGCCGAGCTTCCGGGTGTCGATCTTGTCCTGCCCGATTTCTCTTATGTCGAAAAGAATATCGACAAAATCAAAGGTGTTGTCGTCACTCACGGTCATGAGGATCATATAGGTGGTCTTGCCTATCTTCTCAAATCGGTAAATATACCTATTTATTCAACTAAGCTTACAATCGGTCTTATCCAGGGTAAGCTCAAGGAGCATAATCTGCTTTCTTCCGCAAAGCTGAATGTTGTAAAGCCGGGTGACCGTATAAAGCTCGGTGAGTTTGAGGTTGAGCTGATTCACGTCAACCATTCTATTCCCGATGCAGTTGCACTTGCCGTGCGTTGTGAAGGCGGTACTGTCGTGCAGATGGGTGACTTCAAGATCGATACAACACCTATCGACGGCGAGCCAATTGACCTTGCACGCTTTGCCCAGATCGGTACGGAGGGTGTTATGTGCCTTATGTCCGATTCGACAAATGCTGAGCGTCCGGGTTATACCGAGAGCGAAAGCAAGGTAGGCGAATCGTTCGACCGCCTTTTCCACAGTGCAGGCAACCGCAGAATTATCGTTGCAACCTTTGCATCCAATATTCACCGTGTTCAGCAGATTATCAATAGTGCTGCTTCTCTCGGCAGAAAAGTTGTACTTTCCGGCAGAAGCTTAGAGAATGTTGTTGCCGTTGCCAAGGAGCTCGGCTATATCGACGTGCCCGAGGGTCTCATTGTCAGTATCGATACAATCAAGCGTTATCCCGATGATAAGCTTGTTATTATCACTACGGGCAGTCAGGGTGAGCCTATGTCAGCACTCAGCCGTATGGCTTTTTCCGACCACCGCAAGGTTGAGATAGGTCCTATGGATTATATCATTATCTCTGCAACTCCAATTCCCGGCAACGAAAAAACAGTCGGTAAGGTTGTAAATGAGCTTATGAAGCTCGGCGCAGAGGTTATATATGAAAAGATGTATGACGTTCACGTTTCGGGTCACGCCTGCCAGGAAGAGCTCAAAATGATAATGAGCCTTGTCAAGCCCAAATATTTTATACCTGTCCACGGCGAGCAGAAGCATCTTCAGAAGCACAGAATCCTTGCCGAGTCAATGGGTATTGACCGAAAGAATATAATCGTTGCCGATAATGGTCTGCTTGTTGAAATGAGTGACGATTCCGTACGTGTTGCAGGCAGTGTTCCGGCAGGCAAAGTATATGTTGACGGCTCCGGTGTCGGCGATGTCGGCAGTATTGTCCTGCGTGACCGCAAGCATCTTTCGCAGGACGGTATCATTATTATCACAGCCTGCGTTGAGGCTGATACAGGATATATTGTCTCAGGTCCCGAGGTTATAACAAGAGGCTTTGTTTATGTCAAAGAGTCCGAGGAACTTATCGAGCAGGCGAAGCGTCTTGCTTATAATACTCTTGATGAACGCCTCGGCAGAAATCCTTCAGATATTCTTGCCGCAAAGACAAGGGTAAGGGATGATATTTCACGTTTCGTTTTTGAAAAGACAAGAAGAAGCCCGATGATAGTACCTGTTATAATGGAGGTATAAAATTTTGTTGCGCTTTCTGAAAAACAACCCGGTTATACTGTGTATTTTTGCAGTCAGTCTTGTAACCTGCGTGTTGACTTTTTTCTACAACAAAACCGCGGCACTTATTGAGCTGGTTATACTGGTTATTCTTATTGCATTGAGTATTGTTACAAATGTACTTTCGTCGCGTCGCTCACACGAGCTTATCAAAACGGTTAATGAGGCACTGAACTTTACAGAAACAGAGAAGCTTTCTGCTTTTCCTCTGCCTTTGCTTGTTACTACAGCAGGCGGCAGAGTGTTGTGGTTCAATTCTCTGTTTGAATCACGTGTGCTCGATGGAATGAAGCTTATCAGTACCGATGTTGAACAGTTTCTCAGCGGACAGACTGCTGAAGATATCTCAACTCACGACAGGCTTTATACGGATATAGGTGATCATTCTTATTCCGTGTATCCTTTTCCTATAACTTACCGTGACGAGCCTTGTTTTATTATGCTGTTTTCGGATGAAACGCAGATGCGTAAAACTTATTATGAGTACAGACTTTCACGTCCGAGCGTAATGCTTATTTGTATCGATAATCTTGAAGAGCTTATGCAGAATTTTTCTGACAGCGATGCTGATGCAATGCGTAGCAAAGCTGAAAAGCTAATTGATAACTGGCTCGGTGAATATGGGTGCATTATACGCAAACTCGGTGACGGCAGATTTATAGTAGTGTGCGAAGAGCGTGATCTTGTGAGGATGATTGAGCGTAAATTCAATATCCTTGATGAAATCCGCAACTACCGATATGATGATAAGGCAGTGGGGATAACTCTCTCAATCGGTATCAGCAGGGGAGAAACCTTGCGTGAGTGTGAGAAAAACGCACGTCAGGCTCTTGATATGGCTATCGGCAGAGGCGGTGACCAGGCGGCAATACTCAAGAATGATTCGTATGAATTCTTCGGCGGTATGTCCAAGGGTATAGAAAAACGAAGCAAAGCCCGTACGCGCATAGTTGCTTCCGCAGTTCAGAAGCTTATGGAGAACAGCTCCGATGTTATGATAATGGGTCACAGGTTTTCTGATCTTGACAGCGTAGGCTCTGCAACAGGTATGCTTTGTGCTGCAAGATCGCTTGGTAAACAGTCTTATATCGTTATCAACCGTGAACAGTCTTTGGCAAAACCTCTCATAGATCTGGCAGAGCTTAAATATCCCGATGGCTTTATTTCTTCCGAAGAAGCTGTGGAATTAATTTCAAAGGATACTCTGCTTGTAATTGTCGATACCCACAGAGCAGAGGTGCTCGAGAGTGCAGAGCTTTACCGCAGGGCGAAAACGGTTATTGTTATTGACCATCACCGCAAAAACGTTGATTTTATAAATGACAGTATTGTTTTTCAACACGATCCTAACGCTTCATCGGCAGGTGAAATGGTATCTGAGCTTCTGCAATATATGCCTGCTAAGCCTGCCATAACCGATTGCGAGGCAAACGCTTTGCTTGCAGGTATAATGCTCGATACCCGCAATTTTACTCTCAGGGCAGGTGTGCGTACTTTTGAAGCGGCGGCATTCCTGAAAGGTAAAGGTGCCGATACCGTTAAGGTGCGTCGTCTGTTTATGAATAAGCTGGAGAATTTCAAACTGCGTAATGACGTTATAGACAGTGCGGAGGTTTACCGTGACTGTGCCATAGCTTATGCGGATATCAATTCATCCGACGTTCGTACGATTGCGGCACAGGCGGCTGATGAAATGCTGAACATAGATTCTGTCAAGGCTTCTTTTGCAATGTTTGAAGCGAATGGTACGATGAATATTTCCGCTCGCTCACTCGGCGAAATAAACGTTCAGCTTATTATGGAAGCTCTGGGAGGCGGCGGACATCAGACTATGGCGGCGGCACAGCTTGAAGCTTGTGACCGTGAAACAGCTACAACACGCCTTTTTGCTGCGGTAGATGAGTATTACACAAAGCAGACAACCTGAATTTAATAAAGTTTTGCTGTTCTGTCGCTGAGACAGGACAGCTTTTTATATATGCCTTGAAATTTGTAACTATTTGTAACTGCCATACATTTGACTAAACAAGATTAAAATGTTACAATAACAGTAATGTTTATTTGAAGCTTTGGAGCTATTTTGTTTTTAGGAGCTTGAATTATGATTAACAGTGAACATCTTTGTATGGGCTGTATGAAAGAGATCGGCGAAGTTCAGCAGTGTCCTCACTGCGGTTTTCATGCCGATACTATGCAGATGGCACCGTATCTTGCTGTAAGAACGGTTGTTGCAAACCGCTATCTTATCGGTAAATTGCTCGAGTATAACGGAGACGGTGCAACCTACATAGCGTGGGACATAAATGAAAAAAAGCCCGTTACTATTCGCGAATTTTTGCCTGATACCCTTGCTACCAGAAGGGTAGGCGAAAAAGAAGTGACGGTTATGTCCGGTTGTGAACTTTCGTACAGAGAGTGTATGGCAGATTTTGTCGAGCTGTGGCGTAAGCTTACGCGAATGAGCGGCCTTTCAGCGCTCGTCAATGTCTTCGATGTTTTTGAAGAGAATTCCACGGCGTACGCAATTTGCGAATATGTAAAGAGTATAACACTGCGCGACTATCTTCTTCGTCTTAAAACGGGCTATATTCCGTGGGAGAAAGCAAGAGCACTGTTTATGCCCGTGCTTTCTACTCTCGGTATGCTTCATACTGCAGGTATAATCCATCGCGGTATTTCTCCGCTGACTCTTCAGATCGGCCAGGACGGTAAAATGCGTATAGGCGGCTTCAGTATCTGGCAGGCACGTACTGCAAAAAGTGACCTTTCGGCTCAGCTTTTCCCCGGCTATGCCGCAATTGAGCAATACGGCTTTGAGGGTAAGCAGGGGCCGGGTACGGATATCTATGCTTTTGCCGCAACGCTTTACCGTGCACTTATCGGCAGTGATCCGATAGAAGCTACCGAAAGACTTACAAACGATAAGCTTATGGTGCCCGGCAGATTTGCCGAACAGCTTCCCGCTTACGTAATAAACGGTCTTATAAATGCACTTCAGATAATGCCTGAGGAGCGTACACGCTCGGTCGAGCAGTTACGTGCTGACCTTTCGGCATCTCCCGTAGCCGCGGCAGCATCAGGTACAGAGTTTGAGGTTCCGGCTGCGCCGCCCGTACCGCCGTCAAACCCGCAGCCTTCGGGTAAACAGCCTGTGCAGAAGTCTCAGCAGGGTAAGCCGGCAAAAAAAGACAGCAAGATGTCTGAAAATAAAGTGATTATTATCCGCACAGCTCTCATTAGTGCGATTGTCGGACTTGTTATTTTCCTTATCGTTGTTATAGCGGCAGGTGATAAGCTCGGCTTTTCTATCAAAGAGCCCGAGACTGAGGTTGTAACAAGACAGGAAATGGTTGCTGTTCCAAATTTTGTCAACCGCAACTATGCTGAGGTCAGCTCAAACGCATACTGGACTAATAATTTCACCTTTGAGGCTGTTGAAGAGTACAGTGATACGGTTTCTAAGGGCTATATTATCAAACAGAGCGTTCAGGCTGAATCGCAGGTAAATGCGGGTACGAAAATTGTGCTTACCGTTTCCAAGGGTGTTGAGCAGTTCGAGCTTCCGCCTGTTATAGGTATGGATTATGAGGATGCAAAGAAGCTTCTTGCCGAACGTAAATTCAGTGTTGCAAAAGAAGAGTCGGAAAACGACGGTACACATACCGAGGGTACTGTTCAGGCTGTGGTAAATCTTGTTGTAGGTAAATCATATCCTAAGGGTACAAAGGTAACTCTTATCGTCTGGGGTGCTGCTCCGGAAGAGATTACCGTTACTGATGCACCGGACTTCCCTGATACCCCCGGCTATACCGAAGCTCCCGATGAACCTGTTGAAGATACTCCCGCTACTCAGCCCGGTGAGCAACAGACAGACCCTGTTGTCACTGAGCCGCCCACTACCGAGCCGGTAATTATCCCCACCGAAGCAGTTGAATAATTTAAAAAGACCTCAGATTCATCAATCTGAGGTCTTTTGTTGTATTATTATGAAACAAAAACAAAAGCAGTCCCGACAAAAGTCGAAACTGCTTTTTTATGGTCCGAGTGTTCATAAGGGATTGCACATTATATTTACTTTTATTCTCGGTTATGTTATACTTAATTCAAAGTGAGGTGTTCTATATGACATTAGACGAAATTTATGAATCATTTATTTGGGATGCATCATACACTGATGAAGAATATGAATCCAAGATTGCTGTTGGTATAAACGAAGCCAAAAAATATAAATACATTTATCCCTTTATTCAACCGATAATTCCCGAGAAATCAAAATGCATATGGGAACCATGTGCAAAAGTTATAGCATTAAAATCAGATGAAGAACTAAAACCGTATTTGTACTTATTGTTTGAATGGTTACAAGATTTGAACTGGCCTGGTGCATATGTTATTTTTGACAGATTATTAAAAATGCCTTACACATTATTAGAAAGTGAAATGACTTATTGTAAAAGAAGAGCCGAAAAAGAAAACGATGAGTTGTGGTTGATGGCTCTTGAAGATTTCAGCAAACAAATAAATTTGTAATAAAAAACATAACCCACTTTGATGTCTTTGCAGTAAAGCTGAAAGTGTCATAGTGGGTTATATGCTTTGGTATAAAAATAAAAAAATTGAGTATTCACAGGTCAAATCCCTTATGAATACTCAATATGGTCCGAGTGGCGAGACTTGAATCCTTGAGAAAGACTCGCGAATCGTTGCGCATCACGTCACATGGCCTTGTTTTTCAACGGATTCAAGGTTTTAACATATTCTTATCTTTGCATATGTTTGCACATCTTTTCACAGAAATAAGGACCAAATAAGGACCAAGAAATAAGTGTTGAAACACAAACACAAATAGACTAACACTCGTATAACCCCGCAGACACTAAATCCTTTGTTGCTTTCAATTTTACTTCATCGATTTTTCTTTCCATTAACTCTAAAAGGTTAGTTCTGTAAAATATGATATGTTTTAAATCATCTTTGTCTATTGAAATAATAACAATGTCTTCCCTTAAAAAAATGTTGTTTGCAAGTTCAACAAATGTTTTGGGTGCCTCTTCTTTACTAACAATAATTCCAAAGCTATTGCCAGTCACTCGTAGAATGCTGTGTAGTTTATTTACATACCCCGCTTTAGGCTTCGTCGCTTCATTTTTACACTCAATTGTAAAATTAGACTTACACTTTTCTGAAGATATACCAGGCAAATATAATTTATTTCTAACAAAACAATCAATTTGGTTAGGGTGTAATTTAAGAGGTGCAGCACTAAAATGCTTGCAAATTGAAAACAATCTACATGTCAAGTTTTCAAGTGTGTCGCCCTTTTCTTTTGTTGTTTTTTGTGTTTCAAAAATTTTTAGGTATAAACTTTCTAATTCTTTATATTCTTTTTCCGTTGGAGAAAAAAACGCATTATTCAAATCTAACTTTCCGTCTTTTATCAGTTCATCTAAGCATCTATCTGATAGGGCAACAGATGAACTTAAACTAATCTCACTATAATTCTGTTGCCCTTCAGCAAAAGGGTAATTATCAAAAACATAGATTACATCAACATCTCCCGGAGATATATCAACGTGCTCATCACAATTGTAACAGTATATCTCCGATTCCAGATCAGCAATATTATCAGCACTCACAAGCAGGATGTTACATTCAGGACACCGAACAGCAAAAGAATATTTTAAAATTTTCTCATCAACAAGAACTCCAAATATCTTTTTCACTAAACCGCTTTCAAAGCTGCACGATGAAGAGGTTGATGAAATCGTGAGTTTACAAGACTTGGATAATGATGAAAAATAATTTAAAAAAACTTCAAATTGTTCTTCATTAAGCAGTGAATGAAGATTCAATAATTGAGAATATGACATTTTCTATATCCTCCTTGGCAGTATATTCTGGGAACTTAAAATTACAGTTTCCTTTTTCATCAACAGAAATACGTACTGAAAACGATTCTTTTAGAGTTGGAAGTCTGTTTATTCTTTTCCATTGGAATACCACACCGTCGCAACGCTTACTTTTATAAAGCATCTTTTTATTATCAAAAAATATAGCTTTTGTTTGCAAAGGTTCCCTTAAAGCTGCTGATTGTTCAACTTTAGACTCTTCCTCATCTGTAGCACTTAATTTTACAGGATAAGCATCTCTGTCCTTAATAAATATATCCTTTGTTGACCAATTTATTGACATATATTTTTCAACAATGTTATTTATATCATTATCAATATCCAAGATAATATTTTCAGGAATACTACATTTTCCTTCAACATTACAAATCGATTGAATAGTCTTTGATAAATTTGCAATGCCCTCTTTTCGATTATCAATAACCTCAGCAATATCTGCCGGTGTATATGTATATTTATGAAGTAAATTAAAAACCTTGTTCTTAAGAGTTATTGATGCTGTTTTTGAATCTCGCTTTTTCAGCTCAAGTATAGTAGAGGTTCTTTCAACAATATGTTTAATCTCTTTTTCAGTTGTTGTAGAAACAGCTTTTTCAATATCAAATCCATCTGGATTAAAAATGTATAAATTACTTCTCGGCTTAGCTCTTACTAACAACCATTGCCCATCAACATAATACTCTGCCATAACAGGATAGTCAATCACTCTTGTTCTAAGATTTTTCTTATCATGCATATGTAACTTTTTACAGAAAACAAAGATTAACTTAATACCAAAATAACTTTCCACGGCCGTTGCTTCAATCAGTTTATAGTTTTTGTCATATTGATTTTGACAAATATGTTTTTGACAGTTTTCATCGATATATGATTTCAAAAATTTATTTGCTTTATCTATATTTCTAACAGTCATTGATGTTGTTTCTGATAAAGAAAATGATTGCAAATTAACATCCTTTATGCCTTCTTGTATTGCCTCATCAATCCAGATCAATACTTTTTCTGCATTCTCGGCACTTTTGTTTCCAAATGCAATTATTGAATCCAACAATTCTTCTCTGAGTTGAGACTCTTTAAATTTTTCTTCTGGGTGTTGACGCATGAATTCCTTGATTTTGGGAATTGTAATATAATCTTCGTTATTTTTGTAATATGTTTCTGGGATCTGCAACATTTTTTGCACCATTCTTTCTTTTTTTATTATGTAAAACACAAATTTTAAATCATCATTATTTTAGGGCTTATCGACTTTATCAATCGGCGGTTCAGGTAAAATTCCGGATATGTCTGCAGTGGTTTGGATGTTATTTCTCTGTAACCCACAACCCAAGATTGTGGCCAATTTTGCGGCAACAGCACTTGCTCGGCACCACCTTTTAAAACAGTACCAGTTTCCAAAACAACAGGTGCAACGATTCCGACACTTATTATTTGTCTCGGAGGAACAACGATTTTTTCTTCAACTAATCTTGTGTTTTTCCAACTTGGTTTTAATGCAAGCCTTATTTTCACATCAATTCTTGATTCTGAATATTCAGTTGTTGCAAATGCACCCTCTTTTGTGGCACCGCTCCCCTCATTGTAACCCATACCATATGCACGATATAGGACTACATCCGATGTTGTTTCGTATGTGGTATATTCACCATTCAAATATGAATCAACCATCCATTGCGGCAGCTTTTGCTTCTCAACAATTTTCACTTTTCCTTCAAGTATAGTTTTACTTTTTTGATTTGCGGTTCCGGAAACAAATCCTAAACCTTCAGCTTTTAGTTCATTAATACCCACACTGTTCATCCCTGACTGTAATTTTTATCAATTTTTTGATATGATTAATTATGTATATCCAATTTTAAAAAGGAGCGGTAAAAATGATTAATCTGTCAGAAACCATTAATCAATATCTTGAGTTCTGTAAATATATGAAAGGACTAAGTTCAAAATCAATCAAAGCGTATTCTACAGACCTTAAACAATTTGCCGAATGGTGCAAAAACGATATAGATTGGTGTTCAAAACAAATAATTGAAGAATATCTTATGCTTTTATACAAGAATTTCAAACCCAAATCGGCCAAACGAAAGATTGCGAGCTTAAAAGCTTTTTTCCACTACCTTGAATTGGAAGAAATAATCACGTCAAGTCCATTTCATAAAATAAAGTTTAAGCGGCGTGAACCTTTAGTTTTACCAAAATCAATACCTATCGATACATTATCTATAATTCTAAATACCGCATACCATACTGCCAGCAATCCCCAAAACTCCGAATATCAAAAAAGAAACGCTATAAGAGACATCGCAGTAATGGAACTGCTTTTCGCCTCAGGCATAAGAATTGGTGAATTGTGCTCTCTACATAAGGAAGATGTTGATTTGAAAAATAAAATAATAAAGGTAAACGGTAAAGGCTCAAAAGAACGCTACATACAAATAACCAATAAAAGTGTCCAGTCTGTATTAAAAAACTATCAAAAGTTATTCTCTGAAGAAATACGAAAAAACAATTTTTATTTTATAAATAATAGAGGCAATCGTTTATCTGAACAATCAGCAAGATTTATAATAGATAAATATACACGCATCAGCAATATAGAAATGCATATAACCCCGCATATGTTTCGCCATACAGTCGCAACTTTACTGCTTGAAGAAAACGTTGATATTCGATACATTCAAGAACTTCTTGGCCATAGTTCAATAACAACAACTCAGATTTACACCCATATAAGCATGTCCGCACAAAAACGAATTCTAACACAGAAACATCCTCGAAATAAAATCAAAATTGAGAAAAGTGAATAGCTCTCTATAGCAGCCGTTGTTTCGTAAGAGACAGCGGTTATTTCTTTTTAAAGGATAATAATAAATTAACCTTTAAAGGAGAAAAGTAATGATTAATCAAAACCTTATTTTAGTAACGGACAAGAACGAAAAAATTGAAAGTGCACAAATTTCAAACCGCAATTTGGAAGGTAATAACGCCAACTCTACCCGCATAATATCGAATGCTATAAAAAAATGCGTTAAAGATTTTGATATATATACAGATATTGAATTATTTGTTGAAAACATCTATAAACATAAAAATGATATAATTTTTCCTATGAAATACGGAAGAAACACCCCTAATTCTAAAAGTATCATACCTGGAATATGCGAAGGGGCAAATCTAAAATATATCGGAGCTGACGATTATGCGCATATAATTTGCAATGATAAATATACATCAAAGCTGTTTGCACGAGAATTTGGAATAAAAACTGCTGCTTGTGTACTAATTAGGGATTTTAACAATACAGAAAACATAAAAATGCGATTGAAAGAGCTTTCTTTACCGTTGGTAATTAAACCAAACTTTGGAGGAGGATCAACTGGTATCTCTCAAAATAATGTTTGTTTTGACTATCAAGAAGCATTAAAACTTTGTCTTGCTTTATACTATTATCATAAAATGCCTATACTGGTAGAAGAATATATTTCAGGGCAGGAAGTAGAAATGATTCTTGTTGGAAATTCAAGAGAAATAATTTTTAGCGAAGAAGTCCAATTGATAATGGGCAATAAAGAATCATACGACAAAGAAATATGGGGATTTGAAACTAAAAAAATTGATGATTCAAGCATTGATTTTAAGATGAGCAATTTTATAAGTCAAAATGATATTCATAAAATACACAATCTGTTTAAAGCTTTCGATAAAATTGAATTCATGCGTGTTGACGGACGTTTTCATAACGGTGAGTTTTATTTGATTGAGCTTTCTCCCGATTGCTATCTTGGAGATGATTGTGCGTTTTACTATGCTTTTCAAAATAAAGGATATTCCTTGTCCGAAATGTTTGAATATCTTATCAAGAATGGTCTAAATCATTATCAATATTAAATTCCCAGTACCCTAAGAAATCCACTCTATATGAGAAACCTGAATAAAAAGAATTGTTAGAACTTAACCCAAGCATTGATTTGGCTAATTCTTTTGTAGATGTACGTGCATTAGGGTCGTTTATCAAGTCCATAATTTTTTTATAATATTTTTGAAATGATGTTTCGTTGTTTACCGACTTGTAATAAAATAACATATTTTGATATACAATATGTGAAAGTTCTTCGTAGTTAAATTTTTGATAGTTTAAACTTTCGATTTTTTTGACATATATTTCAGCTTTTTTATAATTTCCTGATAAACAGTAATACACTAATAGATTACAGTATATTATTATTTTTTCATATAGGGTTACAGAAAGCAGAGCAGAATCTATTAAATCTTTTTCTGTTTTATCCGTAAAACTATTCCCTAATATAGCTATTACTGAACTATTATTTAATACATAGCATTGTGAAATGTTTTTGGGGGCTAATTTTATTGCTTTATCTATGCAGGTTTGTGCAACTCTCAATTTTCCTTCATATGAATATATCATTGAGAGAGAAATGTATACACATGCCATATCAAAAATCATATTGTTTTCTTTGAAAATTTTTAATGATTGTTTATAGTATTTGATGCACTCTGTGTTTGAGTCGCACAACTCTGCATAGTTTCTTAAAACATATGCATACTCTTTATATTTTTGATAATGAATGTTGTTTAATATTAGTTCACTTATTTTTTTCGTTTTATTTGTATTATACATTTTCATGCAAAAATACATATAACAAAGTTCTAATATTAACTTTAATCTGCTATTGTCAGAAGCATTATCAACTAAATTTTTAAGCTTGCTTTCTACTTCAAATGTTTCTTGCAGTGCATATATTTGTGCTTGAAGAGCAATATGATACAGATTTTGTTTATCAAAAATTAAATCTAAGTTTTTTTGAGCTTCATCAAAAAGTTTGTTTGATAAACTCACTTCAACAAGCATTAAAGTAAGATTATACGCACTTTTTATATTGATAGTAGCGTTATTTAATAATTCTTTTCTGTATTTCTCCAACTCACAAATAATTAATTTAGGATATTTTATATCCATTAGAAAATCTTTAATTATGGGAATAAGAGATAATAATTCTTGATCTGAAAATTTTATAAAAAGTGCTATCAGCTTTTCTAATATTTCCGAATTATCAGTATTACAACTAAGTAGACACAAATAATAATCCTTTACATCGTTATATGCACACATTAATACGGAGCTGAATCCATGTTTATTAATTTCATCTTGAACTGAATCATGGGCTAAAGCAATAATCGTATTATCTTTTTTTATTATTCTTTTTGAAATAAGACTATCTATTATTTCTTCTATCTTTTCTTCACTTATATGAAAAAGATATTCTCCACCATTTCTTTTGGGGTTGATAATTATTCTGTAAAGCAAATCATAAGTAATATTTCCACCATTAAGAGTAATTATATAGGCGATGTATTTTTCATCTTTTGATATGTTATTTAAGGATATATTTATATTGCTTTCTTTTTTTGTTGTTTTTTCGTTAGCAAGAATAATTTCCATCAAGTTCCCGTTACTGGAATCGTATATTGCTTCTAATAAAGTCAAATTAATATTTTTATTCTTTGGGGCAAGCTGTCTTGCATAAATAAAGTCCATTTTTTCAACGCGAAGCTCTGTGACATGAGCTCCTGTTTCTAATAGTTCTTTGTAAAAGTTCATAAAATGATGTTCTTCTTGCTCTCCTAAAGTATACTCTAAGATAAAAATTTTATTTGTAACATTTGAAATAATACTTTTCAACAACTCAAAGGAATACGTATCAATATTTTGAATGTTTTCAATATCTAAAATAACATCAGAGTTTGATAAAATATGCAGTATATAATCTCTTTTTCGAACAATGTTTTTCTCTTCTGATGGTTCGGAAAGTGATATAGCATCACCAAACCCGTTTTTTGATTTTAAAACACTAAAAAGCCAACGAATCAAATTCCCGATACTTGATATTCCGTGCTGTGTAGGTGTTGGAACCAAGGTGTTATTTCTAATTGAAAACTCTTCAAAAGCTTTGTAAATAGCATTAAAATATTGCAAGTTTTCAATTGTTGATACTGAATTTTTGCTCATTTTAACATTGATCATATTTATATCAATATTATGGATAATTTTGAACTTATTAACTAACCCACTTTTCCCAATACCACTAATTCCAGTAACAATGATTATTTCGTTTTGTGTATTGCTATATTGGATGATTTCGGCTAAATCTTTAATTTCTTTATCTCGATCGACTAAATTATCACTCATTATAAATACCTCATAATTTATTATTATCCTTTATTTTGATAAAATGCACTTAAATAAAAGCTAATCATTATATATATGACGAAAAATTACAAAAAGTAACACCGAATATTAAATTTCTCCGGTTCATACAAAAATACAAGTTGATTTTTGTGCAATACATCTATAGAGGAATTTTTAGAAATCTGTAAAATATTATATTTTACAAGAAAAACAGCAACAGCCCGCAGGTTTTGATGCCTGTGGGCTGTCGCTATTTTATTCGGTTATTTGTGTAAACGCATCCAAAGCAAAACTTGCTCCGTGTTTAAATCCGGCTTTGTAGCTGTCAAAGTCAATGTCTCCGGATATGATTCCCCACAAATCAACATACTCTAAAAACAGCTTTTTCTCGCCACCTGTGAGTTTCATCCTGAGTTCAGCTTCTATCTCACAAAGTCTGCTGAAATCCTTTTGAAAGTCTGAATTTTGCTTGATATTGCGCATTTGCGGTTCAATGTTGCCGTAGTAAAAATTTTCAATGAATGACATATGTATCACCATTAAAGCACAGTGTCAACTGGCGTGACTTCTGTTTTACCGGGCATACGATAGCCTATGGGTTTGCCCAAAACCTTAAACGCATCCTTGGGCAGAAAAACATCCTCATACATTTCGTTGAACACAAGGCGGACTATGTTTCCCGGACGAGGGTGCAAATATGCAATGGTTACTTCACCGGCAAATTCGATAAGAGCGAAACCGACACGAGGACGTTTATCGGGATTCACCTTGACAATAGAGCCCATGGGAATGTGAGAGTACGCTCTGTCACAAACAGCGAACTCGTTTTCGCCTAACTGTTTTTTGATTTCGGATGGGTCAGCGAGATAGAAGATATGACCGCCTTCGGCTATGAAGTCTTCCATTGAACCGGGTTCAGTACACTCGAAAATCGCTTTTGCGAACGGATATGCAAGCGGATACTTCTCTGAACGGTCTACCGCTTCCGGCGTCAGCTTATACTTCTCAAACAATTCATCCTTGATTTCTTGCCAAGTTTTTTCGTTTTTCATTAAATCATCCTTTCGGTATTATTCGGAATTGTTTCAATTCCTTTTATAAATATTTTACCGAATAGGAAATATAACGTCACGTTCAAAAGCGCACGAAGTTTTACGCGAATAACGAAATATGGCCGTCTATAGCGCACAAAGAGTTACAAATGTTAAACATTAAACTTTAGTTTGTGCATTATATGGTAAATGTTTAATTAAATCTGTAAATTTTAAATATTGTTTTATTCGGCGCAAAGTTTTATAATTAATATTAAAGTTATTGTTTAATAAAAAATGGAAATAGGGATAAATATGAAAAGAGATACAAAATTCTTAATTATTTCTTCTGTAATAAGTTTAGTGATATCTGTATTTGTTACAGCTTTGTTTTCACAATATGCGGATTTGGCTTTGGCAAATTTGGGGGTTGAGTCTGCGATTATAAATTTAGCCGATAAATCAAGAGAATGCGGTTCATATGAAATTGCTATAGATATGTATTTAAGGATAATAAAAAAAGACAATGAATATTCACCATATGCAAAAGTTGCTTTAGGTGAAATATTTTCGAGCTATGCGAAAAATTATGATTACAAAAAGGCTTTCGGATATTATGAAAGTGCAATTATGGCGAGTTCAGATAAAATAATATTAGATTCATGTTTAAAGTATATAGTTGAAGCTTATGATTCGACAAAAAACGAAAATGATGCTTCAAAACCAGTTTTTGATGTTTTGAATGATAAAAACATTGATTTTGTTCTTAACGTTTTTAATAAATACATAGCATTGGAACCAAATAGATTTAAAGAAATAGGCATTGAGTCAGACTTGAGTAGACAACAAATCATATCTTTTTTAGAGGGTGAAACACTGAAGGTTATTAAAACGGATTGGCATTATGATTTTACAAAGTATGATTACAATGGTAATTTGAGTTATATAAACAGTAATGAAAAACTACTATTAGTTGATCAATGGCAAGAGTTGATAGATGCAAACAGTTTTTCAACTGTCACTGTTTATAAATATTATCACTACATTGGAACAAATACTGAAGAAGAGATCAATTTTATGAACCATATTAGAAATTGGATTGAAGATGTGGATAACATTGAGTTGTCAAAAATTAGTTTTCAAAACGAAACGGAGGCGTAAGTAATGAAAAAAATTCTGACTAAGGCTTTTGCGTTTCTGCTTTGTGCGGTGATGCTGGCGACTTGTGCGCCGTTGGACGGCTTTGTTTTCGAGGCGGAGGCGGCGAGCTTTAAGGTTGGCGATATTGTTGAATTCGGCAGATATCCTACTATGGAGATTGTCAACTCATACTTGAAGGCTAAGCTTGCCGAGCAGACTCCTGACAGCAGGGGAGTAATATATTACAACGGCAATTATTATATGAAAACAACAATCGGTAGTACGCTTTATTATTTCAGTTACGACCCGATTAAATGGAAAGTCCTTTCCGTTGACAGTGACGGTGTTTACCTTCTGGCACAGAGGATATTGGATTGGCAATATTATGACATATCTTCACCATATTCAAGCATCTGGGCAGACAGCACACTTCGCACGTGGCTTAACTCTACCTTTTATAACAGAGCTTTTACCGATTACGAAAAAACACGCATCAACACAACACACCTTGTAAACGGAGATAATCCAGATTACGGTACAGAAGGCGGTATTGATACATACGACAAGATTTTTATTCCTTCACTTTCCGATGCTCTTAGTACTTCTTATGGCTTCAGCAATTCTTATTCATCAAATACAACACGAAAAGCGACACTTACCGATTATTCTGCTGAACTTATTAATGATTATTTTGGTCTCAGTTCATCTAACGGATGTAAATCCGGTGACTACTACCCTTGGTGGCTTCGCACTCCCGGCGGTCGTTCCAATGATGCGTACTATGTTGGTAGCAATGGCATTGTCGACGACAGTATTGTCAACAACTTTGTCGGCATTCGTCCCGCTTTAAAACTTAATCCGGGCTCTGAAATCTATAAATCTAAAAACTATACTACATATGCCGTTAAGGCAGTTGATGAAACGACGGGCAAACCGCTTGCAGGTGTCAATGTTGTTTTCGACGGCGAAAGTGTCGGCTCAACGGACTATACCGGCGTATATAACCTCAAGGTCGGCAGCGATGTCGATATAACAAAAACCGTTACCTTCAACCGCAACGGCTACACAAACGAAACCCGTGCGCTGTACGAGCTGAATCAGTATTCAACATCAACGGTTAAAATGAAGTCAGGCTTTGATCTGTCGAATAGATTAGCAGGAATAGCACTTGGAGAGGAAAAGATATACGGACCCAAAGTAAGCGTACTCGGAGAGGAATTTTATTTGTTTACAACCAATGTTGGACTTAATTTGGGTGCACTTTCGTTTGATTACAAGCAGAATGCTGAAGATAAAACCGTAAAGTACATTATCGGTCTTGGTGACGGAGTAAATGTTGAAAGCGAAGGGAACTTTTACAAGAATTATAAAGATTTTAAAGACTTTTTTGTTCTTTCCAGTAACGGTACCAATTGGAATAATTACAATAAAATCAGAGATAAATTGAAAAAGATAGATGGTGATATAGGTTTTAGTGCTAATCTTACTGTTGCCGGCTATATGGAGTTTGATTATTCAAGCGGCGATGTGGTGTTTAAAGAAGGCGGTATGGTTGTAACGGCAGAGGTCGGTGTAAGTCAAGATGTGCCGTTTGCATATATTTGTTATGCTACATTCAAAATAGCCGGTGAGGTTGAAGGCTCTCTTTATCTTCAAAAGATTGATAACGGTGAGATTTCTCCCGGTGGTTCATTTGGTATAAAACTGAAACCGACAATAGGTGTAGGTGCAAAACTACTCAGCAAAGATGTTGCAAGCGTTGAAGCTGGTATCAAGGGCAGCATCGGCGGCAAAGTTACTTTGCCTGCATCTTCACTTCGTGAAGCTATAACAGCTGATCTTTCCGCAGGTGTATATGTTAAGGCAAAGGCGCTTTGGGTGTTCGAGAGCGAGTGGAGCAAAACGGTCAATATGAATCTCTACCCGAATTTTGGCGATATTGAGGTGAACTCGATTGACAGTATTGTAGAGATTGACAGAAATGATTTCAAGCCACTCTCACGTGATTATCTTAATACAATCAGAATTGAAACACAGAGTATTGACGAAACGGTAAACAATTACAGTGTTTATCCCTATGCTGACCCACAGCTTGTCGAGCTTGATGACGGCAGAATTGTTGCTCTTTGGCTTGGCGACAACGGCACAAAGAGCACAATGAACCTCACAACGCTTTACTACAGCGTTTATGAAAACGGCACTTGGTCAACACCCGCTGCAGTATATGAAAGCGGACTTGCAGACAATGAGCCGAAAATCTGCACAGACGGCGAAAAGGTATATGCTCTCTGGCAGCGCGGTAACGAAGTGTTTGCAGACGATGTAAGTCTTGACTATATGCTCGAAAACACAGACCTTGTCTACAGCGAATTTGACGGCGAGTGGACAGAGCCTGTACTTGTCGGTAACAGTGGCAGCGGTATGTACCCGATAAGCCACAACATTGCAACCGATAACGGCAATGCTGCAATCACTTGGGTAGAAGAAACTGAAAGCTCAATGACCGTTTACACACAGCAGCTGGTTAATGGTAATTGGGGCACTGTAAACAAAGCGGCAACACTCGACAATATAAGCAGCCTTGCAATCGGTTTTGTTGACGGTACAGCAACTGTTGCATACTCAACAGACCTTGACAGCAACAGCGAAACAACAGGTGACAGCGAGGTTTATATCGGCTCAAGCAGGCTTACGAACGACACAGTTGACGATTACGGCGTTACATACCAGAACGGTGAGTTTTACTACATCAGTGGCGGCTACCTTGCAACAGCTAATACCGTAAGTGAACTCTATGTCGGCAACAATTACAGTGTGCTTGACAATGGCACAACAATTGCTGTTGTTTACACTGTGGCAGACGGCTACAAGAGCGAGCTTTATGTAGCGTATAAAGAGACTGACGGATATTCAACACCTGTTGCTCTGACAAGCACAGGCGAGCATATTGCCGATTACTCCGCTATTATCGACAGCGAAAACACAATCGTTGCGGCGATGGCTGTAAATAACGTTGATGAAAACGCAACGGAATATCCCTATACTTCAACAGATTTTATTATTGACAACATCGGTCAGCTTGCCGACCTTGAAATGGATGCAAATGTCTACTACGACCCCGAAAGCGTTGCTGCAGGCGAAGATGTAACATTCACAGCAACATTCAAGAATGTCGGCACAGCGGCAGTAAACGGTTACACACTCAACCTCAAAAACGCAGAAGGTGAAATCCTTGCAACAAAGGTTTTTGAAAACTCAATCGCAAGCGGTAAGACGTATCAGGCAAACATTGTTTACACCTTGCCTGATGATTTCGCAAAACAGACATATACCGTTGAAGTAGTTTCAGATGAAGACGGTAATGCTGAAAACAACAGCACAGCTGTTGAAATAGGCTATGCAGATGTTCAGGTGCTGAATACTCAGGTCAGCAACGGCGTTATCACAGCAACTGTAGCAAACAACGGCTACGGCACAGCTGAAAACGTAACGGTTTCTCTTTCACAGTTCAGCGACTCTATGGTTGAGCTCGGCAATGTAGCTCTTGGCGACATTGCTGCAGGTGAAGTCAAGCAGTATAGCTACATGCTCCCTGCATCTTCTCTTAAGTTTGCAACGCCTTATTCATCTAACAGACTTGTTGTTGAAGCACAGTCAGCTTCTGATGAAGTCAGCGTTGTCAACAACACAGAAGAAACACTTATCAGCCCGAAGGCTGTTGAAGGCATTACGCTCAACACTTCGACCCTTTCTATTGATATCGGTGCAACTCAGCAGCTTCTTGCAACTGTTGCTCCGTCAGATGCATACAACAAGGTTGTCCACTGGGTCAGCGACTCAACAAACATCGCAACAGTTGATGAAGACGGTAACGTTACAGCAGTTGCGAAGGGCACAGCGATAATCACCGCTATTACCGATGACGGCAATTTCGTTGCACAGTGTCAGGTGACAGTAAACGAATCGGTTAAGGGCATCAGTATGGCAGAGGAAGAAGTTGACGCTACGGTTGGCAATCCGATCCAGCTGATTGTTAATATTGATCCCGCAGGTGCTTCAAACCAAAAGCTCTACTGGGATTCACTCAATGAGAACGTTGCAAAGGTAAGTGATTCCGGTATCGTAACAGGTGTTAAGACCGGCACGACGACAATTACTGTCACAACCGATGACGGCGGATTTACCGCAAGCTGTAAAGTTAATGTCACAAACCCTGTCAGGGGTGTTGCGCTGAACGATACGACGATGACGATTTATAACGGTACATCAAAGCAGCTCTTTGCAACAGTAACTCCGCTTGATGCAGACAATCCGAGCCTTATATGGTCATCGAGTGATGATACGATAGTGACGGTTGATGAAAACGGTGTTGTCACTGCCGGAAACAGCACAGGCAGTGCTGTAATCACTGTACGGACGGTGGACGGTGGATATACCGCCACCTGCACAGTTAAAACAGGCAAAAAAGTAACCGATGTTTATATATCCGATTCTCAGGTGCTGCTTGTACCGGGTCTTACCCATCAGCTTACGGCAACCGTTATGCCGCTTAAAGCACTCAACCGTGTTGTAACTTGGGCTTCAACAAACGAAGCAGTTGCAACAGTTGATCAGAACGGACTTATTACCGCACACAAGGCAGGTACGGCAGTTATTATCGTTGAAACCGATGACGGAAACTATTCAAAAACCTGTACTGTTACGGTTGACAATTCTGCACAGGGATTTGAACTTACAAGCCATGATGAGTATATTGCCGTGAACGGTAAGGTACAGCTTAACGGCAGATTCACGCCGAGTGATGCACAAAACAAAGCTGTGACATGGACAACATCTGATTCAGCTATTGCTTCGGTAGATGAAAACGGACTTGTAACAGGTAAAAAAGCAGGCAGCGTTGTAATTACAGCAACAACTGTTGACGGCGGTTACAGAGATTACTGTATTGTCCGTGTGGTTGGTATAACAGGTAATGTTACAACCAACACGGTTGTCGACGCAGAAAACGGATATATTTTCGGCTTGGATGTCGGACTCGAATCTATAACCGACTATGTTGAACTCACCGACAGCAGCTGTTCGCTTGAATACGATACGCTCACAGGAGAAGTCGGAACAGGCTCGATAACCAACATAGTTAGAAACGGAACGATTGTTGACAGCTATACTGTTATCATATACGGCGATGTTAACGGTGACGGTTGGTACGACGGCGAAGATGCGTTCCTTGTAAATCTTATTGTCAACGGTCTGCTCACAGAGGATAAGCTGCCCGGCTATATGTGGACGGCTGCCGACTGTAACCACGACGGAGTGATTAATGAGTTCGATGTTGAGCTGCTTATGGGTGCAGGTCTGAGAAAGAATGACATCGACCAGAATTCTGCTCAGGCTGAACTTGTAACTCAGACAGCATATATCGAATATGCTTCGCTCATTGATCAGTCAGCAGGTATGTATCCCGACATTGCTCCCATACCCGATATGGACGGTATACCCGAAGATACAACAATACCCGAAACAAACGAAACTGTTGAACCTGATGGGCCAGTAAGTGAAGACCATATGGATTTTGAAGTTATCTTCACAAATATATTTGAGTTCATAAAGAAGATTTTATCTCTCATTTTTTCATTTATAATCTGAATTTCTTTTAACGCCACCACCCGACTTGAGCAAAAACTCAGGTCGGGTGTGTTCTTTTGCCCCTGGAACGAAATCACACCCGTTTCAGGGGTTAATTTATGCCCAAAATCAGACAAAAACGCCATTTTGCCAAAAAATAGCCTGCTTTTAGCAGGAAAGTTGAAGTTGCGATTTGTAGTGTCGGTCAATCTTATATATTTTTAGTGATTAATGAATCACGTTTGGAGTAAAAATCACAGCGCAAGTGATTAAAAAATCCCGTTTTATTTCAACTGTCAGGGATAGAAATTGCGAAGGCGGTTGGATGAAATAAATCAAGAAGGAGAATAAAGCGGTGTACACTTTCGGTCCGAACCTATCAGACGAAACCAAACAACCTCATAAATGACACGGCGTCATTGAGGTGTGCAGCAAAAGATGTGCTGCGTTTGTTTGCGGAAAAGTGCGTACCCGATGTGATCTGAACAGCTTGTGTATATCCAAGGTGTTCGGATCAGCAGTGAGAATGACAGCGAAAACATTGCCTGTACCGGTGCTTTGTTTAAACTGACACTTCTCACGGACAGACCGTGTTTATCGGTCTGTGCATAAGGGTTATCACGGAAAATAATAGTGATTTTTACGTGATAACCGCTTATGCAAGGTTTTTGAGGAGTTTTTGCTACTCAGAAACATTTGGTGTGAACAGGATGGTAACCTGCTCAACCGGCCTTTTCTCGGCGACAGAATATAATTTCTGTATGTAAATTGAGACATCACCAATTGATTTAACGAGCCTTTCGGCGCGGGTTGGAAGAAACACCAACAGAAAAAAGTTTCAAATTATATATGAAAGGATTGTTGCTATGGCTAAGCAAAACAAAGTCAGGGGTAAGAGTATAACAAGGCAGTTAAGGGATGAAACAGAGTCATTTATTGCCGAATTAAAAAGTTCTGTTACCCAAGTTAATTATAGGAAATGGCTTAAGGCATATATTGAATTCTGCCGTAAGAATTACAACTGTAAAACCCATGCGGAATGTATGAAACATATTCAGGATTATTCGGACTATCTGCAAGAGAAAGAATATAAAGCTGCCACGATTCACAACTATCTTGCAGCGGTATGCAGCTTTTATGATGTGCCGATGAAAACAATCACAAAGCCTATCCGTTATACAGCTGAATACACCAAATCACGCTCGGACAACGGCAAGAAGATTCGTGCGGATAACAATCCGGATAATCCTCGTTATGCACGCACCGTTGAATTTCAGAAGGTCGTCGGGATAAGAGTATCAGAGCTTGCAAAGCTTGAGGGCAGAGATCTGAGAATTGACGAAAGCGGTCATATGTGTATTTTTGTTAAGGACGGCAAGGGTGGCAAGGACAGTTTGCAGAGGATTCTGCCCGAAGATCAGGAATTTGTAAAATCATATTTTGAAGGACTTGGTGAAAAGGAAAAGGTATTTAAACCTATTGAGCTTTCAAATTCAGTGGACTATCACATTATAAGAGCAATGCAGGCTAAAAAGTGTTATGAATATTATCTTAATAGAATAAACACTGAAGAAGGCTATGCAGAAAATCTTGCCGATGAAATCCGCTTGCGTTGGAAGCTGTATCGTACCGAGAAGCTTCCTGACGGCACTATTGTCCACAAGCCTTTTAATGAAAAGCTTATTAGTGGTACTTATAAAACAAAAGGAAAATGCAGGAAGCTGGCAATTGAGAAGAATATCCCTGTTACATACAACAAGCTTGCACTGACAGCTGTTTCAATTTTTCATCTCGCACACTGGCGCAATAACGTCACCGTGCAGTCATATCTTTTATCGCGTTAAAAAATGCCGGCGGATTAACCGCCGACATTGATTGAAATAGAGTTGGATAACGCCTCGCTGGCTTTAGCTTGAACCTTGGCAAAAACATGAGCATAGATATTAAGAGTTGTTGTGGGGTCAGAATGTCCGAGCGATGCCGAAACCTGATTAACATTACAGTTGAATTCAATCAAAGCAGTAGCATTGAAGTGACGAAAACTATGAACATTCACATAGCGAATGCCTTCCGCTTGACAAAACTTCTGCAACCAATGTCTCGGAGTATCGGGACCCATAGGTAAACCATTCCAAGCTGTGAAAAGTCTGTTGGTGTTATGCCACGCATCGCCGAGTTTAGATATGTTTTTGTCTTGTTCTTCTTTGAGTTCACGTATTGTGTTAATAACTTCATCATTAACTTTAAGACTTCTGTAGCCGTTTTCGGTTTTCGGTGTTCCTGTTATTGTACCTTTTTCTTTAGAATAAATCGAAGTTCTGTTTATGCTGATAACTTGATTTTCAAAATCAATATCATCCCATTCAAGACCAAGGATTTCACCTTTTCTGAATCCGGTAAACATTGCGATAATAAAAAATACTTTATATTTCAACGGTGCTTTTTCACAAAGAAGATTTACCAATGTCTGCATTTCCTCTAAATCGTAAATTTCACGTTTTTTAGTTTCCACCTTAACGGTGTGCACTCCCTTGCAAGGGTCTTTCAAATATATATTATGATTTCTTGCGGCAAAATCATATACATCAGATATAAAGCCCTTATAGAGCTTTTGTGTTTTGACCGAAAGCCCTTTACCTGTGTGTTTATTTGTACCGTCCTGAGCAAGGCTGTTGATGAATTTCTGAATATGAGCCGTTGTAATGCGGTCGAGTCTTAAATGACCGATTGCTTTATATGTTCTGTCCTTGCAGTCCTTAAGACGCTCAAGCGTAAGCTGCTTGTGATTTCCTTCGAGTTCCGCTTGTGCAAGAAACATTTCAGCCATTACTTCAAACTTAACATTAGCCGATACAAACAAACCTGTTTTAACATCTTCCTCAAACATCACATACTGCCTTTGACATTCCTTCTCGATCTGTTTCGGAGTCATTCCCGGTTCGGGAACCCATGTTTTTGTTTTGATATTCTGAGTACCGTCGGCATTATAACCGTCATAAACCTTAAAGCGGTAGCCGTATCCTCTTTTTTCAATTCTACCTATAAAACCATCTTCTTTCGTAAATAATTCGACAAACGTACATTTGTTCTATGGTTATTGTAACGTGTTTAAAAACAAACGTCAACGTACGTAACGTACAAACTTGGAGGTGATAAAAGTCCATGACACCTAAAATGCGCACAATAAATCAAGCCATCAAAGAAATAAAAGAGAATGATAGAGATTCTGCTTTAACCGAAAGAGCACTTCGCAGACTCATTAAGGAAAATAAAATCGTTCCTATTTATGTTGGAAACAGAGCTTTGATAGATATGGATAAACTGTATGCTTATCTTTCAGGTGAAAATTAAGCTCAAAAAACACCCGATAAGACCCACGCAAAAAGCCGGGAGGCCTTGATACTTAAGGCTTCCCGGCTATCATAGTTTTTGTAATAAGGACCAAATAAGGACCATTTGATGTTTTTCGAAGAAAAGCAAAAAGCTGAAACCGTTGTATATCAACGATTTCAGCCTTCTTTAAAATGGTCCGAGTGGCGAGACTTGAACTCACGGCCTCTTGACCCCCAGTCAAGCGCGCTACCAACTGCGCCACACCCGGACAACGATAGATATATTACCACATTTAATTATAATATGCAATACTTTTTTGAAAAAAATTAAAAAATTTTTAAAAACAGTTTTTCAGTTGTCCGGAAGGTTAATTTGATGTATAATTAACAGTACAGAATATTTAATAAAAGGTGATAGTATGAAAAAATTAATATCCGTTATTTCTGTTGTTATGGCTTTAGTGCTTGTCTTTGGCAGTGTTACAGTTTGCAGTGCCGTTGAACCGACTCCTGAGCTTAAGGCTTATGAGGTTGTTAACCTTAACGGTGTCAATATCGAGTACGGCATTTACGGCAACCTTGATGCCGAGCCGCTTCTGCTCTTGCCTCCTAACGGCGGCGATATGCACAGCTTTGACGGCAGTATTCTTCCCGAAATGTCAAAGCACTTCAAGGTTATCTGCGTTTCACCCAGAGCTACGGGTAATTCCGATTGGGTAGAGGGCGGTATGACCTTTGAAGCAATGGCAGAGGATCTTGTGAATCTGCTTGATTACCTTGATATCAAAAAAACGAGAATTTTCGGTTTCAGCGACGGCGGCAATCTCGGTGTAGTATTTACTCTCGCTCATCAGGAGAGGGTGGAATCGCTCGTAATTATGGGCTCTAACATCAATACATGGGGCACAAACACTTTTGATCAGATTCAGATTACATATCAGTATATAATACTTTGTATCGAAGCATGGCTTTATGATGACCCTGAATATGCCCGCAGACGTGATATCAAGGGCATGATGGTCGGTCAGCCGAGCCTTACGTTTGAAGATATCTCCGCAATCAAAGTACCTGTCCTCAATATCTACGGTGAGCACGATATGATTCAGCGTTGGCACTCCAAAAAGATAACACGTTCTATCGAGGGCGCGCAGGAGCTTATGATAATAGGCGGCGGTCACAGTTCTTGCTTCGACCAGACAGATACCGTTATCAATCCCGCACTTCTTGATTTCTACGGCGTTAACTGATTTTTAACCAAAGAAAAAACTGCTTACATCGATTGAGATGTAAGCAGTTAATTTTTATATCGTTTTATACAATGCTTGATGCAATCATTACCAGGAAGATAAAGAATCCGGCATAGGGGAGAATGAGGGGCATAATCGGCAGTGCGATGATAGAGGAGATGAAACCTACACCTACTTTGATTGCCATTGTGCTCTCCGCATCGGAGATGTTCTGCCAGATGAGGTAAACGTCGTTACCTTCTTTGTAGAACTGATCAAGACCGAGACCTGTCTTTGTTTCGGATTCACCGAAGCCGCATTCTGCAAGACCTGCAGTGAAGAGGTCTCTCATCTCTTCGTCCTTGAATGTGATTCTTGCTTCAAGTCTGAGTTCGTCAGCAGGCTCTTCCTGTCTGAGGTGACCGTTCTTGAAGCCTGTGCACCACCAGTATTTGTCATACTCACGTGTGAATTCACGGATGTAGTTACCTTGAATGTCCTGATGATAGAGTGTCATTTCCATACCGAGCCAGTCTTCTTCGGCAGGGCAGTTGTACATTGACCACTCGTGAAGCTCCTTGTCGGACTGCGGTCTGTTATAAACACCGATCTCACCGCCGTAGAAGATCATACCGTACTGACCCTTCCACATCTGAATCATCCAGTCCTTGCCCTCGTAGGCGAAGAAAACACGTACATAGTCGTATTCAAGAAGAATGTAGGGAGATACAAAATCGTAAATCTTGCCGAAGCCGAAGTTGTACTGCCATGCTTCCTTATCGTTTGTGTAGTAGTAATCGTCAATGTAGCTGTACTGATAGCTGAGCACCTGACGCTTTGTAAGAAAATCCTGGATAAAGTTACCACGGTCTACTACATTGATTACAAACTCGCCGTTAATTGTCTCACCGTCAACAGTAACAGATGCCGTGATAACAGCCTTACCGATAGATACGCCTTTTACAACACCGTTTTCATCAACGGTTGCAATGTCGGGGTTGAGAGAAGCCCAGGTGATTGCAGGCATCGTGTCAACGTTTGTGACAGAAGCGTGAAGCTGAACTGTCTTGCGGATTTTTACCGAAAGACTGTCACTTGTGATTACAAGTGCGTGACCTGTTGCCTCACTGTCTGTGTCAGCAGCAAAAGCGTTCAGGGGAGACATGCCGATCAGTGAAAGTAATACAAGGAAAATTGATAAAAACTTAACACTTTTCTTTTTCAGATTCATTGGATTTTTCCTCCATCTAATAATATACGATATAATATTATATACATTTTTTTGTAAAAGTAAAGAGCTTTACACAATAAATTCCCAGGACTTAAACATCAATATAAGGCAAATTTGTTGATTAAAGTAACAATTTCGTAAATAGTTTTGTTGTAGAAACATTTTAAATTATTAATCTCGGTTCCTATCGACAAACGCCATTAACTGTGTTAAAATTTAATCAAATAAAATACAATAGGAGATTTGAATTATGAGTGCGATCAAATATTTCTTCTCATACCTGCTTTCGCTTATCCTTGCGTTGCCGGGTATAATCGGCTCACTCGGTGAATCTGTTAACGATTATTCGTTTACCGTCGAAACTTCACAGCTCGGCGACGTTGTACCCAATACGCTCAGTAATGTAAATATCTGGGATATGCAGGGTACTGATCTGTTTACTAATCCGAGACTCAACGAAAAGTACAATATTATGGAGTTTGTCGAGTACATACAGCTTATGCAGTGTACGGGCGGCAACGCTCAGCGTGACCTTTTTGTTGACCCGACAAATTACGACGTGCTCGACGATTATGACTTTTCACCGCTTATTGAGAATTGTCAGGGTATTCTCACTCTCGGTGCAAAGCCGCATCTCAAGCTCGGCAGTGTACCGCTCAAGTATTCACAGAATTCAATTCAGGGTGCTGATTTCGGTACAAATCTTTATCCGCCCGATGATTATGATGTTTATTACGATTATATGGCTGCTATGGCAAAGGCACTTGTAGACGAATTCGGTGCAGAAGAAGTGCTGACCTGGCGTTTCGGCGTTATGACCGAGTTTGAAAACTCGCAGTGGTTTATGTCGCCTGACGGAGACCCTGATAAAACTGCAGTGGCTTACTGTAAGCTTTATGACTATACTGTTGATGCTCTTCAGAAAGAGATAGGCGAAGAGGTCTTTGTCGGTGCACACGCAATGGTTGTTACTGAGGGACTATGGGATGAGCGCATTTTTATCGAGCACTGTGGTAACGGTACTAACTATAAAACAGGCAAGAAGGGTACACGCGTCTGCTTCCTTTCCGCTTCTTTCTACGATTATTGCCCCGGTGAATATACTTCAGGTTACACTCTGCCCGAAACAATAGCTCAGCTTCAGAAGTATGCAGACGAAGCAGGTCTCAAAGATCTTATCTTCGGCGTTGATGAGGGCAGGCTCCTTGTGGGCAATACAAGCGGTGCGGACGATAATCAGCTGTTTACTCGAATTGTGGGGGATACGTATCAGGCTGCATACGATGCAAGACTCAATAAGCAGCTTATCGATCATGGCGGCGACTATTTCTCGTCCTGGGGCTATCTCTCGGGCGGACTTTATGACGGTTACCCAACTGTCAGCTATCACGTAGCAAGCCGACTTTCTACCTTTGCAGGCAGTAAACGTGTTGCTGTAGAGCCTGTAAAGAAGGGCGTTATCTACGGCGCAGAGGTCGAGGCTCTTTCAGCTTACGACGGCGAAACCCTCCGCATTATGGCTTACAATTTCAAAAACAATATAGACTACAAAAAGACTGCAGACCTCAGTTTTGATGTTGATGTATCTGCTTTCGGCTCTGATAAAGTAAATGTTACTGTCTATACCGTTGACGATAACTGCAACTATTTTGACGAATGGCAGCAGGACAGAATTGCATACGGCATCGGTGACGATTGCTTCGGCTGGTCACCCGATGACCCGCAGATTGAGTCAACCGTAACTCTCAAAGACCCTGCCGCTCGTGAGCTTTATTTCAAAGAGCTTGCTGAAAAATATGAGAAGTGCTCTCAGCTTACTCCCGTTACATATACCGCTGACGTCGTTGACGGCAGGGCAGTGCTTGATACTTCGCTTGCCGCAAACGGTGTTGTTTTCTTTGAAGTATCCGCTTGTCGGTAATTTACTTTGTTTTAACTTATCTGTTGTATGATGATTTCAAGGAGGATGATATATATGAAAAAATCTATAAGCATTGTTTTAGCCGTAGTTCTTTGTCTTTCATCGCTTTTTGTTACCGCCTATGCATCCGACACAAAGACTCAGAGCTTTATTGACGATGTAATTGACACAAAGTCAATTTGTATTGAGTTTGATAATGATGCTCTTAACAGCTACTCAATTCCTTTTCAGGATCTGAAACTGTACATAAAGTCTTTCGAGTCTGAAGACAGTTCAACTCAGCTTAAGGTTGCCGCAACTGCAAAGCTTTGGTTTTTCAACGTAAAGCTTCTTATGGTCGACGGTGAGATTTATGCTTACCTTCCCTTTGTCAGCTTTTGCGTAAGTGATATGCTCGGCGGCAGTATCGATTTCTCAGCTCTCACGGGTGATTTTACCGAGGCCTTCGGCGGCTTCACACTGCAGATTCTCGAATGTCTTAAGCTTAAAACTGCAGGCGATAAGGTGACCGATAAATACGGTGAGGTTTATGTGGAAGAGTTTGTGCCCGATATCAGAAAAACTCTTGATATGGCTGTAGAAAACGGTGTTATTGAAATTCCCGAGGGTTCTGATTTTGCAACTATGAGCGACGAAGAGATCCGCGAGTATCTTTTAACTTTCGGTCAGCAGGGCAGAAACGTGCTCAGAATGCTCGACTCAAATGCAACCTTCTACTATGATAGTGAAGGTAAGCTTATTGCCTTTGATATCGTTCTTTATGACCTTATCGACGACAGTGCAGAGCTCAGCTCAAATGACCTGCTTCCCGTAAAAGCCGAGTCAATCACATCCGATGTTGACGACAGCGTGTTCGAAAAGCCGGTTACTTTCTTTGACCTTTCGTCACTTTTCTCGGTTATTTTAGGTATGCTTCTTGCCTGAAATTAGTGCTTGACATCTTTTTTCAGCGGTGATATAATACATCTAATTTAATAACAAACCGTTGATGCGGAGATAACGGCGAAAAATGCCTTTACAGAGAGCCCGTGCAAGCTGGAATTCGGGTAAGAAACAGTTCGTCAAATGGACCGCGGAGGGTGCAGTCAAATGTGCTGATTACGGCACAGAGTATTCTGCAACGTGTCGGCACGCGTTAGTTGTCGGGGGTATGTCAGTACCCTGCAAAGCGTACACTTTTTGTGTAAATCAAGGTGGCACCGCGGATAATAAGTTTATTCGTCCTTGGCAGAAACAATCTATTTCTGTCAAGGGCTTTTTATTTTTTTACGGAGGCAAACAATATGTTTATACTTTCCGCACGATGGCGTAATGAAAATTAACAACCAAAACCCAATATAATAAATGGTAAAAATTCTTATAATCGGAGGAAATAAAAATGATACATAACGGTATTGATTTTGAAACCTATTTCAACAACTATCCCGATAAGGACGGCTACTTCGGTAAATACGGCGGAGTTTATATTGACGATAAGCTCAAGGCCGCCATGGCTGAAATAACCGAAGCATATTATTCAATCTGCCAGTCACGCAAGTTTATTGCTGAGCTTCGCAGAATCCGTAAGGAGTTCCAGGGCAGACCTACTCCCGTAACTCACCTCGAGCGTCTTTCCGATGCTTTAGGCGGTAAAGTTCAGCTTTATGCAAAGCGTGAGGACCTCAACCATTCGGGCGCACATAAGCTCAACCACTGTATGGGCGAGGCTCTTCTTGCAAAGTATATGGGCAAGAAAAAGGTTATAGCTGAAACAGGTGCAGGTCAGCACGGCGTTGCACTTGCTACCGCTGCAGCTTATTTCGGTCTCGAGTGCGATATCTATATGGGCTCTGTCGATATCAAAAAGCAGGCTCCAAATGTTGCGCGTATGAAGATTCTCGGTGCAAATGTTGTCGAGGTTACTCACGGTCTCAAGACTCTTAAAGAGGCTGTCGATGCAGCTTTTGAGGCATACAGCAAGGAATATAACGATGCGATTTACTGTATCGGCTCAGTTCTCGGTCCTCATCCGTTCCCTATGATGGTGCGTGATTTCCAGAGCGTTGTAGGTATCGAAGCAAGAGAGCAGTTTGTCGATATGACAGGTCATCTGCCCGATGCTATCGTTGCTTGTGTCGGCGGCGGTTCAAATGCGGCAGGTCTCTTTGCAGGCTTCCTTAACGACCCTGTTGATATCTACGGTATTGAGCCTCTCGGTAAGGGTCCCAAGCTTGGCGACCACGCGGCAAGCCTTAAGTACGGCACAGAGGGTATTATGCACGGCTTCAACAGCATTATGCTCAAGGACGAAAACGGTGAGCCTGCTCCCGTTTATTCTGTCGCAAGCGGTCTTGACTATCCGTCATCAGGTCCTGAGCACGCATTCCTCCAGGAAATCGGCAGAGTCAAGTACGATGTTATCGACGATGAGGAAACAATCGACGCTTTCTTCAAGCTCTCTCGTATGGAGGGTATCATCCCCGCAATCGAAAGCTCACACGCAGTCGCTTACGGTATGAAGCTTGCACAGCGTATGGAGCACGGCTCAGTGCTTATCAACCTCTCAGGCAGAGGCGATAAGGATATGGACTATATCATCGAAAACTACGGCATCAGATAACTAATAAATCGCAAGGGAGCCGTTTCGCCTCCCGCTTTTATATCGCTGTAAAAACAACACCGTATGGCCGATTCACAAATCGCCCGTGATGGTCTCTTTATCAGCCTCCCCTGTGTAAGGGGAGGTGGATCGGCACTGCCGACTCGGAGGGGGTGTTCGGCATTAACAATCCCTCAGTCTTTTGCTAAAGCAAAATCCGGCTCCCTTTGCACAAGGGAGCCTTAAACAAACAAATTTACACCGATATAAAAGTCAACACCGTAGGGGTCGGCGATTTTCGACGACCCGTTGTTGAATTTATATCACTTTTAATGTATTCATCCCGCGTAGGGCAGCGGCTTGCCTCTGCCGCCGTGTAAGATATAAGACAGTACGAACGGTTCACGATTTCTAAACATATCATTCTGAGCGAAGCGAATAATTTGAAAAATATAGATAATAAATAATACTGAATAGATAATAAATAATAGTTTTTCGCTGTAAAAACCACACCGTAGGGGCGGCCATTGGCCGTCCGCTTTGATTTAAAACCAAACGTTATCCTGAACCTGTATGGCCGATTCACGAATCGCCCGTTTTCTCTAAAAAAATAACCGTCTGACTTTTGATTAAAGTTTCAGACGGTTATTTTTTGTTGTCGCTTAAGCCTAAAATATAGTCGGATGTAACATCATAATACTGAGAAAGAATTATAAGGTACTCTATCGGCAGGCTTCTTTTGCCGTTTTCATACATTCCGTATGCCTGAGAGGTGATTTTTAAAATCTGTGCAACGTCTTCCTGTCTTAAGTCGTGGTCAACACGCAGGTCGTGCAGCCTTTTTCGGTAAGACACAGCAATCCCTCCCGTACATAGTATGCCTATATCATACAACAAAATGTTTGGTAATGCCTTGACGTGAAACAATTTGTTTGATATAATTCGCTTTATGAAACGATTTGTTTCATAAAATTTAATTGGAGGAACGAATTTTATGAAAAAAGTTATGACGAAAATCGTGTCGGTAGTCTTAACTGTCGTAATGTTGCTCTCTGCCGCTCCGCTTTCGGGGCTTGTCGGCCTCGAGCTGCCGCAACTCTTCAGCTTTAAGTCAGAAGCGCTTACCTCAGGCGACTTTACCTACACAGTATCCGGCAGTAACGCCACCATTACCGGCTATTCCGGTACTGCTACAAATCTTACCATCCCGTCAACGTTGGGTGGATATAAGGTTGTGAATATAGGTGACGGAGCTTTTAAGGATAACACTAAGATTATTTCTGTTATCATTCCAAGCACAGTAATAAACATTAATAATAATGCTTTTATGAATTGCAAAAAGCTTCAATATGTTACCTTTACAAAAGGTTCATCAAATGCAACTATAGGTCGGTCTGCATTTAAAAATTGCCCTTCTCTGCAGAGCGTTTCACTCCCCGGCAATTATACAAATATTGGCAAGGAGGCTTTCTACGGCTGTATATCCATGACAACATTTGTATTGGAAAAGTCGGCATATACCTATGCGAATCAGTTAATTAGTGATTATGCATTTAACGGTTGTACAAATCTTTCAAGTATTTCCTTGCCCACGACATTAAAATCTATAGGTAATTCAGCATTTGAAAACTGTACTTCGCTCAAAAATGTTGTTATTCCTGAAGGCGTAACATCAATAGGAGGCGCTGCGTTCAAAGGCTGCACCAAAATAACAAGTTTGTCTTTGCCGAGTACTTTAACTATTATTGATAATGGAGGTTTCAACAATAACGGAGCGTTCCAGAACTGTAATAAACTTAAAACTGTTACTTTTGCCAAAGGCTCATCAAATGCGACAATAGATTCATATGCTTTTGCAGGTTGTTCGGCACTTGAAAGTGTTTATCTTCCCGGTAACTATGCGTTGATTGAGCGTGAGGCTTTCAAAGACTGTGCATCCTTGACATCATTTAAATGGGAAAAGTCTGATTATACCTATGCTAATCAGTTTATCAATTACAATGCTTTTTCTGACTGTACAAGTCTTTCAAGTCTTTCTCTGCCGTCAACATTAGAAAGTATTGCTATTGGAGCTTTCAGAAATTGTATATCACTTACAGATGTTGTAATTCCAGAAGGTGTAAAAGCAATAAGTGACGGTGCATTTGAAGGTTGTACCAATCTTAGAACCTTATCATTGCCAAGCACATTAACTGTTATTGGTAATGAAAACACCACCTCTGGTGCATTTATGAACTGTACATCACTCAAGAAAATAAACTTCGCTGAGGGCGAGGGGGATATAATTATTGGTAATTATACATTTTCAGGTTGTTCGGCACTTGAAAGTGTTTATCTTCCCGGTAACTATGCGATGCTTGGTCGCGAAGCCTTTAAAAACTGTACATCCTTGACATCATTTGAATGGGAAAAGTCTTCCTATGTTTATGCTAATCAGTCGATTGATAGCTATGCTTTTTATGGTTGTACAAACCTTTCAAGAATTTCTCTGCCCACAACGCTAAAAAGTATAGGATTTAGGGTGTACGAGGATTGTACTTCACTTGAAACTGTTACTATTCCGGAAGGTGTAACAACAATAGGAAACGGTGCGTTTAGAGATTGCACTAAGCTTACCAATTTGTCTTTACCAAGCACAATAATCGAGATTGGTGACGATGTATTCCGAAATTGTACCGCACTAAAACAGGTTATCGTTGCTGAGGGTGAGGATGACTTAACTATTGGTGCTTATGCATTTATGAATTGTTCAAGTCTTACAACTGTACATATTCCGATGAATACTTTTTCTATTAATACAAATGCATTTAAAAATTCAAACTCTAACCTCACACTTTGCAGCAGTTCAAGTTCATCATACGCAAAAACATTTGCAAGCTCAAACGGCTTGAAGTTCAGGGTTTGTACTTCTCACGAAGAAATAAAACCCGATATGCCGAAGTACACTGTAACTTATAACGCAAACGGCGGCAGCGTTTCTCCGACAAGCTCACTTGTTGAGAAGGATTCGTCCACAACTCTCCCCACACCCACAAAGAGCTACACTGTTATATTCAATGCCAACGGCGGTTCAAACGCACCTGCTTCACTCAAAGCTTCTCTTACCTGTAAAGGCTGGTCAACCTCAGCTTCCGCAACATCTGCAACATATTCCTGCGGCTCATCCTTCACTCCTGCAGGCAACACTACTCTCTATGCTGTATGGAATACAAGCGCAAGCTTTAACGTTCCTGTTTCTGAGCCCACACGTGACGGCTACGAATTCCTCGGCTGGGCAGCTTCAAACAGCAGCACAACCGCAAGCATCCACGCAGGCGATAGAGTAAATGTTTCAGGCAACGCAACATATTACGCTGTATGGAAAGAGATTCCTTCTCTTACGGTTTCGCAGATCGAGCTGACACTTGACCTTGATAACGTTGATACGGGCTTTGCAACCGTTACGGTCAACAGACCTTCAAACGAAGCTCTTACACTTGAAGCTTCTTCATCCTCAACATCCGTCGCAATGGTTGAGCTTGGCGATTACGACAGCACAGACGATACCTGCCCGGCTACCTTTATTGTAAAGGGTGTAGGTACATGTACGGTAACCTTCAAGCTTTACAGTGCAGATAAGTCTGTTCTTTACGATACCGAAACCGTGACGATCAATGTCAAGCAGGATGCAACAAAGCAGATCGGAATGAACTACAACGGTGTAACCGTTATCGATGATTTTGACGGCGTTTATTTCGAGTCGCTCAATCCCGATGTTGCAACTGTAGATGACAACGGTAAAATTACTGCTACAGGCAGAGGTACAGCAATTATACTTGTAACGGATATTGACGGCAATATCAGCTATTACAGTATCACTGTTAACTTCAGCTTCTTCCAGTGGATTATCTACATCCTCTTCTTCGGCTGGCTTTGGTATTAATTAATAAAAATTTGAGGGTATAACATAAAACACCGCCCGACAGATTAAAGGTCTGTCGGGCAGTGTTGTTTTTTTATCTCTTTTTTTCGGGCAGATTGTATTCTATTTCAGTTACCGAAAAAACTCTTGATTTATTTTTCAAAATCTTCAGGAAACCTGTCTGTAGCTTATCTCCGGGTAAAGTGCATCTCGTATTCTGTCGGGATAGTCGGTCATCAGCAGGTCTGCACCGGCTGCGGCAAGTGCCTTTGCATCCTCTGCGTTGTTTACTGTCCAGTACTGCATTGAAATTCCGTACTTGTGTGCGTAGTCGATAAAGCTCGCTTTGCCAAGGTTAGCGACGAGCAGTTTACCGTCATCCCAGTAATACGGCATCTGCAGAGCGGTGTATTTGATTGCTTCTTTATCTAATTCTTCGTTTCTCAGATAGCTGCTGTAAAGGTCAACAATCTCAAACGGGTTAGCCGACCTGTTTATCTTGCCTTCATATTTAGCATCAATATACATCGACACATCAGGCCAGAAGCTTGCAACGATTACCCGGTCAGCCATATCATATTTCTGCATAAGCTCATAAATACCGTCTACAATCTTCGGTGCCCATGGTGTAGGATATTTGACTTCAATAATATATCTGTACGTGTCAGGCACCTGTGTCTCAACACATTCAAATACGTCTTTCAGTGCAGTTATCCTTATATCGTCGGGTATGTCATCGCCTCTGAGTCCTCTGTATGGGTAGCTATCGCCCGACTTAAAGGTTTCACCCATGTTGAGGTTGCGTAGCTCTTCATATGTCTTTGAGAAAACTGTTGTGTTTTCTTTACCGAAATATTCTGCACTGTCACTTTTTTCGTCGAGGAAAAGACTGTGGTAGAGCACGATTTCGCCGTCTTTTGTCAGCTGTACGTCCATCTCAATTATTGCGGAGTCGCTTTCGGCATATATAAGGTTTGATTTAATCGCCATAAGCGTGTTTTCGGGTGCGGCACCCTTGCCGCTGCGGTGTGACGAAATGCGTGTGCTGCCGTAATCGGGCAGGAAGTAGTTGCCCGTATTTTCATTCAGAACCTGCGGCTCTTCAACCTCAGGCGGAGCAAATGAGCTCAGGCACATAACACCTGCAACAAGGAAAAACGGCAGTTTTTCAAATACTGTTAATAAGGACTGAATAATTTGCATAAACATTATATCTACCTCTTTTTGCGAAATCGGAATTATTATACCATTGCTTTGCTGTAATTACAACCGATTATAAATACGTTTTACAGTATTCTTTTATTATTTCTTTTGCCTGCTTGTCTGTTTCGGGGTCTTTGTCAAGCAAATGACCTGAGTTTTCAAAAATAAGCAAATCGTTTTTAACTCTGAGTTCTGTTAATAAACCGATAAATTTATGCGTGTGCTCAATCGGTACAAGGTCGTCGTGCCTGCCGTGAAAAACAGCCGTCGGCACACAGTCTGCCGAAACATATTCTTCGGGTGAAATTTTACTGAGTGCTTCCTGCTCGGCTTTGTTCAAAAAAGATTCTTTTGTTATTTTAAATCCGCAACAGTCTGAAAGCAATCCGTATTTCCATTCATCTAACTCTGCCGAAATGCCTTGTAAAAAATCGGCTGAGGTAAAGCTTACGGGTGGACAGTATACACAAGCCGCAACGGGGGCAACAGGCGATTCGTCTTTTCTTGTGTAAGCGTACATCAGCGAGAGGTGCCCTCCTGCAGAGCCGCCCGATAAAATAAGCCTGTTTATATCAGAACCAAGCCCTGCACACTTTGCTTTTATTGCTTTCAGTGCCGATGTTATATCGTCAAGTTCGTCATAGATGCTTACCTCTTCCGATACAAATCGGTAGTTCATCGTTGCACATATGTAACCAAGCTCGCAGAAATGTCTGCAGTCAGCGTGGTGAGCCGATTTGTCACCCTGACTCCAGCCTCCACCGTGAATAAACAGTATAATACCCAAGTCGGATTTTGTCTTTTTGGGTATAAAAATATCAAGCTTTTGTCTTTCGTGGTTGCCGTATGATATGTCGCTTAGAATAATATACTTATTGTCCATAAAAATCCTCTGTAATACTTTCTCAGATAATTATATAACTGCATATGTTTTGAAGTCAAGATGGCAGATTAAGAGTATTTTGTTGATTTTGTGACGTTGTTATGTTATTGTAAAACAAAGCCGACAGATAAAGGAGTACAGTAATTATGACTACTGCAGAATATCTCAGTTTAATTGATAATGTAAACGAAAACGGCAGATATAAGGCAGATTGGGCTTCGCTTGCTCATCACAATGTGCCCGAATGGTATATGCACGATAAGATAGGTGTGTTTATTCACTGGGGCATTTACAGTGTGCCTGCCTATTCTAATGAGTGGTATTCACGCGGTATGTATGAGCGTACTGCACCGGAATTTGAGTACCACAGAAAAACATACGGCGACCAGAGTGTATTCGGATATAAAGATTTTATTCCTATATTTAAGGGAGAGAAATTCAATGCCGCTGAGTGGGTTTCGCTTTTTAAAAAAGCAGGCGTTAAGTATGTAATGCCTGTTGCCGAGCATCACGACGGCTTTGCGATGTACGATACCGAATTCAACCGCTGGAATTCTGTTGAAATGGGTCCGTGCCGTGACGTAGTCGGTGAAATAAAGAATGAATGCGAGAAGCAGGGGCTTACCCTCTGTGCTTCATCTCACCGTGCCGAGCACTATTTCTTTATGAATCCGGGCAGGCTTTACGACAGCGATATAAATGACGAGCGTTATGCCGATTTTTACGGTCCTGCCGTTTACTGTGAGGAGCTTGACTCCGAAATACTTCATATCACAACCGCCGATGTATATTCGGTCGGAGCAAGTAAGGAATGGCTTGAAGACTGGCTTGTACGTACGTGCGAACTTGTTGACAGATATCAGCCGTCTGTACTCTATTTCGATTGGTGGATTCATAACCATTCTTTCAAGCCCTATCTCAAAAAGCTTGCGGCTTACTACTATAACCGTGCTGATGAGTGGGGGAAAGAGGTCACAATAAACTATAAGCACGAAGCTTTTCCGCCATCTGTTGCAACTTTTGATGTTGAGCGCGGTGCCCTTACGGATATATCTCCGATATATTGGCAGACGGATACTGCAATAGGTAAATGCTCGTGGGGCTACAGAGCAGATAACAAATACAAGTCATCCCGTCAGATTATCTGCGACCTTGTTGATATCGTTTCCAAAAACGGTAACCTGCTTATCAATATCGGACCGAAAGCAGACGGTACAATTACCGATGAAGAAACAAAGGTGCTCCTCGATATGGGCGAGTGGCTCGGAACAAACGGCGAGGGTATATACGGCACAACCTACTGGAAATACTTCGGTGAGGGTGAGGTCAACGCAGAAGAGGGCTTCTTCAAAGACGGTGATGAAAAAGCCTTCACAAGTGCTGATTTCAGGTTTACTTATAAGGACTGTTATCTCTATGCTTTTCAGATGCGTCCGTCAAAAAATATCGAAATCAAAAGCCTTAAAAAGCTTTCATCTAACGACTTTTTAATTGAGTCTGTCGAGCTTCTCGGCAGTGACGAAAAAATCGATTATGTAAGAGACGAAGAATCACTTAAAATAAATCTCAAAGGCGAATTGAAAAACGATTTGCCGATTTGCTTTAAAATCGCCATTGGTTAATAAAAGAAAGGATATAAAATTATGTTAGCTGTAATCAATAAAATCATCACTCTCATTCTTGTCCCGATTTATTTCAGCGTTTTTTCTCCCACACATCCCATAATTGTTTTATTCAATCAGCCTCAGCAGCTAGTTTCTCTTTCGGCAAACGGTGTCGGCTCAGAGGATGATCCCGTTTACCTCACAGCTCACAGAGGTGTTCATGCACTTGCACCCGAAAACTCGCTTCCGTCTTTTGAAGAGGCTGTAAATAACGGCTATTACTCTGCCGAGTGCGATATTCAGCTTACAAAGGATAACCGCTGGGTAGTAATCCACAATGCAGAGGTTGACGGCAGATTCTGTCAGTTTGGCAGAATAGATGAGCTTACACTTGAAGAGCTTAAAACCTTCAGTTATAACTGGGGCGCAAACCTCTGGAAGTACAGAGAATCACGTATTCCTACTCTCGAAGAGTATCTCGATGTTTTTGTCGGTACGGATACAAGACCGCAGATTGAGCTCGGCATCGAGAATTACGATATGCTTTATGTTGTTGTCGATGAAATCTGCAAAAGAGGTCTTGAAGACCAGGCAATAATCCTCGCCCCTCACCTCAATCAGCTTAAAGCCGTTCACGAGCTCAATCCAAATATTGAGCTTTGGTATCTTGTAGGCGAAATGACCCCCGAAGTTATTGCAGAAGCGAAAGCTCTTGGTGATAACGTCTGGATTTCCGCAGACTATGAGAGAAATACCGAGGAAAATATTAAGCTTGCAATGAGCGAGAATGTTAACTTCTCACTCTTCACCGTCAATACTCTTGAAGAGGCGAAGGCACTCTACGATATGGGCGTAAGATATATCGAAACCGATACGCTCTGCAATTGATAATAAATAAAGAAACAAGCATTTCCGAAGCTGATAAATCCATCGGAAATGCTTATTTTCATACCGCTAAGACGGTCAAGTATAGCTTTGTATGTTTCGATGTAATCGGATATGCTATATACAGAATCGGGAGTTTTGTTGCAAATACCTCTGAGTTGTTCGGCTCTTTGAGGACACGTCGCCATACCCGATTCTTTTTATGTTCGAAACAAATTTGTAAAAATCACACACTATTTTGTCGCAGGGTATTGACTTTTCTCAAGAAATGTGAAATAATATCACAAAAACGAAAGGCGGTGCATTATGTTACATAAAAGTGTTTTCTTTGATTCTACGCACGAATATGTTGCAAAGCTTGACAACGGAGTTTATATTATGGGCTTTGCCGACGGCACTGCTGCAGGTACCGACGGTAAGCATTACCGCCATATCGTAGAATTTGACGCTGACGATAATATCATTATAGACGGATGGAAGATGGATGAATAATAAATATCATCAGGCAGTTTGCTGTTTGCAATTTTTTTAGTAAGAATCTTAATGTGCAACCTGAGGTTGCTAAATTATAAACTGATGTTGATAGACACAAATACCTCTGCTGTGATAAAATAAATTCGAAAGGAGCTGATGTTTATGACAAACTTTGGCGAAAGAATTTATAAGCTCAGAAACGGCAAAAATTTATCACAGGGTGATCTTGCAGACAAGCTTAACGTTTCAAGGCAGACGGTTTCAAAATGGGAGAACGGTATGTGTATGCCGGAAACGGAAAAGCTTGTTCAGCTAAGTGAAATTTTTAAAGTGTCAATAGATTATATTTTGAAGGGCGAGGAAGGCGTAAACGAACCGATATATATTCATGTTAAAGAAGATAACGGTAACCAATCAAAAGTCAGCGAAAAAATAGTAAGGAAATACGTTGGTATAGTTCTTGCCGTACTGTTTTCCGTGTTGGCATTTATTATGATTATCACAGGTGGATATATAGCGGCCATTATACCCGGTGCTGTTGTATTACTTGGTATTCTTCTGGCATCAAACATAAAGCACCCTTGGCTTATAACTTTCTGGGCTACCTATATTGTCCTTATTACCGTTTTTCCTTTTATCAGCAGAATTAATCTGCTTATGATATTTAATCCTATAATTTACACACCCGGATATACTTATCATCTGCTTTGGGGCTACGGAATTTGGATTGTTTTATTAATTCTTATCGTCAGCACGGTAATAACTAAAAAAAGGTCGTCTTCCAAAAAATAGATCCGGTAATTAATCAGACAATTTAAAATTATGCACCGGGCAGTTCAAAATTGTCGGTGTTTCTTTTATGTAGTTTTAGATATCTTGAAAATTTCAATCAGCTTTTGAGTTTGGTTCAAAGAACGTTTTATTGCCTTTGATAGTTGTATGCTGTATTATATTAACAGACCGGTCAGCCAATCTGATACGAGGTGATAAAGTAATGACTGTTTATTTGGGCAAAAATATCAAAAGGTTACGGCTTGAGAGAAAGCTTACTCAGGAAATTCTTGCAGAGTTTCTGGGCGTAACGTTTCAGAGCGTAAGTAATTGGGAGAGGGGAGAAAGCTACCCCGATATAACTATGCTTCCTGAAATTGCAGGTTTTTTTAAGGTCAGCGTCGATGAGCTGCTCGGTGTCCATAAATCGGAGAACGAACACGAAATAGTTTCAAAAATTGCGGAATACGATAATTATACCGATGAAAAAATGATGTGGCAGATTATTACCGCTTTAAAAGCAAAATATCCGAATGATTTCAGAGTATTGATCAGATACTTCGGCTGTCTTGTAAGGTTTTCAGAAGATTTACCGTCTGTTTCTTCAGAAGTATTTGCTATATACAATAACATACAGCAAAACTGCACCGATGACAGAATAAGAATAAAAGCCAAAAGAGTAATGATTGAGTTTTACCGTTCGCAATTAAATTCAGAGAACTCGGATGTTATGTTTGAAAAATGCGAAAAGATTATCCGAGAAATGCCCGATATGCGTGACAGCCGCGAAATGTTCTGTACTTTTTATCCCGAAAATCATCCCGATCATGACGTAAAAATTCAGAATTCAATAGAAGAAAACTTTTTGCTCAGGTTAACGCTTTTCACTCATCACTGGTATTACTGCGAGGAGTGTACCGACAAGTGGCAGATTGAGGCATCCGAAAAAGAGGCTGAGCTGCTTGAGTTTATTTATGATGACGGAAACTACGGCAAAATGTGGCGGACAGTAATGAATCTGTACGGTCATATCGGTATGAAATATCATCTTGTCGGAGATGACTTAAAGGCTCTTGTTAATTTCAGAAAAAACGCTGAGCTTGCAGTTAAATTTGACAGTATGGACAGAATCACAGTTATGAATTCCGTTATGTTTAAAGGCAAAGAGTTTGATAAATTCACTCTCGGCAGTACCTTTGTTGCCAAAAGCAGAGTAAAAGAGCTTCTGACAAAAACTTATCCGCTCTCCGACAGATTTAAAGAAACCGAAGAATTCAAAGAAATCATTTCCATGCTGAGCTGAATATCGATATATTTTGAAAAAGTTGAGAAGATGAGCTGTTTTTTACAACTCATCTTCTTTCTTTTACTCTTGCATTTATAATAATAAAATGATAAATTAAATACATAAATCAAGTTGAGGTGAAGGTATGAAAAATATACTTGATACACCAATAGATATCTACGGCAGAAGAGTCAGCAACAGAATACTTTTTCAGCCTATGGAGGGCTGCGACGGTACGGCAGACGGTGCGATTGACGGGCTGACCTTCCGCAGATATATGCGTTTTGCCGAGGGTGCGCCGGGTATTATCTGGTTTGAGGCTGCCGCAGTGTGTAACGAGGGCAGAGCCAATCCGCGTCAGCTTTACATAAACGAAAATACGGTTGAAAGCTTTAAAAATATCGTAAGCGAAATCAAGACAAAATCAATGAGCCTTCACGGATTTGAGCCTGTTGTAATCGTTCAGCTCACTCACAGCGGACGTTACAGCAAGCCAAACGGTATCCCGGAGCCTATCGTTGCCTACAGAAACTCACTCTGGGAAAAGGGCAAGGAAAATCAGCCGTTTACTGTTGCAACCGATGAGTACCTTTCAACAATTCCTGCTATGTATTCAAAAGCGGCAAAGCTCGCTGCTGAGGCAGGCTTCGACGGCATCGATGTCAAGTGCTGTCACGGATATCTTTTCAACGAGCTTTTAAGTGCTTATGAGCGTGAGGGTGATTACGGCGGCAGTCTCGAAAACCGCATAAGGCTTTATTTTGACTGTATCGATGCGGTAAAAGCTGCTGCAGGCGATAAGGCTTTTGTCACCACAAGGCTCAATGCCTGCGACTGTTTCCCTTACGGCTACGGCTTCGGTGTAAATGAAAAGGAAGATATTGACCTCACCGAAACAAAACAGATTATTAAAAAATTAAAAGAAAAAGGTATAGAGCTTATAAATCTCACTATAGGTAATCCATATCTTATTCCTCATATCAACCGCCCGTATTCGATCAAATCACCCGAGGACGGTAAAATCGGTATGAAGCGTGTTTATGATGTAACAAAAGAGATTACAGATTCTTTTCCCGATATAAATTTTGCTGTTTCCGCACTCTCGTATGAGGGGGAAAACGCCGTAAATTACGCGGAATATCTGCTTTCAAACGGCATAGGCGACTTTGCAGGCTTCGGCAGAATGACTTTTGCCTATCCCACATTCTATAAAGATTATCTTGAAACAGGCTCTCTCGATAAAAATAAGGTCTGCATCAAGTGCGGTAAGTGCTCAGAGCTTATGCGTGCAGGTACGGTAGCAGGCTGTGTTATAAGGGACAGCGAAACATATATGCCTTATTACAACAAGTTTGTACTGAAAAAATAAGAGGTGAAAAGCTATGGTTGCAATCGTAACAGGCGGCAACAGAGGTATAGGAAAGGCAATTGTTGAAGAATTGCTTAAAATAGATTACACTGTTGTGATTACGTCCAGAAGCGGTATGGATGATATCAAAAGGCTCAGAGATATTTACGGAAAAAATGTTGTTTTTTATCCGTGTGATATTTCTTTTGATGATGACAGAAAAAGACTTTTTCGTTTTGTTGATGAAACCTACGGCAGTATCGACCTGCTCGTAAATAATGCAGGTGTTGCACCTCGTGAGCGAAAAGATATCCTTGAGGTTACTCCCGAAGAATTCGACTATCTGCTTAATATAAACCTTAAGGGTACTTTTTTTGTTACACAGGAGCTTACACCTTTGCTTATCAAAAATAAAAAAGCAAGAATCGTCAATATTTCCTCTATGTCTGCCTATACGGCTTCTGTCAATAGGGGAGAGTACTGCATTTCAAAAGCAGGTATATCTATGATAACCAAGCTCTTTGCGGCAAGGCTTGCGGAGCACGGTGTGAGCGTTATTGAGATAAGACCCGGCATAATCGAAACGGATATGACCGCAAAGGTTAAAGAAAAGTATGAAAAGCTCATTGCTGACGGTATTACACCGATAAACAGAATGGGTCAGCCCGAGGATGTTGCAAAATGTGTCAGCTCCATAGCACTCGGCAATTTTGATTTCTGCACAGGCACGGTTATCGACTGTGACGGCGGATTTAACGTGAGGCGCTTATGAGAAAAATATATAAATGTCTTATAATAGGCAGCGGTGCCGCCGCTTACAGTGCGGCTGACTGGCTTTATCGAGAAGGGATAAAAGATATAGCCATAGTTACCGAAAACCGCCTTTCGGGCACTTCCAGAAACACGGGTAGCGATAAGCAGACCTACTATAAGCTTTCAATGGACGGAATCACTCCCGACAGCCCGTATAAAATGGCATCCGATATGTTTTCGGGCGGCTCCTGCGACGGCGAAAAAATGTATATTGAAGCTGTCAACAGCAGTAAATGCTTTCTTCGTCTTTGCAATTACGGTGTTGAATTTCCTACCGATAAATACGGCTGTTATCCGGGATATAAAACCGACCACGACAATACCTTACGTGCAACCTCTGTCGGTCCTCTTACCTCAAAAATTATGACCGAGAAGCTTGAAAAGGTTGTTACAGAAGATAACAAAACTCCCGTTTTTGATAATCTGCTTGTGACTCAGATATTAACCGAAAATGATATAGCTTACGGTGTCAGAGTATACAGCCTTGTCAACGAGAAACTCAAAGATATCTATGCTGAAAACGTAATCTGCGCCACAGGTGCTCCTGCCTGTATTTATCAGGACAGCGTTTACCCTGAGTCACAGCATGGTATGACGGGTGTGCTCATAAAAGCTGGCGTAAGGCTGTGTAACTTTACACAGTGGCAGTACGGTTTAGCTTCCGTTGATTTCCGCTGGAATGTTTCGGGCAGCTTTATGCAGGTCGTGCCGAGGTTTGTCAGCGTTGACAGTGATGGCTACGAATACGATTTTCTGTCCGATTATTTTGACGATATCAATAAGGCGTACAGCTTTGTTTTCCTCAAAGGCTATCAGTGGCCGTTTTCGTCTGAAAGAGCCGAAGAAAGCTCGGCAATTGATCTTGCAGTGCATAACGAGATGCTAAAAGGCAGGATGGTTTACCTCGATTATACACGCAATCCTTATGGTTTTTCTTTTGAAAAGCTCTGCGATGAAGCAAAGAATTATATGTTAAACGCAGACTGTTATGCCGATATACCTATAGAAAGACTCGAAAAACTCAACAGCAAGGCTATCAATGTCTATCTCAGGCATGGCATAGACCTGCATACGGATAAACTTCGTATTGCCGTATGTGCCCAGCACAACAACGGCGGTGTTTATACCGACAATAATTTTGAAACTGGTATAAAGGGGCTTTACGTCATCGGCGAAGCGGCAGGTACATTCGGCCTTTCAAGACCGGGCGGCTCTGCACTTAACGATACTCAGGTCGGCGGTCTTATGGCGGCAAAGCATATTAAGAATAAGCCGTCAATCCAAAATAAAAATGTAACCTTTGAAACAGAAGATAAAAACATTGAAATATGTCCCGATACCGATTATTCTCACTTCAGAACAAAAATGAGTCAGGTCGCTTCTTTCAAGCGTGATTATGAGGGCTGTGTTGCTCTTCTTGCTGAAATCAGTGCCGTGCTTGAGTCATATCCGCAAAGGCACAGAAGCTTTGCTGATTACTACCGTGACCACGATATGTTCGTCAGTATGAAAGCTCTTCTTGAATCAATAATTGCAGAATGTCCAGAAACAGGCAGCCGAGGCGGTGCTGTTTTTATCAAAGACGGTAAAACGGTAGCAGAAAATAGAAATTACAGAGATTATCTTACTGTTACAAAAGACGGTCAGGCTGAATTTATTAAAGCCTCACCCGTGCCGTATGAACAAAAGAGCTTTGAATATTATTTAAGTAAAATAAACGAAGGATAACCATTATGAACAGTTTTAAACTTGGTCTTTGCAGTGTTACTTTTCGAAAAAAGAGTGCCGCCCAAGTGGTGTTGATTGCAAAAAAAGCAGGTATTGAATACATCGAATGGGGCGGAGACGTCCATATAAAAAATACCGAGGAAGCACGCATTGTCAAATCAATATGTGACAACGAAGGTGTAAAAATCAGTTCGTACGGCAGCTATTTCAACAGTGCAGAATATGATGAGGCACAGTGGACAGAAATATGTGAAATCGCTTCCGTAATGAGTGCGGCTTCAATCAGAATATGGCTCGGCAAAAAAGACAGCGAAGAAACGAATGACAGCGAATATCTTACTCTCCTTAATAACACAAAAAAGATGTGTGATATTGCAAAAAAGTATTCTCTTCTTGTCTGTCCTGAGTGTCACGATAACACCTTCAATAATAATACCGATGCGTTTTTGCGTATAAGGAATGATTTGAAAAAGGATAATTTCAAAACGTATTTTCAGTCCAGATATTGCCGCTTGGAGTATGATCTTGACCGAATTGACAGAACCTTTGAGTTTATCGAAAACGTGCACGTGTCATATCGTGACCTGAAAAAAGAGCAGAAGTTTAAGAAGAAGGATAAATACTATATAGATAAGCTTCTTACCAAGCTTGAGACAAAAGGCTTTGACGGTATCGTTATGGTTGAATTTGTCGATTTTGACAGCGAAGCCGTATTATATAAGGATGTTGAAAAACTGAGCAGCCATTGAGGTGAAAAACAATGAAAATAGCATTACTCGGTGAAAATAAGGATAAATTTAACCTTGTTTTTCCCGATGAAGCAATAAACAGAATTAAGAATTACGGTGAGATTTCTGCTGAACTTATCGACAGAAAAAATATCGAAAATCATAAAGATTTTCTTGCCGAAGCTGAAATAGCTTTTTCTACCTGGGGTATGCCGACTTTCAGCGAAGAAGAAATAAAAAAATATATGCCCAACCTTAAATGCGTGTTTTATGCTGCAGGTTCGGTACAGTATTTTGCAAGACCTTTTCTTGATAGTGGTGTAAGGGTTTTCAGTGCTTTTGCCGCAAATGCCGTACCTGTAATCGAATATACCGTATCACAGATTCTGCTTGCCTCCAAAGGCTTTTATCAGGGTGCAAAGCGTTACCGTATATGCCTGCCGTCTTCTTTTAATCACACTCAGCACTGTAAAGGCAATTTCGGCATTAAAGTCGGTCTTATCGGCCTCGGCGTAATCGGCTCGGGAGTAGCGGAAAAGCTCAAAGACTATGATGTTGAGGTTTTGGCTTATGACCCATTCTGCAGTGAAGAGAAAGCAGAAGATCTCGGCGTAACTCTTACCGACCTTGAAACAATTTTCAGTAAGTGTCTTGTTATAAGCAATCATCTCGCCAACAAAAAAGAACTGAAAAATATCTTGAATGCCAAGCACTTCAAGCTGATGCAAAAATATTCTACCTTTATAAATACAGGCAGGGGAGACCAGGTTGACGAATTGGCGCTTGCCAAAAATCTTATTCGTCATCCGTCAATAACTGTTGTCGCAGATGTATTGAAAAACGAGCGAGCACCGTTTACAAGCCCTCTCTTCTGGTGCCCTAATGCCATACTCACTCCGCATATCGCAGGCAGTATGGGCAACGAAACTCACCGTATGGCTTACTATATGATTGATGAGCTTGACCGATATGTGTCGGGCAGTGAATCAAAATACGAAGTAACAAAAGAAATGCTGAAAACAATGGCATAAAAAAACCGAGGTTGAGAAACCTCGGTTTTTTGTTGAGTTTATTCAGTTATTTCAACCTTGAATATTGCTTTGTTCTTGGAAACGGAAAGCTTGCCGAAAAACAGACTGCTGTAATTCTTTACCGTTATTTCCTGAGGCGGTACGACCGGATATGCTGCATCGTATGACTCGGATTTATGTTTATCATTTACCTTGCTGAAAAGGTAGTTTGTTCCCATTCTGTGTACAAATAAGCCGTCAACCTCTATTTTCTGCGGCAGGTAGCAGGTGTAGCCGAAATCGTGGTCTTCGGAGTTTTCAGCTTTTATGATGTGGCTTGCAACACCCGTGGGGTAAAATTCGCAGTTGCGTATAATCATTTCACCGTTCCAGGTTGAGCCGTAGTCCGAGCGAAGGTCAACAAAGCTGTCGGATAAAACTATAGTGTTTTCAATCAATGCAGTGCCGCTGCCTATCAGCTTTATTCCGTGGTGACCGAGCACGCTGTTTATAACCGTTGCGTTAAGCACACCCTGGTGTGCATCAAAGCGTGAAAATGCACAGCCGTTGTATACAAGGTTTTTGCAGTAATTTGTACCGGCAATTCCCCAGTAGTCACCGTCGGTTATATCGTTTGTCTGCTTGCAGTTTATGAATCTTGCGTTGACTGATGTTGCTGCTCCGATATCGTATGTGCCCATTGTTACGCTTGTACCTGCAGAGCCTATGGTCGTGTACTTTTTATGACCCGTAAATGTGCTGTTTTTAACCGTTACGTCAGCACAGCACGAAAGGCTCACAAAAGCTGAATACGGTGCACCCGTTTTACCTTCATTTGTAATATCGTGGTACAAATCGTCAATAACAGTGTTTGAGCGTCTTACCTGAATACCCCTTGAGTAATAGTTGTATTCTGAGGAGGCGTTGTTTGCGATAGTTGTGAATCTGCCTCCTTTTACGGTCAGTGTTTCACTGTCAATAGGGTAGGCTACAGCATTAGTAACCGCATCAAAATCCCATATAAGCGGAGTGTCAGCCGAAATGCTTCCGCTTTCGTCAACAATTATAACGTCTGCCTGGTTGCTGCCGGAGTTCTGGTTTGCACCTTTGCGTATGTACCTTTTTACATTCGAATCTGTAAGCACAACAAGACTCTTGCTCTCAAGCGTTGTACCTATGTTTGTTGCGTCGATTTTAAGAGGGGATACATTACCTGTAATATTTTCTGAGCTTTGAGACGGAGCGATGTTGAATACCCATGCACTTCTGTTTTCAACGTTTGTGTCGTCAATTATAAACTTTGCAGTTGACCAGCTGACGTCGGTCATAATGTAAGCTGTCTTGTTTGCGCCGCCTATGTAATACGTTGCGGTTTCGTTTGCAAATACGCTTAATCCGTTTTCGTTTGCGTATTTGTGCGTCTTTATGATTGCGTCAAAATCATCTGCCTTACCGTCACCGACAGCACCGAATTCCTCGTACGTCACATATTCGGAGAATGTTTTGCAGTACTCATATCCGTCTTTAAAATCGTAATTGCCGTCTGCACTCAGCAACACTTCATCTGCAAAAGCAGCTAAACCTCTCGAAATGCCGACTTTAGAGCTGCCCGTGATATAAACGTTTCCGTTTTCAACTCTTATGCTGAAGCTGTCGTTATCACTGAGAGTTTCATTGATTATAAACGCTTTTTCTGCATTTTCAGATATATCAATCTTTGCACCGCAAGCCTTGTAAAGCTCGTCGCAAAGGGTTTCTGCTGCGTTTTCATATAAAGCACCGTCGGGTGCTGCAACGCAGTATTCGTCAACAGCTGCGCCGTTTACGGTTATCTCCTCAAGCGGTCTTACAATATACGGGCTTTCGTAGTTGCCCTTTGCAAGCTCAATTTTAAGCTCCGCTTCAGAGAAAAGCTGTGCAAACGGAGCGGAGATAACAGAAAAAACGCTCATTATTAATGCGATTATTTTTGATAACATTTTTATCACCCTTTTGTTGAGTATTATATCTGCTGTTTCGGCTTTATTTCAAAGCCCATTTCTGCTGCGCTATAACTGCGGGTACGTAGTCATTTTCTCTTGTGTAAAATGCAGTTATCATTTCTCCGTTATCAAGCTCTATTGTGGACGGATAACCGAGGTCATCGGTGTCTTTGCCTTCTGCTATAATGCTTTCACTACTCCATGTTTCTCCGTTATCGTTGCTGAAAATAGCCCATATTCCGTATGGCTTGCTTCTGTGAGAGAAGGTAGAAATCAGTGTGCCTGACGAATGCATAAACAAATGCGCGGGAGCACCGCTGTTATCTTCGATAATCTGCACGGGCTTACTCCAGGTTACACCGTTGTCGTACGAAACCGTCTGGTAAAGTGTAAACAAGGTTTCGTCCTTGTTTTCGGCACGAAGGTGACATATAATTTTGCCATCTGCCATCTGAAGTGCGTGCGGCTCATAGAAGAATATATCTTTGAATTCTTCATATTTGTAAATTCCAAGTTCACCGCGGAGTGTCATTTCTCCGTTTTCTGTGTTAACTACGTGAGCTTCAATATGGTTATGAATTCCGAGCCTTCTGCCAACCCATAAAACGGTGCCGTCATTAAGTACTGTCGGTCCGTGAGGGGAGGAGACAGGGGATTTATATATCGGGCTGAAGGTTTCACCGCAGTCCTTGCTTATCCTGAAGCTGATACCGAGTGCCTCTGCCTCATCCTCTGCAGATACGGAGTTTATGTAATCAAAGCACTCCTGAGTCTGCGGCATATTTTCTCTTTGAAATTCAAGCGTGTTGTTAAAAGAGGTTGCAATCAGACCGCTTTCACCGAATACGGTAAGACCGACATCTCTGTCATCTAATACGGTATCAAAAACAGGTACAGGCTTTGAATAAGTTTCGCCGTTATCATCGCTGAATGCCAGTACACCTTTGCCGAAAGGGCAGATGTGTTCAACTCTGTAGCCGGATGCACCGACACAAATCCTGCCGTTCTGAAGCTTGACAATAGTAGGCCAGGCAAAATATGCGTGATGACTTTCCGTATTTGTCATAACAACTTGCGGTGTCCCGATCAATCTGATATCCAAAATACCTCACCTCATGTAATTATTATATTTTCATTTTATATAATTACACCGTTTGTGTCAATAAATAAAAAACAAGTCAAATTGATATCTTTTTTAAATACCGGATAAGCATTCTGCAAAATGATTGTGTTCCTTTGTTTTGGAAATGCTCTCGTTTTCTTCGTGACGTGCTGCTCTGATTTTCTCAAGCTCACAGTACATCTGATCTTTTTTTCGCCCTCAATATTATAGAAGAATTTAAGAATAAGAGCTTTGAGTACGTTTGCAAGAGTATAGCCGAAGAGAAGGAAAGCAAGAAGCTTCAGACAAATGTCAAGATAGTCAGGCTGTGCCTGCATAGTTACAACAAGGTCGCCTTCTGTTGATGAAAGAACACCTGCCCACGCAACCATAAAAGGAATAGCAAGGTCCTTGAGATAGTTGCAAAAGGAATTGACCCAACCGGGAATAATACCCTGAATGGTTTTAATTCTGTCACCGGTCTGCTACTCAAGATAATCGAGAAACTCGACGTTTTTACGAATTTATGTTGTTTTATTTCTTCTATGCTGATATAATATCAAAAAACACCAATGTTCTTTTAAGATATTTTAGCAAAAGCACAAGGAGCAATATATGGTTTGCAATTTTTATCACATTACTGATGTACATTACTATAGCAAAAGAAACTTCAAATGCGACTGGCGAACCTTTCCTCAGCCGAATACACAGATATGTATTCTTAAAAGTGAGGAAGCTTTTAAAAAAGCTCTGGAGACTGTTGAAGCCGATAAAGACACAAATACCGTTATTATTACAGGTGATCTCACTAATCACGGTGAGTCATACAGCCATGAAGAAGTGAGAGATTTACTGCAGGACTTCACAAATAGGGGAGGAAATCCCTTTGTTTATACCGATAACCACGATTATCCGTATTTCCCGATTCACGGCTATGATGAAAACGGCGGGATATTGCCAATGGAGCATCTTCCCGAAGAAGAAGTAAAAAAAATGTACTATCCCTTCGGGAGAGGTAAAGCCTTTGATACGTATGACGACGGCACAACGTATATTGCTGAAATTTTACCGGGTCTTTACCATATAGCTATGGGATACGATGCAGAGGAAAGACCGTCTCTGCATCATCCTTATTTTTCCGACGGGCTTATGGAATGGGTTAGAAATCATGTGGAAAAAGCCAAAGAAAAAGGTGCCGTGGTTATCTGCAGTACTCACAGACCTGTGGTTCCTCCATCTCCTGCCTATGCGGTTGTCGGCAAGGGCCACAGCTTTATTGACGGCGAAAAACGAATAAAAGAGCTTGCCGATATGGGCGTACGGCTTTTCTTCAGCGGCCACTCTCACATTCAATGTATGAAAGAAATTGTAAGCGAAAAAGGCAACAGGATATACAGCGTGCAGACTTCGTCGCTTGCGGCTTTCCCGCCGAAATTCAGAAAGATTACAATTGACACGGAAAAAGGTATGGCAGAAATACGTACAACGAATGTAGAGCTGCCCGACCTTGGTATGAGCTTTACCGAATATTCAAAAAAAGGCTTCCTTGGCATTATTGAGAAAATTCCATATAATATGGAGCACGATGTTGAAGCCTTTGCAAACACCCAGGGCGGAATTTCCCTCCCCAAGGATTTAATTATGAAGCACCCAAAAACAGTAATGTTCCTTGGCAGAAAGCTTAACGGACTTACATACGGCAAGGTTGCAAAGTTTTCAAAAAAATATCACGGTTTGAAAAAAAGCGATTACGCGGATAAAACAGACAAAAAGTTTGTCAACCTTATTTTAGCGCTTATTTCCAATCTTTACTGCGGTAACGCCCCTTATTCACCCGATACCGTTGAGTATAAGATTACAATGGGCAGTGTAAGAAAAATTGAAAAAATCCTGTCAGTCTTACGTGTTGATTCCAAAAAACTGCTCGGCGGATATACATTATCGGATTTTATAGAGCCGCTTCTTTATAACAGCGGACCTGACGACGATAATGCTACGGTCAGAATTGATTAAAAAAGCTGCAATTATCCGATAGTATAAAACCGAATAAGCAGGCTTTGAAAAGAAGAAAATGATTGTGAACTGCCTGATTAAACGGGTTGAGATTAGCCGAGGGTACAAGCTGAAAGTTGAGTTTAATATTGACTTTGAGCAGTTTATGGTAGGGATTGATAAGGTGGCATAATAACAAAAGGCTCCCCGTAGTTTATGTGCTACAGGGAGCCTAATATATATTAGAATTCAAAAACTATATCTTTCATATTTACAGCAAAGATATTTTTTCTTGGCTTTATTGTAATTCTTTTAGAACTCAGTTGAATATTTCCAAAACAATCTAATGTTAAAGTTTCAGGTAAATTCTTTTCGAAAATAATACTATTATTGCAATCGTAAACACGCAAAAGTGGTAAATACTTAAAAGAATCAAGATAGCGTAAAAATATCTTTGCTTTTCGATTAGATGTGCTTTTTTCTTTAAATAGCATCAACATATCTTCACCATACTCTATGGCTTCTTTAATGCAATTATGTATCAGCTTTTCATCAAATTCTTCTGTCGCAAAACAACCAACAAGAACTTTTTCTATTGATTTCAATATAGTTTTGTTTGATTCCTCGGAATCAAGTTTAAAATATAATTCTTCATTGATTTTTACAGAGCAATATCTATACCAAGGATGTTCTCTATCAACCTTTTCTGACAATTCTATTTCCCGAGGGATATTGCAAATTGTAAAGTTAATATACAAATGGTCAAAACCACCTAAAGAAAACTCTTGTTCACGCAATTTCATAACAATTCTATGTAGAACTGCACTTAATTTCTTGTTTGTAAAAGAAGTAGTAATAGGCAATCCAAAATCATTTATTTTTTCACTTTTATAGAGACGAATATCTTTAATGGTTTTCATAAAAAAGTAGCCTCCTAAAAGAATTATTTATAAGTAATTATATCACAAACAAAAATTAATTTCACCCAACAAACCCATAAAAACAAAAACAACTCACTTAAAAGTGGGCAAAAAAATATTACTTAGTGTCCGATGGTGGAGATGAGGGGGATCGAACCCCTTACCTCTTGAATGCCATTCAAGCGCTCTCCCAAGTGAGCTACACCCCCATATTAAGGGACACTAAGTAATAGGTTTATTAAATTGTATATGAAGATCAGAAACTCTTTTCTTATCTTCGAACGTTTTGTATAATACCATACATCATGAAAAAAATCAAGTATTATTTCAAAATTAATATTAAAACGGCTCGCACTGTGCAGTGTAAGCCGTTTTGTTCATTTTATAGTCTCAGTGCTTTTTCTGCAGCTTCGCGAAGGCAGAAGCCTGTCATTACAACTGCGTCACTGTTGTATCTGTCAAGCAGTTCTGCAAGAGTTGCCTTGTTTTCGTTGGTAGGAGAGATACAAGTGTCAAGTACTGCGTCGAGCAGGTCACAGCACATAGCAAATTTATCTACCCATTTCTGCATTTCTGCAAACATCGGCACACTCGTATCTCTGAGCATTTCGAGGCACTCTCTGTTTTTTACGTTGAAATCAGCGAATTCTTTTGCTGCTGCTTCTTCTCTGCCTGTTGACATAAGGAAGCCTATGTGTGACAGCTTGTCGCTCATATATTGGCTTGCGTGCCTTGAAACGCAGGATACCGCAAGATGGTCGGCAATGTAGCCGAAAAGCTCAGCCTTGTCGCCGAGAATTGCGCAGTGAGCGTTCTTGATTGACTCTTCACTGTTGTATTCTACGGGATTCCAAAGGTAGTCTGCAATAGTCATCAGCGGTATTTTAGAGCACTCGGCGTATTCCATAACGTTTGAAATAAGGCCTTCGCTGTGCTTGTAAAGGTCAGCGTCTCTGCCGACGATCGGGCCGAGGTGCATTTCCTGAAACATCTCACAGTCGTTAACAGGGTAGTTATCCCAGTAAAGCGGCTTGTGGCTTGTGCTTCTCAGAAAGCTGTCAGCCTCGCGTGAAGTCTGTACGCGTGAGCATATCTCGGCACCTGTCCAGAATAAGCTGACGTCGGCAGGTATACCGTTGCCGAATTTTGTTATGTAATATTCGGTCTCGTCACCGTGATACTGAGTCGGACAGACAGTCATTGTAATGCTGCTGTCAAACTCTTTGAGTGCGGTATAGGTGCGGTTGATAAGGTCGATATGTGCATCAACAATGCCGTCAAATGCGTTTGCATCGTCTTCATATTGAAACTCGTCGGGGATATCATCAAGCAGCAGACCGAAGCCCCTTACACCTATTGAGTAAACGTTTTTGAATTTGCTTATCAGCGTTTCAAAGTCCGAATCCGACGTGTAATGGTAGGTGAGACCCGGACCGATACACCAATGAAAATCAAGCTCGTTTTCACTTGCTGTTTCGTAAAGCTCTTTAAGCTCTTTAAGCTCGTTTTCAGGGTAGAGCTCACGCCATTTCTCACGGTGATAGATATCGTCTTTGGGTGCATAGTAGAACGTGTTCATTCCGTATCCTGCCATAAGCTCCATTACGGAAATGCGGCAGTTACGCTCCCATGTTTCACCGTAGAATCCCTCAATATATCCGCGTTTTTTGAACATCGGGTAGTCTTCGATATTGCCTTCTTTAAGCTCGCCCTTGATTATAAGTTTTGCAAGTGTGTGTGCCGCTCTGAATACTCCGCGTTTTGTTGCGGCTTCAATTACAGCCTTGTCGCTTGTCACGGTGATGAAATACTTTTCACTGTTTAATGCCGACAGCTCATCAATATATGTTGTCTTTTTTGTGTCGCTTATTTTTATTTCAACGGTAAAACTGCCGCAGGTATCAAAGCCGTAAGAACCTAATACCTTTTCTGCTTTGTCTTTGTAATCACCGCTGATGCAGACACCGCTTACGTTTACAGCACTGCCGTTAAGGTGATTTTTCTGTATCTTCGGATAGATCACAGGTGTCTTATCTCCTTTTTGTATTTGTTTATGAGTGCGTTGTTAATCTCGTCGCCGCCGTCAACGTTTGAGCTTGCAAAATGCTCGGGGTTGAAACCTCTCTTTGCACAGCTGTCAACAGCCTCGGCAACTATCGCATTGAGTATAAGTGCACCCGTTACGGTTGAAGTGGGGCAGATTTTACCCTCTATTCCGTCAACTTCAACGCAAGCATCGCCTACACAGCCGAAGTTGTCGAGCACGATATCTGCAATTTCACAAAGCCGCTTGCCGCTTTTGTGTCGTGAAGCACCTGCATACGTGTGCTCAAGGTTGGTCAGTGCTATTACATTAAGTCCTTTTTCTTTGCACAGCAGAGCCATATCGACTATAACACCGTTTCTGCCCGAGTTTGATATGATAACAACAGTGTCGCCCTCAGCCATACCGTAGTCGGCAAAAATCTTTTCTGCATAGCCCTCGACCCGCTCTGCGTTTGTGCTTTCGCTTGCAGATATGTGAAGCATGAGCGGCTCTACAAGAATGGGCTGAATGTTTACAAGGCCGCCTGCACGGTAAAACAGCTCTTCGGAAAGCATATGTGAGTGACCTGTTCCGAACAGAAATACCTTTTTGCCGCCAATCAGCGTGTCGGCAAAAACCTCAGCCGCTTTTTCAATTGACGGTGCACCTTCCGTGCTGATTTTTTCAATTATGTTTTTTGCGGTTTCTATGTATTCGAGATATTTTTTCATTTATGATTCCTCGCAAGCTCAAGTGCGCTCTCTTCAGGCGGCACTGTGAGAAGTTTAATATCAAGGTCGGGATAAACAGCTCTTATACCGTTTTTAAATTTTTCTGTAAAAAGAGCGTTGTGTACGAATATTCCGCCGTAAAGACCGAGTGCAGAACAGCAGCCGACCTTGTTGAGCAGTATAAGTACCGTTTTTGCAAAAGCTTTTGCTTCCGATATAACAATATCCTTTGCCGTGTCATCGGTCTGTGCAAGCTTTCCGACGTCCGAAGCAAAGCCTGCAAGCTTGTCTTTTGTCGTTTCGGGCGAGTAGATAATATCTATTGCCTTGCGGAAATCAGACACGCCGAAATAGCTTTCAGCAGCATCCAGCAGGGGGGAGCTTTCTTCTTTGTCGCACAGCTCACAGCAGAGTTTGAGTGCGTTTACGGCAATAGCATAACCTGAGCCTTCGTCACCTATAATGTGACCCCAGCCACCCGAAACAACAGTGTTACCGTCTTTGTCAATGCCTGTAGCCATGGAGCCTGTGCCGCATATCGCAACACAAGGGCATTCAATATCGCCCATTGATCTGAGTGCGATATATAGGTCGCTGTTCATTTCTATCGCTTTTGCGTTGATGTTGCCGCAAAGTGCTGTCAGCGTGGCTTCGTCAGCCTTGTCATCAAGTGCAGAGCATCCTACGAAAACACCTTCAAATTCGTCACAGCCAAGCTCCTGACATATTTCTTTTATAAGGCTGTCGAGGTTGTTACGTGCAGTTTCCATTCCTACGGAATAAAAGTTTATTGTTTTACCTGCCTTTTTGAGTATTAGTTTTCCGCTTTCGTCAGATACTGCGGCTGTGGTACGCGTACCGCCTCCGTCAATTCCAAGGTAGTATTTCAAAACAAAAACTCCTTTTCGTTGTGTTACTTTGCGTCCTTTGTAAGGCTGTTCAGTGCAGTCATTACAGAGGATGCCGCAGTGCTGCCTGCAGAGAGCATCTCTTCATAATGTCTGTGATATTCGCCCCAGAGCTTTTCGCCCATTTCGGTGTTCCAGAGTGAGTCTGCAATAAAGGGAGCGTAATCGTTGTCGGGTACAATGTAGCCTATAGCATCGTTGCAAAGACCCATTACGAGTACCGTTTTATCCTTACCGATAATGTCTGCAGTGCATTCGATTTCCCAGTCCTTGCCAAGGTAAGCCTCTGTCTTGTCAACAACGTTGCCGTATACAAGCTGAGGTACAAGCTCGCCGGGTACTGTAAGCATTACTATATCTGTGCCAAGCTCAATGTAACCGACCTCTGTGATTATTGAATAGCCGCTCTGACTCTCACTGTCCTTGACCGTTGTGAAACCGAGAAGCTGTGATGTTGCGCCGAGCTGTAACAGACCTATATCAAGATTAACCTTTATTTCGGACATTCTGACATTGAGCAGGGGAGCGACCTCTGCTGCGTTTTCTTCGCCTTCGATAATCAGTCTTGCAAATTCGTAGCCGAGTGTCTTTGCCGCTCTGTAATCTTCAACCGAGGGGTCTGCCTCAATTTCAGCATTGACTTCATTGAGTACACCTTCGTCCTGCACACCGTCTTTTCTGACGGAAACAGGTGACTGAGCACCCTGTATGAACATAAAGTTACTGCCGCTCTCATTGATTTTCTTCTCCATATATGCGGGGAAGTCTGCGGAAAGCTTAGAGGTTGCACGGTCAATTGTTGTCGGGTGTGCACCGATGTTTGTAAATACCGTTGAGCGTGAATCAGTGTTATCAGGTACGAATTTAAAACAGGCGAAGAAATTCTGATAGCCTTCCGTATCATAACGCTTGTTGCGAAGGTAAGCGTATTCGTCATCCTGATATATTCCTTTTTCATCGTCACGGGCAATACGCTCTGTTTCATAGTAATAGAGCGAACCATCTTCCATATTCATATATGAGTTGGCGATGGCTTCAGCTGCACCGTCAATCATAATCTCGTGGAATTCGCGGTCGATACTTCTGATCGGCTTTAAGAAAGGTATATTGGCAGCGATATTGATGAATATCTGAGGTATAAGCATAAGGCTCATGCCTTGTGTGTCAACAACAGTGTGGCAGTGTGTTGAATTTATGTTGATTGCAACTATATCGCTTTTAATACCTTCTGCCTTGATTTTTTCTTCTGCGCGTGCTCTGATTGCACGTATGTCAGCGTTACCTACACCGATACCGTCAATCGTTGCAAAAATTGCTGTGCCTCTGCCGGAGCCGTCGCTGAGTGCGATTGCGTGAACCTTCTGGTCATCGTATACAGAGTCGATCTTCTGTGTGAAATAACCGCCTGTATAGTATTTCTTTGAGCCGTCGGCAAGGTTTTCGGGCACTATGCTCTCGTCGTCAAAGCCGAGGCTCCACTTTGCACCGTCAGCAGGTGAGTCGATAAAATCTTCTGTACCTTCGTAAAAATTTTCGCTTTCTCCGTCAAAGTAATCTTCAGCCGTAGGAATTGAAGAGGTGGGGAATAACGAGCTGAGAAGTGAAAATACACCGTTGAGCAGTGAGTTTACAAGGTTTGTCGCTATAATAATGCCTGTGTTGTCGGCAGGCTGAGCATCTGTGGCAAAAGCAGACGTGCCCATCGAAAAAAGCATTACGCTTGCCAGTATAAAGGAAATGACTGATTTTACTGAATTTTTCATTTTATAAAACACTCCTTATTTTATTGCGGATATCAGCTTATCCATAGCTTCAAGCAACGTACGTGCCGTGTCGCGGCCTGTAGAGTTTGTTTCTTCATAGTGACTTCTGTCAAACTTATCAACGCCCTTGTTGATATAGGGCATTCTTTCGTTAAGTACAAAATCGTTGTCCGGTATAATGTACCCGAGCTCATCATTGCAAAGACCTATAACAAAGTGATGCTTTGCACCACCCATCTTACTGAGTACCTTGTAGTCTGCGGCTTTACCTGTACCCGATTCTTCAGCACTGAGAAATTCACCGTTATAAAGTTCAGGGAAAAGCTCGCCGGGTATGAGGTATATGCCTACGTCGCCTTTGCCGAGCTCAAGGTAACCGACTTCTGAGTGTATTGCGGCTTCACTTCTCTTTTCACAACGCGCAATGTCATTGTTTAATACCTTGAGAAGCCTTGCAAGTATGAGCACAAAATTCTGTGCCTTGATTTTTACGGGAACAGAGCTGATGTTGATAATCGGCTCAAGCTCTTTTTCATCTTCAAGTAAATTTGAAAGCTCGCCGAGCATTTTACCGAATTCTTTTGTGTATGCTTCACAGTCGATCTCATTGCGGTAAATCTTCTTTATCTCTTTTGCGGAGATCATGCCACCGATTGCACCGTTGAAGAATACAGCGTTTGCGCCGGGATTTTTTTCTTCAATCTCTTTAATCATATAAGCGGGGAAGTCAGCGCTGATTTTATTGATTTTGTCACCCATAAGCTCTGCGTGTGAGGCAAAGTTAAGTATGTATATACATCCGCTTTTGTCTGCAGGTTCAAAACGCAGACGCGTAAAAGTGCAGTCATAAGTATCTGGAGTTCTGCAGTCAAACTGAAGGTTTTCCGTTTCTTTTGATGCCAGACAGAGCCTGCCGTCCTTACGGCTTTCGTATGCAGATAAGATTGCATTTGCGGTGCGCTTTTTAAGCTCAGTCATAAATGCTTCGTCTCTGCCGCTTTTATATAGCTTTTCACCCCATAATCCCTGTGTGTCTATTGAAGCGTGAGAATGTGTAGCACAGATGTTGATTGATTTAAGATTCGGTATCTTTTTGCTTTCAATTACTGCTTTTCGTATATCGTTTATATCCTTGCGGCTTATGCCTACGGCATCTACAGCGCACATTACAACACCGCCTCTGCCTGTATTGTCGTCGATATAAACTGCTCGTGAATATATGTCGTCAATAACGCCTTTTGCAGGGTTGTTTGAATCATAACCTGCAATAAAGTATCTGCCTGAAGCAATATCGTCAGGGGTAAGTACAGCCTTGCCGAATCCGCAGGTGTAGCAGCACCCTGCCTTGTCGCTGAATTTCTTGTCACCGGTCAGCATATACTTATTTGCATTTTCATCCGAAGTAAAATAGCTCTTCGGCATAAGGGTAATTACGGTTTTTGAAAGGGCTTCAATAGCCTTTCTCACAATTTTATCAGTGTTCATATCAGCACCTCCCGAATAATTACTTAGTCATTATACAACAAAATTTCATAAAATAAAATACAGATACTTGATTTTTTTGTACAAAATTTGTAATATTATTATTAACAAAACGAATTTTTACCGGAATACGGAGGTTTTTTAATGCTTTCAATCAGAAAATACGAAGAAAAAGATTACGACGGCGTTTGCTACGCCTGTCTTCACAGTGTAGACGACAGCATAACAGGTGCTTTGGGTGAGTTTGTTCTGCACACCTTCTGCGAGTATTACATAGAGCAGGAGCCGGGAAACTGCTTTGTCCTTGACGATGACGGCAAAGCTGTAGGCTATATCATCTGTGCAGAGAATTACGACAAGTTCAAGTCAGTGTTTGATACGCAGTATTATACAAGGTCATTACAACTCAGTGATGAATATGTAAAATGGGCAAGGGATGCTTATATTCTTCACGAAAAATATAAGGATGATTATCCCGCACACCTTCATATCGACCTTCTCCCCGCTTATCAGCGCGGCGGCTTCGGCGGTAAGCTCGTTGCCGCTCTGAGCGAGCACCTTACCGCAAAAGGTATCAAGGGTGTTATGCTCACAACGGGTACTTCAAATACAACTGCCTGTAATTTTTACAGAAAATACGGGTTTGAGGAGCTTGAAATCTACGATACCGATATCGCATTCGGTAAAAAGCTTGTATAAACGAATATTATTCTGCTTTTCGGTTAAAATGTTTTTACCGCTTTAATCCGGAGGTGAAACACAGTGGAGAAGCAGAATAACAAGCAGAACAACAACCAGCCCCAGAAGAATAATAACCAGCCCTCACAGAACAAGAATAAATAAGTGTAAAAACCGTCGGCGAAAAACCGGCGGTTTTCTCTTGACGGTATTTTTTGTTATGATATAATAAGACAAAGTCTATTAAAGAAACGGACGGATGATAATAATGGAAAGATTCGCAAGGTTCAAATATCAGCCCTGTATCCCTCTCGGTGAGGACGGACGCTGTGTTACGGCATCTCCCAAGCATACTCAGCTTTCACGCCGTGCGGCAACCGAGGGCATGGTTTTGCTCAAGAATACTGACGGTGCTCTGCCGCTTAAGAAAGGCGAGCGTATCGCTCTCTTCGGCAAAGCAACTATCGAATACATAAAGGGCGGCGGCGGAAGCGGCGACGTTAATGTGCCGTATATCTGCAACATCTATGAAGGCTTCTGCGAAAAAGATGTCAGCATCTATATGCCGCTTGTCGAGTTTTATAAAGACTATGTCAAGCGTGAAAGCGTAAATATTCCTACACAGGCGCAGATAAATGCAACCTGGGATATTGTCAACGCAATGGAGTTTTGCACCAAGCGTGACGATATGACTTACGATACTTTTGCAAGTATGCACGTCAAAGAGCCTGCAGTGCCCGATGAGCTTATCGAGTCTGCTTCAAAGGAAGCTGATACAGCAATTGTCACTATCAGCCGTTTTTCTGCCGAGGGTGTTGACCGCAGACCGCAGGCAGGTGACTGGTACCTTTCCGATATTGAAAAAGATATCATTGATAAAACAAGTAAGCTCTTCAAAAAAGTAATTGTCGTAATTAATTCGGGTGCGGCCGTTGACTGCGAATATTTTGCCGAAAACGATTCTGTAAAAGCTCTCCTTATGTCTTGGCAGGGCGGCCTTGAAGGCGGTGCCGCTATTGCGGATATTCTCTGCGGCGATGTCAATCCGTCAGGTAAGCTTGCCGATACTATTGCAAAGTCATATGATTACTATCCTTGTAAAGACGATTTTTGGGAATGCTTTGACCACGTTGATTATTCAGAAGATATTTATGTCGGCTATCGCTATTTCGAAACAGTTCCCGGCAAAAAAGACCTTGTACGTTATCCCTTCGGCTTCGGTCTGTCTTATACAAGCTTTGCTCTGAGCGGTAAGCTCTGCGGAGTCGATGGTGACAGCGTAGTTGTTGCCGTGACGGTTACAAATACAGGCGACGTTGCAGGTAAAGAGGTTGTCCAGGTCTATTACTCGGCACCTCAGGGTAAGCTCGGCAAGCCTTCAAAGGAGCTTGCTGCTTTCAGAAAGACAAAGCTTCTTGCTCCGGGTGAGTCCGAGACTCTTGCAATTACTTTCAAAGTAAATGATATGGCAAGCTTTGACGACCTCGGCAAAATCTGCAAATCTGCCTATGTGCTTGAAAAAGGTACATATGAATTTTATATCGGTACATCTGTAAGAGACCTCGAAAAGCTCGCGTTTGAATATGAAGTAAAAGAAGATACCGTAACCGAGCAGCTTTCACAGTGGTGTAGACCCTTCAAGCTTGGTAAGCGTATGCTTTCCGACGGCAGCTTTGAGGCTCTTCCTCAGGGTGAAGAGAGCTATTATTACGGCGAAAATCAGCCGTCAGGTGCGGTTGCACCCGAAAAGCCCGTTATGTTTAACAAGGTCGGTACAGAGATAACTATGGACGAGTTTATTGCCCAGTTTACTCTTGAAGAGCTTATGGATTTTGTGGGCGGTCAGCCTCCGACGGGTGTTGCAAATACCGGCTGCTTCGGCCCGATGAAGCGTCTCGGCGTGCCGGCAATGCCTACTGCTGACGGCCCTGCAGGTCTGCGACTTGACACGGAAACAGGTATTCCCACTACAGCGTGGCCGTGTGCAACTCTGCTTGCCTGCTCGTGGGATACCGAGCTCAACTTCCTTGTCGGTGCAGGCGGCGGTGCTGAGATCAGAGAGAATAACCTTGCAATCTGGCTTGCACCTGCTCTCAATATTCACCGTGACCCGCTTTGCGGCAGAAACTTTGAGTATTATTCCGAAGACCCTGTTCTTGCAGGTAAGTGTGCGGCGGCAAATATCCGCGGCGTACAGTCTCAGAAGGTTGCCGTTTCAATGAAACATTTTGCCTGTAACAACAAAGAGGCAAACCGTATGGGCAGTGATTCGCGTATTTCCGAACGTGCTCTGCGTGAGATATACCTCAAGGGTTTTGAGATTGCCGTAAAAGAGGGTAAGCCCTGGACTGTAATGTCCTCCTATAACCTCATAAACGGTCAGCATACATCCGAAAGCTATGAGCTTCTTACCGGCATTCTCCGTGGCGAGTGGGGCTATAACGGTATGGTTGTTACTGACTGGGGCGTAAAGAATGATCCTGTCAAGGAGGTAAAAGCAGGCAATGATATGAAGATGCACTGCGGTTATCCCGAAGACCTTACGGAAGGTTATAAGGCAGGCAGAATCACAAGGGCAGACCTTGAGCTTTGTGTAAAACGTATACTCGAAATGTTCCTGAAACTCGATTGATTTAAATGCTCCCGTATTGCCAAGTGTTCGTAAGGACACTTGGCAGTTTTATTCGCCTTGCGGCGAGTTATATTGCTTCGCAGTTTTATTGTGATTCGCACAGTGTTATTCGCTTCGCGAGTTTTTTGCGAATAAAATAACACTGAAACCGTAAGGTTTCAATATCACTTTTGATTTATCAAAAATATCACTGCAAATTTTTAATTTGCAATTTCACTTATGCGTACTGAAAAAAACTTGTTCTTGGTAGATATAATTGCTTTCAAAGTATATAATCAACTATAACACTTTCAAACCGAAAGTGTCATTTTTCAAAAAGAAAATTGCGAGAACATTTCTTTACAAAATGTCTCCCGATGGCCTGCTGTTTCTGTTATTAGCAACCCTACGCTATCGCATAGAGATTTTAGTGATACGGGAGTTACATATTATTGTGGATAATATGTGATAAATCACTTGAATTTTGCTTTAAAATATGCTAAATTAGAATCAATATACTGTATAAATATTTAAAAGGTGGTGCATATATGCCGATTTTTAAAAAAGGTAATAAAAGCAACAAGGCCTTACAGGAAAGCATTGAATACAAAGGTAACCGACGCTACGTAGGCCGGGCAGAAACTGTTGCATATGTCCTCAACGATGCTGCGGCAACCCTCAATATCAGTGATTTCTATGAGCGTTATATTTTTGACGTTGTAAAAATCGACTTCAACTATCTTGCTCTTCATAACGTTATTGCTACGGTATGGGATATCATAAACGATACCTTTATAGGCGTTATTGTTGAGCGTACACGTACCCGTTGGGGTAAATTCAAGCCCTATATGCTCTTCGGCCAGATTCCGCTTATGATAATCGGCCTGTTCTATTGGGTAATACCGTTTATCTTCCCCGGATCGGCCGCTACATATATGCCCAAGCTCATTTTCTATTCAATTATGATGATGGTGCAGGAGACTGCAGGCACATTTACCGGTATTGCAAATACAGGCTTTATGACTACTATTACGCCCAACCCTGTTGAGCGTACAAGGCTTATCACAATGGCGCACCTGTTGTCTCATATCTTCGAGGATCTCCCGAAACAGATTTTCGGTATCCTCTATGACCTTGTTATCAACGACGCTGTCAGTTGGGAGCTTCCCAAGCTCTTTGCAGGCTTCGGTCTTGCATGTGCGATTCTTTCGACAATCTTCGTTATGTATTTCTTTACTATAAGCCGTGAAAGAGTTCAGCAGTCTGTTGAGCGTCCGAGCGTAATTCAGGGTCTTAAAGCTATCGTCACCAACAAGCCTGTTCTTGTTCAGGTTCTTTCTTCTTTCCTCAGCGGCTTTGGTGTCGGTACGAGCAGAACTAATTTTTATATCGACGTTATCGGTTCAATCACATGGAAAACTATCGTCGGTATTCCCGCATTCCCCGTCAAGTTCATCAGCTACAGCTTCGTTGCTCCGCTTCGTAAGCGCTTCTCAACAAAGGCACTGTGGATTTTTGAAGACGCATGGACCGATATGCTTTGGATGGTTGTCTTCGGCATTGGCTCGATAAACAACAACTTTATGAAGAAGGCTATTATTCTTCCCTTGATGGGAATAGAAGAAGTCTTCGAAATGTGTGTCTACGGCTTGCGGCGTGTTATCCCTAACGAAATTGTCAACGAATCTATGGACTATTGTGAGTGGAAAAACGGTTACCGTGCCGAGGCTATGACCGGTGTTGCTCAGTCACTTATAAGTAAGCTGCAGCGAACGGTTATGGGCAGTGTGCAATCTCTGATTCTCGGCAAAATAGGTTATCAGCAGGGTATTAAGGTAGGTACACAGACTACTAAGACAAAATGGTGGATATTCGCTCTCGGTACAGGTGTCCCAATTATCACAAGTTCTCTTGGTATAATTCCCAAGCTGTTCTATCCGCTTAATGCTGAAATGCGTAACCAGATGTATGCCGATCTTCAGGAGCGCCGTGACAGAATGGCGAAAATTATGCAGGATGGCTCCGAAGAGGAGGCAAGGCTTGCTGCACAGGCAGAAATAAAGGGCGATTTTGTAAAATAAAACGGTCTTAATTATCGTCACAAAAGAGTAAAATCTTTTGCGGCGATAATTTTTTTTGAAAAATTCACTTGATTGTTTTAAATCATTGAAGTATAATAAACACATAATATAAAACGGAGGATGAGTACTATGTCAGCTGGATTTAAGAAATTACTTTCATTTATGCTTGCTGCAATGCTTATTGTTGTAACGGCAATTCCTGCATTTGCAGCAAACAGCGAAAAGAATTTTATAATCGAAAATCCCTACGAAGAAGTGGATTGGGACAAATGGGACGATTATAAAACTCAGCTTCACTGCCACACCAATGCAAGTGACGGCTTCCTTCCCGTTCAGCAGTTTTGCGATATGCACTACGCCCTCAATTACGAAATCGTAGCACTTACCGACCACGGAACACTCAACCGCGGCTGGAATGTTGTGCCGGACACAGTGCCGCTTATGCGCCTTATAAAGAAAGAGCGTACCAATAACAACGCTCCGATAATTCCTGTTCCCGAAGAAGCATATCAGGGTTACCTCAACGGTACTAATCCCGACAGAACATATACCACCACAGACGGTGATACCCTTACACGTACAACAACCAACGGTATGCTTGATGTGCCGCTCGGCAATGAGCAGAATATGGCAACTCCTTTTGCTGACTGTCACCTTACAAGCTACTGGGCAGAGTACGGCCAGGGCTATGCAGGTGTTTTCGGCGACTATGAAACTCCTTGCCGTGAGGTCGCGAAGCTCGACGGTATAACATTCCTTTCACACGTTGGCGAGTATGTATATCCCGATAAGGATTCTGCTGATCATGTAGGTAAGAAGATTGACGAGTATTATGTAAATAAGTTTGCACGCATTTTCCTTGACAATCCCGAAAATTCACTGGGTATGGGTATCAACAGTGCAACCGATGCACATACACGTTGCGACCGTATCCTTTACGACCAGATTCTGCAGAAGACAATTCCCAACGGTGTCGTACCGTGGGGCAATACCTTTGCCGATTCTCACAATGAGACTTCGCTCAACGATGCTTATACAATGAGCTGGATGCCCGAGCTTACTCTTGAGGCTTTCCGCGAGTGCCTTGAAAAAGGTCAGTTCTTCTCCGTTTCCCATTTCTCAAACGGTGTTGAGCTCAACGGTATGGAAGAAATGCCCGGTTTTGTCGAGCAGGATGTTTATGACACCAGAGCTTACTGGCGTGATGATACTCCGCAGGTAAAGAGAATTACAGTTGATGAAGAGAACGATACTATCACTGTTGAGGGTATCAACGCAAACATTATCACATGGGTTTCTGACTGTAATGTTATCTTGCGTACCGAGCTTGTTGACGGTAAAGCGACACTTGACCTTCACAGCTCAGACCTTCTTGCAGACCCGAATCTCTATGTCAGATTCTATCTCTCGGGCGATAACGGTATCTGTTATGCAAATCCGATGGTGCTCAATGTTGAGGGTGAAGAGTTCGAGCCTGTCGATGTTCCTGAAACTCACGATATTTCAACATTCCTTCGCGGCCTTGTTACAGTTCTTGATGTTGCTGTTTTTAAGTACAATCCGATAATCTGGATCTTCAAGTACTTTGCACTCGGTTACAATCCGCTTACACAGCTCTTTAAACTGTACTGATAATTTTTAAAGGCATCCGTAAAAAACGGATGCCTTCTTTTTACTTTATATAGGATTTGAACGGCGCGGAGTATGCTTTAGCCCATTGCATAACTTTCTTTCTGTCCCATCTTCTCGGCATTGCCGCACATGCAGCCATAACCTGGGCCATTCTGCTGCCGCAGAGCATAACCTTTTTGAGTACTTCGGGGCGCTTGCATACCGCTTTTGCCTTGATTACAAGATCATATGGGTCAAGTTTGAACTGCGTGTTAATGCTCGTAAAGTTTGCAGTCATTGTAATATTGTCTTCGTTTAGCATACCTGAATCAAAGCAGTAATCAAGCTCATCGGGTGTGAGGCTGAGCAGCATATATTTTACGCACTCAAGCGGTGCAAGACCCGAGCCGAGCGACTTGAAGAATTTCACCTGGTAATTCCACAGCGTTTCCGCACTGTACGATTCTGTAATATCAGAAGCTACGGTATCGGTAAGCATCTTTGCGGCCTTGAGTGAGTTTGCGATACCCGAGCCTATGAGCGGAACTGTCATAAATGCACTGTCGCCGATTGCGGCATAGCCGTCACCGACCATGACCGAAAGGGGATGTCGTACGGGAATTTCAACAAACTGTCCGCCTCTGATCTTTTCTTTGCCGAGTCGAGGTGATTTCTCACGGAGCATATCTGCATAACTTTCAAGCTTTTCAAGCGTAAATTCTTCAAATCTGCCGACAAGCAGGTCTGTGTGCTCATCTTCCGAGGCAACCCAGCTTATGCACTTTTCGCCGCCCGCAAAGAAGTTGACTCTGAATTTAGCCTCAACCTCTTCGTCGGTTGCCTTGTTGTAAAATGCTCTGTAAATCGTAATTTTTTCTTCGCGTTTGACCTGTTTTTCAATTCCCATTGAGTCGGGCAGATTAGTTCTTACAGGGGAGTTAAGTCCGCACGCATCAATAACAAGGTCGCCCGTAAAATCACCCTTTGAAGTCTTGATTCCGATAACTCTGTTACCAAGCATAAGAGGGGAGAGAACTTCACAATCATATTCGATCTTTACTCCGCAGCCGATTGCGTGATTAATGAAATGAGCGTATATGTCTTTACGCTCCATTTTTATTTCGAGCTCGTCATACGGTACGTGCTGTGTAAGTGACTTTTCGGATGTCGGTGCGAAAAATGTCATATTCTCTTTGTACTCGTATTTGTCCTCAGGCGGCATAGGCATTTCCGCAATTCCGAGTGCTGCGGGTGCGAAAATATCTGTCCAGTCGTAGCCGAGTGTGCCCTCGCTTTTCTTTTCGTAAACGGTTACGTCAAATCCGCGTTTGGCGAGCATTGCGGCTGCGGCAATTCCGCCGTGACCGAGACCTGCAACTATTATTTTTTTGCCCATTTTCCATTTTCCTCCGAATTTTAATATGATAATTGTATCACTTTTTTTGTCAACTTCAAGTAAATTTTGAATAATAACGGTTAAATACGTGAATTTTTTTGCAAATTTTGAACTGTTCCGAATATTAACTGTATATGAATATTGATAAGAAAAAATGTTAAAAGACGATTTTTTGTTATTCTATTGACAGATTATTTGAAAAGATATAAATTAATATATGAAAAAATTAACGGGAGTGTTAAAAAATGTCAGTTAAAAAGCTTCAGTATTTCGCAGGCGGCAAATGGCTTGATTCTTCCTGCGAAAAATATATGGATGTTTACAATCCCAGCACCGGCGAAGTTATTGCACAGACCCCTTGCTGTACCAAGGATGAGGTAAACGAAGCAATCGCTTGTGCCAAGGAAGCATTCAAAACCTGGTCTAATGTACCTGTTATGAAAAGAGTACAGATCGTTTTCAAATTCCGTGAGCTTCTTGAGAAACATATGGATGAGCTTACGGAAATCTGTGCAAGAGAGCACGGTAAGGTCTGGAGCGAAGCCAAGGGCGATATACTCAAGGTTAAAGAGCCTGTTGAGCTTGCTTGCTCAGCCCCCTCACTTCTTATGGGCGAAAGCATGAGAGATACTTCAACCGGTTACGACACCACTCTTTACAGAGAGCCTGTCGGTGTATTTGCAGGTATTGTTCCCTTCAATTTCCCCGGTATGATTCCTATGGGCTGGATGTCACCGCTGTGTATCGTCTGCGGTAATACAATTGTTCTTAAGGCAGCTTCAATGACTCCTATGACTTGTATGAGACTCGCTGAGCTCTGGCAGGAAGCAGGTCTCCCCGACGGCGTTATCAACATCGTTACCTGCTCCAGAAACGAAGCAGAAATATTTATGGATCACCCCGATGTCAAGGGTATTACCTTTGTCGGTTCAACAAGCGTAGGTCTTCACATTTATTCAAGAGCTGCCGCTAACGGCAAGCGTGTTCAGGCTCTCTGTGAAGCAAAGAATCACGGCCTTGTTCTTGAAGATGCTGCTCTTGAGAGGACTGCAAGAGGTATTATCAATTCATCATTCGGCTGTGCAGGCGAGCGCTGTATGGCACTTCCTGTTATCGTTGCTCAGGAAAGCATTGCCGATGAGCTTGTCGGCTACCTTGTAAAGTTTGCAAAAGAGCTAAAGCTTGGCCCTGCATACGATAAAGAATCTACACTCGGTCCTGTTGTTACCGAAGCTCACAGACAGTCAATCTACAAATGGATTGAAAAAGGCATCGAGGAAGGCGCAGAGCTTATTCTCGACGGCAGAAATCCCGTTGTGCCCGGTTACGAAAACGGCTTCTATGTAGGTCCCACAATCTTTGACCACGTTACGGAAGATATGACAGTCGGTCAGCGAGAAATTTTCGGCCCCGTTCTCTGTGTCAAGAGAGTCAAAGACTTTGAAGAAGGTCTTGCTGTTATGAACGCCAATCCCTTTGCAAACGGCTCTGTTATCTTCACTCAGAGCGGTTACTATGCACGCGAATTTGCAAAGAGGACAGACGGCGGCATGGTCGGCGTCAATGTCGGTATCCCCGTACCCGTAGGCGTATTCCCGTTCACAGGTCACAAGCAGTCATTCTTCGGCGACCTTCACTGCCTCGGTAAGGATGGCTTCCGCTTCTATACTGAGACAAAGGCTGTTACAACGCGTTGGTTTGACGAAGAAGAAATGAAGGCAAAGTCAGTCGATACTTGGGACGGCTCTGTCGGTGGCGGCGAATAATTAATACGTACATAAAATAAAAATACACTTCCGGTATATGCGCATATCAGAAGTGTATTTTTATTATAAATTTTAAAGCAAAATCATATATCACATTTGAAAATGTAATGTGTTAACAAAGTTTAAACAGTTAAATTTGCACTGCCAAAATTTGGTAGTGCTTTTTTGTTGTATTTTCACGAAAAGAACGAATGTTCGAAATATATCTTGACTTAGTCCTCAAAACGGGATTAAAATGTCGGTAAAGGAAGGACACCACAGCAAAGGAGGTGATGCAGATGTAGCAAAGGTTGATTTTTAAATAAATCGTAACAGAAAGGAGAAAGAAAAGGCAAAACGCTCTGCCAAAGCAAAAACAAAGCAGTAAAATGAAAGAGCCTTATTCGAATGGCTAAAAAAGAAACAAATTTTTTAAATAATAATTTTAACTAAAAGGAGTAAATTAAAAAATGATAAAAAATTTCGATACACTTAATGATTTTTTCAATGCTGCAAATAGCGATCTGCATTCGGGTGATATTGTCGTCACCGGCGGTTATAGTGCAGTTAACGACGGTGGTGCAGGTACATATTACGTAATCTCGACTGAAAATACTAATGTTGCCAGTCTTGTTATTTCAGGCAAAACCTTCTCGAAGGGTAGTGTTCAGCTTGAGCTGATTTTAGATAGTGGAGAGGTCTTTGTTGAACAGTTCGGTGCAAGCTCAACTGCATCATTCACTGCTAATAAAGCGGCAATCCAGGCTGCAATAGATTCAGGCGCAAGATGCATCAATTTCAGACCAACGCAATATAACGTCGGTGACGATATCCTTATCAGTCATCCCGTAGATATCGTCGGCAACGGCGCAAAGCTTGTGCTTGAGACCGATTCAACATCAACTCAGCTTTTCCGTGTAGAATATGGCGAAAATACTGATATTATGCCTGCTTCAATTAAGGATATGAAAATTATTGGTACGCGTGTTGAATCTTATGGTACAGACAATACATTTAGTTATTACAACATATTAGTTAATATTGTAAATGCTAAGCAGTTTACAATTTCAGATGTTCATTTTGAATATGGCTCCTCTGCAATTGATACAACAAATTCGTCCGTACAAATAACGGATATCAATATTGTGAATTGTGTTTTTAGAGGTTTTGTTACCGGAATCAGCCTTTGCAATGTTAAAGGCTTTAAAATAAAGAATTGCAATATTGATTTATTGGATGAAAACGGTGTAACCGGTCTTCTTATGGATTCAAATGTTAAATCAGGCGTTGTTGAAGATGTTACCATAGTAAATGCGTTTGATTCTGCTATTGATTATTGGAACGGTGAATGGAGTAAAGAAATAAATGACATAACGATTAAAGATGCTACCGATAGAATTTTGTTTAAAAATCTTAATATTGAAAAATGTTTGTATGGCATAAAAATCAATTTTTCCGATGTGCCGATTTGGGTCTCTAATGCCATAGCTACCGATGTTACTTATGGTGTATCTATGGATTGCGCAAAGAACGTTTCAATTATGCACTCATCGATATCGCTTTTGCCACCTGAAACTGCTCCGGAGGATGCGGTTTCGGTTTATATGGAAGGCTATGTACAGGCTGAATTTAAGCACGTGCAGTTTGAATTTCCGTGGGATTTTCAGTATACCGGCATTTGCGCTCATGAAGAAGCAACAGATGTGGGATTTATTGATTGTACTATTCAAAAAACAGATATTGACAGCATTCCCGGAGTAACCATCCCTAAAGGTTTTGGTCATATTGGTACACATTATGTAGGAGAGTATAAATATGCTATGACATTTGATGGTTGTGAGTTTAGAAGTTATATCAAGAATTATGCCACTACAGTTGCTGGAAATGAAGAGGAAATCACAAACTATAATTTCCCGATGATGCTTTCAGCGCTAAATGAAACTGATTCAAAGCTCATTATCAAAAACTGCCGATTTGTGAATGAAAACACTTGTACTGTGCCTTATTTCAAGCTTGATGGCGGAAAGTTTGATAATATCGTTGTCTACAACTGTTTCTTTGAGAATTACAACTATAAACCCTCGGAGGATTCGTCAGTTTATCCGCTTTTCGGAAAGCTGACAAATAACGGCCTCAGCTGTGATGTGGATGAACACAACATCTTCGCCAAGTGCAATATGCGTTCGTCTGAGCCGGTGCGTAATACGGGCACTACGATCAATGAAACAAAATCGTATATTTAACAGTAGACAAAATGAAAAGGAAGTGATATAATATGAGTATAAATTTCACATCGTCACTTGTTGAAGCAATGGATGCCTCTTATACGGAAGGCACTTTTGTCCGTACGCTCGGCTTTTTTGCTCCGGGAGACGGCGGTGCGGCTGTTTACAGGGTAACCGGTAATGTATCAGAGCCTATTGCCGATAAGGCTATACAGTATACCGATTTTACATTGTACTGTTCAGACGGTAAATTTCATTTGGCACCGGATGCCAATCATCCTACACGCTCTGTTTTTCAGCTAATCCCTCGAAACAATACGGTCTATGCCGAGCAGTTTGGTGTTATGCCGGGTGATGAATTGTATTCTGAACACAATCAAACGATGCTTGGCCGTGCTGCAATGTATACTTCTTCTAAAGGCTATATACTTAAGTTTGCATCGAAAGGTACATATTATTTTGCCGGCGGTATATCGCTTTTCGATAATACAAATATTGACGGTGACGGTGCAACTCTTCGTTTTGTTGGCAACAGTTCAGGTGAAACGTTTTTTCATACTCCGGGTACTGTGGAAAATATTCACTTTAGTAATATTTCGTTTATCGGCAGAAGAACAGCCGATAATGGCTATGGTGATCAGTTTTTATATAGCAGAGTAGAAAATCTTGTTATGAAAAACGTTAGCTTGAAGAATTTTGCATACGGACTAAGGACATACTCAATAATTATCGCAGAAGACTATGCTCTTCCGCCTATTCTTAACAAAAACTGGTTGATTGAGGATTGCTCAATAACAGATACGGTTATGGGTCTGCAGTTAAGCGAAATCGACGGTATAACAATAAAAGACTCAACAATTACAAGCATCTATCCTAAGAGCTTTCCTGTTGGTACAAAAGGGGAAAATGATTCTTATGACGGATACGATTACCCCGAGGCTTATATTTTTGATAAGCTTGGCGGTTTGCATAATATTTATATGTCGGCTAACTGTTTGAACGTTCGCTTGAATAATGTAATGATGGGTAACGTAACCGGCGATGCCATTCATAAGGCGTATGCGGTTAATCAGGAACACGCTAACGAAACTTACATACGATTTGATAAATCCAAAAATCATTTTTATACCGATATATCGGTTCATAAGTGTAATGCCCCCGTTAATATGGGATTTATCAGTGAGAACGTAATGTGTGACAATGTGTTCGGCACGAATCTTCGTTACCTTGTTCATCTCTCTGCGGCAAGCAACTGTATAGTATCAAATTCTTCACTTACTGTTGACAGGCTGCCGTTCAACCGCAAAGGAACTATGGTGAATCCTAACACCGGTTTGTATGTTCATTCTGCTTGTTCGTGCTGGTTCCAAAATTCATATCTTTCTACAAACGGCAATCAGCGTGTTGGTTCACATGATACGGAAGATGTTTATTATCGACTAATGAATATAAAATTTCCTGAAAACACTCTGGCAAATGTGGATGATAAAAAGCATAGGAGAATTTATATCGGTTCTGATTTCAGCATACCTAATCATTGGTTTAAGTTTACCGGGTGTAAGATGGTATCTGAAAATGTCTTAAAAAATTATTATTTTTATGAGGATATAAACAGAGTTGCACATTCAGATAATGCGGTCCCAAATACTTATCAGTTCGGTGAATATTGGGATAATTGCAGTCTTGATACAGCTACAAGTGAAGATTTGTTTTATATGTATTGCATTAATGATTTGCCTGGTGGCTTGACTGTTAGAAATAGTTATATTAATGCTACAAAAGGAACTTCTAAAACACCGTTTAGGATTTGCTGTTGGGATAAGAACTGTGCGGATGAAAATAATGTATGTGAATTAAATAAATATTGCCTCTATGCAAAATATGGAAAATACTTTTCGTGGTTGCACTTAGAAAACGCTGTGTTCAAAGGTTTTACAAATAGTTATAATCGTTATGGTTGGGATTACGTTATCGCATACGGTAAGTCTTTGTCGGAAATTAATCAGGCGGTTAAGTTTAGTAATACTTATGGATATAAATGTTACAAATTGGTCGGTGAAACATATCAGCCGCTAACGCTATAATGACGGATCAACTAAAAGGAGTGTCGGTTATGAAAAAATCATATAAATCTATTTGTTCAATGCTAATTGTGTTTGTGTTGCTTTTGAGTAACAGCTTTTTCTTTTCTTCGAGTGCGGCGACTGATTTTGATCCTTATCTTTCAATGTGGGGTTTGGATGGAAAAGCAGTTGTTGAATATATCGATGGTGTTAGATATGTTTATATGGTTAAGAATAAAGAAGTGACAATCCTTAATATCCTTACAGGTTTTAGCTTGACCGGTGAAAAAACACTGACATTGCCTGAAACTCTCAGTGGATATCCGGTTAAAAAACTTGGTTATTTTTCACCTGATAGAGGATCAGGCATTGAAGTTTTTGTTTACATTTTTAATAACGGAGATAATCATAAAGACGTTTTTCCAGATTATGATTATGCACCTGAATATGACAGCGTTGTTTATCGCAAAAATCCAAGTGATGCAATAACTTTGATTATTCCTGAAGGATATGAATGTATAGAGAAAAATGCATTGAATGGTTTTAGTGGATTTATAAAATTCCCGAAGAGCTTGAAAACATTTAATCATACTTGGTATCTTAGTGAGTGGTTTTGGGGTCAAGAGACTTTTATAGGTGAGTCAACATTCGTTTTTCCCGAATGTAAATACAACTATGATTTTCAGTTTGAGTTTGTAAATGATTCATATATTTTTCCGTCAAGAGACCCTTCTGTAGCAGATGAATTGTGTTGTTCTTTAGAGACAAGTCCATCGGCTATATGTTTCCCGTCAAATACAAGTGCACAATTAATTGAATCCGCTTTGTATAACGATGACGGTACACCGGTGGGTTGGTATCATGGTGCAACGGTATATTGTCCTGCCGATAGTGAGTTCATTCCCGTTATTGAAGAAATGGGCGGCTATACAGTCAACACAAACGTACCGTATGCAGAGTATATTGAGTTTCCTGAGGAAAATGTAAATATCCGTGTTGGCGATGTGGTTGACCTTGAAGCAAAATCATACCCCGAAAACGCAACCTGGACGGCGTGTGATTATACTGTCAGCGACCCGAGTATAGTAAAGATTGACGAATATTCGGGACGAATTACAGCACTCAAAGAGGGCACTGTAACCGTTACCGCAACTCACTGCGAGCGTGGATATGTCGACACTTGTATAGTAAACGTCACAACAAAACCCGAGCCCGGTGTAAACGGTATTGAGCCTGCAACCGACACTCCTTACGTTACATACGGCAACAGAGATTACAAAATCAATGTCACGGGCAGCCCGAGCAAGATTCAGGTTGTCCGCGACAACGGCGGCACAACAACAATCGACCGCCGAAAAGCACAGGTAACCTCAAACGGCGACACAGAGACTTGGATAGTCAATATGCGAGTCGAAGCCGGCACGCACAACATCCGTGCAAAGTACGGCAAAGTCTGGGAAGAAAGACTCACACCGTTTACCGTAAAATATGATTTACCGGGTGCGTATTCGTTTGATTTGACATACCAAAACGGAATTGGTAATTTTGACGTAGTAACCGACCCCGAGGTAATCAAAATACAGTTTGCACTCGACAACGGCTGTACACTTACATACAGCCAGGTCTAC
>JAFQEL010000015.1 GCA_017399065.1 Clostridia bacterium | reverse complement strand
GAAGAAATTAAATGTCAACTCTGTCTTTAAAAAGGCATCCTTTGCAAAAGGAATACGTTGGGTACGCCTTAAGGCGATGCCAGTAACATAGGGCTTTGCCCGCATATGAAGAACCCCCGGCTAAGCCGGGGGGTTACTATTGTATATGAAAACCCCTGGCTGTGCCAGGGGTTCAAAAAAGCTTAAGCGGTGAGTATAAAAATAAAACTCCTTTTGGTAAGATAGAAGTGCGGCTACCAACTGCACAAAAAACCAAAAGGAGGACATTCAGATGAATGACAACAGTAGTTTAGCACATACAAAATGGAATTGCAAATATCATATAGTATTTGCACCGAAATTCAGAAGAAAAGTATTCTACGGAGAACATAGGCAGGAAATAGGAAAAATATTGAGAGAGCTATGTAATTGGAAGCAGGTGAACATAATAGAAGCAGAAATATGCCCGGATCATATACATATGCTCGTAGAGATTCTACCGAAGATGAGTGTGTCAGGGTTCATAGGATTTCTGAAAGGAAAAAGCACATTAATAATCTTTGAGCGTCATGCAAACTTAAAGTATAAGTATGGCAACAGAAGTTTCTGGTGCAGAGGATATTATGTAGATACTGCAGGAAAGAATGATAAGAAGATAGCTGAATACATAAAGAATCATTTAGAAGAGGATATGGTACACGACCAAATGACGCTCAAAGAATACACAGACCCGTTTACGGGTAAGTAAGTAACAAACCTTTGCGGTTGGTAGTCGTAGGGTGCGCCTCCAGGCGTTGCCAGTATTGGAAGGGCTTTGCCCGCATATGAAGAACCCCCGGCTAAGCCGGGGGGTTACTATTATATGTTTTTGATATGTTTTGCAAGCTCGTTCCAATTGTTTACAACCATATAGTTGCCGAGAGACGGGTCGGTTATGAACTGAAGCGGCAAAGAAGATTTTGTATTGATAAGTACCGGTGTAAGGCCTGCGGTTTTGGCGCCGTAAACATCTGGCGTGAAGCTGTCGCCGCAATACCAACAGTTAGACGGTTTTAATCCGGCGTAGTTTACGGCTGTGCTAAAAATATTTGCATCGGGCTTTGAGAGAAGTATATCAGCACTTGTTAAGCAAAATTCCATATATGAATCAGGAATCCAGTGCTTTATCGCAAGCGCAAGCGACTCACCGCTCATTGCGTTATTGCTGATAACGGCTGTACGGATTCCGAGCGATTTTAACGTCGAGAGCAGTTCTGCTATGCCGCAGACCAGGCTTCTTGATGAATTGAATCTGTCGAAAATCTCCTCTTGCTCATACATTGAGATATCAAAGCTCAGACCTGTATTCATTGTAGTAAACTTAAGTGCACCGGATAAGGGGAAATCGAGCATGGTGCCGGACTTTGATTTGTGATCCGAGCCGATTTCTTCGGTATAGCTGTCCCAGAGCTTTGCCATAGCAGCCGTGTCGGTAACATCGGGATTCAAGGAGAGCTTTCTGAGAGCATCAAGTCCGTTGTAAGCTGAAAAGCTGCCGCCGCTGAAAAGCGTACCGCCTACATCAAAAAGTACCATCTGAGGTATTTTACGGTAAGACATATTATATCACCTGTTTAGGATTATGAGTTTGTTTCTGTTGCAGGAGCCTGCTCTTGCTCAGGAGGAATGGCTGAAGCTTCTTGTTTGTTAACATAAGCCTTGAGCAGTCTGTAAGCTGCGGCAGTAAGGGGAACACCGATAAGCATACCGCCTATACCCATAACTCCGCCGCCGACGGTAACCGCTGCAAGCACCCATATTCCCGGCAGACCGAGAGATTTTCCGACGACCTTGGGATAAATGAGGTTGCCCTCAATCTGCTGAAGGATGATTACGAATATTATGAATATAAGTGCTTTTACAGGTGATTCCATAAGAATAAGGAATGCACCTATACCTGCACCGATAAGGCCGCCAACGATAGGGATGAGAGCAGTAAAGCCCATAAGCGCACCTATCATAGGTGCATAGGGAATCTGCAGAATAAACATACCGAGCATACACAACACACCGAGGATAACAGCCTCCGTACACTGACCTACTATAAAATCGTGGAAACAGTCGCTTATTTCAGCCCATACATACGTGAACTTTTGCGCCTTCTGCTCCGGTACCAAGCGTTTTAAGAGACGCTTGAACTGAGAGATAAGCTTGTCTTTTTCGATAAGAAGATATATGGCGAAAATGATACCGATTACGATATTTACAACACCTGTGAAAACAGAGGAAACGGCACTGTAAGCTACGTCAAAAGCACCGCCGAGGCCTGAGGTTACAGCTGTAACGATGTCACCGATACGGTCCTTCCAGTTGATTGTTGAGAGCGAAGTGATTATATCGTCGGGTACGATGCCTATCTGCTCCAGCTTGGGAATGAGTTTTTCGATTGCGGGAGGTATCTCGTTGATAAGCATTATTATACATTTCACAAGCTGGGGAGCGATAAGACCGATTACAAGTGCGATTATACCGAGCAACGTCAAAAGTGCACCGATCATACATACGGGGCGTCTTGACCTGAGCACTGATTTTTTATTTGCTTTTGGGAAGTAATGCCGCTCGTAAAAGCTCATAAGTATATTTACCGCATACGCTACCGCAAGACCGATTGCGACAGGTGCGGCTGCGGAAAGAAGCTTTGATAGCAGACCTGAAATATTCGGCCAGTAGTGAATGCACAGATATACCGCGAGAATTGTTGCAACAATTTTTGCAACTGATTTCCATTTTAGTCTTAACATATTTTTCCATCCTTTATGTTTATAATCGAAGAATATAAACTAATTATATAAGTATCTGACGGGATTGTAAAGGGATTATTATAATAAAGAACGATTTTGGCGGTGCCGGTTGACCTTTGAGTTTATCTGTCTTATAATACTAATCATGGAGGAATGGAAAATGTTGGAACTTAAAAATATAAAAAAGTCATATAAAGCGGGCATCGGTAAGATGTATGCTCTTGACGATGTGAGCATCAGCTTCCGTGACAGTGAGTTTGTTGCGATTCTCGGTCCGTCAGGCTCGGGTAAAACAACGCTGCTCAATATTGTCGGCGGACTTGACCGCTACGATTCGGGTGACCTTATAATCAACTCGCGCTCGACAAAGATGTACAGCGATAAGGATTGGGACGGATACCGCAACCATTCGGTTGGATTTGTGTTTCAGAATTACAATCTTATTCCGCACCAGAGTGTGCTTGCAAACGTTGAGCTTGCGTTGACGCTTTCGGGTGTCAGCAAGGGTGAAAGACGCCGCCGTGCAAAAGAGGTGCTGAAAAAAGTCGGTCTTGGCGACCAGCTCCATAAAAAGCCGAATCAGATGTCGGGCGGTCAAATGCAACGGGTTGCAATAGCACGTGCACTTGTAAACGACCCGGATATTCTGCTTGCAGATGAGCCTACGGGTGCACTTGACTCGAAAACAAGCGTACAGATAATGGAGCTCATACGCGAGATATCAAAGGACAGGCTTGTTATTATGGTTACGCATAATCCGAAGCTTGCCAAGGAATATGCCAGCCGCATAATCAGAATAAAGGACGGCAAGATACGCAAGGATTCTGACCCGTACGTTGCAGATGAAGCAGAAGAGAAGGAAGCTGAAGAAACGCCGAAAAAGAGAGGCAGAAAAGAAAAGAAGAAGTCGCCGAAGGCTTCAATGAGATTCGGTACTGCATTGTCGCTTAGCTTCAATAACCTGCTTACAAAGAAGGGCAGAACACTGCTGACCTCGTTTGCAGGCAGTATAGGTATAATCGGTATTGCACTTATTCTGTCACTTTCAAACGGTATGCAGGCTTATATAAACTCGCTTGAGCGTGACACGCTTGCATCGTATCCGATTACAATTGAGGCTGAGAGTTTTGATCTGATGCAGCTGCTCGGTACGGTCAATAATTCAACTCAGAACATAGCCGAGCACGATAAGGATAAGATTTACAAAAGACCGATGCTGGAGAATTCCGTGGCTGACCTTGAATTCAAGGCACAGCAGAATGACCTCGGAAGATTCAAGACGTTTATAGAGCTTAACTCTGCGGCTTTCGACCCGCTTTGTACGGATATCAAATACGGCTACGATGTAGACCTGCAGATTTTTAAAAGTGACACGAGCAACGGTGTGACCAGGGTAAAGCCTAACGACGCACTTGAAGAGATGGGGCTTACGGCTGACACTGACGTATGGGAAGAGCTTATAGGTGATGTTGAGCTGCTCAACACTCAGTATGATATTCTTGCAGGCGAGTGGCCGAAGAATCACAACGAGCTTGTGCTTTTCCTTGATAAAAATAACGAGATTGATGACGTGACTCTTTATGCACTCGGGCTTGCAGATGTGAGCAGCCTTGAGCAGAGCAAGGGTGATAATGCACAGGAAAGCACAGAGCCGATTAAGCTTGAAGGCTATGATTACAACGAGTTTTTAAATCTTTCATTCAGGTTTGTACCGTCTACAGCTTATTATCAGAAAGACGGCAACATCTGGGTTGATAAGAGCGACGATGAGGCTTATATGAAAAAAGCGGTTGATGCGGCGCAGGAAATTAAAATTGTCGCAATCGCACGACCTAAGCCTAACGCTCAGTCAACAGTAAAGGGCGGTACGGTTGGATACCTCAGCTCTCTTACCGAGTACGCAATGAATATTGCAAATAACAGCGAGATAGTAAAACAGCAGAAGGCAAAGCCCGACGTTGATGTATTCAGCGGTCTCAGGTTTGAAAGTGAAGCTGAAAAAGAAAAGGTTGCACCAACATCTTCACTTGTTTCGTTGCCTGCAGTTGAGTTTGCGGCTCACAAAGGCACAGCACCTGAAGTAATGCCTGTTGCGAATAGCAGCGATATTGATGTTATGACTCAGGAAGAAATATACGCTTTTATCGAAGAGAAATTTGAAGGCGAAGAAAAAGAAAAGCTGACGGAATTTGTAAAGCTTATGCTCAAGGATATCCGTACGGCATCTGACAGACAGAAGCTGATTGCGTACCTTGATGAGATGCTTGAGGGTACCGATACCGACAGCTCTACGGTTTATTCATATCTGCAGATGATGAACAAGGAAATGAAGCTGCAGCTGCTTTCGGCGATAATAATTGCAGTTGAGAGTGATCAGCAGGTTGAGATACCAAGTGAAGAAGAACTTAAGGACACACATCAAAAGCCTGACGGAAACAGTAATACAAGCCCTTCTGTAAACGAAAAGCCTGAGGAGGAAAAAGAGAAATTCTCGTATTCAAGTTATGAAGAGAATCTTTATATACTCGGTGCAGCTGACGTTGCAACGCCGACAAGTATTGAGCTGTATCCGATGAACTTTGAGGCGAAAGAACAGCTTGTCAAAATCATAGATGATTATAATGCAAAGCAGATAAGTGACGGCAAGGAAGAGGGTACGATAACCTATACCGATTATGTCAACCTTATTATGAGCTCGGTTACTCAGGTTATTGACATTGTCACATATGCACTTGTTGCTTTCGTTGCAATATCTCTGGTTGTTTCGTCTATAATGATAGGTATTATTACCTATATTTCCGTGCTTGAACGCACGAAGGAAATCGGTATTCTGCGTTCAATCGGTGCATCGAAAAGAGATATTTCGCGCGTGTTCAACAGCGAAACTATCATCGTTGGCCTGACATCGGGCGTGATAGGTATACTCTCAACTCTTGTGCTGATAATACCGATAAACGCTATAGTGAATTCACTCGCGGGTATCCAGAATCTTACGTCACTGCCTTTTATAGGCGGAGTAATACTGATTGGTATCAGCGTTGTGTTGACACTTGTTGCAGGATTTATTCCTGCCCGTGTAGCCGCAAAAAAAGACCCTGTAAAAGCACTGAGAAGTGAATAAAAATACAGCCGTATCTGCAACAGATACGGCTGTTAATTTTTATTTGTGGTTTTTGATGTAGTGCTTATAGAATTTTACGCAGTGGGCAACTTCGTTTACGCCTATGCTTTCGTTAGCGGCATGCATAGCGGCAAGCTGTTCGTTACTCATTTTAATCGGGCAGAAGCGCAGGCAGTTGTCGGCGATTGCTTCATAATGACGGCAGTCTGTACCGCCTGTCATAAGGTAGGGGATAACACCTGCATCGGGATAACACTCGTTGATACACTTGGTGAGGTACTTGAATTCTTCACCCTTGTAGTCAACACAGTTTGAAGCGCTTCTTGCGTGAATTACCTCAAGCTCGAGGTCGTACTTATCAGCATATTTCTGAAGTACGGCAAGTGAAGCTTCTGCATTCTGGTGGGGTGAGGGACGGAGGTTGCAGACTACGTAAGCCTCGGTAGGAATAACGTTGGGTGTCTGTGAGCCTTCTGCCATTGTGCAGGCAAATGTCGTTTTAACAAAAGCCTTGCACATAGGGCTTACAACGGGAAGCACTTTGGTAAGCAGACCCTTGAACAGCCACATATTGCCGAGCACCATTCTCAGCGGGAAGCCGAGGTAGGGAGCTGCCTCTTTTAGCATTGCATAAACAGGGCCTGAGATCTCTGCCTTGAAGGGTTGGTCGTTTTCTATATCGGCAACGAATTTTGCAAGTCTTGTCATAGGTGTGTTTTTGGGAGGTGTCGAGGAGTGACCGCCCTTGCCCTTAGCCTTGATTTTGACATCGATATAGCCTTTTTCAAGTATACCGATTGCGGCACACCAGCCGTCCATTGTAGGAAGCTGACCCTTTAGGATAGCACCGCCTTCGTCCATTGCCACGTCAAGGTGTACACCCTTTGACTTGAGATAATCTACGAGCATCGGAGCACCGCCGCCCGAAATCTCTTCGTCAACAGCTGTTGCAAGGTAGACATCGCAAGGCGGCTCATAGCCCTCTGCAAGGAGCTCTTCGATAGCCTGAAATTCTGAAAATACGGTAGACTTACAGTCCATTGAGCCTCTTCCGTGGATGTTGCCGTCGGCTATTTCACCCGAGAATGGATCTCTTGTCCATGTGGGCTCATCTGCTGTAACAACGTCCTGGTGACCCATAAGAAGCAGACCGTTACGCTTGGGGTCTTTACCGGGCCAACGGAAAAGGAGATTGCCTTCGATTTCCGTGCATTCGAGCTTTTCGAATATGAGCGGGAAGTTTTGCTTCATAACCTCGTGAAGTTTGTAAAACTGCGAAAGATCGGTGTTGCCTCTTAATGAAATAGTGGGCACTTTAATCATTTCGCTGAGCTTTTCAGCGTAGTCAAGTGCTTCTGCTTCAGTAGGGTTGATTGCGGGTGCACTTGTGTTGGGTTTTGCTTTAAGCATAACAGCTCTGATTGCGGCAACGGCAATCAATGCGACAATCAGACCGAGTACGCAAAGCAGAATTGTTCCTATAGGTCCCATAATTTTAAAATCCTCCCGGATAAATTTATACAAAATAAAGTATTGACAGCGCAAGACAGATCTGTGCACCGAAGTATGTAACTATGTTAAAAACTTTGAGTCTGAATTTTTTGTAACGTGTGTCAAAAGAGATAAGTGCAAGTGAGCCGTCTGACAGGAAAAAGCTTATGCCGCCTATGAGCAGCAGTACAGCAGGTACGGTCATACCGTTAACGTCTTGTTCAAGCAGCCTTATACTCAGCAATGATGATTTTATCATCATTATTGTTACGAATATACCGTAAATCGCGCAAGGAAGGAGCATAGAGCCGAAGCTGACTTTTTTGATAAGGCATACAGCCAGATATGCAGCTACTATTATAACTGCTGTCAGGATTTCCCACAGGGAAACCGTTTTGACAGTGGGGAAATATGAACGCTGTACACCGATATATGCAAGGCAGTAGAAGATATGAGCGACGGCAAAAAATACCATGCCTGTGCCAAAGAAAACCTTGGTGGGCTTGGGTATATGAAGCATCAGGTCGCCCAGCCACGATGCGGCAAAGCCTATGAGCATAGGCAGAGAATACCAATTCGCTCCACCGGTTGAGCCGGTTACCAAAGCCGCAAGGGCAACGTAGGCGGTTGCACATATCATTTTGTAGCCGAGTGAATGCCAGTTTTTGGTAGGCCACATTTTTTTCAGATATAGCGGAATAAAGATAATTTCAACTGCAATAAGCAGTATACAAGCAAACCTAATTACAGGAGTCATTGTCTGCCCTTTCTCTATATTGGCGGCTTATATCAGCTTGCCATGGTGTGCGGCATCAAGAAGCTTATATGCGTTAAGAAACACCAGTCTTATCATTGCGTGAGGTGCTTGCCCGGACATCATATTCTGCACAGTAGGCTCGAGCTCTTCTGACAGATAGCTGAGGTGAGGCATAGATGAAGGCTCAAGTGTCACTGAGTTGCCCTTGAAGGTAAAGCGAAGGACTCGCTGGCAAACGGTCTCCAGAGGTCTTATACGTATCTCAAGCACATTTTTATCGAGCCAAGCCGCAGTTGAGCTTGTCGTATATTTAAGCTTTCCGAGAGTAATTCTGCTTTTTCTCGGAATACCGTCAAGGCCGATGTGAATGATGTTGCTCTCATCGCCCTCTGTCCAGTACATTGTGCATTCATCTTCGTAAAACTTAAGCTTGATATTGTCCATCGGTCCTGCTTTGTCAGCAGACATATAGACAGCGGGGAAGGTGAGTACACTCAGCGGATAACCCGAGAGAGAAACAATAGGGTTATTTGAAAGCTTGATGGTTTTTTGGGAAATATGTTCTTCAAGGTCGGTCTGACGTGTGCCGAGCTTGACCTCATCCAATACCGAAAAAGCGGGAATATCTACAGCCTTGGGTGCTTCACCGTCGAAAAAAGCCTCGGGAAAATGCTGCCAGAAGCAGGCGAGAGTTTTAGCCTCATTTATTTCGTTGTCGGTCATTACAACAACGGCATCATACTTTTCGAACATAATTGCAAACTGTGAAAACATACCGTCAAATCGGTAGGTGCTTTCATCACAATCACATCGCCAGATGAAATAACCGTAGCCGGCTTCGGGCGAATTTTCTATTCCTTCTGTATGATTTGAGGCTGCAAGGGCTATCCATTCTCTCGGGATTATCTGCTTGCCGTTGAATTTACCGCCGTTGAGGCAGCACAGTGCAATTTTTGCCAGATCCTCGGTTTTAAGGAAAAGGCCCCAGCCGCCGACCTCAATGCCGGATGTGTCGCGTTCCCATTGGTGGCTTGTTATGCCGAGCGGCTCATAAAGCCTCGGCTTGAGATATTCCGTGACAGTCATACCGCTGAGTCTTGAGAGCATGGCGGCAACACAGTATGTGTTTTCGCTGATATAGCTCCAGCTCTTGCCGGGAAAATAGCTTTGCTTTGTTTCAACAAAATCGCGTACCCAATGCTTGGAGGTTTTGTCTGCAAGCAGGCTGACATTTTTGCCCGCGGTCATTGTCATAAGAGAATGAAGCGTTATTGCTTCAAGTGCTTCATCGGGTTTTTCGGGTCGGTATTCGGGGAATACATCAACAAGCCTGGTATCCGTTGTAATTAAGCCTTCGCTTACAGCAAAGCCTGCCGCAATGGCGATTATGCTTTTGCTTACAGAATACATAGTGTGAGGAATATCTGCCGAATAGGGCTTGCGCCATGCTTCGTAAGCAACTTTGCCGTGGCGGATAACCATGAACGAATGATTTTCGATACCGTTTTCTTCGCAGTCGCGAATAAAACCTGCAATTGCTGCTGAAGAAACGCCGACTTCTTCCGGTGAAGCAGCTCGCGGTATAGCGTATGTCCTGTCAGTCATAATATCCTCTCCTTATATTAATTTGTTATATCAGTTTTTAGCCCAACGCTTGCGGAAGAATATCTGCCAGCTGAGTACGAGGGCGATACCGAAAAGAGCCCAGGCAATTCTGCCGGGAGTGAATTTGAGATCGCCCTGGATTTTGGAACCATCGGGAATTTTTATGTTCTTTACGGCTTCGTCAAGCGCTGTGCGTGCATCTGCCATTGCATACGTTGCGGATGAGCCGTCGGAAAGCAGGTCGGAAGCATCCTCAAGAGCGGATTGGTATGTTTTTACTCTGTTGGGAGGGCAACCTTGCGTACTTGTGGCAAGAGCTGTATTTACGCTTGCTTCAAGCTTTTGTCTCTCTGCTGTATTGTTTTTGAGATACTCTGCAAAATCGGCAGGGTAGGCGGTTTCGATTAACGTATAGCCTCTTGAAATAAGGTCATCCCAGCTTCGTGCGGAGTCTGTACGCTTTGCGCTGCGTGTGGAATCGACAAAAGAAAACATACCGATAGCACCGTGTTTTGTAAAACCGGAAGTAACGGAGTTGTGAAGGATAACACCGTCCTGGTTGTTGGTCTGCATCTGGATTATTGCACCGTCTGCAAATTTTGCATATTTGCTTATTGCGGAAACGGCAATCGGGAAAATGTTACCCTTGTAATAGCCTATGAGTTTTACGCCTTTGCTTTGTGCCCATTCCGTTGCTTTACCTGCGCTGACGCTGATTCTGTAATATACGTTAACGTTTTTAATGCTCAGCATAGAAATTTCCGAATAAATCTTTTCAGCCTGTTCAATGCTTTCGGCGTCTGCTATGAGAGCGACTTTGCCCTGTGTCGCTTCATATGCTTCGAGAGCGGTGAGAGTGCTTCCGAAGCATACAAACTCAGCACCCGACTCTACAGCTTCGGCAATCTCCTGCGTTGTTTCACAGTATGCGGCGAATTTTATGCTCTGCTCTGAAACGCCGGCGGCAGAGACACAGAATGAAGACGAGAGTGCTGCGGCAAGAGCGATAAAGATAAGTGCTTTTAAATATCTATGCATAGTAACTCCGATTTATTTGAGGTTAATTTTGTGATTCATAAACCACGCGGTCATAACAAAGAAGAACGCAGATGCAATTGCCATAAAGATAACGTCGGAAAAACCGAATACGATACCCGAAGAGCTGTACATCGGCTCAAACAGAAGCTGTGCACCCTCAAGGGAAATCTTGAGAGAAAGAGGTACGTAAGCCTTGAGAAGTGTGCTTATGGTTGAGGTTGTGGCGAAAGTGCCCATGAAGATGAGGATAGTTGAAAAGAAACCCATTTTCTGGAAGGGACGTACGTTTGAAAGAGCAACCGCAAAATAGATTTCGGAGACAAGGAAGACAATGTTGAGGAAAAAGTAAGTAACGAATAGAGAAATAACACCGATGATTGTCGCAGTATCGGGGAGTTCTACAATCATTGAAAGCATTATCTTTAAGGTTGCAAGCTCACTTTCGTCTACCTGACCTGCAGCGTAAAAATAGATGCCTGCAAATAATGCGATAAGCACGATATAGCTGAGCAGAATCCAGATGAATGAACAGAGTGCTTTGGCGAAAAGGAGCTGACCGCTTGTGACGGGCAGGGTGAACGTAAGATAGCCCTGGTCACGGAACATTGATTTGTTGAAATTATTGATAACTGAAATGATCGTTACGGCAAGAATGCCGAAGCCTACGAGGACAACGGCGATAAGAGCTATTGCCGCAAGCCATACTATTTCGAAAAGGAATGAAATTGCGAGGATTGCAACTACTGCTGCAGTTGCGATATAGATGGGAGCAACCGAATGAAGTCCCGCTTTGAGTTCGTTCTTTATAAGCTTACCAACCAAAGCTGAACACCTCCTTGAAAATTTCTTCTACACTCTTGTCGCCGTTACGTATTTTATCCATACTGGCATCGAGTTTGACTCTGCCTTCACCTATCATAAGGACAGAGTTGAATATACGCTCAACATCATTGATAAGGTGTGTTGAGATAAGTACTGTGGATTTTTCGGCGTAGTTATTCATAATTACGTCGAGGATAGCACTTCGTGTTGCAGGGTCAACACCGCCGAGGGGCTCATCAAGACAGTAGAGCTTTGAAGCACGGCTCATAACGATGAGAAGCTGAAGCTTTTCCTGCATACCCTTGGACATAGTTTTGATTTTCTGGTTGGGGTCGAGGCGGAAACGGTTGAGCATTTCGGTTGCCTTTACTTTATCGAAATCGGTGAAGAAATCATCGAAATAGCTGATTGCGTCTTTTGCCTTCATCCATTCGGGAAGATAAGTACGCTCGGGCAGGTAGGCGGTGATGGATTTTGTGTACACGCCGGGTGCCTGACCGTCGATAAGTACGGTGCCTTGGTAATCGTGGATGAGACCTGTGAGGATTTTGATAAGCGAGGTTTTACCGCAGCCATTGGGACCGAGAAGGCCTATGACCTGGCCTTCTTCGTAGCTCAGGTCAACACCGCGGAGAACCTGGTTGCGGCCGTAGGATTTTTCAAGCCCTTTGACCTCAATGATTTTGCTCATTTTGTTTTTCTTCCTTTCGTGTTCTTTTTCGTTTTAAGTTTCGGGATTCTGAGCTCAACAGACGACGTACCTTCGGCAGAGCCTGCACGTGAAGGCTTCCAGATGTGGATAATACCGTCGTCGTTGAGTACTTTTAAGATGGTTATTATCAACGGTAGCATAAAGATACCGGGGATACCGAAAATTTTGAGACCGAGATACATTGCAACAAGTGTTGCGGCAGGCGGCAGGCCGAGCTGACCTGCAACAAGTTTAGGCTCAATATACTGACGCAGTACGGTTATTATGACGTAGAGCACAAGCAGTCCGACACCGAGACCGATGTTTCCTCTGAGCAGAGAGATTATTCCCCACGGGATAAGAACCGTGCCTGAACCGAGGATGGGGAATATATCAACTACGGCAATGCACAGAGAAATAACAACTCTGTAACTGCCCGAATAGAAGCCGAGCAGGTTGAGTGCTGTAAGACCTATGAGTATTTCGGTAAATGTGATACAGATAATGAGGCAGTATGCCTTTACCATTTTGCCGAGTGTGGAAAGAGTGAGCGCTTTTGTTTTTGTGAGTGCCGCACGCTTGTCCTCGGGAAGCTGTCTCTTGATAAAATTAACTATTCTGTCATAATCTGCTGTTATAAAGCAGGTGGCGATAAAGAATATAATTATTGATATAAGGAAAGCGGGTAGTTTGCTTGCCGTAGATATAACACCTGACAGCGGAGTAATCAGGGTTGAAAAGTCAAACTGCATTGCAGGTGCTTTACCGGGTGTGGCGAAATCCTCTCCGTGCTGAGAAAAAGCAGACAGAAGATTTTCTGTGAAATCATTTACAGAGGCAGAAAGAGAGCCTTCGATTGCATCAGGTAAAGGCTCAAGCAGACCGAGCACCCATGCTTCGGCACCGGCGATAAATTCGGGTATGCTTTTAAAGGTTTCGGTGAGCTTGGAGGCAAAGCCTTTGAGCTCGGTGAGTACGGTGGTGCCTGCAAGAGCTACCAGCCCTGCAAGCAGTGCCGCGATAAAAAACACCGCCGTAAATGATACGAAGCCTTTTTTTAAGTGTGTGCGCTTGGTGACGGCATACACGGGCTTTTGCAGAAGCATAGCTATGAAAAAAGCGAAAATAAAAGGCGACACCGTCCAGAAGGCATAGCGCATAAAGAGATAGAACGCACCGATAATCAGTGCGAAATACGCGACATTTATAATAAGCGCACGTCTTTTTTCGACTGTAGTATTCAAGGTTATTTCTCCTTCCGGGATGTGCAAAATTACACGTATATTATTATAATACAAAGTTTTAGAAAAAACAATATAAAACAGCAAAAGTCGAAAAAAACTTTGACGAAAATTTTTACTTGGTGTTTTACGGCTTTGTAAAGATATATTACTTTACTAAGTTGAGAGCTTTCAGGTTGAAATATTAAAATGCCGGTTTCGAGTGATTGTGGAAAATCGTTGAAATTACGCGGATCAGGCATTATGAGGCAGATGGTAATTGCAGTTTTTACTGTTAAGTGTAAAGATATTGAGCTTTACAAATATTCGGGATGAAAATTTATGACAAGGTTTGCAATCGGTTTTTAATGAAGGGTATCCGAGTATGAAAAATGTGTTTTTGATAAATATCGGAGCACTTTATTTGAATTTTTGTTTTTAATATGTTATAATAAATATTCAAAATAGTATTGAAAGGAGTGTGTCGGACAGCTTATGGAAAAAAATACCCGTACAATAAACAGTCTTAAGTCTGCCGTAACGGGTGTGGGCGGTCAGGCGCTTACCTTTCTGCTCCAGTTTATAAACCGCATTGTTCTGCTTAACACCATCGGTGTTGAGTTTCTCGGCATAAGCGGTCTTTTCACGAGCGTTATAACGATTCTAAGCATAGGCGAGCTTGGTATAGGTACTGCAATCTGTTATGCTCTTTATAAGCCTTTGGCTGAAAATGATACGAAAAAGATTGCGGCTACAATGAATCTGCTCAAAAATGCCTACCGTGTCGTAGGTGTTTCGATTCTTGTTTTCGGTGTTGCTTTTCACCCATTCCTGCCTTACTTTATGAAAGGTACTACGGATCTCGTAAACGTTGATTTTGTATATGCACTGTATATTGCAGACAGTGCTTTCTCATATTTCTTTTTTGCATATAAAAGTGCGATACTTCAGGCTGACCAGAAAAAATACGTTGTCAACGTTATAGGTAATATTGCTTCTGTTCTTACGATTGCAATGCGTACGGTCGTACTTATAGTATTCAGATCTTACATTGCCTATATGATCGTGCAGACTGTGGGAAATATATCAAAGAGTCTTATATGCGCTATCATTGTAAACAGGAGGTATCCGTATCTTTCAAAGCTGAAAAAGGAAAAGCTTGAAAAGCAGGAACGCAAGGCTTTTTTTAAAAATCTGTTTGCTCTTGCGCTTAGCAGAATAAGCCTTACGGTTCTGTCTTCAACGGACAATCTGATTATCGCAAACCGTATAAGTATGATTGTTGTCGGCTTACATTCCAACTATGCACTTATAATTACGGCGGTTACTCAGCTTGTGAAAAATATTTTTTCTGCTTTTACCGCAAGTATAGGAAATCTGTTTGCAGGCGAGGATAAAGCGAAGAGCGAATTTATATTCCGATGTCTGAATTTCCTCAATTTCTGGATTTACGGTGTATGTGCTATCTGTCTGTGGAATCTCTTTAATCCGTTTATCGCTGTCGTATGGGGCAGAGATATGCTTTTTGACGAGCTGACGGTGCTTATGATCGTGCTCAATTTTCTTACAGAGGGTCTGCAGAATGCGGTGCTGTCCTATAAAGATGCCTGCGGTATTTTCTGGAAGGGCCGTTACAGACCGCTTGTGAGTGTAATACTTAACGTACCGCTGTCGATAATTCTTGTAAAGCCTCTTGGTGTGGCAGGCGTTTTTCTCGGCACCATTATAAGCAGGTTTCTTACTACGTGGTGGTTTGATGCAAGGTTAGTCCACCGCGAAGCTTTCGGAATCTCGCCCAAAAAATATTATATACGTTATTTTGCTTCGCTTATACGTATCTGCATACCCGGAGGAATTATATACTATCTGACACTTCCGCTCGGTGCACGCTGCGGCGATATAGTGCTTTTCTTAGTGCGTGCTGTACTGTGTGCGGTTGTGCCCAACGTTGTTTTCTGGGTCAGGTTCAGAAAAACAGAAGAATTTATATATCTGTATTCTTCCGCAAAGCGTCTGCTCGGAAGATTTACTAAAAAAATGAAAGGTTGATTTTGCAGTGAATAAGCATTTGCTTGCACTTGAATTTGATAAAATACTTGATCGGCTTGTTGAACACACCTGCTGTGAGGATAGCCGTGAGCTTGCTCTTGCACTCAGACCCGTGCATAGGCTTGATGAAGCGCAGGCGCTTATGAATCAGACAAAGGATGCTCATATGCTCCTTGCACGCTTTGGCGGTCCTGCGTTTGGCGGTATGAAAAATGTCAATAATGCACTTCGCCGTGCGGATGCAGGCTCTACGCTCTCGATGCGTGAGCTGCTCGATATTGCCGAAACCCTGCGTGTTATACGCTCACTCGTACAGTGGAGAAGCACTAACGCAGGCGTTGAAAGCTGTCTGGACGTGTTCTTCGGTGCACTTACACCCAATAAGTATCTTGAGGATGCAATTACCACGGCGATAATTACCGATGAAGAGATGTCTGATAATGCTTCGCCTGAACTTGCATCAATACGCCGCAAAATCCGTATGCAGGAGTCGAAGGTGCGTGAACAGCTCGACAAAATGACACGCTCTTCAAAGTATAAGGATATACTGCAGGAGAGCATTGTAACGATGCGTAACGGCAGATACGTATTGCCCGTAAAAAATGAGCACAGAGGTGCGATGCCCGGACTTGTACACGATACCTCTGCGAGCGGTGCAACGGTGTTTATTGAGCCTGTTGCCGTAGTTGAAGCAAATAACGAAATAAAAGTTCTGCTTTCAAAAGAGCGTGATGAAATTGAACGTATACTTTCTGCTCTTTCAGTTGAGGCGGGCAGCTTTGCCGCAAGCATCAAGAGCAGCTTTGAGTGTGCGGTTGAGATAAATGTAATATTCGCAAAGGCACAGCTTGCATACAGTATGAATGCGGCTTCTCCGTCACTCAATGACGAGGGTAAAATTGAACTTAAGAATGCACGCCATCCGTTGCTTGATAAGAAAAAAGCCGTGCCGATAAATATCAGCCTCGGCAAAGATTTTGATACGCTTGTTATAACCGGTCCGAATACCGGCGGTAAGACGGTTTCAATCAAAACTGTAGGCTTGCTCAGCGTAATGGCTTCGTGCGGTCTTATGATACCCGTAAGTGAGCTGAGTGAAATATCGGTTTTTGATAAAATTCTTGCAGATATAGGCGATGAGCAGTCCATTGAGCAGTCGCTGTCTACCTTCTCGGCACATATGGTGAACATAATAGATATTCTGTCTGTTGCCGATGACAGAAGCCTTGTGCTTATAGACGAGCTCGGTGCAGGTACAGACCCCGTTGAGGGTGCGGCACTTGCAATGGCGATACTCGAATCGCTTGCACTCAAGGGTGCAAAGATTGCCGCAACAACCCACTATGCAGAACTTAAGGCGTATGCACTGCAGACTGAGAGAGTAGAAAACGGTTGCTGTGAATTTGACGTTGCAACGCTCAGACCGACATACCGTCTGCTGATAGGTATGCCGGGCAGGTCAAATGCTTTTGCAATATCTGAGCGGCTCGGTATGGATAAGGATATAGTCGCACGTGCGGCAGAGCTTGTTTCTGCCGAAAACTCTCAGTTTGAGGACGTTATAGAAAGCCTTGAAAAGAGCAGAAAGGCTCTTGAAAGCGAGAAGCAGGAAGCTCTTGAGCAGACACGTCTTGCGGAGAAAATGCGTCTTGAAGCAGAAGAGAAAAAGGCTAAGGTTGAGCAACAGCGTCAGAAAGAAATTGATGATGCAAAGTCGCAGGCAATACGCATAGTTGAGCAGGCAAAGCGTGAGGCTTATGCACTGCTGGGTGAAATTGAAAAGCTGAAAAAAGAAAAAGATAAAGCCAAGGATATGGCTGAGCTTGCGCGCCGTGCAAGAGCAACGATAAAGAAGGGCGTAGAGGCTATGGATGAAGCCGCTGACCCGATTGAAGGCTATGAAGATGACGGCGAGTACGTACTTCCCAGACCGCTTAAGGTCGGCGACAACGTGCTCATTGTCGGTATCAATAAGCAGGCGACCGTGCTTACGCTTGAAAAGGGAAATAATGTGCAGGTAATGGCAGGCACGGCAAAGATGCGTGTCAAGATTGAAAATATTCGTTTGCTCAATGAAAAACAGAAACAGCCGCAGTCCAACGCACCGCGTAAAAAGGGCGATAGCCTGGAGGGCAGAGGTACACTTGCCGCAGAGACAAGGCTTGACCTTCGCGGTATGATGGTAGATGATGCACTGATTGAGATAGACCGCTTTATTGACAGCGGATTACGTACGGGACTTAGTGAGTTTACGATAATCCACGGTAAGGGTACAGGTGCACTCCGCGCGGCAACACATAATTATCTTCGCAAATGCAGTTTTGTAAAGTCTTTCCGCCTCGGCGTTTACGGCGAAGGCGAGACAGGCGTAACAATAGTAATTTTAAAATGATAAATTATACACAGAAAGGATGACGAAAAATGGGATTTAAAAGAGCAACATGGCACAGCGGACTTACTTATCAGGCAACATGCGACGGATGCAAAACGGTAATGAGGTATACGGACTATTCACTTGATTTCCGCCCTTGGTTTGCAGACGGTTTTGTTTATTGCCCGCAATGCAAACGTCCCGTAAGGCACAGCGAGCATTACGCAATAGATGCAGACGGCAACTACATAAATCCGTTGCCTGAAAAGTCCGCAGTTCCTGCACAGCCTGCAGCTCCTGCACCTGTTGCTGCACCTGCACAGCCTGCTCCCGAAGGCGGAGCTGTATTTTGCTCCAACTGCGGCAAACAGCTCAGAGTAGGAGACAATTTCTGCTCAGGCTGCGGCACTAAAGTTGTATAACATTAAGAGGTCAAAATTTAAAAAGAAGGCTATACAATGAATAAAAAAACAAGTCTCCAAAAGTCAAATTCAAAGCAGGCAAAGGCAAAAGGACAGAAAGCAGGTTCTGGTATGAATATTCAGTTGGTAAAGCTAGCTCTTGAAATGTTTAATAATGTAACTGATTTAACGCAAAAAGTAGCGGATGCAAGCGACCCAAATGCTTACGCTGAGGGTGTTAATAATCTTAACGAAGGTGTGAGTGATACTTATGTACAAATGCGTGAGATTATTGTGAACAGCAATAAGTATACCGACGATGAAAAACTTGAAAAGTTGAAGGAGCTTGCTGAAAGTGAAGCAAAGGCAAAAAAAGACTGTTCAGAAATGATAATGGAAAACCGAGAAAATGTTGCAAAGATAGCGCTTGAAGTTTTTGGAGGTTTGATGACTTGCGGATTGTATTTTGCACCTGCAATTATAAAGCGTATGAAAGCTGCAATAGCGGAGAAATCTGAAATTCCTGAAATAGAATTTGAAGATTTTCAAAGTGTTGTAGATTTTGATGTTAAACCGGTTGAATAACAAAAAGAGCTTGTATCATTATGATACAAGCTCTTTTTTACATCTGCTCTAAAATATACTGTTTTACATCCTCAAGCTTGCTTTTCTGCCATTCGTTGCTTTCTGCTTTTTCGGCAAGCGGACAGAGAATGAAAAAATCGAGCGTTTCACCCGGTACACGGCCTGTTCTGAGCGGCTCTGCAAAGTGATCTGCCCATTCCTCATCGGTTGCATCCTTGAAGCGAGTGGGGTTGAGATATGTCATCTGCCTCTTTGTAGCGGCTATGTGCATTTTTGCAGAGAGAGGGGAGAGAAGATTGAATTCATCCTCCTGCACGTCGGTGAAAATCCTCGGCAGAGGTGCTTTTACAATGTGCTCGGGACCTCGGAGAATTTTAAGTCCCATAGGCTCCCAGGTGAAATCGGTTTCGGTGAAGTTAAGCTTTACAAGCAGACCGAATTCGGTATTGAACTGTGAACGCTGATAATCGGTATCAAAGATAAAATTGCCGAGAGAATAGAAAATAACCTTGTCGCCGACTGTTTCGTAATTCATCGGCACGTGCGGATGGTGACTTACAACAATGTCAGCACCCATTTCAAGATACAGACGGTAACGCTCACGTGTATAAGGTGAGGGCAGGGGCGTAAACTCTTCTCCTGCGTGTGCGACTACGATGCACCAACGGCAGGCCTTTTTGATTTCGCTTATTGTGTTACGGATTTCATCAAGGTCGCTCCAGCTGTAACAGCCTGCCTTGTTTTCGTCTGCCTTGCGGCACGCACGCTGGTAACCTACGCCGAACATTCCGATTCCGCCGGCTTCATCAAGAATAACCGGCTTTCTCGCCTCGTATATGTCCATACCTGCACCGATTGTCTGAACTGCATTTTCTGCGGCGATTTCAAGCGTACTTCTGATTCCGTATTCGCCTGCATCCATAATGTGGTTGTTGCAGATATTCCATATATCGGCGTGCATATTATTGAGCACTTTTACAGCCTTCGGGTCGATAGTGTGAAGCAATTGCTGTGCACCCTCGGTTGTTGTGTTTTGCTCGGCAACCGCAACGGGGCCTTCAACGTTTGCAATAACGTGGTCTGCACTGTGAAGGAAAGCGAGTATTTCGTCCGAAATAAGCTCACTGTCATCCCATTTGCCATACATATATCTGTCAAAGCCTATGTCGCCTGTAAAAACAAGTGTGGATTTGCTTTTCATATTATAAATCCCTTTCGGTTTCGTATCTGCTTTTATTATACAGTAAAGAAATAAAAAAGCAAGTTATATACCGTAATTGCCTGTTGACATATCCATAAACAGCGGTATTTCGGGCTGAACGAAAGTAAAAACAACAAAAAGCAATGCAATAAGGCACAGTAAAACAAAAGCGAGCTGAGGTGTTTTGCAAAGCATAGTCCCGTTTTTTAACAGCAGGGTTTCAAGATAATAAGACACACCTGATGCGATAAAGAAAATTAAAATATTAAACCAGTCTGCGGTAACGCCCAGCATGCCTGTATAGGTATAGAATAATACGGGAATCAGAAGTAAGCCCGTCAGTATGCCTGCGAGTTTGGCACACAGGAAGTTTTCGTAATCTTTGCCGATGTATTTATACTCAATCAAAGCAAATATAAACATCGAGAAGAAAAGCAGCTTCATATGCTCCCATATTGACTCGTTTACTGCCGAAAACGGTGCGACGATTACACTGCCTCTTGTTAAGTCATAAAGAAAATGCAGAAGGACTCCCGCAATACCCGTGAATATAAACCCGCTGATTTGCCATAGCTTCAATGATCTTTTCATATATATCACCCCAAGGTAATATATGCGGGCTCGGTCATTTGAATCCGCGGTTAAAACAAAAAGCATCGGACATTTTTTCCGATGCTTGGACTATTCCGTAAAAAGCAAAGAAGTATCAGCAATTTTCTTTTGTTGAAAAACTCATATCTATATGATATAATTTTATTTGTTATCAGAAGATAAAACAACCTTAAATGATGTTCTTGAAAAGTATATTTCGTTAAGTATAAAAGATATTGCAACAGAATAAGCGGGCGGTGATACCGTGAGGGTTTACGGCTTGTTCTCGGAAAGGAGTAATAGGTAATGAAGAAAAAAATACTGAAGGCTGTTGCGGTTATTATTTCGATTGCACTTGTTATTGGTATTTGTGTTACTGTAAATGTTTTTGTCGGAAATCCGATATCAAAACACATTGTAACCAACACGGCTGAAAAACACCTTGTAGAAAAATACAGCGACAAAGATTTTGAAATTGAAAAAGTTATCTATGATTTTAAAGACGGATATTACCACGCATTTATTCAATCTCCAAGCAGTACAGACAGTCATTTTACTTTAGTGATTGATATGTACGGTAAATTAAAAACCGATAAATATGAGAGCGATGTTCTGACAGGCTGGAACACTTCGGTAAGACTCGGGAACGAATACGGAGAAAAGGTAGATGGAATTTTAGACAGCCAATCGTTTCCGTATGCCGTAGATATGGGATTCGGAGGTATAGAGTTTGTCTCAATGGAGCATTCAAACGATCCTTTTGTACCCGATTATGCAATGCTCATTGAAGATTTAACGCTTGACGGAGAATACAACGTAAACGAGCTTGGTGCTAAGGCAGGCAAACTCACTATCTATATTAATGATGAGAACGTTTCTTATGAACGTTTGGCAGAGTTGATTCTTGAAATTAAAAAGATTTTCGACGATGCCGATGTGAAGTTTTATGCTATGGATTTAGTTCTTGAATATCCGAAAGATGAGAACGGCACAAAAAAAGAAGGCTGTGTTGAGGTAAGAGATTTCTTGTATTCCGATATTTATGAAGAAGGTATGATTGAACGAGTGAAAGCTTCCGGTGGAGCTGAAAAAATATCTTGATGAACAAAATAAATAATTTGTTTTGTCTTCCCGATTTTCGGGAGGGCATTTTTGCGTTTTAAGCAAAGAAAAAGAGTGCGAGAAACTAAATCCCTCGCACCGAAAAAAACAAGCAACCCACGCAAAAGCGTGAGCTGCTTGTTTGGTACGATTGTTAATAACGGATTCAATAAAATAACTGTTTATCGGCAGTAACATACATATTCTACACCTGTACTTTTGCTAAAAATAACAACTTAATTACAAGGAGATTGTTATGTCACATTTTATTGAAGATTTTTATTACGGAAATATTGAACCCCAAGAAAGTATAACAGAACTGAAAGCGGAAATCAAGAAGAAGTTGGATGCACTGTTGCAAACCGAAGAACAGCTGACATCAAAATTAACCGAGGAAGAAAAAGCACTATTCGTGAAATATGCAAGTCGAACCAGCGAGTTACTTTGTATAAGTAATGCCGATAGCTTTATAGCAGGTTTCAGACTCGGTGCTAAATTTGCATACGACACTTTTGTTACTGATTGAAAGGAAGTTATAATTATGAATAAATCATCATTTGAACAGACCGGCGGCACATACAGAATGGTTGGTGATTACAGATTTCCTAATATCACATTACCTGCCGAAGCAAACAAACCACTCGGTGTGTGGGGATTGAAGCGTAAAGATTATCTAATGCACCACAAACAAGTACAGTTTAACATTATGCTTATGTCAGGAACACTATGGGCTCATCTTGCAGAGGTTGATGAACAAGCAGCAGATATGTTCTCTCGGCTGGTAGAACAGATAAAAGTTAATGAAGTAGTCACAGAAAAGCTGAAAGCAGAAAACCAAATGGAATGGGTTGCCCGAATGAATAACATTGAAGCAATGGCAAGAGAGATTGTCAATCATGAGTTGATTTATACAATATAAATACTTTAAATAAAGTTATCAGGCGCAATAGGATTCAGCTCCTATTGTGCCTGATTTTTTCTTTAGGGTATTAGGGGGCTACCTAACATACGGATTTGTATACACAAATCCCTTGGTCGCTAAGACCAATGTCGCACTATTTTCACAATAATTAACTTAATAGAACTCTATGATTCTTGATAAAATCATACCTATTCATAAATATATTATGAAACAGTATTATTCATTTTCTTCGATTTGGATAACATTCCTAAGATTGATATTGTGATGTACAAAGTTTTTGATGTCAAGTTGTTGAGTCACTTCATCGTATACAGAAGCTTTACCTTGTGGATCTCGAATGGTAAGCAACATACAGTATTCTTGTGAAAGCTGGTAATTCTTATTAATAGCATCTTGCTCGATAAAATCTCTGAAAAGGCCTTCTATCTTAAGATACCATTTTCTGTCCTTACCTAGATAACGTTTTTTATTAGACGGTGTTACATCACTTAAATCTACAGCATATTTTTTAGTTGGATGAAATTTCTTTCCGTATTTAACCAAAGTGCATTCTCTCTCAAATCCGTTTTGTGGATATGTTCCTTTAGCTCTAGTACTATAACAATTATCTAACAGCAAATTTTTTGCTTCATCGATTCCTTTTGGATTTTTAATCATAGGTTTTGTGATATCTCTATCTTTTTCGCTTTGATAAGTACCAAAAAAGATATCAATATTAGATTGACAGTATTCACCCGCTTGTTTATCGTCTAAAATAGATTTGGTCACCAGTGTAACTATTATTTGTCCACTAAAATACCCATTTTCATCAACTAGACTATCAGGATAAGGGAAATCAAACATTTCAATAAAGCTTCCTTTGTCTAGAGTATCCCTGAGAATCAAAGTAATCTCATCAGAGGAATTAAAGAGCATATCGTTCACACTCGAAGGTTTGCCGAAACCCATTTGACCAATTTTGTCAGCCATATTGAGACCACAACCAGCAGGATATTTGGCATTATGTATTAATAATGCTTTTATTAAAAGTGGATCAAATTCTTCATCCATTAGATAAGATATTTCTGCAGCCATCCTTGTAACCCAAGGTGTAGAAAAACTAGTGCCTGCATCATACACTACATCACCACCAATACTAAAAGAAGGTACACCTGTTTTTTGAATTCTTCCGCCATATACCCCAGCGTTTCCACCATAGAAAACCAAATCCGGTTTAATGATATTGCTGGGGCCAGGTCCAACTCTTGTAAAAGGTGACGGTGTGTTAGGCTCAGAATAGTCGTATATCCCTTGGGTTTCTGCGATAGAACCAACGACAAGAGAACGAACAGAGTCTGCAGATTTCGCTATTCTGCTCTTAGGTAAATTTTTGGTGAAATTTGTGCAGTTTCCTGCTGATTTAATTATTAGAACATTATTTTCATCTTGAATACTGTCTAGTGCCATTCCAAAATCTGAAAATTCGTCTAATGATGACTCTTCAGCAGTACCTAAAGATAAATTCCAAATTTTTATATTGTTGTTTTTTTCAACAGCTTCACGAATATGTTCAATTAAATCGTCTACATATATAGTTTCTTTTTTTATGTCGGGATATACAGTGGCATCAAACAGTTTGACGCCTTTTAGAGAAGTGTTTGATGTTCCATTTAACTCATCTCCATATTCAATTATACCGGCTACAAATGTACCATGAGAATTATCTTGATATTGTTGAGGATAGTTTTCGTGAGAATTGGGTGTTTTCCACGTTTTGAGAAATTTATTGTTGGAAATGCCGGTATCTAAAACACCAACAATTGGATAATCCGTAGCTTCGTCTGGCGTTTTGGGCGAAAGTGGACATGCGTCATCAAAGGCATCTAAAGATGCGACAATGGGCACTAGTTTTTCGACCGAATAAACAGCTTCAAAATCTTCAATCAATTTCATTTGTTCCAAACTATCTATACAAACTCTATAGATAATCATGTCAGATGTAAACTTGGTTTTTCGTTCTATTCTTATGTTGTTTTTTGAGCACTGCTGTTCAAAAACAATTTTGGCCACGTTATTCAAGTCATAATTATTATAGTTAATTAGTCTAACCTTATAAAATTCGCTTTCATCTTCATATTTGCTTGTAAAAGGATAGAACGGTTCTATACTCGTAACAGATGAAATTAATTTTGCTTGATTGTTTGTATCAGATAAAGTGACATCTATATGATTAAAAACATTCTCATCATAAACAAGAGATAACAAACTTCTATTACCCGAAAAACCTAAAACATTACTTTCGTTGCTGGTAGCATATAGCGATGCTATACTACTTCTATGCGATTTAGCAATTGCCTTTTCATTTATTGATGTACATACAACCATAGGCAAAGCGGTATTTAACGATTTTCTTTTATTAAAATGCTCTACTACATTATTTAAATCATTTCTAAGATTTGTTGAGTGAGCGTTCAATGCATCACCTTTTAAAACCCAATTAGGTGAATGTTGATCTCCACCACCTTCAGTAGAACGATCGTCATAATCTTTACGTTTTTCAAAAAACTGTATTGGTAAATATTTTTTATCCATATACACTTCTCCTTAATCTGAAATTTCATTTCTTACTTGTCTCACGGATATTTGTAAATTATCTGCTATAGTTTTTTGTGGTATTCCACATTCAAGTAAATATTTAATCAACAAACTATCAGTGAGATTTCCATGATATTTAAAACTAATAATTTCGTGCAAAAAATCACACTCTGTAGCTATCATATTGTCTTCGATTATTTTGTGTTTCACAACATTTTGTATTAGATTTTGTATTTCTGAATAAGAGAAACCTTCTAATTGATCAACTATAGTATAATAATATTTTTTTCTAATCCCATTCAAATCTAATGGTGATGCTGTTGCACGAATCATTTCATCAATCTCATTACATGATGGCTTAGGGATATCAATAACTGTTTGAAACCTTCTCCAAATAGCATCATCTAACAGTTCTTGATGATTTGTTGCTGCGATTAAAATTCCGTTAGAACAATAAGCGTCCATATTTTGAAGCAAACTGTTAACAACTCTTTTTAATTCACCCAATTCATGTCTATCGTCTCTTGCTTTAGCAATAGCATCAAATTCATCCAAAAACAATACACAAGGTTGTTTCTCTGCAAATTCAAAAATTCTCCTTAAATTTTTGGCTGTATTTCCGAGCAAAGAAGAAATTAAAGTATCAAGTCGAGCAGTTACTAAAGGAAGTTCAAATTTGTTAGCAATATAATTTGCAATACTGGTTTTTCCACATCCGGGAGGGCCGTATAAAAGTAAAGACATATTAAAAGGCATTCCCAACTCATCAAGCTTATCTTTGATTTTAACTGTGTTTTCAAAATCGTCTAATCTTTTTTTTACATGATCTGAAAGTATAATATCAGGAGCTATAGGAGAATAATCAATATCAACAATACCCAAACGACTTTCTTGATCAACAGGCGGAGCAATTAAAGCATCTGTAATAGCGGAACCGTAATTCTTTCTAGACAGCACAGTTTCGATGCGCTTACTAGCTTTTTCGTCTCCATTTTCCATTAATTTTTTGGCAAGAAGTATCGAATAATTTTTAACTTTATCTTTATCACGATCTAATCCAGCTTCAATTATTTTTGTAATTTCAGAATAGAACACAAACATCGCCTCCACATTGCTTATTGTAGCTCTAAATCGTTAAAAAGTCAACACAAAGCGTATTTTTTTTGTAAAAAACGTATTTTTTTGCCTTCGGCCGTAACATTATAATCCAAAACGAACAATTTAGCAAGTGAGCAATCTTATAAAGATACCACCAAAACAAGATTTCAGGATAATAAACATTCACTTCAACTAATAAAAGTTACAACAATGAATGAATTCATAATAGAAGGCTACCTTTTATTTTTATGGATAGTCGAGATAATTGAATTTCAAGAAAATCAATTTGTTGCAGAGGATCATATAGCGTTTGATTTTTTTCCTCCCAACATCCCCATTGACATTTATTCCGTTTGCAACTAAAATTATATTATCCCAACGAAAGGACTAACTTCTATGCTCAATATTGCTGTGTGCGATGATGAACTGATTGAAATTGAATATCTGAAATCGCTCACGCAGGAGTGGGCAAAGGCGACCAAAACCACCGTAAACATTTCGAGTTTTGCGAGTGCGGAAGCGTTTCTTTTCAAGTATGAGGAAGATAAAAACTTCGATATTCTTCTGCTCGATATTCAGATGAAAGCTATGGACGGCATTGAGCTTGCCGAAAAGATCCGTGAAACCAACAGCGGTATGCAGATTGTTTTCATAACCGGTTTCCCCGACTATATCTCCCGTGGATATGATGTTTCGGCGCTTCATTATTTGATTAAACCCGTTGAGAAAGAAAAGCTTTTTGAGGTTCTTTCAAAGGCTTGTGACAACCTGAAGAAAGAAGAGAAATTCATTCTTCTTTCCGTTGATAATGAAAGCCTCAAAATTAATCTTAAAGATATAATCTATGTTGAAGCCTTCGGGCATTCGAGCAATGTTGTTTGCGAAAACGGCGAATACAATGTTAAGCTCTCAATTTCAGATATTTCAAAAGTGCTTGATGAGAGTTTCATTCAATGTCACCGTTCATATATTGCAAATCTTAAACATGTTTCAAGAATCACCAAAACAGATGTAATCTTTGACAACGGAAAAACTATTCCTGTTTCAAGGCGAATGTATAACGATGTCAACGTGGCTTTTATCAATTTTTACAGAGGTATAAATCAATGAATTACTGGATTATTGCCGCAGCAGTTGCAGGTGTTTTGCTTGCGATAATTTTGGCAGTTGTTTTTACAAGAAGATATATCCGAAACTTTACGGACAAGCGTATTGCCGAGTATCAGAACGACCTTATCACAAAACATTGCGAGGAAGTTCAGAATATTTACAAAACAATGCGTGGTTGGCGTCATGACTATAAAAACCACATTCAGGTTATGCGTGCATCTCTCGAAATGGGAAATCTTACCGAACTCGGTAATTATCTTGGTGAACTTACGGTTGACCTTAACACGGTTGATACTGTTGTCAAAACAGGCAATGTTATGGCAGATGCAATTCTCAACAGTAAGCTTGCACTCTGTAAAGCAAGAAATATTCCTTATGAGGTTACTGCAACAATCCCCGAAGAGTGCAGTGTTAATGACGTTGAACTTTGTGTTATCATAGGCAATTTGCTTGATAATGCTATGGAAGCCTGCGAAAAAGTTGAAGACAAAGAGAAAAGATTTATCCGAGTTTATATAGGTCTTTTCAAACAACAGCTTTACATAAATATTACTAACTCAATGATTGGTACACCCATTAAAAGAGGTAAGGCATATAAATCTTCAAAAGGCGAAAACCATGGTTTCGGACTTATGAGAGTTGACAGAATTGCTGATAAATATAACGGGTTTGTCAATCGTCAGTTTGAAGATGGGGTATTTGGTACAGAGATAATGTTACCATTCGTGCAAACCAAATGACCGTTCGTGCAAAAGCAACCTTCATTGGTTGCCTTTTTGGTACAATTCGGATGAATTGAGGTGATAATATGAGCAATAAACCCAAGAGAAAGAAACATTCATTTTTCAGCAATATGTTTTATATTTTCAAAACCATTACCAAATGGGATAAGTCTATTGTTCCGATAAGTTTACTGCAGTCCCCTTTCATTATTCTGATGGACCTGATTGTTGCCTATTTCGTAACAGCACTTACATGGTGCATTGAAAATGAAAAAGGAATTTCTTCTATAATTCTGGCTGCCCTTGGGCTTGCGGCTTTTTCTGTGTTCACAAGCTTTATTTCCAACAGACTTAATGAGAGAATCTGTATAAAAAAGAATGAGATAAACAGACAGTTTGATTTGCTTTTAGGCGAAAAAATTATGGATATGGACTTTGAAATAGCAGAAGGTCCTTTCGGAAGAGATAAGTACCAGAAAGCTAAAAACTCACTTGGCTCAAATGGTGTTTACGGCTTTGTGGAAAGATTTTCGATAATGTTTACAAATATAGTCGGTATATTCACATTCGGCACAATTACCGCATCACTGAATCCGTGGCTTATACTCATTCTAACCGGCGCTCAGCTTTTAGGGTTCGTTTCAACCTTTGTCGAGAACCGACTTATCAATAAAACAAAAGACCCCTTGGCAGCTGTTGACAGAAAACTGAACTATATCACAAAAACATCCCGTGACTTTGCCATTGCAAAAGACATCCGTCTTTTCCATTTAAGGGATTATCTTCAGCAGATGAGTGAATACTTCATCGGTGAACGCAAGTTCTGGACAAACAAAATGTATTTTTACTATTTTCTTTCCGATACGCTTAGATTGTTTCTGAATGTCGGCATTGAAATCGGCGTTTTTGCTTACATAGCCTATGAAGCTCTTAACGGAGAAATGTCCAAAACCGCTTTGGTGCTCTATGCTGTTTCCGTTACGGATTTCACCCACTGGGTTGAATATATCGGTGAAACGCTTTCTGATATTATCCCTTCAAATATGCTTATCAACGATTTGCGTGAATTCCTTGACATTGAGAATTCGATGGAAAACGCAAACGGTAAGTCTATGCCTGCCGATAAGCCGTATAAAATTGAAATCAAAGATCTTTCATTTACTTATCCTGAAACGGATAAAGTCATACTCGATAATATAAACCTGACAATAAATGCGGGTGAAAGGCTTGCACTTGTCGGTGTAAACGGAGCAGGTAAAACAACGCTTGTTAAGCTGCTGAGTGGACTTTACAAACCGACTTCTGGCTCAATCAAAATAAACGGAACCGACATTTCAGCGATTAATAGAGATGAATACTACAAATCTGTTTCTGCTGTATTCCAAGAAGCGAGAATTATGCCCTGTTCCATTCTCGAAAATGTCTCAATGCTTCCCGCAGGAGAAAGTGATGCTGAAAGATTCGATTTCTGTATACGTCAAGCAGGTTTATATGAAAAAATACAAAACCTGCCTGAAAAAGAAAATACTCTGCTTGTCAAGAACGTTAATGAAAATGCCGTTGAATTGTCCGGCGGTGAAATTCAGAGACTGCTTCTTGCAAGGGCTATTTACAAGGATGCACCGACGCTTATTCTTGACGAACCCACAGCAGCACTTGACCCGATAGCAGAAAATGAAATCTACCTTAAATACAGCGAAATTTCAAAGAACAAAACTTCAATCTATATTTCCCACCGACTTTCATCCACTCGTTTCTGTGACAGAATCGTGCTGCTTGACGATGCCTCAATCGCCGAAGAAGGCACACACGAAGAACTGATGGCACGCTCAGGCAAATATGCCGAGATGTTCAGAATTCAAAGCAAATATTATGAAGAGGAGGCGGAAGAAAATGAAGAAGCATAAGCGTACTCTCAAAGAAGATTTACGGATGATAAAGAGAGCTCTTAAGCTTATTGAAAGCAATACTCCGCATTTTCTTCTGCATAACTTTCTCTATTCATTTTTTGCCACGGCTATTTTTGTTATCGCAAATTACATCACAGCCTCAATTGTTGATGAGCTTACAGGTAACAGAGATCCCAAAAAGATTGTTTTTCTTCTTTCAATGTATGCCGCTGAAGTAGTTCTTTATATTTTCAGAGATTATTCGTGGCGTAAAGTACGCACATTCCATATAATTTCAGAAAAATGGGAAGAGGTTTTGCTCAACGGCAAGAGCTTTTCGATGGACTACCCGAATATGGAAGATCCGCTGATAAGAGCCAAACGCCAATTGATAACCGACAGCCGTGGTACCGGCGGACTCGGAAAACTTATGGTGAACTTGGTTTCGCTTTTTGAAGGCATCAGCAAACTCGTTATGTGTTCAATTATTTCAATGGAGCTGTTTTTTAAGCATTCCGATAAGGTTCTGTCGGGCTTTGAAAAATTTATTGACACATCGGGATTTACAATAGCATTCTTCGTGTTTGTTGCCATTTGTGCTGTCGGTGAATATAAAGTCACATCAAAATTCAACCGTCTTTCTGTTGAAAAAATTAAAGGCAATTCAATGATTGAAAGACTTTTACACTACTACCTTGACGATTATATTGATGACAGTAAGGCGTGCAAAGACATTCACATCTTCAACCAGAAAAGGCTTATCCGTTTTTCATCTGATAAAGTTTACGATGAATGGATTAAAGGCTGTAAAGAACTCTTTTCTCTTCAAAGAAAAAGAAACAACAGATTCAATTTGTTCTATGTTCTTACAACGGGTGCCACTTATCTGTTCGTTGCGCTCAAAACATATATAGGCGCATTTGGTCTTGGCGGCTTCATTAAATATCAGTTCTGCGTTGCACGTATTGTTGAAGCGGCAGAAATCTTTTCGAGTGCTGTTACAGATTTACGCACCAATAACGATTATCTCGAAATATTCTTTGACTATCTGGACACACCGACCGAAATGCACTACGGCACTATCCCCACCGAAAAGCGAATGGATAACAAGTATGACATTGAGTTTCACAATGTCAGCTTCAGATATCCGAACACAGAAAACTACGCTATCAAAAACCTTAATCTTAAATTTAAGGTCGGTGACAGAATTGCGGTTGTCGGTATGAACGGCAGCGGTAAAACAACGATGATAAAATTGCTTTGCCGACTTTACGACCCGACAGAGGGATACATCACCCTCAACGGAATTGATATTCAGAAATACGCTTATGAGGACTATCTGGATTTGTTCTCGGTTGTCTTTCAGGATTTCAGACTGTTCTCGTTTTCCGTTGGCGAAAATGTTTCGGCAGAAGTTGATTATGACGAAGAAAAAGTATGGTCGTCACTCGAAAAAGCAGGTATGCTTGAACGAGTAAAAGCTATGCCAAAGGAACTCAAAACTCCCGTTTATAAAGATTTTGAAGAAGACGGTGTTGAGATATCCGGCGGTGAAGCACAGAAACTTGCAATCGCAAGAGCACTATATAAAGATGCTGCATTTGTTATCCTCGATGAACCCACCGCATCGCTCGACCCCATAGCCGAACACGAAATCTATTCCCGTTTCAATGATATGGTTAAGGATAAAACAGCGGTTTATATCTCCCACCGTCTGTCATCCTGCCGTTTCTGCGACAGAATCCTCGTGTTCGATAACGGTCAGCTTATTCAGGACGACTCACACGAAACTCTCCTCGAAAACCCCAACGGCAAATACAGCGAACTCTGGAACGCACAGGCGCAGTATTATGCGTAGAATAAAGCATAAACCACGTTCAATTATAATCAAATAAGCATAAAAAGAAGAGAACCGCATTGGAGTAACACTCATAACTCTAATGCGGTTTTTGTCGTTTTTCGTCGTAATTCTGCACAATTCAGAACACACCAAGTTGTGCAAAAGGTAGAAACTTGAAAAAAATTAAAATTTTTGCGTAACATTTCACGATTTTCGTCATTTATATATAAAAGTTTATTTCTAAATTATAAATGAGGAAGGTGTTTTTTGAATTCGTTAGCATACAATACGGCAAAAAAGGAAGTGATATTTCCCTTGAAATTGTTATGAGATGTTTTAATGTTTATAATAAATTAACTTGTAATAGAAATCATTTAAAAAATAGGTGGCTTTATGCACTTCAAATCAACAAATTTTTTGTGTCTTTTTCTGTACTAAAACATTGCCTTAATCTTAATCGCAATAATTCCTCACGGCTTTTAATACTTCCTTCAATAAGCACTCAGTCATTATCTCATCTTGCGAGCAAATCGTATCCCTTTGTGTAGAGGAAATATTAATATATTCTTTCAGCACACTATTTTTGTTTATGTGATAAAAGTTGCCACATACATTAAAATTTATTTCTTGGGGGTGTTGCTCAAATATTATACGATCTGATACAGAATGATGAAATGTTACTATATTTTTGTTTAGTTCGCTTTGTAATTCATAAGAAATTTTGTATAATGCTTTATCAAGCAAATCGCATAAAAGTTCATTTTGAGCTACAACATTAATTATTTCATTGTAATAAGTTTTAAACATACGAAACAACTCCAATAGTTATTATTTTCATTATAGGCAAAAAGGAGAATAAATATGAGCGTTTTAGATAACCCTAGAATAAAAAAATTACTAAACTGTTTTGACACCAACACACAGGCATATCTGTTGGATTTTTGTGATAGAATTTCTAACTTGCAAGCAGATGTTTACATTGTTATGGCAAGAAAAGCATCTTGTTTCTTTAATTGTTTGGAAGAATTAGGCTTGATTCATTTTAATGGATATGTTACCAGTGAACGAATTTTAGATATGTCAACCAATTGGTTACAAGATAAATCGGTTGTTATCATTGATGATGCTATAGTATCAGGTACTTCTATTTATAGAACTATTGAAAAATTAAAAGAGGCCGATGTAAAAAGTATAGAAGTTCATGTATTAACCGTTAATGAAAAATGGGTTCAACACAAGTTGTTAGTAGACGATGAAAAAGATTATTTGTATCCTAACTGTAATAAACAGCCTGATTCAAAATGTATTGAACTCTGCTACAATCTTGTTAATGCGATATTGATTCAGCCTAGACCATACGATATTGACTTCCCACTTTATACTCCTATTAAAGTAGATGCAATAAAATTCAATCAGATTATAAACAATTTCGGGTGGTCAAGTCATGATGTTAGTTCATCTGTACAAAAAGAAAATAATGTGTTTTCATTGAGCATCCTTCCTAACAAACATACTATTGACAGGTTTTCAAAGGCTATGGGGTTTGATTTTAATGAAGATTGCTTTGTTAAAATCAGGATATATGGTTCTCATATAACAAAAAAGAAAGAAATGTATGAAATTAGAGTTGTTCCTATGGTTGTTTTAAACAAATTGTCAACAAAGGAAATTGATGATCTGTTTGATATTCTATTGAAATCGGTTTCCTGTATTAATTTGAAACAAGATTTTTCTTCCCATAAATCTAAACTTCGTCTTTTGCAGTTTTATTTTGCTGTTAAACTATCCGAACTATGGTTCGAAGACATAAACTATATCTTAAATGTTAAGACACAAGAACTAATTCGTTTCAGCGAGCGTAATTTAAGTTTTTTATTTCCTAAAGAAATTGTTCAATATGTCGATTCAATTTGTCAAAGTAAGTGCATTTTCAATTTTCTTAATAGTACACGTGTGACAGGGCTGAACAAAGAAGATCTGCCTCATCAACAAATTAATCCTATCGCAATTAAAGCTATTCTTACCCAACCGTTCCTAGATATGTATTATAAAAAAGAATTAAAATGTCGAACTTACGTAAAAGATCTTGGTAAATCTGTTTTCTTAAATGATAGATATAAAGAATTATGTCAAAGACTTGACAGGGGAATAACTTTTGCTGAATTAAGGAATAAATTATGCTCATATGAAGATATATGCGACATTAACACTGCCACATCTTTATTTATTGACCAAGCAGTTGATGTAGGAATTGCCGTTCCGATAATTGAAGAAAATGATGGATATTTATCTAGGGCATATCGCCATGGTGAAGATGTTCTTTTTGGAAAACGCGAGGAAATTCTTTATGGTGAAATGTTATATCAATTTCAAGAAGCAGCTAATAAGCCAAACGGACTAACACATTTAAGTGTAGAAAAAATGTTAGTGTTATTTACTAGGATTGGTGTAACAAAAAAATACTAAAACCTTATATATCTAACTTTACGCTAAACCCCAAGGACGATAATGGAATTTTATGTAACGTATTAAGAGTAAAGACTGCATTAATGGGCCCAGTAAGCCTTGCCGGTAAGGCAGAAGATTTTCGTGAAAATAAGTATACACCTTACATAACAAATGAAGCTAAGTCTATGTGGTTAACAGATATTTTTAAAGAATCCGGTTGTATTAAAGTTAATGAAAATAATCTTTATTCTATTACTCAGCCAGATACTTCATCTGTTGTGAATGAATATTTGTTTGAGACACAAAATTTTTCATATCTACTAGGTGAGTTGTTCAACGAGAACATTGATACAGGGATAAACTTAACAGATAATGATATTGTTAAAATTTGTTCATGTATATCTTTACCTTCAACCATACAGTCTTTGGCAGCAGAGATATATCTATTTTCGGTTAGTTGGCACTATATTTTTATTACTGGAAAAAACGAAAAAATGATACCGAAATTATTAATGAATATAGAAACAATTTATTCTCAGAATGTATTAACAATGCGTACATGAAAGTAAATGCATACGAGAATAAAGAAGCTCTTTCAATAATTAACAAAGTGAATTTTGCACGAAAAACCGACCAAAACACTTGGAAATCATATTTTAATTCAGAGATAAATTCAGGAAATATCGACGATATAGACGCTATCGTAAAAAAAGAATTAATTGAATTGTATGAAAGCCAAAAAGCATGGGTGTTTCTTGTTAATATTTGTGTTGATTTAATTTATATTTCTATGTTGCATAATTTTAATCTAATCTATAACAAAAAGCGGTTTAGTACAATAAATAAAAGAATCGAAAAGATTACTAACTGCTTATCCATAATCAAAGAGCTAGATAGAACTGTAATAAGAACTTTCAATTTGAAATGCACGGATATAATTAATACGTCAAATGCTATTTTAAACAAAGTTCAAAACAATCAACAAATCGATAACAGCGACCTCAACCCTGTTTTACAAACAACAAAAGATATTTTAAAGAAATCCAACACTCTGCTTGATACAACAAAATGTTTGGTTGGTGAACATGGAAAAATTAATCCATTTGCCATTTATACTCACTTTGCATGTGTAAGTTTTAAATATGTAGATGATTATGATTTGTCAGAAAAGATTAATTCAATTAAGAAATGTTTAAAAGGCACAACTGATACCGATAGTGTAATATTATTACCTGAGGATTACAGCCCTGAGATTTATAGTGATGCCAAAATAAAACAGCTATGGATAATCGCTAAACAGAATAATGGATATCAAAATTTAACTAGAGTATGTTTAAATATTTTATATTCACTTAAACAAAACGTAAAAGTTGTATTGTTTCATGATGTTGGTTATCCTAATGCGATAAAAAGAAGCGAGAAAATACTTTCAGAGTATATTTGCGGACCTTTTTACGAATACATACAAACATTTAATTCTTCATACTTTTTGAAAGTTAATTACACACCAGAACTTATCTATTGTATTGCAAAGGATAGGTATAGCAAAGCTGATTTCAAAGATTTTATGAACAGTATAAATGCTGATGAGTTCTATTGTTTAGCTTCAGATGAAATCGTAACAAATTCTGATGGAATTGAATTTGCTAATTTAAACTATCAGCTAAAGGAAAATAATGAAAAGGATGGTAAAATACAAATGAATAAAAAACAAATTGGTATTATAACAGTTTTGGACGAAGAGACCCAAGCTGTTGTTGAACAGTTATCATTAACAAAGCAAAAAACAAAACTAGGGCAGCGTGTATTTTATGAAGGGCAACTTAACGGAGATGAAGTGATCCACAATGTTGTGTTAACCCAACAATTAAGTCAGGGACAAGAGTCGGTAATTTTAGCATATAATGATTTAATGAATAGATTTAGTCCTGAAATGATTTTTTAGTAGGTATCGCGGGTGGCATACATGAAGATTCTGATTATTGCGATGTAGTTATAGCAGAAGAGATAATTGGATATGATAAACAAAAAGATACTCCTTCTGGGATTTTAAGAAGAGGTACCTCATATAAAATCGATGCCAAAATAAAACCTATAATTCAAGCGTTCAAACATGAAGTCTTAAAAAACCCTGTTAAAGCTTCCGAAAACTCAAAAAACACCATGATTAATGTGTTTAATGGGAGTATTGGTAGCGGAAGTGCAGTAATAGCTAACAAATTATCAGATATAAAAGAATGGATACATAATTATAATGATAAATTTTTTGCTGTTGAGATGGAAGCTTATGGATTTAGTACTGCTTTCTACGAAAGTTCTCTTAGTGAAAAGTCTTCTACTTTTGGCGCATGTGTTATTCGAGGTATATCAGACCTTGCTGACACGAAAAAGAAAGAAACAAAAAATTATAGGTTTCCTGCAGCAAGTAATGCCGCTATTGTTTTAAAGGAATTTGTAAAACACATACCTTCATTTGATTGATATATTAACATTTTTTATTTTCACACTGAAAAATTGCTATCAAATTAATATAGCGAACCAAGAATCTCTTGTGGTGTCGAGAAATCGGCACCACAAAAAAACTCTTGACAAAAGAACATTTGTTCTATATAATGTAGTCACAATCAAAAATACAATTTAATATTGATTGCACTTCGGTGCGTAAGGCAACTCAGAAATAATACTCAAATAGCCGTTACATTTCTTATGAACACTTTGCTTAAAAGGCTTGAATTTAATGCCCTTAAGGAAGTTGTTGGTATGGAATGTAACGGCTATTTTTGTTTTGTACGTAAAAAGCGAAGGGTGAATTTGCTCCTTCGCTCATGCCTGCAGAAATTTTTCTGAATAGTCAGGAACATTTAGTCTCGCTTATGTCGATATATGAGTGAGGAGTGTTCCTCAAACTGCAGGCAAAAGTCTCGCAGAGCCCACGGACATCTTTGCAGACGGTCAGGCTGAAAGTGTCATAGTGGGTTACGCACTTTGAAAAAGTAACGGAACAAAAATCAGCGGAAGGAGGTGAAAAAATGAGAAGTAATTACAGCGTTGCAAGGGTGGTTACACATACGCAATCAACCATCGGTAAATACGAAAGACACAACGAACGCAAGAACGAACACTATCAGAATATGAATGTTGATTTATCACGGACCGAGATGAATGTGCATTTCAAAAGCTGCGGTGAACTGACCTATAACGAGCAGTTAGATAAGCTTATTGCAGACGGTAAGGTTTCTATGCGTGGACTTAAGAAGGATGCGAAGGTGTTTGATGAGGTAATTTTTGATGTCAATACAGACTACTTTGAAAAACACGGCGGTTATGAATATGCAAAGAAATTCTATACAGATGCATATCGTTTTGCTGTTACTCTGTACGGCGAAGAAAATATCATATCAGCTGTAATGCATGCAGATGAACTAAACATAGCACTGTCCGAAGAAAAAGGGAAACCTGTCTATCACTACCACATGCATCTTGTCGCTCTGCCCGTTGTCGAAAAGCAAATACTTTGGACTAAACGGTGCAAAGATAAATCTTTGGTTGGCAAAGTAAAAGAAACAGTTAATCAGATAAGTCATTCAAAGAAGTGGAAATCACCGCAGGCAGTTGATGAAAACGGTAACCCCCGATACAACGAAAAAGGCAAGCCAATTTTAATCCCGTCATACAGCATCTTACAAGACGACTTTTTTGAATATATGAACTCCGCAGGATACACAGACATAATAAGAGGCATTAAAGGAAGCACAACAGAACACTTAACTGGTCTGCAATATGAAATACAACAGGATACAAAACGCTTAAAGGATATTGAAAGTAAACTGCAAAAAACAGAAACACAATATGAAGAAGTCAAAACAGTACACAAAATGTTTTCGGAAATCGAAAGCATGGGAAAGAAAACTCTGACCGGTAAGGTAATGGTTTCAAAAGAAGATTACGACGATTTAAGCAATATGGCAAAGGAATGCGTTATCGTAAGAGGTCAGGTAAAAACACTTGAAGAAGAAAACAAAAGACTCTCTAAAAGATGCTGGGATTTACAGAGCAGAATCAACAGACTTGAAGCACAGCTATATGAACTGAAACAGAGTTGTGCTCCATATTTGGAAGCCTTGAAAGCTATGCCCGAAAAGGTGAAGGCATTTATTGATGATGTTCTGAAAACTGTCCGAAAGGACAAGCCGGAACAACAAGTAAAATTCAGAAATGGAAGGAAGTATAAAAATTATGAAAGATAAAAAAGAATCTTTATTGGAAAAAGCGGCTAAAGTTTTTACTGAGCCGACAAAGGAATTAAACATACCCCTTGATGAATTGCAGCCATTCAGGAATCACCCGTACAAGG
>JAFQEL010000014.1 GCA_017399065.1 Clostridia bacterium | reverse complement strand
TGAACCCGCAGTCGTTTGATAAGGTGGTCAGCCTTATTAAGGCTCAATGCTGCAACTGTTATGACAGTAACTGTTTGCTGCTTGATGACGGAGAAGCTCACATCTGCCCTCAGCTCATAACATCGAGTCATATTATCTGCAGATACTTTCTTGAGTCCGTACTGCCCGGAAACAAAACGCTGATGAAGCGAATAATTGATTCTTAAGACTTACTGTTTCGGCAGGTCGTTTTTTATCGGATTTACCGTTTTTTCGATAGGATTTGTTTCATTGAACAAATCATCGTTTGGAAAATTTCCATTCGATAAATGCTCAAAAACACGGAGTTAAGTCCGATAAAAAACAAGCAAAAACGGGTACACTAAAAATTTTTTGAAAGGAGGAAAGAAGGATGCCGAAGGCAAAAGAAAACCACTTTTGGTTTGAGGTACGCGATGATGAAATTCAGGTTGAGAGCTATTTGAAAGATCTTAACAAGAAGATTCTTGATCTTCATAAGGAAATACCCGATGCAGTTTATATCATCGATGATGAACAGCCCGGATTTCTTCGTGCGGCGGTTAAGCTTGAATATTTTACTTTCAAGCTCATCAAGCCACATACCGAAGAAGCAAAGGAAGCCTTTTCCGAAAACGGTAAACGAAACCGTAAGAATCTGAAAAACCAAAGCAACAATTAAGAATGCTCCCTTGTCGGTAAGTTATTAAACGAGGACGATTGAACACTGAATATTTATTTTTGTCCGAAGTTTAGCAAGCATTGGATTTGTATCCTCAAATCCGTAAAAACATCCGTTTTTACAACACCAAAATTAAAGAAAGGAGAATTCCTATGAGTAAAAGAACAAGAGATATAGACTTTCATGTGTATCTCAGTGAAGACGAAAATCAGATATTAGAAAACCTTTGCAGTAAATTAAGGGTAAACAGAAGTGTTCTTATTCGTGCGCTGATTCTCGGTAAAAGACTTGTTGAGGCTCCGCCTGTTGATTACAAACAGTTTATTATTGATCTTCGCAGAGTGGGTACTAACCTTAATCAGCTTACAGCTAAAGCAAACTCAATCGGTTATATAAATAGTGATGAATGCAGAGCCGTTCTGAATGAAGTCAGAAAGCTTGAAGCTGATATCGCAAAATATTTCAAAGCCGGTAAGGATGAAAACCGAGAATGGCTGTAACGAGAATCTGGGCAGTCAGAAATAATCTCTCTCAGGTCATTGATTATGCTTCTAATAAAAGCAAAACAGATTTATCAAAATACTCGGACCTGATTGATGCTCTTCATTATGCGGCAGATGAAGAAAAAACAACTCTCAAAAATGAGCAGAAGCTGCTTGTTGAGGGTATCAACTGTGACCCTGACATTGCCGTAAGACAAATGATTGATACCAAAGAGATTTACGGAAAGACCGACGGTGTTGTTGCTTATCACGCATATATTTCTTTTAAGCCAGGAGAGGTTTCACCCGAAGAAGCACAGCAGGTTGCAATGGAGGTTGCAAATAAAATGTGGGGCAAGGATTACGAAGTAATAGTTGTAACTCACCTTAATGCAAATTGTGTTCACTGTCATATCGTAATAAATTCTGTTTCAATGACGGACGGAAGAAAGATGAATGAAAACAAAGCTATGTATCAGCATTTCAGAAAGACGAGTGATGCCATCTGTCTTGAACACGGATTATCCGTTATTGAAAAACCGAAAGGCAGACGCATTCCCTATAACATTTACAAGGCAATGCAGAAAGGCATCAAAACAAAATACGATTATATGCGTGACGATATTGATTACGCAATCGTGAGAAGTGCAAACGAAAAACAGTTCTTCAGAATAATGACACAGAAGGGGTACTGGTTTGATAACGGAAAGATAGCTTACCGTAATGATGAGCACGCAGTTAATCTTTCAACACTCGGTGACGACTACACCTATGAAAAAGTCAGAGAAAGAATATACTCTCAGGATAAATTTGCGGCAAACAACAATTACAGAAATTATGTGTACGCAAATGATTTCTTGAAGAACCAAATATTCGTTTTCAATTACAAGGGTTATGAGTTTAAAGAATCAAGAGAATGTTACAGACACTCTGAAAACTTTAACAGAATGGTTTTTGATTTTACGAAACTGATTGTAGGTGGCGCCGTACTTGGTGCACCAGTTATTTCACTTTTGTTTCTTGCTTTACTTTTTGCAGGGGCAATAGCCGAAAGAAATAACTGCAACCCGCATCCGTTTACACCTAAGATGAAATATTCATCACCGAGAATTGAATTTATGCAGGATCAGATTGACCTTGCTATCAATGAAAAGCTTTATGATTTCAATGAGGTTGACAAGTTTATTTCAAATACAGAGCTTCGTATTGAGGAGCTGAAAAGTCAGCGAGGTAGAATTTACAATCAGATAAGAAGATGCAATGACCCGACGGCAAAGGATGACCTTATTGCCCGTCGGAATTTTTTAACAACTGAAATCGGTTAGCTTCGTGAAAAGCTGAAGCTTGCAAAGAGGATTATAAAAGACAGTCCCGCACTTGAGGAGAAGCTTGAAACGGAAAAACAGCTTATCCGTGAATGGTACTTCCCTGAAAGAGCTCAGGTCAAAGAAAAATATTATGAAGGGAGGTAGTTGTTATGAACGTTGAGGACCTTTGCAAAAAGGTACAGTATACCCAAAAGACGGACAGTAATGGATATTACGAAGAAATGTCGTCCCATGATTATCTTGAACAATATTTTGATACTGAACAGTTTTCTGTCAGAAAGTTCTTGAGGCTTGTACAAGAAGAACGCAGACATAGGAATAGAAGAATATAAAAAGGTATAACAAGGTAAAACTTGGTTTAAATTAAATGAATATGACAATAATTATTAACGAGAGGAAGTGATAAATTAATGCTCACAAAATCCCAGCTTGCACTCTGCAAGGATGCGGAGATAGCTCTTTGCGACAAGAACACACTCACAGACTTAAGAGATATTACTGTAGATAAAAGCAAAAGTGTTATGGAGAAAATAGAAAGCTTTACACATCAGGTAAAGAATCCGTATCTCTTTAAAGTCGGAGATGTTATCGTGAAAGTAGCATATAGCGGTGGTAAAGATTTTTCAGGTGCTCTGAGCAGTGCTCTTTGTTCCTGCTGAAATATTTACCAAAGACTAATTTGAAAATTTTATTGAAATACAAGCGGAAGTATGCTACAATTCATTTGTAAGATTTGTGGTGCTTCCGCTTTGTTTATATATATGAACAAACGGAGGTTATACTAATGCATTCAAAATATAAGGATTATTTAGAGCAGCCTCAGAGGGGATTAAAAACCTGGAAGGCTGCTCTTTATATTCGTCTGTCTCGTGAGGACGGAGATAAAACAGAAAGCTACTCTATCACATCGCAGCGTGAAATTTTAAAAGAATATCTTAAGCTTCATCCCGATATTGAAGTTCACGACTTTTATGTAGATGACGGTTGGAGCGGTACCAACTTTGAACGTCCCGGCTTTGTCCGTATGATGGAAGATATTTATGCAGGCACGGTAAACTGTGTAGTAGTTAAGGATTTGTCTCGTTTTGGACGAAACTACACGGATGCAGGCAATTATCTTGATAATATATTCGTAAGGTTAAAGGTGCGTTTCATTGCTCTGAACAACGGAATTGATACTGCTTCAAATAGTATGAATGCAGCTACACAGTGTATTTCAGTTGGTGTTACTAATGTTATAAACGAAAGCCTTGCCGCAACTACTTCTGTCAATGTGCGTGGTACTCTTAATGTAAACAGAGCACAGGGTAAGTTTATAGGCTCTTTTCCGACTTACGGCTATTTAAAAGACCCTGACGATCATCATCAGCTTATTATTGATGAAGAAACTGCACCTATTGTACGGATGATTTTTGAAAGATTCATAGCAGGGCAAAGTATTATCGGCATTGCAAAAACTCTTAATGATGAGGGAATACCCAACCCGTCAATGCACAAAAAACTGAAAGGTCTTAACTATCGTCACCCTACGGGCAAGAGTAATGACGGTTTGTGGCACGACAGCTCTGTACGTAGAATTCTGCAGAATGAAATGTATATCGGAAATATGGTGCAGGGCAAGAACACTACTATCAGCTACAAAATCAAGCAATGCAGAGCCATACCGAAAGATGAATGGATTATTGTTGAGAACACCCACGAAGCAATTATTGATAAAGATACCTTCAATAAGGCTCAGTCACTTTTCAGAAAGAATATCCGTTCTTCGCCTGTAAAAAAAGAGGTTGATTTATTTTCGGGACTTGTTCGCTGCGCCGATTGTCACCGCATTATGAATAAGAAAACCAATGCTCATTCATACGGAACTTACCGCTATTACAGATGTATGACATCAAGGAAAATGAGCAAGGATGCCTGTACCAATCATACAATCCGTATTGATAAGCTCGAAACTGCGGTACTTGTTACCTTGCAAAAAATGATTGACACGGCTATCGAATTCGATGAAATTCTTGAAATTATCAATAAAAGCAGTAAGCGTAAAAAGGAGTCAACGCATCTGCAGAAGATGATTAAAACGCAATCTGCCGAGCGCGAGAAGTGTATAAAAATGTCTCTTGATTTGTATCCTGACTGGAAACAAGGTGTAATTACAAAGGAAGAATATATGCAGTTGAAAGCCAAATTAACGGAGAAAATTGAAGCGATTGATAGTACAATTCAAAGCCTTGCAAATACTGCGGAGGAGTATGCCCAAGGTCTGAATAGCGAAAATGAGTTCATCTCACATTTCAAACAGTATGGCAATATTGACTCACTTAACAGACCCATGGTGGTCGAACTAATTGACGAGATTTTTGTTCACGAGGGCGGGAATATCACCATTAAATTCAAATTCAACGATGCTTATGAAAATGTGGTTAACTACATTGAAATGAATAAAGAAATCGTTGAAGAGGCAGATAAGAAGTCTGCGTAAAATTTTGAAGAAAGAGCAATATAAATCGGTATGAAATGTTGACAAACAGTGTAAAAATAAATATAATATCTGTGAAAGGAGTGATTACCGTGATTGCATACAACTTGATAAAAGAAAGCTTCGGCTATGATGAGCCTATACTTGCAAGTGATATCGAAGCAATGTTTCCCGAACGTTCAAGACCTTGGATTGATAAGGCCATCAAAACAATGGTTGATGAAAATCAGCTCAAGCGTTTTTCTACGGGTGTTTACTATATTCCGAGAAAAACACTTTTCGGTGACTCTCTTTTAAACCCGCAAAAGGTTATTGCTAAAAAATATATAAAAAACGGCATCGAAACCTACGGCTATGTTTCGGGTACAGCTTTGCTGAACTTACTTGGGCTTACAACTCAGGTTCCCAATGTGATAACTGTTGTAACCAATAACGAGTCGTCAAGAGGTCGCAAGGTTGCAGTAGGTAATCAATCCGTTTATGTTATGAAATCAACTACAGAAATAACAAAGGAAAACTGTGCGGCATTACAGCTTCTTGAAGCTGTGAAGTTGGTTGACCTTAACGACCTTGATGAAATCGAAAGATATAACCTTGAAAAGTATATAGATGATAATAACATTACACTTACTATGGTCAGTAAATATTGCTCTTTCTTTCCTGATTATGTATCTAAAAGAGTCTTAGGAGGAAGTTTAATTGGAAAGCTTGCACAACAATAAAGAATTATTCAGTGATGTAATAATCGCTACATCAAATGCATTGAATATTGCATCTGCAATTATTGAGAAGGATTATTATGTAACATTGCTTCTTAAGAGGATTACGAAAAAATGCCCCGATATTATTTTTAAAGGTGGCACATCTCTTTCAAAGTGTTTTAAGATTATAAACAGATTTTCCGAGGATATCGATATCGGTCTAAACGCTGACAAAGCAACTGAAGGTATGAGAAAGAACTTAAAGGCATCAATAAAAGAAGCTATTGCTGAACTCGGTTTGGATCTTGATAATCCCGAACATATCTTCACAAGAACATATTACAATAAGTATCAGATTAAATATCCGATAAGTGAAACAACTGCATTCATAAAGCCTTACTTATATGTTGAAACTGCAATTTTTATGAAGCCTTTTCCTTTTGATATAAGAGAGGCGGATACTTATGTGTACCGCTTCTTAAAAGAGCAGAATCAAGAACAGATTATTGAGCAATACGGATTAAATCCATTCAGCATTAAAGTTCAGGCTCTCGACCGAACATTTATTGATAAGATATTTGCTTTAGGCGACTATTATCTGACAGGCAAGACTAAAGGCTATTCTAGACATCTTTATGACCTTTATAAAATAATGTCGGAGATTTCTTTTGATAATAGCTTCTTCGAACTTTATGCTGAAGTAAAGGAAATCCGTTCAAAGGATGTTGACTGTCCTTCGGCAAAGCCTGAACAGAACTTGAAAGAGTTGCTTGAGAAGATTTATGAAACAGATTATTTCAAGAGCGACTACGAAGATGTTACAAAAGAATTGCTTTTCGAGAATGTACCGTATAGTGTGGTCAAGGATAACTTGAAGAGCATAATTGAAAAGGCGTTTTAATTATAAGAACAGCGTGTAGATTATAATCTACATACTGCTACTTTTTATCTTAACTCTATTTTGATTAAAGTCGAAAACTATTAGATTTGAAAGGGAATATAAAATGACTGTCAATTATTTTTTAAAATGCCCAGTATGTGGAAGCGTAACTAGAATGCGAACTCCAGCTGGATATATGTTTAGCACTCCGGTAAGGATACATTGCGGTAATTGTAGCACCCTTTTAACCGGAGAATTCATTTCGGATAATACAAAAATCAAAGCTTATTATAAATCAGGAAATTGTGAAGAAGTTGAACAACAAGCGTACCAATATTTTGGCGAAGCTTCTGGTGAAATGATTTGTAATAAATTGGAAACTAACTTATCCAGCAATTTCGAACCTATGGCGCCTTTTAAACCATCGCCAGTTTTCGATTTTATGACTTCTATGGATTTTGACGTTAGAGATGATTTTATTGACTATGCGTGTTATACACACGATTTATCAAAAAATTTTGATTCAGAACAAATCAAATATAATTTATTCCTAAATAATAATTTAGAATTAATCAGAGAAAGATATAAATACGAAGCACAAAAAGTTGGCTATAAATTAGATTCTGATATTGAAATTTTCAGATTTATTTATTATTCATTGTTTTTTGATTGTGGTGGTATTTTTAAGAAAAAAGAAATCCACAATATGACAATACAAATTAATGAACACATAAGACATTTGAATTTCACAAAACTACAAGATTTTATAACAGAACTATCTTCTATTAATCGTATAGAGATTGCTCAAAGAAAACTATTCGAAATCATGTTTGCATATATTAAAATATCGCAAAATTTGATTCCTGCTATAGGGGTGAATTTTTATAATGATCCAACATCAATAGATAAAGAAAATTTAGGTATTTCGACATGTACTTTTGAGGACATTAAGACTTTTTATCAAGATGTTTTTGAAACACTTGCGGAATTTTCTGATATTGTTATAGGTCTAGATAATATTGAAAACCGGGGTGCTTATAACAATTTTAAAACCAAATTAGATATGCAAAAATTTAGAAACCAAAAGAAAGGAAATAAAATTACTTTCTTGGACTGTACTGAATTTTTTTCAAAAACCTTCAAGTTATCTAGCACTTCCAACGAATTGCGAAATGCAATTGGTCATAATGATTTTGAATATGATGGAGTAAAACAAGAATTAAAATATACAGTTCAAAATTCAGGAAAAGCAAAAAATGTATATTTATTAGATATTGCAATAGAATGTGTTAACTTGACAAGAAGTGCATATATTTTAATAATGTTTTTGTATCAAATAAAACGATATATAAATCTAAAAGGTAATGCAAGCCTACCTATGCACCCGTTATTATATTCAAGAGCCAAAAATCAATCGCATTGTCCGTGTGGTAGTGGAAAAAAATATAATCGTTGTTGCAAAGGATTTGATAGTAAATTAAATTATAATAAAACAGGATATCCGCATAAAGCAAATACGATGATGGATATAAAAAACACATCGAAAACACCATTTGTAGATAAAAGCTTTTTGAAAAACTACAGAAATAATTTAAACATAAAGTGATATTTGTCTAAACGGCAGAGAAAATGTTTTCTCTGCCGTTTGTAAATGGTAATGGAAAATATACAGTGTCTTGTAAAGAAAAAATAAAATTTATGGTTTTCTCTTGACATTTACCCCTGCCGCGGCAGATACAATAGCGGTGCATTTTGCCGAAACGGGACTTTCGCCCGAATATTACGACTATATAGTTACTGGCGATCTGGGGGCGGTCGGCTCAAAGTTACTTTATGAGCTGCTGCAAAAGGACTATAGGCTTGACATTTCAGACAGACATAAGGATTGTGGTCTGATGATTTATGATATGAACGACCGTGAAGTAAATTCGGGCGGCTCGGGCTGCGGTTGCAGTGGTGCGGTTATCTGCACACATTTTATGCGGCGGTTAAGCTCTGGCGAATTGAGCCGTATCCTCTTTGTCGGCACGGGTGCTCTGCTTTCTCAGCTTTCACCCCTGCAGGGCGAGAGTATACCGTCAATCGCTCACGCTGTAGTGCTCACACATTCCGATAACTGAAAGGAAACAGTGAAATTATGATAGTAAAGGCTTGTAAATGTATTAAGGCAATAGGCTGTGCCGAAAAGCTTATAGGTGTGCTTACTGCGCTGAGAATAACGGTTTTTGCCGCGGCGCTGATATATTCAGCAACCGTGTTTTTTTCTCTTCTCAGGCAGGCTGTCAGAAAATGAGCTGACGGTTTGAATGAACGGTAAAAAAGCCTGACTTCGCTTTCTTTGCGGAGTCGGGCTTTTTATTGCCTGAGGGAAAGACAAATTAATCTGATAACGGTGATAACCTCAGAAGTTTTTTGGGTGAATATAAATCTGTTTCAAAAAGTGTACTGCTTATAAGCTTGATTGTCTATTTGTATAGACGAAAAATTTTCAATAAAATATATAATTTTATCAAGAGAATAAATGAAGGAGTGGCGCATATTAAGGAGTTTGATAACAGAGCTGTAGGTACCGTTGTCCGTAAATTAAGAAAACAGAAAAAGCTTTCTCAAGAGGTTGTAAGTGCGCTTGCAGGTATCGCAAGGAGTCATTTATCCATGATAGAGACAGGGGTAAAGCAGGCTAATTTTGAAACGCTGTGGAAGCTTGCTTATGCGCTTGAGATCAGACCTCACGAGCTGGTGAAGCTCATCGAAGACGAAGCTGAGAAAACCTCTTCCGATAACTAAAGATACGAACAACGGCAAACAGGTTCACTTTTTAAAAAATTTTTTCAAAAACAGTCCCACGGTTGACGGCACAACCGTGGGACTGTTCTTATTATTTTACAAGATAAATATCTGTGCTTGAGTCTGCATTTTTAGCGTAGACATAAATGCCTTCGCCCTTATCAACAGCAGTATTGAACTGCTTGTAACCGTCTATTATTTTTTCGCCGGAAATTGTGTCATAGATAAAGTAACTTGAGTAATCCTCCGTACCTTTGACAAGCCATGGTGCAATGCTTTGACCCTTTATTGTGTAATCCTTATCTTTGTAAGAATAGCAATAAGTCTCACCGTTTATTTTCTTACTATCAACGAAGTTATAACCGTCGAAATCGTTACAGTGCACAAGTATATTTCCTTCAGCGTCCATAACAGCTGTATTATCACCGGATTTTACAGACCATGCAAAGCCAAAAACATCTTCAAATGAACTGAATCCATAGCCATCAGGAGAAAGCTTCTGGCCATTGAGCTTGTACAATCCGTCGATGTTAAGTAATGTATAAAGGCCACCGTATGCTGTTACAATATTTTTTTCAAATTCGCCGGATACAATCTTGCCATTCATATCCATAAGTACATAGCTGAATGTACCGTTTGTATACTTTTGGGCCTTTATATACTCGCCTATCATACCGTTGGGCACAAAATCGTTAGTGCTGCCGGTGAAAATTGTTTTGCCTTCAGAGTCGCAGAATGTATATGCATCGTCTGCCTCTACAACATAACAACCGTTATCGAAATAACTGCGGTGTTCGAGCGACTCGCCTTTTTCGTTAGTATAGACATATTCCTTTTCGTCGTTTACATACTTGACAATATTACCGTAAACGTTCATAGAGAATGCTTTTGTGCCTGATATACCTTCAATCGGTTTACCTGTAACCATATCGAAAATTTCCCACTTACCGCTTAAGAGCGTATCGTTATCATCGGGGAAGACTAATGAAAGTTCGTCGTTCTGCTGTATAAATACCAAACCGTCATCTCTGTTCTCAGTAACATTATCTACGGTAGAAACTCTGACGTAACGTTCACTGATAACGTCAACGGCGGCGTATTCCATCGGCACTATAACTCTGCCGTTGACATCAACAAGGCCTAAACAGTTAAGGTCTGAAATACCTTTGACAGAGTCGAGCTCAACAGTAGCAACGCTGAAATATTTGCCTTCGGCTTTGCAAACGGTATACTTTGCACCTGTATCGCTCTTGCCGTCAAGAGACATTATACCGTACTTACCGTCTTTTGTCTGGTAATAGAAGCCGTCTGCATTGTCTGATGATGACGGAGTGTATATGTATACATCATCGGTTATTGTACCTACCTTCACGGCCTTGAGAGCTGAAGGCATTTTATCGGAATATTCTATTTTTTCGTCACCGATTTCGATCGTTTCACTGTTTGCGTTGGTGACTTTATCGGGTGTGTCACCGTTGCCAGACGGATTTTCATTTTTGCCGCAGGCAAAAAGAGTGAGTGCCATTGAAGCAATGAGCATAAGTGCCGTAATCTTTTTAAACATCGTTGATTTTTCCTTTCTGATATAGTTGGGGAGATATGTGGTATCGGTCTCGGTATCAACTCCTTGTGTCAATTATTCTCATAATTTATAACGTAAACGTCATAATTATAATTTCCTTTGTTCGCATAAACGTATACGGTGTTTTCATCATAAGGTGAAAAAATGTAATCCAAATAACCTCTTATCAGGGTTTCTCCTGTGACGGTATCGATAATTTCAGAGCCGTTTTTGACCAGCCATTTTGAGCTTTCCTCACCGGCTATTGTAAAATCATTTTTTGCGTAGCAGTAATACATATTTTTTTCGCCGAAACAATAACATAATGTGTGATGATATTCAGACACAACATTAATATGTTCATCATTTTTGCTGTACAACACCTTACCGTCTTCTTTTATAATCATATCGAAATTTGTATAAAGTAAATTTTCTTTCAGACCATAGCTATCAACCCTTTTGTTATAATGCAACCAATCAAAGTCGCCGTCCACAACTTTTTGGCCTTTTAAATTACACACACCACCTTCATAAGTTATCAACAGATTACCTGCAGCGCTTTCTATATAATCTTCAAACTCAACACTTATAACATTACCGTCAAGATCCATTACGGCATATTCTGTTTTCCAGCCTGTTGTTTTTTTCGCAATAAAGCGGTTGCTGTCTTCGTTCCGCTCACACGGTACATAACCATTTGACGAGCAGGAAAACAAAAAATTACCGTCTGCATCATAAACATTTGTACCGTAACCGCTGTTTACGGCATAGCTGCCGTCTTCAAACACAGCCGTTCTGCTTGTATCAATGAGATTTCCGTTTGAATCATAAACTATCTCTTCACCAAAAATCAGATCATTACTCGGAATGCAGCTTATAAACTGACCGTAAGCAGTTATTCTTCCGTATTTCTTGGTATCGGAAACTTTTTCAAGCAATCGACCGTTCAGCATATCGTAAATGTACCAAACTCCGCTATAGCTGAAAGATTCATAATCGGAGAAAATCGATTTCTTTATTGGAATAGTTACAAGTGTATTATTGGTGTTATATGTAATACCGGTTGCCTTCACGACCTTTGCATAACGATCATTGAGAATTGATATTTCCGCATACTCCTGAGGTATTATCTCTTTACCCTTTCCATCGATAAGGCCTAAAGAATTTACACATTCAAGAGCCGGATCTTTCAGCTCAACTGATGAAACTATATGAAAAACAGGATCATAATGAGCTCCGAAACCAAACCTTTCATATTTTCCGGTATCGCCGTCAAGTGATACAACACCGCCTTTGCTATTACCTCTTCGCGGAAATACATATATTATACTGCCGCCTACGCCGCCATAGTTAGCGTTAAGCGACGGTTTGGTTTTGATAAACGGATCCTTTTTCAGGTTAAGCTCTCCGACTTTCTCGACAGCAGAAAAAACGTTTGCCTCCGAAAACGTTTCGCCGCTGCAGGCAAAAAGAGAAAGCAGCGTTACACAAATCATCGCAAGTGCCGTAATCTTTTTAAACATCGCTATTTTCCTTTCCGGTATTTTTTATGATTATAGCACTTATAAATTATTTTGTCTACTATCATATACAAAAATATTGATATAGAGTATGGTCTTTTACGTACTTTTGTTTTCTTGACATATACAGCGTATAGATTTATAATTGCTTTATAAAATATAAAGGAGAATACAATATGGCTTTTTTCAGCAGAATAATTGCATTTCTCAGTTCAATTATAATTTCTATCTGTGTCGGTCTTGATATTCCTTGCTATCCTATGGGGCAGAAGGTTGATATGGAAAAGTTTACCGAAACCTTTGTCGAAGAGTTTGAGGGCGAGCTTAACACAAAAGTATGGTCGGGTCACTACCAGTACGGCAATACAACCGAGGCACGTAAAGGCAGCTACTGGAACAAGAACCTTGTAAAAACAGAAGACGGCAATCTTATAATTCCCGTTACATATCTTGAAGACGGTATGGGCGGCAAGGGTGCAGGCTGGTATACTGCAGGTATTGATACCGATTCCGATTCACCTGACGGCTTCAGCCAGAAATTCGGCTATTTTGAGTGCCGCTGTATCCTGCCCAAGGGTGCGGATATATGGAGTGCCTTCTGGCTTATGAATGACGGTGTTTATGAGGTCGGTAACGATGGCAGAGACGGTACGGAGATTGATATTTTCGAGAGTGACTGCTATGGCGATTTCCTCGAAAACAGCATCACTTCAAACCTTCATTTTGACGGCTACAACGATGACCATCAGAAGCACGGTGCAACGAAATTTTTGCTTAAGAACAATCCGTATGAGGAATTCAATACCTACGGCCTTGAGTGGAATGAGAATGAGTATATTTTTTATATAAATGGCGTTGAGACCTTCCGTACCGATTTCGGCGGTGTCAGTCAGAATGAAGAGTATGTAATTCTTTCCGTTGAGATGAAGGGCGAAAACGGCATACCCTCAGAGCGTGAGAATGTGCCGGGTGAAGAGGCTCAGTTTATAGTTGACTACGTAAAGGTTTATCAGTATAAAGATTTAATGAAATAATTTAAAAAATATTATTGAATCTTTGAAACCTTTGTGATATATTTTCTTTTGTGAAAAGTCGTATACTTTTTAAAACAGCAATCCAATATGTCTGAAATACAATATCTCACGCACAGTCGAGTATTTTTCTCTTTGCCATACATCAGTATGCCTGCAGAGAAGAAATGCCCGACTGCACGCAAACTATTGTATTTCAGATGCGAAGCAGTTTTGAAAGAGAAGATTTTTGTTACAGCAAGGCAAAAATCTGAAGGAATACGAGGCTATTGCAAGGATTTTTAACGAAGCTGTGGCAAAAATATTCCTTTCAAAACCATATTCATTACTGTTTCAAAAAGTATAACTTTCGGAGGTAATAAAATGATAAGAGTTGGTATTTACGGCTACGGCAATCTTGGCAGAGGTGTTGAAAACGCAATTAAGCAGAATGACGATATGGAGCTTGTTGCTGTTTTTTCACGCCGTGACCCTGCAACTGTTAAGGTAAACACTCCCTGTGTTGCCGTCTGCAGAGCAGAGGATGCCGAAAAAATGACCGATAAAATTGATGTTATGATTATCTGCGGCGGCAGTGCAACTGACCTGCCTGTCCAGACTCCTGCGCTTGCAAAGCTGTTCAATGTTGTTGACAGCTTCGACACACACGCAAAAATCCCCGAGCATTTCGATAATGTTGACGAGGCTGCAAAGGCTTCGGGCAAAACAGCGTTTATCTCTGTCGGTTGGGATCCGGGTATGTTCTCTCTCAACCGCCTTTACGGCAGTGCAATCCTGCCTAACGGTAAGGATTATACATTCTGGGGCAAGGGTGTAAGCCAAGGGCATTCCGATGCAATACGCCGTGTTGACGGTGTTGCTGACGGCAAACAGTATACAGTACCCGTGCAAGCTGCTCTCGATGCAGTCAGAAGCGGCTCAAATCCCGAGCTCACAACACGCGAGAAGCACACACGCGAGTGTTATGTTGTAGCCGAGGACGGTGCAGACAAGGAAAGAATAGAGCAGGAAATCAAGTCAATGCCCAATTACTTTGCTGATTACGATACAACGGTCAACTTCATTTCGCAGGAAGAGCTTAACGCAAACCACGCAGGCATTCCCCATGGCGGCTTCGTTATCCGCAGCGGTAAGACGGGTGCAAACCTCGAGCATAATCACATTATCGAGTACAGCCTCAAGCTTGACTCAAACCCCGAGTTTACCGCAAGTGTAATTGTCTGCTATGCGCGTGCGGCGGTAAGAATGAATAAAGAAGGTATGATAGGCTGTAAAACAGTCTTCGACGTACCTCCCGCATATCTCAGCGCAAAATCGGGTGCAGAGCTTCGCAAAGTTTTGCTGTAACTTAATAAAAGTCAAACGAGCTGTCTTGCTTTTAAAGCGAGACAGCTCGTTTTGCTTTTTGTGAAATAAATCTCTCATAATTCAAGATAATTATATCATAAATTACAGTAGTTTCTAAGCTTTAGTGAAGTTAAGTTTGCCTTAAAACACTTGCGAAGCAAATATTTCATCCTCGAAGCGGATTTACTTCTTCAATCTTCACTATTACTTATTACTTCCAAAAATCCTGTGGATGCAATATCGAGTGAAAAGTGAAGAGTGAATAGTGAAAAAGTAAAAATCCCGTTTGCTTATTGCAAACAGGATTTTTGGAGCTGCTAGGCAGACTCGAACTGCCGACCTCATCCTTACCAAGGATGTGCTCTACCACCTGAGCCATAGCAGCAAATTATGGCGACCCGGAACGGGCTCGAACCGTCGACCTCTAGCGTGACAGGCTAGCGTTCTAACCAACTGAACTACCGGGCCGCATTTAAGCGGCATTGCGATAAACGCAACAAAGTAATTATATCAATTATCTTTATTTTGTCAATAGTTTTTTTGAAAAAGAGATTTAGCGGCGTTATTTTTCGCGGTTTTTCTTCCTTATAAGTACAAACACAACGACTATGCCTATAAGCAATACAGCCGCGAAAATTGCGGCATACGGCAGCTGTACCGGCTGCTCGGTAACGTTCGCTCTCGTGCCTTCACCCTTTGCGGTAAGTGCTCTTATGTTTTTACCGTCAAACGTTTCCGCGTGCTCAATTTCAATAAACAAAGGTGCACTTGTGCTTCTCTCTGCTCTGAATTCCAGCTTGCATATTGCGCCTGCTTCATCAAGCGGCTCAGTGCCGGTGTAGCTTATCTTCAGCTTACCTTCCGCTACCTCGGTTGCCGTTACGATAGGGTTGAGCTCTTTGACTGCATCACCGGGTATTGCGCTGTTAGCAATAAATTCAAGGTCAGCTTGAGCATATGTCAGATAAAACTCAGTTGTATACAGTGCCGAGTCCTTTGAAGCGTATACGTAAACCACGACGTTTTCTTCAGGCTCCTGCTCTGCTTTTACGGTCAGAATAATATCTGCCGATTCCTCTGCAAAGCAGGGGATTGCGCATAAGCAAAGAATAAGTAAAGCGAACAGAATACAGATGAGCTTCTTCATAACACAGGACTCCTTTAGATTTCATAGGCGGGATTGCTCAATTTAAAAACCTTATTCCGGCTGATAGCAACCGGAATAAGGTCATTGTTTTATTGGTCAGCCGTTATTATTGCTTTTTGCCGAGAATGATGAGGCATACACCTGCGCCGACAACTGCTACAACGATAACTGCAATGATGATGATCTTCTTGACGTTAACGCCGTCGTCATCCTTCTCTGCCTCTGTTGTTTCGTCAGCAAAGGTCCAGACGTACTGTGTTGTGGGGTCTTCGAAGATATAATCTGTTGTGAACTCTTCGGAAGATAACTCTTCGGGGAGAGTAGTTGCATTTACTGCTGCACTGCCGCCGGAAGGCTTTTTGTTATTGTTTGATGAAGGCTTCTGCGTGGGCTTTTGTGTGGGCTTCTGTGTAGGAGCCTGTGTAGGAGCCTGTGTGGGAGCCTGTGTAGGACGATCAGGGCGTATGACGATCGGAACAGTAGTAGGCTCGGTTGTGGTGGGAGCTGCTGTTGTTGAAGAATCCTGATTTGAATTATCGGGTTCTGTTGTGGTTGGAGCATCTGTAGGTTTCTCGGTAGCAGGTGCTTCAGTTGAAGTGGGCTTTTCGGTCGGTACATTGTCACCGATTTCGTTAGCGGCAGAGAACATCATGGTTGTCATACCGAATACCATAACGGCTGCCATTACAAGAACAATTGCTTTAAGTAATTTTTCTTTCATAGTTCATTTCTCCTTTTTTTATTTACTGATTTTTCAGCGTTTTATTTATTATAGCATAAAACTAACCATAGTCAACATTATTTGACTATAATTTATTCAAAAAAATTTAATAATTTAAGTTTTCCGCAAGCTTAATAAGTGAATTCTTATCATTTTCACATTCTCCGTCCATTACTTTTTCGAGCAGAGAAAAAAGTACTTTTCCGATTTTATTTTGCGGGAATATACCGAGCGCGGCAATGTCACTGCCTTTTACCGCAAGCTTTGACAGCGTACAGCACTCGCCGTTTGCAATAATACCGTCAATTGTTTCCGTAATGCTTTTGTGAATCTCAGGTGTGATTTTACCTGTGTGCAGATGAAAATCCGCAACCGATACCGCTTCCTCACCGAATCGGTTTATAAGCCGTTTTACCTGTGGTATAGAATTGCTGAGTGCCATTTTTTTTGTACCGAGCATAAGCGTGACGTGCTTTAACGTGCGGTTGTCATATTTAAGCTCCCGAAGCATTTTTTCGGCTTCTTCAGGGGTTGATTTTGCAAGAAGTATCGAAAGCTTGAGTAACGGGTCTGCAGGTGATTTTTTTATAAAGCTTAGCGTATCCTCAGCAAAATCACCAAGAGGAAGAAAAATCTTTATAACATCAGCGTATTCACGCAGTATCTCTGTACATCCGCCGCAAAGCAGCTTTGTAAATTCTTTTACAATTCTTTCTGCGGCAATGTTTCTGAGCAGATGTTTTTTTAAGCGTATTGCTTTTGCGGTTTCACTCTCGATTTCAAAGCCTAAAACCGATGCAAAACGCAGTGCCCGCATAATGCGGAGAGCATCCTCGTCAAACCTTGTTTCTGCACAGCCGACACAGCGTATCAGCTTGGCTTCAAGGTCTTTCCGTCCGCCGTAGAGGTCGGTTATTTCACCGCTGGCGCTAAGTGCCATTGCGTTTACGGTAAAGTCGCGTCTGCAAAGGTCATCCTCAAGCTTTCTTGTGAATAAAACCTCGTTCGGCCTGCGATTGTCGAGGTAGTCTCCGTCGATGCGGAAGGTAGTTATTTCAAGCGGCTTTTCGATAATAACTGTAATGGTTCCGTGCTTTACACCTGTAGGTATTACACGGTAATCTGCAAAACATTCAGCAGTCTGTTCGGGCAAAGCAGAGGTGCATATATCCCAGTCATCGGGCTTGTTTCCGAGCAGGCTGTCACGAACGCAACCACCCACAGCATAAGCAGAATAGCCGTTTTTGCCAAGTATTTCCAACGCTGTCATTACGTTATCGGGTATGGATATATTCAACCTGCATCACCTCCTGCAGCTGTTATTATATCACAAATAATACTTTAAGGCAATATTATCAATTCTGTAAAGCTCATAAACTTTACGATCAACAAAAAGTCTGCTGCTGCATAGTATATATTCAGTAAATATTTTCAAGGAGGAAAAAGTAATGCCAAGTGTATACTTAAGTCCGTCAACCCAGCAGAGTAATCTCTATGTAATAGGCGGTACAGAGGAGTACTATATGAATCTTGTCGCTGATGCAATGGAACCGTACCTTGAAGCCAGCAATATAGATTTCGGGCGCAACACACCCGATATGACTGCTGCAAGCTCTATTCGTCAAGGTAATGCGGGTGGCTACGACCTTTACCTTGCAATTCATTCAAATGCTTCTCCGGACAGAATCTACGGTCAGCTTATGGGTACTGACGTCTTTTATTATCCCACAAGCCGCAACGGCAGACGATTTGCGCAGATCATTGCCGACAATTTCAAGGAGATTTATCCTTATCCGGAGCTTGTGGATATAAGAGCGACAACCGCACTCGGTGAAGTCCGTCAGCCGACAATGCCTTCTGTACTTGTTGAGGTCGCATACCACGATAATGAAGACGATGCAAACTGGATTGTTGATAACATAGATACTATAGCAAGAGCCCTTGCCGAGTCTGTTGCAGAGTATTTCGGTGTACCGTTTGTCAACCCGATTATGGGTCAGGTAGGCACGGTCAATATCACAAGCGGCTCTCTCAATATTCGCCGCAACCCGTCAGCTTCGGCGCCGATAATTGCACGTGCTTATGCAGGCGAAAAGGTACAGGTGCTCGGTGAAGACGGCGATTGGTACAGAGTAAACTACGGCGGCAGAGAAGGCTATGCGGCAAAAAGATATATTACACTTGACTGATCATACTGATATGTTATTATAGAATTAAGTTTACTTTTTTTTAACAAAAAACAATTATAATTAAATCAGAAGAATAAAACGGAGGAATAGAAATGACTAAAAAAATAATTGCTTTAATTCTCAGTCTTGCTATTACTTTTTGTATGGTAGCCTTGCCTGCTTCGGCAAACGATGGCAAAGGCAGTGACTACCCATACATCTTTGTTCACGGTATGGGCGGCTGGGCTCCCGATAACAAGTTTTATTCTATGTCACCATATTGGGGCGGCGGTCTGAGCCTTAATGATACCGATATGATAAAAATGCTTAATGAAAAGGGCGTTGAGACATATGCTCCTGCAGTAGGACCTCTGAGCAGTGCTTGGGACAGAGCGTGCGAGGTTTATGCTCAGCTTATGGGTACGGTTGTCGACTACGGTGAAGCACACGCAAAAGCACACGGTCACGCAAGATACGGCTTCAGCTATGAAGGCAAGGCTTTAATGGGTGAGCCGTGGGATATGCAGACGAAGATAAATCTCGTCGGCCATTCATTCGGCGGTGCAACCGTTCGTCTGCTTACTTCTCTTCTTGCATACGGCAATGAGGATGAGATTGCAACAACGGGTGAAGATACGAGTGAGCTTTTCAAGGGAGGTCACGACCTTGTTCATTCGTGCATCACTCTTTCCGCACCTCATAACGGCTCGCAGGTTGCAAATATTCTTACCGACCCGCAGTTTACAATACTTCTAATCAGCACGGCAATCAATATGCTGGGCGGTATATTCGGCAATAACTTTCTTGTATTTTCATTCCAGCTCAGCCATTTCGGTCTGACACCTGCACAGGATGAATTTCGCGCTCTGCCCGATTTCAAGGGTATATGGAATTTCTACCGCTCAAACGATAACTGCGCTTATGATATGACTCTGCGCGGTGCTTCGGAGCTTAATAAGACAATAAAGCTTGCCGAAAACACATATTACTACTCCTACACAACTGCTGACGACAGTATGAAAACGCTCAACCCGATATTCTTTATTTCGGGCGCAATGCTCGCGTTAACAAAGGGTATGACTATAGACGGTATTAAGATTGAGGGTGACTGGGCAGTAAATGACGGTATTGTGCCGCTTGCCTCCGCACTGTATCCCGATGTTGATGCCGCAACGGCAAAGGATTATGAAGACAGCATTGCCGCAGGCGAAAAAATTGTGCCCGGCAGATGGTACTACCTCGACACAATGTACGGTATGGACCACTTTGATTTCTGCGGTACGAAACATTACCCGACCTCGTTTGAAGACTTCTACTTCGGAATGGTCGATATGGCAAACAGCAGATAAACAACACCACCCGAAAAAATTCTTTTTCGGGTGGTATATTTTTTGCGAAGTTTCAAACCTACGGCTTGAAGTGAAGTTGTTATAAATGACAGTGAAGTATTTGCATTTTTGCAAAAGTGAAGTTTGCTTCGCAAGTGTTTCAGGGCAAACTTAGTTTTTTATATCGGTTTTGTGAGAAACGCCTTACCAAGCTTATCCGGAATATCGGCAATACAGGCTTCTGCCTTTTCTTTTGTATCAAATATGCCGAATACTGTGGGTCCGCTGCCGCTCATACAGCAGGCAAGTGATCCGTGCTTACGCATAACCGCTTTTATTTCAGCTCTCTGCGGTACTTCAATAAACTGCTCGAATACATTGCCGACATTTGAGATTATATCGTCAAAATCTGCAGTTGCTGCAGCGTGAAGCATTGTAAGGCAATCGGGGTGACGGATATCGCTGCAGGTGTCAAACGCTTCAAATGCTTCCTTTGTCGAAACGCTTACATTGGGCTTTACAAGCACAATGTAGCAATCTTTGAGCTTCGGCAAGGGCGAGAGCACCTGACCTATATCCTGTGCGAGCATTGTGCCGCCCTTTATACAAAACGGAACGTCCGCGCCGAGCTTTACACCTATTGCACAAAGCTCTTCATCTGTAAAGTTGGTGTCACACAGTGTGTTAAGTGCCTTGAGCACTGCGGCGGCATCCGTGCTTCCGCCGGCTAAACCTGCGGCAAAGGGTATACGCTTTGTGAGTGAAATATCCGCACCGCAATTATTATGTGTAGCTTCAAAAAATTTTTCTGCCGCACGGTAAGCGATATTCTTACTATCTGCTGGCAGTGCTTTTTCGGAGCAGGTCAGATTTATCTTGCCGTCATCACGGAGTGTTACCTCAACAGTATCACAAAGGTCTACGGTCTGCATCACCATAAAAAGGCTGTGGTATCCGTTTGGCAGACGGCAGATAATGTCGAGCAGGAGGTTGATTTTTGCAGGTGCTTCAAGCGTAATCTTTTTGGCAGACATAACAGTTACTCCTTTACTTTTCAATTTTTACCTGTACGGGCTTTCTGTCTTTGAAATATGTTACATACTTAAAGCCGCAGCTTTCTGCGATTGCGTATCCGTCATCAATATTTGCGCCGACGTGTGCGGTAAAGTGAGAATCGGAGCCGAGAGTCAGAAGCTCACCGCCGAGCTCTCTGAAACGGCGCACGTAATTGTCGGTCGGCATTGTCTTACCAATGGGCTGACGAAGACCGCTTGTATTTATCTCGAGCGCCTTGCCGTTTGCGACAAGCACTTTGAAAATTTCGTCTGTTATATCATCGTAGCGTGAAAGGTCGGTATTGAATCTGCCCGATTGTACAATATATCTCATAGGATATGTCAGATGAGCCAGTGTATCAAATCCATTCCACTTTGCAAGTATAAGCTCCTCTTCAAAATATTTGTCGAGCAGAGCGTATACATCTTCCTGAGTAAGCGTTGTATAATCAAGCTCGCAGAAATCAGGGGCCTTGCGGAGATTATGTATAGAGCCTATTACAAAATCGTAATTATATCTGTCCAGCGATTTTTTGGTAAGCTCAAGGTCATAGGTTGGCTGACCCATTTCGATGCCGACAAGCACCTGAAGTCTGTCAGCAAATGCATCGCGTGCAGAAATAATATCGTCATAACTTGTCTGCTGACGTGTGCCGAGGTTTTGCTGAATGTAAAAATCCACATCAAAATGGTCTGTAAAAGCTATGGTAGTAAGATCGTTTGCTACTGCGGCCTCGCACATTTCTGAGGCAGGGTAGTTGCCGTCAAATGAGCTTATAGTATGCATATGAAGGTCTGTTCTGTTTTTATAAATTGCCATTTTTTACACCTCTATTTGTAAATCCGATAATCAGTATAACATATAAAAAAAAGCTTGTAAATCACATTTACAAGCTTTGGGTGTATTATTTATTTTTGAGTTCAACAGTAAACGTGGTGCCCTCGCCGAGCTTGCTGTCAACCTTGATTCTTGCTTTGCAGAGCACAATTATACGGTAAACAATCGACAGACCGAGTCCGAGACCGTTGCCTGATTTGCCCGAGTTGCCCTGATAGTATTTGTCAAAAATACGCTGTACCATTTCTTCGCTCATACCTTCACCTGTGTCGGCAATTGATGCGATTATTTTTTCACCATCTTGTTTCAGGCTTACCGTTATTGTGCCGCCTTCGGGCGTAAATTTGATTGCATTGTTGAGCAGGTTCAGCCAGAGGTGCTGCATCATATCCTCGTCGCCGTTGTAAATAACCTCGTCAATGTCACCGACAAGGTCAATGTTTTTTTCGCTCCACTGGTTTGAGAGCATTATGACACATCGGCGAAGCTGCTCATCAAGCGAGTAAGGTACCGTATCGGCAAGTATTTTTTGTGACTCAAGCTGTGAGAGTAAGATAGAGTCGCTCGAAAGCTTTGAAAGCCTTTCGGATTCTTGTACAATTATTTTCAGGTATTTCTTTTTTTCCTCGTCTGTAATCTCGTCGCCCTTTTCAAGCAGCAGCTGTGCAAATCCGCTGATAGAGGAGATAGGTGTTTTAAACTCATGTGAATAGCTGTTTACAAAATCCGTGCGGAGCATATGTACTTTTTTGAGCTCTTCGCTGAGTCGGTTTATATCGAGTGCAAGGCTGCGGAAAACAGTATATTTGCCTACCTTGAGCTTGTGGCCGTAATGCCCGTGTGCAAGCATTTCAACCGAGTTGTATATCTTTTCAAGGTGACGCTTTGTCGCACTGTACTGAAGCAGCATAAAGATGCCGAGAATTACAATTAATACTCCTACATAGCCAAGCAAACGCGGTATGTCAAATTCCGGCGTGTCACGAAGATATTTGCTGAGCATATCCATAACAATGGTTGTAAAGCCGCTGATGCCCAGCATAATAAATGTCTGCAGAGTGTACCAACGGGAAAGACCTCTGTTAAGCTGAATATCCTTTGCTGCAGGTACCTGTCTTTTCTTTTTCGTTTTTTTTATCATTTTGTTATTTCAACCTTGTAGCCAAAGCCCTTGATTGTTATTATTTCAATTTCATTGCATCCGTCGAGCTTGTTGCGAAGACGGTTGATATGAGTTTTGATGGTGTCTTCCGTACACTCGGAGTCGATGCCCCATATCTCGTCGAGTATCTGCTTTTTGGTAAAGATCTTTCCGGGGTATGAAAGGAATTTATACAGCAGGTCAAATTCTTTGCGTGAAAGCGGAATGGATTCGCCGTCGTATATCGCGGTATGTTCTGCATCGTCTATGGAAAGCTTGCCTATTTTTATCTGACGTTCCGTAGCGATTCTTGCACGGCGGAGCAGAGCGTTGACCCTGAGCAGAAGCTCGTCGTAATCAACAGGCTTTGTTACGTAGTCATCGGTGCCGAGGTTGAAGCCCTCACGCTTGTCCTGCAGAGCCTGCTTTGCCGTAAGCAGCAGTACGGGCGTGTTGAAGCCTTCGCTGCGTATACGCTGCAGAAGCTCAAAGCCGTCCATATTCGGCATCATAATATCGCTGATAACAAGGTCGATATGACGTGAATAAAAAACATCAAGTGCATCAAGTCCGTCATCGGCACATACAACATCGAAATAGGGTTTGAGCCTTGTTGCGGTCAGGAGCTGTGTGTTTTTATTATCCTCAACTACAAGAATAACAGCCATTTAAAATCACCTGCGTTAAATACTTTGTTGCTTTTATTCTACCACTTTCGTAAAATAAATGCAACACTGCGTTTACTGTTGTGTTACAAACCGTTTACAGTTATGTTACAGAGTCGATGTACGATAAGGGGGCAAAAGCAGGTGTGGCAGAAGCTTTGCTTTTGCAATAGGCTATTTGAAGTCCTACAAATGCCTTTCTATATTCCCTTTTTGTGTAGCCCGTTACGGGTTAGAAGCAGTAAAAGACCGCAACATGAGGTTGCGGTCTTTTACTTTTGTTTGAAAAGTGTACTTTTCAAATCTGTATTAATATGCTATAGTAAAGTAAGTAATATAAATCGGAGGAAAGTTTTATGAATAAAGAAAAGCTTATCGAAATCCGCAGCTGGGTTCGTTCTCAGCTCAATGACTGTGCTGATTTTTGGCTTAAAAACGGTATGGATACCGAACACGGCGGCGTTTATACCTGCCTTGACAGAGAGGGCAAGGTCTTTTCAACCGACAAGAGCGTATGGATGCAGGGCCGTTGCGGCTGGATATATGCGTGGCTATGCCGTACATACGGCGTAAAGGAAGAATGGCTTGCCGCTTCAAAGAGCTGTCTTGATTTCCTTGAGGAGCACTGTGTCAACCGTGATGCAGGCGGCAGACTTTATTTCACCGTCACCGAGGACGGACAGCCTCTGCGCCAGAGAAGATACTGCTTCTCCGAAGCCTTTTACTGCATAGCAAATGCCGAATATTACGGCGTTACGGGCGAGAAAGAGCACCTTGAGCGTGCCAAAAGAGCATACGAGATGTACTGGAATCTCAACCACGGTATGCCCGACCCGACAGGTATGGGCCCGAAAACCGTGCCCGAAACCCGCAGCGGCAGAGCACTCGGTATCCCGATGATACTTCTCAACGTTACCGCCGTTATGAAGCGTGTCGATCCCGAAAATGCCGCACTTTACGATTCAAGATCCGATGAATGTGTTCACGATATATTTGCATACCACTTCAAGCCCGAGCTCGGTTGTACGCTTGAAAACGTTGCTCCCGACGGTACTGCAAGGCTCAATTATACCGACGGCAGAATGGTCAACCCCGGTCACGATATCGAGTGCAGCTGGTTCCTTATGGAGCGTGCAAACGAAATCGGTGATAAAGAGCTTCACGCAAAAGCTGTTGAGATTTTTGACCTCGCTTTCAATGCCGGTTGGGATAAGGAATACGGCGGTATTCTCTATTTTATCGACTGTCTCGGCAATCCGCCCGAAGCATATGAGCACGATATGAAGCTCTGGTGGCCGCACAACGAAGCACTTATTGCTTCGCTTATGATTTACCGTGACACCGGCGATGAAAAATACTTTGATATTTTCTGTCAGGTGCTTGACTACTGCAAGCAGTATTTTGCCGACGAGCCTTATGGTGAGTGGTACGGCTATCTTCGTCGTGACGGTAAGCCCACACAGCCTGCCTGTAAGGGCAGTACATTCAAAGGCCCGTTCCATGTGCCGAGATGCCTCTCTCTCGTTGACCTTATGCTCACCGAGATTATTGAAAAATAAAATGCGAAAGGGAGACTGTATAGGGCTCCCTTTGTAAATTTGAAATCGCAACATATTTGTTTGTCATAATGTAGGGCAGGGGCTTGCCCCTGCCGTTGTCTTAATTCTGCTTTATTTTCTTTGAATCGGCAGAAAACAGGAGAAGCTTATGTATGTAACTTTTAAAAATAACAGCACAACTGCAAAAATGTCTGTCACTATCCAAGATCAAAAGTATATTATACCTTCCGAGAGCGTTGTTGAGGTTTTTGTGCAAAGTGAAAATTTTCAGTTTCTTGCAGAAACTTCTGCTATGGATGAGTTGATTGATGCTGTTAATGAAATAGATGATAGCGATAAAAATGACAGTCTGAAAAACCGAATTCTTACAAAGCTTGCTAAAAAGGCGGCTCAGAAATTACCCGATACTGTTCTTAATGCCTCTGTAAAGTATGAAATAAAAGGATCAGATTGTTCAGGTATAGTCATAAATTTAACCGATGGTCTCCGCGGAGTATGCAACGGGAGCCTTGCTGATTTTTTTGATTTGGTTCCGCTTATTTATGTTTTTCCTCGTGCAGAAACAGAAAGCGGCAGCATAAGAGTTGCAGATGTAAATATCACAAACAGAAAAAAGTTTCTTAAGCTTGTAAGAAATCTTCTTTTGTTTATGCATTCCGGCTTAATCGTTATAAATCTTCTGTTTTTTGTTCCCGAATATCTGTTGGTTAAACTGCTTTCGTCAAAATTTTATATAAAAGCTTGGCTTTCAGCTCTTTACAGAAAAACATTTGACAAACGAGAATTGATACTGCAAAAAGCAGAAGAAAGATATGAAAGAAATGAAAAGAAGCTTTTTCCTCCTGTGTTAAAAGCTTTTATAGTTATTGCAGTTGTGTTCGGCATCATAGCTTGGGGCATCACAAGTGAGCCCGATGTTATTGTTTCTGAAGATTTTAAGTCGGTTGTCTGTTTTGAAGAAACCTTTGTAAAAACTGACGGCGGCTTACCTGCGGATGCCGAAGAAGTTTTTTTAGAGGATTACTCGGCTTTTTATCCGTTGGCTGACGGCGAGTATGATATGGATAACTATTACTGCTACATCTATGAAACACCTGACGGCACACGGTATATGTGGCTCAAAGATAATTGTACGAATGAAGAAAACAAAAACAAGAGCTATGAGGATTATGATAATCCGTTGGTTTATAAATCAATAGGAAAAACAATATCGGAATGATTGTAAACTGTGAATTTGAATAGCGAACGTAAAAAGACCTCCGCAATTGGTGGGTTGGTAAGGAAATAAAAATTATCGGGAGACACTTTGTAATGAAGTGCTCCCGATTTTTTATATAAAAAGCGATACTTTCAGCTTGAAAGGGTCATAGTGGGTTATTTGCTTTGAATGCAATTATGCAAATCTTAAAATGTTTTTTCGGTGTGTACAAGTGATATTGAAGCCTTGCGGCTTCAGTGTTATTTTATTCGCATCAAACTGTCCGAAGGACAATAACACTGTGTAAAGCACAATAAAACTGCTAAGCAATAAAACTCGCCTTATGGCGAATAAAACTGCCGAGTGTCCTTACGAACACTCGGCAATAAGCGGAGGTCTTTTGTGCTTCTTCTTTATCAGAACAGACCTGTGATTACGCCTGCTTCGTCAACGTCGATTCTCTCTGCGGCAGGTACCTTGGGCAGACCGGGCATTGTCATAATGTCACCGGTGAGCACAACGATAAATCCTGCGCCTGCTGAAATTTTGATGTTCTTGATTGTGACTGTAAAGCCTTCGGGCGCGCCGATTTTTGTTGCATCGTCAGAGAAGCTGTACTGTGTCTTTGCAACACATACGGGAAGATTTGCATAGCCGAGGGAAGTGAGCATATCGATCTGCTTCTTTGCGGCAGGCAGAATGCTGATACCTGCACCTCTGTAAATCTTCTTGACGATTGCTTCAATCTTGCTCTCAATACTGCCTTCAAGCTCGTAAGCAAATGTGAAGTTATCATTGGGCTGCTCGCAAAGTCTTACAACTTCTTCAGCAAGCTCAACGCCGCCGTCACCGCCGTTTGCCCAAACAGTTGAAAGCACAACGTTTACGCCAAGCTCCTTGCACTTGTTGATAACGAGCTCAATTTCTGCATCTGTATCGGTCGGGAAGCGGTTGACTGCAACAACGCTCGGAATCTTATAAACATCCTTGATGTTGGAAACGTGACGGAGAAGGTTGGGTATACCTTTTTCGAGAGCCTCGAGGTTTTCTGCGCCGAGCTCTGTCTTGGGTACACCGCCGTGCATTTTGAGTGCACGGATAGTGGCGACGATAACTGCCGCACTTGGTGCAATACCTGCGTAGCGGCACTTGATGTCAAGGAATTTCTCTGCACCGAGGTCTGCGCCGAAGCCTGCCTCTGTGATAGCGTAGTCGCCGAGTCTCATTGCAAGCTTTGTTGCCATAACGGAGTTACAGCCGTGTGCAATGTTGGCGAAGGGACCGCCGTGTACAAGTGCGGGTGTGCCCTCGAGTGTCTGTACAAGGTTGGGCTTGATAGCATCTTTGAGCAGCGCCGCCATAGCGCCTGCAGCCTTAAGCTCGCCTGCTGTTACGGGCTTCTCATCGTATGTGTAGCCAACAATAATTCTTGAAAGTCTTTCCTTAAGGTCGGTCATTGATGTTGAAAGGCAGAGCACAGCCATAATTTCGGAAGCAACGGTGATATCGTAACCGTCCTCACGGGGTACACCGTTGATTCTGCCGCCGAGACCGTCGGTAACGAAACGAAGCTGTCTGTCGTTCATATCAACGCAGCGCTTCCAGGTGATTCTTCTCGGGTCGATGTTGAGCGAGTTACCCTGATATATATGGTTGTCGAGCATAGCGGCAAGCAGGTTGTTTGCAGCGCCGATTGCGTGGAAGTCGCCAGTGAAGTGAAGGTTGATATCCTCCATCGGTACAACCTGAGCGTAACCGCCGCCTGCGGCACCGCCCTTGATTCCGAATACGGGGCCGAGCGAAGGCTCACGGAGTGCGACCATAACATTCTTGCCGATTTTCCTCATACCGTCAGCAAGACCGATTGTTGTAGTTGTCTTACCTTCGCCTGCGGGTGTGGGTGTGATAGCTGTGACAAGTACAAGCTTGCCTTTTTTATCGTAATCTGCAGGGATGTCGCCGAGATTGATCTTAGCCTTGTACTTGCCGTAGGGCTCAAGGCAGTCTACGGGAATACCTGCTGCCTCGGCAATCTCGGTAATAGGCTTCATTTTAGCGGACTGAGCTATTTCAATATCTGTTAACATAGGTGATATCTCCAATCTCAATAGTGTAAAGAATAGTAACAAAATGGATTATAACACGGTTTTAACAAAAAGTATAGTGATTTTTATGTTATTTTTAACAAATCAGAGGGCTGAAAAGACTCTCCTTTATATATAATAATAAAAATTAAAAAAATTCTATTTTTTTTACAAATTTGGTTGACAATGTTTGTGCACTATGATACAATACGAGAGCATGCTAAATAGGATAGTGTGCAGATATGCGTGGAAACGGAAGGTGGCTGCTCTTTGAAGCAGGGAATTTCCGTGGAGCATGTCCGATCATTGAACCGGGCGACTAGTAATAGTTCTCACCTCAGGTGCGCTCATCTCACGGGTGTACTGCGCGTTCATCTCACGGATGCGGTATAGGTGAAATTGCACTTTAGCCAGCCGGAAAGTACTCAGGGAAGAATACTTTTCCGGATTTTGAATGTAGCTGTTGGAAACACCCGGCAGCGTGTGCTAAAAGTGTTGCCCGCCAAATTTTTAGGAGGCGCAAAAATGGCAGTCAAAAACAAAATCAGAATCAGACTCAAGAGCTACGATCACAACCTCGTAGACAAAGCAGCAGAGAAGATCGTCGAAACAGCAAGACGTACAAACGCTCAGGTTTCCGGTCCCGTTCCGCTGCCGACCGAAAAAGAGGTCGTCACAATTCTCCGTGCTGTTCACAAGTATAAGGATTCCCGTGAGCAGTTCGAGCAGAGAACACACAAAAGGCTTATCGACATCGTAAGACCCTCAAACAAGACTGTTGAGGCTCTCACAGCACTTGAACTTCCCGCAGGTGTTGAGATCGAAATCAAGCTGTAAAATTGCCTGTTCCCTATATTATATACATCATAATATAGCTCTCACAGGTCATGTTGGCTGAACGCCAACCAATAACCGAAAGGAGAAAAGTCAAAATGCAAAAAGGTATCATCGGCAAGAAGATCGGTATGACACAGATCTTCGACGCAAACGGCAAGGTCGTTCCGGTTACTGTTGTTGAGGCAGGTCCCTGCCCCGTAACACAGAAGAAGACACTTGAGAACGACGGTTACGAGTCCGTTCAGCTCGGCTTCCAGGATGTAAAGGTCGAGCGTCTTACAAAGCCCCTCAAGGGTCACTTTGCTAAGGCAGACGTCGCTCCCAAGAAGGTTCTCAGAGAGTTCAGACTCTCCGATATCTCTTCAGTAAACGTTGGCGACGTTATCAAGGCTGACATCTTTGCAGTTGGTGACAGCGTAGACGTTACCGGCACAAGCAAAGGTAAAGGCACAGCAGGCGCAATCAAGAGATGGAATTTCTCTCGCCTCAAGGAAACTCACGGTACAGGTCCTGTTGCAAGACACGCAGGTTCCCTCGGTGCATGTAGTGATCCTTCCCGTGTTTACAAGGGAAAGAAACTCGCAGGTCACCTCGGCCATGAGAAAGTAACAGTTCAGAATCTGAGCATTGTCAAGATCGACGTTGAGAACAACCTCATCGCTATCAAGGGTGCCATCCCGGGCCCCAAGGGCAGCTTCGTCGTAATCAAAGACACTTGCAAGAAAGCGTAAGGAAGGGAGTGTACTAAATGCCTACAGTATCAGTTTTTGATATCAGCGGAAAGAAAGTTTCCGATCTTGAGCTTGCAGACGGCATCTTCGCTATCGAGCCGAATATGTACGCAATGCATCTCGTAGTAGTCAACTATCTGGCAAACCAGCGTCAGGGTACACAGTCAACCCGTACACGCTCAGAAGTCAGCGGCGGCGGCAAGAAGCCGTGGCGCCAGAAGGGCACAGGCCGTGCTCGTCAGGGTTCAACAAGAGCTCCCCAGTGGTATCACGGCGGTATCGCTCACGGACCCAAGCCCCGCACATACGGCGGCGACATCAACAAGAAGGTCAGAAGACTCGCAATGAAGTCTGCACTTTCTTCTAAGGTAGCAGGTGATGAGCTCGTAGTTCTCGACTCCTTCAAGCTTGACGCAATCAAGACAAAGGAAGTTGCAAAGGTTCTCAACGCTCTCAACACCGGTAAGAAGACACTCATCGTTCTTCCCGAGAAGGATGACGTCATCTACAGAAGCGCACGTAACATTGCAGGTGTCAAGGTTTCACTTGTAAACACTCTCAATGTATACGACATCCTTAATTGCGACACACTCCTTGTTCTCAAGGATGCTGTTGCTAAGATCGAGGAGGTTTACGCATGAGCAAGTTAGCACAGGATATTATCATTCGCCCCCTCATCACTGAGGAGAGCATGGCTGGCGCAGCATACAAGAAGTACAGCTTCGTAGTTGCTAAGGATGCCAACAAGATCGAGATTGCTCAGGCAGTCGAGGCTCTTTTTGAGGGCACAAAGGTTGCTAAGGTTAACACAGTTAACTGTAACGGCAAGTTCCGCAGATACGGCCGTTTCGAGGGTATGACAGCTTCCTGGAAGAAGGCAGTTGTTACTCTTACAGAGGACTCTAAGACAATCGAGTTCTTCGACGGCATGATGTAATGTTTATTATATAGTAATAAATATTTAAAACAATTATTATCCGGCGGTAAGGTATGGAGTCAGACATACTCCGCAAAGCCGCTTTAAGGAGAGTGAAAGTTATGTCTATCAAGATCTATAGCCCGACAACAAACGCAAGACGTAACATGTCGGTTACAGATTACTCAGGACTTTCAAAGGTAGCACCTCACAAGAGTCTTCTCGCTCCTATGAACAAGAAGTCCGGCCGTAACAGCTACGGCAGAATCACCGTTCGTCATCGTGGCGGCGGCAATCGTACAAAGTACCGTATTATCGATTTCAAGAGAGATAAGGGCGGCATGAACGCAACAGTTCAGAGCATCGAGTACGATCCCAATCGTTCAGCTCACATTGCACTCCTCAAGTATGAGGACGGCGAGTTCAGATACATTCTTGCTCCCGAAGGCCTTAAGGTTGGTGCAACAGTAAGATCCGGTGCAGATGCTGACATCATCGCAGGTAATGCACTTTCTCTTGTTAACATCCCCGTTGGTACATTCGTACACAACGTTGAGCTTTATCCCGGCAGAGGCGGCCAGCTTGCAAGATCAGCAGGTAACTCTGCACAGCTCATGGCTAAGGAAGGCGCATACGCTCTTCTCAGACTTCCCTCAGGCGAGCTGAGAAACGTTCCCGTAGCTTGTATGGCAACAGTCGGTGTTGTCGGCAACGGCACACACGAGAACGTAAAGATCGGTAAAGCCGGCCGTAAGCGCCACATGGGCTGGAGACCCACAGTCCGTGGCTCCGTCATGAACCCCTGTGATCACCCGCACGGTGGTGGTGAGGGTAAATCCCCCATCGGCCGTCCCGGCCCTGTCACACCTTGGGGCAAGCCTGCTCTCGGTCTCAAGACCAGAGCTCACAAGAAGCCTTCCGACAAGCTTATCGTAAAGCGTCGTAACGGCAAGTAAGTTGACGAAAGGAGCTATTAGAAATGGGTAGAAGTGTTAAAAAAGGACCCTACGTGCAAGCTAAGCTTGCAGCAAGAGTCAACGCTATGAATGCTGCCGGTGAGAAGACAGTTCTCAAGACTTGGAGCCGCAGCTCAACAATTTTCCCTGAGTTCGTAGGTCACACATTTGCTGTACATGACGGTCGTAAGCACGTTCCGGTTTATGTAACAGAAGATATGGTTGGTCACAAGCTCGGTGAGTTCGCTCCGACGAGAACATTCAAAGGTCACGCCGGTTCAAAAACATCAAACAGATAAGGTCGAAAGGAGTGTAAGAAATGCAAGCAACAGCAAAGGCTACCTTCGTGCGTATCGCACCCCGTAAGGTACAGATCGTGCTTGATTTAATCCGCAATCAGCCTGTTGATAAGGCAATTGCAATTCTCAAATACACGCCCAAGGCCGCGTGTGAGCCCGTTGGCAAGCTGCTCAAGTCAGCAATCGCTAACGCTGAGAATAACAACGATATGGATGTTTCCAAGCTCTATGTTGCATCCTGCAACGTAGGCCCGGGCCCCATCCTCAAGAGAATCAGACCCAGAGCACAGGGTCGTGCGAACAGAATCAATAAGAGAACTTCGCACATCACCATTACTCTGGCTGAGAAAGAATAAGAAAGGAGGAGGTTGAATAATGGGACAGAAAATCAATCCTACCGGTCTTAGAATCGGTGTCATTAAAGACTGGGAATCCCGCTGGTATGCGGACAAGAGCTCTTTCGGCGATACACTCGTCGAGGACTACAATCTTCGTGAATACCTCCTCAAGACACTTGCTCCTGCAGGTGTTCCGAAGGTAGAGATCGAGCGTGACGCTAAGCGCGTTCGTATCAACATTCACTGCGCAAAGCCCGGCATGGTTATCGGCCGTGGCGGTTCCGAAATCGAGAAGCTCAAGAAGATCTGCGAGAAGAAGCTCTCCGGTGATAAGGAAGTCTTCATCAACATCGTAGAAGTTAAGCAGCCTGACCTCAATGCACAGCTCGTTGCTGAGAACATCGCTGCACAGCTTGAGAAGAGAGTTTCCTTCCGCCGTGCTCTTAAGCAGGCTATCAGCCGTACAATGAAGCTTGGTGCAAAGGGTATCAAGACTCAGGTTTCCGGCCGTATCGGCGGCGCAGAAATCGCTCGTACAGAGCGTTATCATGAGGGTACAATCCCGCTGCAGACAATTCGTGCAGATATTGACTATGGTTTTGCAGAGGCACATACCACATACGGCATCATCGGTGTCAAGGTATGGCTTTACAAAGGCGAGGTTCTTCACGACACTCGCAAGCCTCGTAGGGAAGGGGGAGCAAAATAATGCTGTTACCGAAACGTGTTAAATACCGCAGAGTACAGAGAGGCCGCCTTAAGGGTACCGCTCACCGTGGTAACAAGGTTACTTACGGCCAGTTCGGTCTCGTTGCTCTCGAGCCCGCATGGATCACCGCAAACCAGATCGAGGCAGCCCGTATCGCTATGACCCGTTACACAAAGCGTGGCGGTCAGGTATGGATCAAGATTTTCCCCGATAAGCCGATCACAGAGAAGCCCGCTGAAACCCGAATGGGTTCCGGTAAAGGTTCTCCGGAGTATTGGGTAGCAGTTGTTAAGCCCGGCAGAGTTATGTTTGAAGTCGCCGGTGTTGACGAAGCTGTAGCACGTGAGGCAATGCGTCTCGCTGCAAACAAACTTCCTATCAAGTGCAAGTTTGTAACTAAAGAAGAAACGGATGGTGAGCAATAATGAAAGCCAGTGAAATCAGAAAGCTTTCCGCTAAAGAGCTGGATGCTAAGCTGCTTGAGCTGAAGGACGAGCTGTTTAAACTGCGCTTCCAGCAAGCCGTTAATCAGCTCGACAACCCGATGCGCATCAGTGCTGTAAAGAAGGATATCGCCAGAATCAAGACTGTTCAGCGTGATATCGAACTTCACGGCACAGAGGCTTAAAGAAGGGGAGGTCAAGTTCAATGAGCGAAAGAAACCTTAGAAAGACAAGAGTTGGTATTGTAACAAGCGACAAGATGGATAAGACAGTAGTTGTATCCGTTAAGGACAAGATTCAGCACCCGCTCTACAAGAAGATCATCAACAACACGATCAAGCTTAAGGCACACGACGAAAACAACGTTTGTGGCATCGGCGACCGTGTTCTCGTAATGGAGACTCGCCCCATGTCCAAGGACAAGAGATGGCGCGTAGTCGAGATCATCGAAAAAGCTAAATAATTTTGGCGCAAGTGTAAGGAGGCAAACACTGTGATACAGCAACAGACTTACCTGAAAGTAGCTGACAACACGGGCGCAAAGGAAATTATGTGCATTCGTGTTCTCGGCGGTACCAGGAAAAGATACGCTCACGTAGGCGATATCATCGTTGCTTCTGTTAAGAAAGCAGCACCCGGCGGAGTTGTCAAGAAGGGTGATGTTGTAAAGGCTGTAGTAGTTCGTACAGCGTTCAGCATCCGCCGTGATGACGGCACATACATTCGTTTCGACGAAAATGCAGCTGTTATCATCAAGGAAGACAAGAACCCGAGAGGCACCCGTATTTTTGGCCCGGTAGCAAGAGAGCTTCGTGAGAAGGATTTCCTCAAGATTCTCTCTCTCGCACCCGAAGTGCTTTGATGGAGGTACTTGGACAATGAATAAACTTCACGTTAAAAAGGGCGACGAAGTCGTCGTCATCAATGGTAAAGATCGCGGCACAAGAGGCAAGGTTATGGAGGTTTCCCCTTCAGAGGGTAAGGTTATCGTCGAAGGCGTTAACGTAGTAACCAAGCACGTAAAGCCCCGCAGAATGGGTGAGCCCGGCGGCCTCGTTAAGGCTGAGAGCGCACTCTACGCTTGCAAGGTTCAGGTTATCTGCCCCAAGTGCGGCAGACCCACAAGAACCGGCAGCAAGGTAAACGCTAAAGGTCAGAAGGTACGCACCTGCAAGAAGCAGGATTGCGGAGCAGAATTTTAAGGGAGGGACATGACTGAAATGGCACAGCTTAGAGAACAGTACAAGAACGAGATTGCGCCTGCTCTTATGAAGAAATTCGGTTACAAGAGCGTCATGCAGATCCCGAAGCTTGACAAAGTTATCATCAATGTCGCAGCAGGCGAAGCAATCGCTAACCCGAAGGTTATCGACGCTATCGTTTCCGACATTTCACAGATCACCGGTCAGAAGCCCATCGTTTGTAAGGCAAAGAAGTCCGTTGCAAACTTCAAGCTTCGTGAGGGCATGCCCATCGGTGTAAAGGTCACACTCAGAGGCGAGAGAATGTACGAGTTCGTTGAGAGATTCTTCGGTCTCGCTCTTCCCCGCGTTCGTGACTTCAGAGGTATTAACCCCAACTCATTCGACGGCAGAGGCAACTACTCAATGGGTATCAAAGAGCAGCTTGTTTTCCCTGAAATTGACTACGACAAGATCGACAAGGTCAGAGGCATGGATATCTGCTTCGTAACAACAGCAAACACAGACGAAGAGGCTCGTGAGCTGCTTACACTCATGGGTGCTCCGTTCGCGAAGTAAGGAGGGAATACTGTGGCTAAGACATCAATGAAAGTAAAGCAGGCAAGACCCGCTAAGTACTCAACAAGACAGTACAACAGATGCAAGATCTGCGGTAGACCCCACGCATATCTTCGTAAGTACGGCGTATGCCGTATCTGCTTCAGAGAACTGGCTCACGACGGCCAGATTCCCGGCGTAAAGAAAGCAAGCTGGTAAGGCAATTGCAAAGGAGGTAACGCTATGCAAATCACTGACTCAATCGCTGATATGCTTACGAGAATCCGTAATGCTAATTCCGCTAAGCATGATACAGTGAAGGTTCCCGCGTCCAACATGAAGAAAGCAATTGCTCAGATTCTTGTTGATGAGGGTTATATCAAAAGCTATAAGGTTGAGGATGACGGCAAGCAGGGCATGATCGAAATCACCCTCAAGTACGGCCCCAACAAGTCCCAGGTTATTACTGGTCTGCGCAGAGTTTCCAAGCCCGGCCTGCGTATCTACACAAATTGCGAGGATATGCCCAAGGTTATGAAAGGCCTCGGCATCGCTATCCTCTCAACTTCTAAGGGTATTATGACAGACAGGGATGCACGCAAAGCCAACGTTGGCGGCGAGATCCTTGCATTCGTTTGGTAAGGAGGTGCTGCAAAATGTCAAGAATAGGCAGATTGCCCATTGCGGTTCCCGCAGGCGTTGACGTTACAATTGACGGCAGCACTGTTACTGTAAAGGGTCCCAAGGGTACTCTTACAAGAACCGTACACAACAATATGAAGGTCGAGCTCGACAATGGCTTCGTCACTGTCACTCGTCCCGATGACAACAAGCTCAACAGATCACTTCACGGTCTTACCCGTACACTTATCGCAAACATGGTTACAGGCGTTAACGAGTCCTACAAGAAGGAACTCGATGTTAACGGTGTTGGTTACCGTGTAGAGGTAAAGAACGGCACACTGTGCATGAAGCTCGGCTTCTCACACGACGTTAACATGACTCCTCCCGAGGGTGTTACAGTCGAGTGCCCGACACCTAACAAGATCGTTATTTCCGGTCCCGATAAGCAGAAGGTTGGCCAGTTTGCTGCGGAAGTTCGCGAGAAGCGTCCCCCCGAGCCGTACAAAGGCAAGGGCATCAAGTATGTTGATGAAGTTATCCGCCGCAAAGAAGGTAAAGCCGGTAAGGGTAAATAAGATTGAAGGAGTTGAAACGAAATGGTTAAAAGGCCTGAAACAAGAAAGGCAAGAGACGCACGTCACGCAAGAGTGCGTAAGAAAATCTCCGGTACTCCGGAGTGCCCCCGTCTCAGCGTATTCCGCTCCCTTCAGCATATCTATGCTCAGCTCATCGATGATGTTAACGGCGTAACACTCGCTGCAGCTTCATCAGTTGAGAAGGATTTCGCAGAGTATGGCGGAAACAAGACCGCTTCCCGTAAGGTTGGCGAGATGCTCGCAAAACGTGCAACTGAAAAAGGCATCGAATGCTGTGTCTTTGACAGAGGCGGTTATATCTACCACGGCCGTGTTCAGGAACTGGCCGAAGGCGCCCGTGAGGGTGGCCTCAAGTTCTGAGTAAGGAGGGTAAAACTTTGGCTAAAATTGACGCATCGGCATTAGAACTCACAGAACGTGTAGTTACTATTAACCGTGTTTCCAAAACAGTTAAGGGCGGTCGTATCTTCAAGTTTGCTGCTCTTGTCGTCGTAGGCGACGGCAACGGCCTCGTAGGCTTCGGTCTCGGCAAATCAGGTGAAGTTCCGGACGCTATCCGTAAGGGCATCGAGGATGCTAAGAAGAACCTCTTCAGAGTTTCTCTTAAGGGTACAACAATCCCCCATGAGGTTCTCGGTAAGTTTGGCGCAGGCGTAGTTCTGCTCAAGCCCGCAGCACCCGGTACCGGTGTTATCGCCGGCGGCCCCGTTCGTGCAGTTGTTGAAACAGTAGGCATTAAGGACATCCGTACTAAGGCTCTGCGTTCCAACAATCCCTGCAACGTAGTAAGAGCTACTATCGACGGTCTTAAGCAGCTTCGTACAATCGAAGAAGTTTCTGCTATCCGCGGTAAGTCAGCATCAGAAATTCTTGGTTAAGGAGGGTGGAACAAATGGCAGATATTAAGGTCAAGCTCGTAAAAAGTCTGATCGGTTCAAACAAGAGCCAGATTGCCACCGCTCACGCACTCGGTCTCAAGAAGATCGGCGATGAAAAGGTTCAGCCCGATAATGCAGCTACTCAGGGCAAGGTTAAGAAGATTGTTCACCTTGTCCAGGTAAGCGAAGCATAAGCAAGGAGGTGCTTGAGAATGAAATTACATGAACTTTCACCGGCACCCGGTTCCACTTCGGAGCGTAAGCGTATCGGTAGAGGTCCCGCTTCCGGTCAGGGTAAGACCGCCGGTAAGGGTCACAAAGGTCAGAAGGCTCGTGCCGGCAGAGGCATGAGAGCCGGTTTCGAAGGCGGCCAGATGCCCCTTCAGAGACGAATCCCCAAGAGAGGTTTCGTTAACATTTTCGCTAAGGAAATTGCTATTGTTAATCTTTCCGCTATTGATGAGAAGTTCGCAGACGGCGCAGTAGTCGATGTTGAGGCACTCATCGAGGCAGGCCTTGTTAAGAAGGCACTTGACGGCGTAAAGGTTCTCGGTAACGGCGAGATCAGCAAGAAGCTCACAGTTAAGGCCAATGCTTTTTCTGAGTCCGCTAAGGCTAAAATTGAGGCTGCAGGCGGAAAGGCTGAGGTGATCTGAGGTGCTGCAAACAATAATCAACGCGTGGAAGATTGCCGACCTGCGTAAAAAGATACTGTTCACAGCTCTCATCATCTTTATATTCAGACTCGGTGCAGCGATTCCTGTTCCCTTTACGAACATTGCTGAGGGCGGCCTCCTTCAGGGCGCAGCCGAAGGCACATTCATGAGTTACCTTAGCATGATGACAGGTGATGCGTTTGCATACGGTACGATCTTCGCTATGTCGATCACACCCTACATCAATGCATCAATTATCATGCAGCTCCTTACTGTTGCAATTCCTCCCCTTGAGAGACTCTCAAAGGAAGGCGAGGAAGGCCGCAAGAAGATTGCATCTATCACTCGTTTTGTAACAGTCGGTCTCGGTCTCATGCAGTCCACCGCATATTATTTCTATCTTCGTAACCAGAAGTACCTTATGGATCTTACCGCTGAAGGCGGAGCTAAGGTTTTCTTTGAAATTTTCCAGGCTCTCGTTATTATCCTTTGCCTTACAGCAGGTACAGCATTCATTATGTGGCTCGGTGAGCAGATTAACGTTAAGGGTATCGGCAACGGTATCTCAATAATCCTTTTTGCAGGTATCATTTCCCGTATCCCCACAATGGTTATGCAGGTTGTTTCCTACTTCAACCTTGGTAACAACGCTTCACTCGGTAAGGGTAACGCATACTATGCTTACTATGTGCTTGCTCCGCTCGTTGGTGTAATGGCTCTGCTTATGATCGCTTTCATCGTCTGGATGGATAACGCCGAAAGACGTATCCCCGTTCAGTATGCAAAGCGTGTTGTTGGCAGAAAGATGTACGGCGGTCAGAGCACACACATTCCGATGAAAGTAAATATGTCAGGCGTTATGCCCGTTATCTTTGCTTCATCAATTCTTTCACTGCCTCCCACAATCCAGATGTTTGTTAACGTCTCAGAGGATAGTGGTTGGAACACATTCTTTGAAATTTTCCAGGCAACTCATCCCGTTTACGTTGTTCTCTATTTCGTAATGATTATCTTCTTTGCATACTTCTATGCACAGATTCAGTACAATCCCATCGAAATGGCAAACAACATCCGTAAGAACAGCGGTGCTATCCCGGGTATCCGTCCCGGTAAGCCCACATCCGATTATATTGCAAAAATCCTGTCAAGACTTACCCTTATGGGTGCACTCCTTCTGAGTGTTGTTGCTCTTTTCCCGACAGTATTCAGCCAGATCGCTACAGCTTGCCTCAAGCTTGGCGGCGTAGAAGAAGGCCTGAATATCTCACTCGGCGGTACATCTATCATCATTATGGTCGGTGTTGCTCTTGAAACAGTCAAGCAGCTTGAAAGCCAGATGATGATGCGTCACTACAAGGGCTTCCTTGACTAAGGCTTTTGCCGGAAAGGACTAACGTTATGAAACTTATTCTTCTCGGCGCTCCCGGCGCAGGTAAGGGCACACAGGCTGAGGTAATCAGCGAGAAGCTTGCAATCCCTGCTATTTCAACCGGCAATATAATTCGTGAAGCCCTTGCCAACGGCACAGAGATGGGTCTCAAGGCAAAGTCATTCATCGATGCAGGTCAGCTTGTTCCCGATGATGTCGTAATCGGCATCATCAAGGAACGTCTTGCAAAGGATGACTGTGCAGCAGGCTTCATTCTCGACGGCTTCCCCAGAACAATTCCCCAGGCTGAGGCACTCGACACAATGGGTGTTACCATTGACAGAGTAATCAGCATTGAGGTGGCAGACGAAAAGATCGCAGCAAGAATGTCCGGCAGACGTGTCTGCAAAGCTTGCGGTGCATCCTACCACCTTGAATATAAGAAACCGGCTGTTGACGGCGTATGCAATGCATGCGGCGGCGAGCTGATTCAGCGTAAGGACGATCATCCCGATACGGTTCTTGACAGACTTCATGTTTACCATGAGCAGACAGAGCCGCTTAAGGGCTACTATGAGAAGAAGGGCATTCTTCGCATAGTTGAAGGCCAGGAGGAAGTTGCTGATACTACAGCACTCACCCTCAAGGCATTGGAGGATTAAGCATGATAGTGCTCAAAACAAACCGAGAGCTGAGTCTCATGCGTGAGGCTTGCCGAATCTCGGCAGGAGCATTAAGAGTGGCAGGCGAGGCGGTACAGCCCGGTGTAACAACTGAGGAGATCGACCGCATAGCTTACGAGTATATAATTAAGCAGGGTGCAAAGCCCAACTTTCTTAACTACAACGGCTTTCCTGCCACGGCATGCATTTCCATAAACGACGAGGTCATTCACGGAATTCCGAGCAAGAAGCGCGTCATCAAGGAAGGCGATATCGTAAGTATCGACCTTGGTGCAGTGCTGGACGGCTATAACGGCGATAACGCCGCCACTTTCGCTGCGGGCAAGATAAGCCCTGAGGCGGAGCGGCTGATCAACACCACTCGCGAGAGCCTTTATAAAGGTATCGCGGCGGCTGTTGCAGGCGGCAGGATCGGCGACATTTCAAGCGCAGTCCAGACCTATTGCGAGGAAAGAGGCTTTTCCGTAGTCCGCGATTTTGTAGGACACGGCATCGGAGCCAAGCTCCACGAAGACCCCGGCGTACCTAACTACGGCACACCCGGACGCGGTGTGCGCCTGTTACCGGGCATGACTCTGGCCATTGAGCCCATGATAAATATGGGCGGCTACGAAGTCAGACAATTGTCAGACGGATGGACTATCAAGACGAAAGACGGTGGTTTGTCCGCACATTTTGAGCATACCGTTGCAATAACAGCGGACGGTCCTAAGATACTCACTGTAGAATGAGGTAAAGGACTATGGAGCTCGGAATCGGAAGCGTCGTCCGCTCAGAGGCGGGGCGTGACAAGTATAAGCTGATGGCTGTTGTCGGTACGGATTCAGGTATGCTGCTGTTGTGTGACGGCAAGGAACGCAGGCTCGAAAAGCCGAAGCGTAAAAAACCGAAACACACGGTATCAACTGAAAAAGTGTTAAAAGACAGCGAGATGGCGACCAATCGCAGTTTAAGAAGGGCACTGGCCGCAATAAGGTCAGATGACCTGAACTTAAGGGAGGTAAAGAGTTATGTCAAAACAGGATATGATAGAAGTTGAAGGTACAGTAATCGAAGCGCTGCCTAATGCAACCTTCCAGGTCGAGCTTGAGAACGGACACAGGCTGCTTGCTCATATCTCGGGTAAGCTGAGAATGAACTACATCCGCATCCTTCCCGGCGATAAAGTTACGGTTGAAATGTCACCGTATGACCTGACAAAGGGCCGCATTACGTGGCGAACAAAATAAGCACAGCGTATTATCAAGGAGGTATTCCTAATGAAAGTCAGACCTTCTGTAAAGAAAATTTGCGAGAAGTGCAAGATCATTAAGCGTAAGGGTAAGATCATGGTAATCTGTGAAAACCCGAAGCACAAGCAGCGTCAGGGCTAATCTGACGCAAACCATTAACGGAGGTGCAACTGTAAAATGGCACGTATATCAGGTGTCGACCTGCCCAGAGATAAGAGAGTCCAGATCGGTCTCACTTACATCTACGGTATAGGTCCCAAGACCGCAAACGATATTATTGCGGCTACCGGTATTAATCCCGACACGAGAGTTAAAGACCTCACAGAGGATGAGGTTTCCAAGCTCCGTGAATACATCGACCATAACGTAAAGGTCGAAGGTGATCTCAGAAGAGAAACAGCATTCGATATCAAGAGACTTATCGAAATCGGCTGCTACCGCGGCGTTCGTCATCGTAAGAGCCTCCCCGTAAGAGGTCAGCGCTCCAAGACAAATGCTCGTACTCGTAAGGGTCCGAAGAAGACGATCGCTAACAAGAAAAAGTAAGTGAAGGAGGAAGTAAGAAATGGCAAAAGCTAATGTTAAAAAGGCCGGCGCAACCCGCAGACGCCGTGAGCGTAAGAACATCGAGCGTGGTGCTGCTCATATTCAATCCACCTTCAACAACACTATCGTAACAATTACTGATACACAGGGTAACGCTGTATCATGGGCAAGTGCAGGCGAGATGGGCTTCAGAGGCTCAAGAAAGTCTACACCTTTCGCAGCACAGACAGCAGCAGAGACAGCTGCAAAGGCTGCTATGGAGCACGGCATGAAGTATGTTGAAGTTTACGTTAAGGGTCCCGGCGCAGGCCGTGAGGCTGCAATCAGAGCTCTTCAGACAGCAGGTCTTGAAGTCAGCATGATCAAGGACGTAACTCCCATCCCCCACAACGGCTGCCGTCCCCCCAAGAGAAGACGCGTATAACCTTATTTTTCAGGAGGTGTAATTACTATGGCAAGATATACAGGTGCGGTTTGTAAGCTCTGCCGCCGTGAGGGTAAGAAGCTTTTCCTCAAGGGTGCAAGATGCTACACAGGCAAGTGTGCTCTCGAGCGTCGTCAGTACGCTCCCGGTCAGCACGGCCAGAGCCGCAAGAAGACTTCCGAGTACGGCGTTCAGCTTCGTGCAAAGCAGCAGGCTAAGCGTTACTACGGTATTCAGGAAGGTCAGTTCCACAAGTATTTCCTTATGGCTGAGCGCCGTCAGGGCGTTACCGGTGAGAACCTGCTCAGAATCTGCGAAAGCCGTCTTGATAACATCGTTTATCTCCTCGGTTGGGCAAACTCCCGTGCAGAAGCAAGACAGCTTGTCACACACGGCCATTTCACAGTCAACGGTAAGAAGGTAGACATTCCGTCATACCTTACAAAGGCCGGTGACGAGGTTGCCATCAAGGCTAAGAGCAAGGAAAGCGACAAGTTCAAGGCTCTTCTCGAGTCCGACGGTCGTCCTGTTCCCCAGTGGCTTGACCTCAACGCAGAGGCTGCAACGGCAAAGATTGTCGCTCTTCCCGATCGTGAGCAGATTGCTACTCCCGTTGAAGAGCATCTCATCGTTGAGTTCTACTCGAAATAATGTTTTTGAGTTTCTGTCTTATTTACTCAATTTAACAAGGAGGGTTTTGAATGATAGGAATCGAGAAGCCCACAATCGAAACTGCCGAATTCAGTGCCAGTGGAGATTACGGAAAATTTGTGCTTGAGCCGCTTGAGCGTGGCTACGGTACAACACTCGGCAACAGCCTGAGAAGAGTACTTCTCTCCTCACTGCCCGGCTATGCAATCACATCCGCCAAGATTGACGGTGTGTTCCATGAGTTTTCAACGATCAAGGGTGTCAAGGAAGACGTTACCGAAATCGTGCTTAACCTCAAGAGTGTAATCCTCAAAATCCACGGCGACGGTCCTAAGACAATGTACATCGATGCATCAGGCGCAGGTGTTGTCACAGCTGGCGACATCAGCACTGACAGCGAGGTTGAGATTATCAACCCCGAGCTGCCTATCGCTACACTCGATGCAGATGCTCACCTGAGCATAGAGCTTACCTGCGACAAGGGTCGCGGCTACGTTTCTGCAGAGCGCAACAAGGCACTTCTCCAGCCCGTTATCGGTGTCATTGCTATTGACTCAATCTATACACCTGTTCTTAAGGTAAACTTCACTGTAGAGAATACTCGTGTCGGTCAGATTACCGACTACGATAAGCTTACACTTGAAGTAGAGACAGACGGCACCATCAATGCAAAGGAAGCCGTTTCTCTCGGTGCCAAGATCCTCAACGAGCATCTCAGTCTTTTCGGAGACTTGTCAGATGAGGCATATGACACAGACGTTATGGTCGTCAAGGACGACAATGTAATGGAAAAAGTACTGGAGATGACCATTGAGGAACTTGACCTCTCCGTACGCTCCTTCAATTGCTTGAAGAGAGCCGGAATCAACAAGGTTGAAGACCTTATCAACAAGTCCGAAGAGGATATGATGAAGGTTCGTAACCTTGGTAAGAAGTCACTTGACGAAGTTGTTGCAAAGCTCAGATCTCTCGGCTTTGACCTTCGCAAGGACGAAGAATAATTTTTAACCACAACTATTAGCCTTTTATTTATCGGCAAAGGAGTGATTTAAATGCCCGGTACCAGAAAGCTCGGCAGACCCAGCGATCACCGTATGGCAATGCTTCGCGCAATGGTTACTTACCTCTTGGAGAACGGCAAGATCGAAACTACCGTAACAAGAGCTAAGGAAGTCCGTTCATTAACGGAAAAAATGATCACCGTCGCTAAGGACAACACACTCGCAGCAAAGCGTCAGGCTCTTGCATTTGTAACAAAGGAAGATGTTGTCAAAAAGCTTTTCGACGAAATCGCCCCCAAGTACAAGGATGTTAACGGCGGCTACTGCCGTATCATCAAGACCGGTCCCCGCCGCGGTGACGCAGCAGAGATGTGCATCATTGAGCTCGTAAACGACGATGCAGCTCCGGTTGAAGAGAAGAAGTCAAAGAAGAAGGCTTCCAAATAAGTTTTTGTTAACTTCTTAACATCTTTAAATCCGATACGCCCTGTCTTTATGGCAGGGCGTATTTTTGTGTAAAAAAGAATAGCATCGGAAAACGGTTTTCAGTAGTTTCCGATGCTATTCTTTTTCAAATCTGATAATATCGCTGACTTCACAGTCTAACGCATAGCAAAGTGAGTCAAGAGTTTTTGTGCTTATAGCTTCCCCTTTTTTTATTCTGTGCAATGTGTTGGCGGAAAAGCCTTGCTTGAAGATAAGGTTGTATTCTGTTATCCCTTTTTTCAGCAGTGTTTCATAAAACGGAGCGTAGCTTATCATTTGCAATTCACCATAGGTATTATTTACAGCACCGACGAAAAAACGCCGATTAATGTTTATCTAATGGTAACATATTCAACTTCTTGACAATACTCAATATATTGAGTATAATTGAACAAGTATTTTGTAATTAATTGTCGAAAAAAGGTGGTATCGGATGTACGGTTATAAGGAATATGAGCCGTTGAACAAGTCGGTTTATGAATATATGTCTTCTTGCGCAGATCGGTATAAGGAGAAAACAGCGATATCATACTACGGTAAGGTTTTTACTTACGAAGAAATGCTTGAACGAATTGAAAATTTTGCATCAGCCCTCAAATCCTTCGGTGTCGGTAAAAACGATGTTGTAGCTTCTTCTTTGCCTGGTATGCCCGAGGGCGTTTTTCTGATTTATGCCATAAATAAAATAGGTGCCGTTTACTGTGCGTTTGATTGCCGCTCAAAGGGCGATGAAATAAAGGATATGCTTGATACTTTTTCACCGAAGCTGTGTTTTGTACCGGATTTTCAAGTCAAGGAATTTCGCGATGTATATGACAGTGCGGTCGTGCATATAAGTCCTGTTCATTGCCTCGGCGGATTTATGAGGTTTTCTGAAGCCTGGGCAAATTTCTTCCGCGGCAGAACTCTTTTTTATTATAAGCATAAAAATTTTATTTCCTATGAAAAATTCATAAGTAAATGTTCTTGTGAATCCGTAAGCTGTGAAAAAAGTGAAGGCGATGTGTTCGGATATTTCTATACAAGCGGCACCACTTACGGCAGAAAAAGTGTAATACTTACAAATGAAAATATAAATGCAGCAGTAATTCAACAGACGAAAGCGAATGAAAAAATCAAAGCCGGCGGCAGTATACTGAATATAATGCCGCTTTTTACCTGCTACAGCGTAACTCTTGCTATGCATTTGCCGCTCATAAACGGAGTCAGTATCAGCCTTGTACCTTTGGTAAATACAAAAAAATTCAAACATCTTATTATCAGACACAAACCGAATTACATAATTACCGTGCCTGCCCATTGGGAGTATTTTATTAACGAGGATTTTGACGGTTGCGATCTGTCTTTTCTTAAAACGATAATTGTCGGCGGAGACTCAATTGACGAGTCCTACAGAAAAAAGCTTGATGATATTTTTGCCGGTTGCAAAGCGGAAGCAAAAATTAATGTCGGCTACGGTCTTACCGAAACAGCTTCAACCACTACAAAAGAAATATCCGGTGTTACGTCGGTCGGCAGTGTCGGAGCTCCGCTTGGTAATACTCTTGTGAAGATATATGATGCTCAAACAGATTCTTTTTTGCCGTGCGGTGAAAAAGGAGAAATCTGTATCAGTGGTCCTACGGTATGTAAGGGCTATTACCAAGACCGTGAAATGACAAAAAAACTGCTGAGAATGCATAAGGACGGCAGAGTGTGGCTCCATAGCGGAGATATAGGATATGTTGATAAAAACGGATCTTTGTTTTTCTGTGAAAGGCTCAAAAGGATGTTCGTGCGTTTTGATGGCTCCAAAATATCTCCTTACTCAATTGAGCAGTCACTCTTACAATGTCCGGTTGTTAAAAGATGTCTTGTAGTTGCAATTAACGACAAAGCTCACTCGCACGGCAAATGTGCCAAGGCTTTTGTAGTATTGCAGGATAACGTCAAAAAAGCTGTGGCAAAAAAGATATTGGACAATTTCATTAAGGCCAATCTTGACGAGCATATGTTGCCGGGAGAAATTGAGATTGTTGAAAAATTGCCTTATACCAAAAACGGTAAGCTCGATTATTTCGGTTCAGATAAATAATATTCAGGAGGTTTAAATTATGGTATGTAAAGTATGCGGTACGGAAAACGAGATGGAGGCACGGTTTTGTAAATACTGTTCAGCAGAGCTTGTGGCAGAACATCCTCAAATTCAGCAGTCCGCTTATTATGCGGCGGAGTATCAAAACGTTCCGAATATGCAGTATTATCAGGAGCCCTACGCTCCGGTGCCTGAGAAGCCGCGCGGTAAGGGTGCGGCAATAGCCTCGATGTGTATGGCTATAGTAGCAGCATGTATTTGGTTTATTCCGATAATAGGTTGGCTGTCGATTCCGTTAGTAATAGCTGCATTTATTACAGGATGTTTAGGCGGAAAATACGGTATGGGAAAAGCAGGCATAATTATTTCAGCTATTATGATTATTTCATATTCAATATTTGCGCTTCTTGTCCTGTTTGGTGTAGCAAGCTATGTGATAGTGATTTAAGATTTATAAAGTAAGGAGGTGTAAAGCTTTTGTTTTACATCTCCTTTAATCTTTCTTTATTATAATTCTCATATGTGTACACCTCTGTCGTTCTATTTCACATATCATCCTAACCTTATGCCGTAGGGGAGACCCTGTGTGGTCTCCCGTTGTCATTTTATATCCTTCTGCATTCGTAGGGGGCGGCTATCAGCTGTCCGCTCGTTGTTAATTGTGCCTTGATGAACAATACAATAACAGCAAAACTGCCGTAAACTGAGCATAATGCCAAATTTTCAAAAAACCACTTTACTTTAACGTGCTAATATGTTAAAATGCTAACACACTAAAAATATGAAAGGTCGTATTTATTATGAAAAAGTTTTTAGCGCTTATTCTCGCTCTTTCAATGGTATTCTGCTTCGCAGCCTGTGGAGGCAATGAAGCTCCCGAAACCAACAACGATGCTTCAGAAACTAACAGTGACACAAATGTAACAAGTGACCTTGCTTACGTAAAAGAAAACGGTAAGCTTATCGTTGGTATTACAGACTATCCTCCCATGAACTATCAGGAGAACGGTAAATGGGTCGGCTTTGACACAGAGCTTACATATGCTTTTGCTGAAAAGCTTGGCGTTGATGTTGAGTTCGTCGTTCTTGCTGACTGGGGTAAGAAATTCATCGAGCTCAGCTCAAAGTCTGTTGACTGCGTATGGAACGGTATGACAATAACTGATGAGGCACTTAAGAATGCATCTGTTTCCGATGTATATCTTCAGAATTCACAGGTAGTTGTTCTTGCTGCTGATAAGGCTGCAACACTTAATACCGTAGATGCTATCAAGGATCTTGAGTTTGCCGTTGAAGAAGGTTCAGCAGGTCAGACTGCAGCCGAGGATAACGGCCTTAAGGCTATAGCTGTTAAGGATATGGCTGCTGCACTTCTTGAGGTTAAGAGCGGTTCCTGCGACGGCTGTATCATCGATAAGACAATGGCTGATGCTACAATCGGCGAGGGTAAGAGTTATGCTAACCTCGCAGTTGCTATGACTCTCAGCACAGAAGAGTTCGGTATCGCATTCAGAAAGGGCTCAGATATTACAGCAGAGCTCAACGCATTCCTTAAGGAGTACAAAGCAAGCGGTGAATTTGCAAAGCTTGCTGCTAAGTACGAAGTAAATATTGAGGAATAATTAAACTTTTTATAAAATCAAAGGCAGGAAGCCATACGGCTCCCTGCCTTTAAGATGTGTTTTTAAATAAAGAAAGGTTCAGCTTTTTATGTTTTGGACGGTAACAACTACATTGCTTGAGGGCTTTGCAGAAACTCTCAAACTTTTTGCGCTGACCTTGGCTTTTTCTTTGCCGTTTGGCTTGATTATAAGCTTCGGCTCAATGAGTAAGTTAAAGCCTTTAAAATGGTTGGTACGCACTTTTGTATGGATTATCAGAGGTACGCCGCTGATGCTTCAGCTTATTGTTATATATTACGGTCCCGGTCTTATCGCAGGTTGGGCTCAGGAAATGGTTATGCAGACCGGCGAGGCAAACTCATTCATAATGTGGTTGACCGAGTGGAAGGTCTTGGACCGCTTTGCGGCTGCGTTGCTTGCTTTTGTGATAAATTATGCCTGCTATTTTTCAGAGATATACCGTGGCGGTATAGAGAGTATTTCAAAAGGTCAGTATGAGGCTTGCCAGGTGCTTGGTATGTCCAAGACACAGGCGTTTGTCCATGTTGTATTTATCCAGGTTATCAAGCGTATAATTCCGCCGATGAGCAATGAAATAATCACGCTTGTCAAAGATACATCGCTTGCACGTATTATTTCCGTTTACGAAATTATCTGGAGCGGTGAGTCGTTTATGAAGAGTGACGGTTTGCTCTGGCCGCTGTTTTATACGGGTGCTTTCTATCTTGTTGCGTGCGGTCTGCTTACCGTATTGTTCAATAAGCTTGAAAAGAAAATGGATTATTTCAGGAGTTAAGCTATGGCAATACTTGAAGTTACTAATCTTAAAAAAAGTTTCGGCAAAACCGATGTTCTCAAAAACATTTCTTTTGAGCTTGAAAAAGGTCAGGTTTTGTCAATTATAGGCTCCTCAGGCAGCGGTAAAACAACCCTGCTCCGCTGTATTAACTCATTGGAAACAGCAGACTCGGGTAAGATAGTTGTTGATGACGGTGTGATTTTTGATTCCTCCAGTACAACAAAGCTTACCAAAGAGCAAAAGAGAATCAACCAGCTCAATGTCGGTCTTGTTTTTCAGCAGTTTCATCTCTTTCCGCAACACAATGTCTTGCGCAATGTGACTCTTGCAATGGAGCTGCAGGCAAAGGAGAAACCTGATTTTAAACGAAATAAGAAAAAGATTCTTGCGGATATTGAAGAAACAGCCAAGGAGTTTATTGCAAAGGTCAATCTTTCGGATAAAATCAATAACTACCCCTGCGAGCTTTCGGGCGGTCAGCAGCAGCGTGTCGCTATTGCACGTGCACTTGCCCTCAATCCAAAGATTCTTTTCTTTGATGAGCCTACCTCTGCACTCGACCCCGAGCTTACTCAGGAGGTGCTCAACGTTATTAAGAGCCTGAAAAATACAGGCTGTACAATGGTTATCGTTACACACGAAATGGATTTTGCAAGGCACGTTTCCGATAAGGTCATCTTTATGGCGGACGGCGTTATCGAAGAGCAGGGCACACCCGAGGAAGTCCTTGTCAACCCGAAGTCCGAGCGTACAAAGGCATTCCTGAATAAATTAAGCTGATAAAACTTAATAAATATTATGCACACTTTACCTCGCGTTCAGGCTTTAAATGCCTATACAGAGCGAAAGTGTGCATTTTTTATTTTTGTCGTAAAAAGCAAAAATGCCTCATTTTGTCAAAAAAATCAAAAAATATCGCAAAAAAGTTTGATTTTTCCTTTAAAAACCTATTGACTTTTTTGAAATAATGCCGTATAATACCAAATTACAATTAAAATGGATTTATAGCGACTTAACCAAAAAGTTCATTTTAGATTGTGCAAAACGCACAAAAAGCACAGCAAATTCCGGCTAAATTTCTAACTGCGATATACAAAAGAATGGAGTGATTAGCCTATGGCAAAAGCAGCCAAAATGATCAAGCACGGCAAGATCGAGCGATTGAGCTATGGCCGAAACAATGAGGTCATGGGAATGCCCAACTTCATCGAAATCCAGAAGAAATCCTATCAGTGGTTCCTTGAAAAGGGAATGAGAGAGGTTTTCCGCGATATCGATGAAATCACCGATTACACAGGCAACCTCGTGCTTACGTTTGTCGATTTCCGTATGGAAGACAAGCCCAAGTACACAATAGCCGAGTGCAAGAAGCGTGACGCAAGCTACTCAGCCCCCATGCGTGTCACTGCACGTCTCTACAATAAGGAGACAGGCGAAATCAAAGAGAACGAAGTCTTTATGGGCGACTTCCCCATTATGACCGAGAGCGGTACCTTCGTTATCAACGGTGCAGAGCGTGTTATCGTTTCACAGCTCGTCCGTTCACCCGGTGTCTACTTTGATATCGACCACGATAAGGTTGGTAAAGAGCTTTACACAACCCAGATCATTCCTAACAGAGGTGCATGGCTCGAGTTCGAGACCGACCAGAACGACCTCTACTATGTAAGAATCGATAAGAACAGAAAGATTTTTGTTACAACCTTCATCCGTGCTCTCTTCTGCGGAACCGAGCTTGGCGAGGGTACAAATCAGGATATTCTCGATATGTTCGGCGATGATATCCGTATCAACGCAACTCTCGAGAAGGACGAGAAGCAGAACGCAGGCGAAGCTCTCCTCGAAGTATATCGCAAGCTTCGTCCCGGTGAGCCGCCCTCAATCGAGACTGCACAGACTCACCTCGATAACCTCTTCTTCGATCCCCACCGCTACGACCTTTCACGCGTAGGCCGTTACAAGTACAACAAGAAGCTTGCAATCTCCGACAGACTTGCAGGCTGCACACTTGCAGATATGATCGTCAGCCCCGCAACAGGTGAAATTCTTGCAGAGCCCGGCGAGTTCATCACAAAGGAGAAGGCATACGAAATCGAGCAGGCAGGCGTAAGCAAGGCTTACGTTGATCTTGACGGCAAGACTGTATGCATCATCTCTAACGGTATGGTTGATATCGGCACATACTTCCCGCAGTTCACAAAGGAGCAGCTCGAGGATGCAGCTATCAACGAGAAGGTAAGCTTCACAGCTCTCAAGCCCATCGTTGATGCAGCAACAGACGAAGGCTGGACTGACGAAGAGATACTTGCAAAGCTTCTCGAGTGCTGCGACGATCTTATTCCGAAGCACATTGTCCGCGAGGATATCTTCGCTTCTGTCAACTACCTCAACTGCCTTGCAAACGGTCTTGGTAGCAAGGATGACATTGACCACCTCGGCAACAGACGTATCCGCTGCGTAGGTGAGCTTCTTCAGAATCAGTTCAGAATCGGCTTCACCAGAATGGAAAGAGTCGTACGCGAGCGTATGTCGATCCAGGCTCAGGACAGTGACAAGCTCACACCTCAGTCACTTATCAGCATCCGTCCCGTTGTTGCGGCTATCAAAGAGTTCTTCGGCTCTTCACCGCTTTCACAGTTTATGGATCAGACCAACCCGCTTTCAGAGCTGACTCATAAGCGTCGTCTTTCAGCTCTCGGTCCCGGCGGTCTCTCACGTGACCGTGCAGGCTTCGAGGTCCGTGACGTTCACTACAGCCACTACGGCCGTATGTGTCCCATCGAGACTCCCGAAGGTCCCAATATCGGTCTTATCTCTTACCTTGCAACCTTCGCAAGAATCAATGACTACGGCTTTATCGAGGCTCCCTACCGTAAGGTGGATAAGGAGACCGGTATCGTTTCCGACGAAGTTGTCTATATGACAGCCGACGTCGAAGATAACTACATCGTCGCTCAGGCTAACGAGCCTCTCGACGAGAACAACCGCTTCAAGAACCCCAGAGTCAACGCACGTCACCGTGACGAGTTCCTCGATATTGAGACAAGCAGAGTTGACTATATGGATGTTTCTCCCAAGATGGTTGTTTCTGTTGCAACAGCTATGATTCCCTTCCTCGAGAACGATGACGCCAACCGTGCGCTCATGGGCTCCAACATGCAGAAGCAGGCTGTTCCGCTTCTCAAGACAGATGCTCCCATCGTTGCTACAGGTATGGAGTATAAGGCAGCTGTTGACTCAGGTGTTTCTCTTGTCGCAAAGCGTGCAGGTACTGTTTCCTACGTCAGTGCAGACAAGATTGAGATCCTCACCGCAGAAGGTGAGATCGACACCTACGAGCTTATCAAGTTCCAGCGCTCCAACCAGGGTACGTGTATCAACCAGCGTCCCGTCGTCAAGGCAGGTCAGAAGGTTGAGTATATGGAAGTTATCGCTGACGGCCCTGCAACAGACCTCGGTGAAATCAGCCTTGGTAAGAATGCCCTTATCGGCTTCATGACCTGGGAAGGCTACAACTACGAGGACGCTGTTCTTATTAACGAAAAGCTTGTCCGTAACGATGTTTACACATCAATCCATATCGAAAAGTATGAGCTTGAAGCACGTGACACCAAGCTCGGTCCGGAGGATATCACAAGAGATATTCCCAACGTCGGTGACGATGTACTCAAAGACCTCGACGAGGAAGGTATTATCCGCGTCGGTGCCGAGGTACACTCCGGCGATATCCTTGTCGGTAAGGTAACACCCAAGGGTGAAACCGAACTGACTGCTGAAGAGAGACTTCTCCGTGCAATCTTCGGCGAAAAGGCAAGAGAGGTCAGAGATACTTCTCTTCGTGTTCCCCACGGTGAATACGGTATCGTTGTCGATGTCGAGGTATTCACACGTGAAAACTGCGACGAACTCAACCCCGGCGTAAACAAGGTCGTACGCTGCTACATCGCTCAGAAGCGTAAGCTCTCTGTCGGTGATAAGATGGCAGGTCGCCACGGTAACAAGGGTGTTGTTTCCAGAATTCTTCCGCAGGAGGATATGCCCTTCCTGCCCGACGGTACTCCGCTTGATATCGTTCTTAACCCCCTCGGCGTTCCCAGCCGAATGAATATCGGTCAGGTTCTCGAGGTTCACCTCGGCTTTGCCGCCAAGTCAATGGGCGTTAAGGTTATGACTCCCGTATTCGACGGTGCAGACGAAAATGATATCGTCGAAGCTTTCAGGATGGCTAACGAAAAGCTTATGGAAGCTGCAAAAGCAAAGGCTATCGAAAAGGGCGAAGAGTTCCGTGAGGAAGACGTATTCCAGCTTCGCAGCGACTGTAAGTCAATCCTCCGAGACGGCAGAACAGGCAAGGAGTTTGATAACCCCGTAACGGTCGGTATCATGTACTACCTCAAGCTTCTCCATCTCGTTGACGATAAGATTCACGCCCGTTCAACAGGTCCGTACTCACTCATCACACAGCAGCCCCTCGGCGGTAAAGCTCAGTTCGGCGGCCAGCGTTTCGGTGAAATGGAAGTCTGGGCTCTTGAAGCATACGGCGCAGCTTATACCCTTCAGGAAATTCTCACCGTCAAATCAGACGATGTTGTCGGCCGTGTAAACACATACAAGGCTATTGTCAAGGGTCTCAACGTACCCAAGCCCGGTGTACCCGAGTCATTCAAGGTTCTTATCAAAGAGCTTCAGTCACTCGGTCTTGACGTTAAGGTTCTTGACGGTGACAGTAACGAAATTGACCTCAGACAGTCATTTGACGATGATGATGTCGGCCTCCACATTGTTGACAGCGAAGCATTCAGCACCGTAAACGATGCAGGCGATGCTCAGGGCTACTCACAGGAGGGCGAAGGCATATTTGAAGACGGCGACGCTCAGGACGATGAGTCGGATGATTGGGGCGAAGAGATAGTCGAGCCCGATTTCTTCTCAGATGATCTCGGCGACGACAGCTTCGACGAATAATCAAACCGTTCTTCAGAAATTAACTAAAGAAAAGAGGTCGTTTTAATGGATAACAATACAAATGAAATAACCTTTGAATCTATACAGATCGCTCTTGCTTCTCCCGAAAAGATCAGAGAATGGTCACACGGCGAAGTCAAAAAGCCCGAAACAATCAACTACAGAACACTCAAGCCCGAAAGAGACGGTCTTTTCTGCGAAAAGATCTTTGGCCCCATGAAGGATTGGGAGTGTCACTGCGGTAAGTATAAGCGTATCCGCTATAAGGGCAAGGTCTGTGAACGCTGCGGCGTTGAGATTACAAAGTCCAAGGTACGCCGTGAGCGTATGGGTCACATCGAGCTTGCTGCTCCCGTTTCCCACATCTGGTATTTCAAGGGTATTCCCTCAAGAATGGGTCTTATCCTCGATATATCTCCCAGAAACCTTGAAAAGGTTCTCTACTTTGCAATGTATATCGTCATCGATCCCGGCGATACTCCGCTTAACAAGTATCAGACTCTTTCAGAGAAGGAGTACGGCGATTGGTACGAGAAATACGGCGACAGCTTCCGTGCAGGCATGGGTGCTGAGGCTATCAAGGAGCTTCTCGCCGAAATCGATATCGACGAGCTTGACGATCAGCTTCGTAATGACCTTGCTAATGCAAGCGGTCAGAAGCGCGCAAGAATCCTCAAGAGACTCGAGGTTGTCGATGCATTCAAGCATTCCGGCAACAAGCCCGAGTGGATGATTCTTGACGTTGTTCCCGTCATTCCGCCCGATATCCGTCCTATGGTTCAGCTCGACGGCGGCAGATTTGCAACGTCTGACCTCAACGACCTGTACCGCAGAGTTATCAACAGAAACAACCGCCTTAAGAAGCTTCTCGAGCTCGGTGCTCCCGACATCATTGTCCGCAACGAAAAGAGAATGCTCCAGGAGGCTGTTGACGCACTTATCGACAACGGCAGAAGAGGCAGACCCGTTACAGGTCCCAACAACCGTCCTCTCAAGTCACTTTCCGATATGCTCAAGGGTAAGCAGGGCCGCTTCCGTCAGAACCTTCTCGGTAAGCGTGTTGACTATTCAGGCCGTTCGGTTATCGTTGTCGGTCCCGAGCTTAAGATTTATCAGTGCGGTCTTCCCAAGGAGATGGCTCTTGAGCTCTTCAAGCCCTTCGTTATGAAGCGCCTTTTCGAAACAAAGGTTGCTCTCAATATCAAGACAGCCCGTAAGATGGTTGAGCGTGCAAATCCCGAAGTATGGGATGCACTCGAGATAGTCATCAAGGATCATCCTGTTATGCTTAACCGTGCTCCTACTCTTCACAGACTCGGTATCCAGGCTTTCGAGCCCGTACTTGTTGAAGGCAGAGCAATCAAGCTTCATCCCCTCGTATGTACAGCTTTCAATGCTGACTTCGACGGCGACCAGATGGCTGTTCACGTACCCCTTTCGGCTGAGGCACAGGCTGAGGCACGCTTCCTTATGCTTGCCGCTAACAACCTCCTCAAGCCCTCCGACGGTAAGCCCGTTGCCGTTCCCACACAGGATATGATCCTCGGTTCATACTATATGACTCTTGTCAAGAAGGATGAACCCGGTCAGGGCAAGGTCTTCCGTGACGTCAACGAGGCTATGATGGCTTACGATGAAGGTGATATTACTCTTCATTCAATCATCAAGATCCGTATGACAAAAGAGATCAACGGCAAGCTTTGCACAAAGTTCCTCCAGACAACACTCGGCCGTGTTATCTTCAACAATCCTATTCCGCAGGATCTCGGCCTTATCGAGCGTAAGACTCAGGACGATATGTTCAAGCTTGAGTTCGGTGATATCAGCGACGTAGATTTCGAGGCAATCAAGGATGACGATGCAGCGTTCAAGAAGGCTGTAAGCATGATTGCTAAGAAAAAGACGATCGGCCGCGTTATCGAAGGCTGTATCAAGAAGCACGGTACGGCAGTAACAGCTGAGGTTCTTGATAAGATCAAGGCTCAGGGTTATAAATACTCCACAATTTCAGGCCTTACCGTTTCTGTTTTCGATGCTACTATCCCGCAGGAGAAGGCAGGCTACCTTGCTGAAGCTGAAGCAAGAGTTGACTCTATCACCAAGAAATACAGAAAAGGTCTTATCAGTAACGAGAAGCGTTATAAAGACGTTGTCGAAACCTGGGAGCAGTGTACAAGCAAGGTTGCCAAGGCTCTTAAAGACGGCTTTAATCCCTACAACCCCATCAATATGATGCTTGACTCCGGTGCCCGTGGTAACGATAGCCAGCTTCGTCAGCTCGCAGGTATGCGCGGTCTTATCGCTAACACAGCAGGTAAGACTATCGAAATTCCGATTCGAGCAAACTACAGAGAGGGTCTTAACATCCTCGAATACTTCATTTCATCACGTGGTGCCCGTAAGGGTCTTGCCGATACAGCTCTTCGTACAGCTGACTCTGGTTACCTTACACGCCGTCTTGTTGACGTTTCTCAGGACGTTATCATCCATGATGAAGATTGCCACTGCCACGACGGTGTCTATGTCTACGATATTGATGACGGACACAGAGTTATTGAAGACCTCTCCGAGCGTCTTACAGGCAGATACCTGCTTGAGGATCTTGTTGATGAGGCAACAGGCGAGCTTGTAATGAGCCGTGACGAAATGATGACAGAGGAAGACGGCAAGAAGGTCGCCGACTATGTCAGAGCTCACACTCCCGCAGGTGAGAAGGCAAAGATCAAGATCCGTTCACTCCTCACCTGTGAAGCAGAGCACGGCGTATGTATCAAGTGCTACGGCTCCAACCTTGCAACAGGCGATCCCGTTACAGTCGGTGAGGCTGTCGGTATCATTGCTGCTCAGTCAATCGGTGAGCCCGGTACTCAGCTTACAATGAGAACGTTCCACACCGGCGGTGTCGCTTCTCAGGCAGATATTACACAGGGTCTTCCCAGAGTTGAAGAGCTCTTTGAAGCACGTAAGCCCAAGACTCTCGCTATCATCAGCGAAATCGACGGTGTCGTTTCACTCGAGAAGGTCAAGAACAGCCAGTACGTTGTTGTCAGAAATGCAGAAGAGGGTGAGGAGCGCAGCTACCTTATCACATACGGTCTTCGTATCTGCGTAAAGGACGGTCAGCGCATCAAGAAGGGCGACGATATCACAGAGGGTTCACGTAACCCGCACGATATTCTTGCCGTACTCGGTGTTGAGGCTGTACACGATTACCTCATCAAGGAAGTTCAGCGTACGTACCGCGGACAGGGTGTTGATATCAACGATAAGCATATCGAGGTTATCGTACGCCAGATGATGAGAAAGACAAAGGTTGTTGAAGAAGGCGATACACATCTTCTGCCCGGCACAACTGTTGATGCCCGTGAGATCATTGATGCTAACAACAAGATCCACGCTCTTGAGCAGGAGACAGGCGAGAAGCTTCGTGAGGCTACAGGCACAACAATGCTCCTTGGTATCACAAAGGCTTCACTTGCTACAGATTCGTTTATGTCTGCAGCTTCCTTCCAGGAGACAACAAGAGTTCTTACAGATGCTGCTATCAAGGGCAAAACAGACCACCTCATGGGCCTTAAGGAAAACGTTATCATCGGTAAGCTTCTTCCCTCAGGTACAGGTATGAAGTGTTACAGCGATGTCAATATTTATCCCACAGCCGCTGAGGGCGAGACTGTGCCTGCAGGTGACGCAGAGTAATTCTAAATCATTTTAAATAAAAGTTAAGGAGGGTATTTATGAGATCCAGAAAGGTAAGTCAGCTTCTGCATAGCATAGTACCCTCCTCCTTTATTAAAGCCTATCACAGCTATAAAGCTAACCGCAATTTCTATTTTGAGGTGCAGGTAGCTGAGCATTGTAATCTCAACTGTGTAGGCTGTACTCATTTTTCTTCAATCGCCGAGGAGGGCTTTATAGACCTTAGTGTTTATGAGCGTGACATAAAGCGTATGGCAGAGCTTTTCGGCTCCGACTATCCGTTTGTTGTCAGGCTCATGGGCGGTGAGCCGTTGCTCCATCCCGAAATTGAAGAAGTCTTTTCGATAACACGCAGAGTTTTGCCTAAAGCCGAGGCTTGGGTCGTTACAAACGGCATCCTTCTGCCGTCACGGCCTGCGAGCTTTTGGCAGAGCTGTAAAGAAAATAATATAAAGATTTATATTTCCAAATATCCTGTCAATATTAACTATGCCGCTATTGATAAAAAGGTTGCGGAGTACGGACTTACCCTTGTCGATTTCCGCGAAGATAAAACGGTTGAGTTTCATCACAATGTGCTCGACCTTGAGGGCAAGTGTAATGCAGAGCATTCTTTTAAAAATTGCTCGCTTGCGAATTCGTGTCATAATCTCTGCAGGGGTAAGCTTTATACCTGCAGCGTTGCGGCTCATATCCATCATCTAAAGGATTATTTTAACCTCGACATCGAACTTTCCGAGCATAACGGTATCGATATCTTCAAAGTTAACAGCAGTAAAGAGATCATAGATTTGATGAATAAACCGATTCCTCTGTGCCGATATTGTGATATCGATGCGTGGTATCCGGTTGAATGGAAGGTCTCCGAAAAGAAACTTGAGGAATGGACTTGATCTTTTGTTTTGGTCAAACTTACGAAATTTTACGTAAAACTTTGTGAAAAGTGTTGACAAAATCCGATATTTGATGTTAAAATAATAAACTGTGCCATGTTAGAGAAGTCTGCTGGTTGCTCTTTATAAAAAAGGGCGGTCGGCGTAAGACTTTTTTATAGAAAATATACAAGAAAGGAGATGTCAACTGTTGCCAACCTTTAATCAGCTTGTTCGCAACGGCAGAGAAACTATTATCAAGAAGCCGAAGGCTCCTGCTCTTCTTAAGGGTCTCAACTCCCATAAGAACATTATGACAGATAAGGATTCTCCGCAGAAGAGAGGCGTTTGCACAGCAGTTAAGACCGCAACACCCAAGAAGCCCAACTCAGCTCTTCGTAAGATCGCCAGAGTACGTCTTACAAACGGCATTGAAGTTTCCGCTTACATTCCCGGTGTAGGTCACAACCTGCAGGAGCACAGCGTTGTTCTTATCCGTGGCGGCCGTGTTAAGGACCTTCCCGGTGTTCGTTACCACATCATCCGCGGTTCACTTGATACCCAGGGTGTTAACGGCAGAATGCAGTCCCGTTCAAAGTACGGTGCAAAGCGTCCGAAAGCAGCCAAAAAGTAATTCCGTTTTTTGTCAGACGGAACAATTAATCAGACAAAATTCTTCTTTGCAGGCTGTGTTCAGTGCATAGGCCTGAACGCAACCAATGCGAGAGTTATATATATACATTATATCTGCTCTCCCATTGGCGCCACGAGAATTTAGTCACTCGAGTACCTATGATATCATTATATTTGTGAAGGAGGGAAGCGAAGTGCCAAGAAGAGGCCAGATTGCAAAACGTGATGTTTTGCCCGATCCGCTTTACAACTCAAAACTTGTAACACGCTTGATCAACAGCGTAATGTACGACGGTAAGAAGGGTGTCGCACAGAAGATTGTTTATGACGCATTCGATATCGTTAAGGAAAAGACAGGCAAGGAGCCCCTTGAGGTTTTTGAGGCAGCTATGGAAAACGTAATGCCCGTTCTCGAGGTTAAGGCACGCCGTGTCGGCGGTGCAACCTACCAGGTTCCCATGGAGGTTCGTCCCGAAAGAAGACAGACACTTGGTCTGCGTTGGATCACACTTTACAGCCGTCAGCGTTCTGAAAGAACAATGAAGGAGAGACTTGCAAACGAGATCCTCGACGCAGTAAATGAGACAGGTTCTGCATTCAAGAAGAAGGAAGATACCCACAAGATGGCAGAAGCCAACAAGGCTTTCTCACATTTCCGTTGGTAATCTTACTGGAAACCTACTTTCAGCGTAAACCATTATACGCGGCAAACGGAGGATAATATGCCAAGACAGGTATCTTTGGAAATGACCAGAAATATCGGTATCATGGCTCACATCGATGCCGGTAAAACTACAACCACCGAGCGTATCCTGTTCTACACAGGTAAGACACATAAGATCGGTGAAACCCACGACGGTACAGCAACAATGGACTGGATGGAGCAGGAGCAGGAGCGTGGTATTACAATCACATCTGCTGCAACAACTTGCTTCTGGAAGAATCACAGAATTAACATCATCGATACTCCCGGTCACGTTGACTTTACTGTTGAGGTTGAGCGTTCGCTCAGAGTTCTCGACGGTTCTGTTACTGTTATGTGCGCTAAGGGCGGCGTTGAGCCCCAGTCTGAGACTGTTTGGCGTCAGGCAGATAAGTACCGTGTTCCGAGAATGATCTACGTCAATAAGATGGACATCACAGGCGCAGATTTCTACAATGTTCTTAACATGATTAAGGACAGACTTAAGTGTAATGCTGTACCGATTCAGCTCCCCATCGGTTCTGAATCAAACTTCAAGGGCATGATTGACCTTGTTGAGATGCGTGCTTTTGTCTACTATGACGATAAGGGTCTCGACGAGAGAATCGAAGAGATTCCCGAAGACATGAAGGAAATCGCTCAGAAATATCACGATGAGCTCATCGAAAAGGTAGCTGAGCAGGATGACGAGCTTATGATGAAATTCTTCGACGGTGAGGAGCTCACTGTTGAAGAGATCAAGACTTGCATCCGTAAAGCAACAATCAGCAACGCTATGGTCCCCATTGTTTGCGGTACTTCCTACCGTAACAAGGGTGTTCAGCAGGTTCTCGATGCTATCATCGACTATATGCCCGCTCCCACAGATGTTGAAGCTATTAAGGGTGTAAACCCCGACACCGAGGAGGAAGAAGTAAGACATTCTTCCGACGATGAGCCGTTTGCAGCTCTTGCATTCAAGATCGCTACAGACCCCTTCGTTGGTAAGCTCTGCTTCTTCAGAGTTTACTCAGGTAAGATAAATGCCGGTGAAACAGTTTACAACTCTGTTAAGGGTCAGAACGAGCGTATGGGCAGAATCCTGCAGATGCACTCCAACAAGCGTGAAGAGATCGACTGCTGCTATGCAGGCGATATCGCTGCTGTTGTCGGCCTTAAGAACACAACTACAGGTGACACACTTTGCGATAAGAACCATCCGGTTATTCTCGAATCAATGGAGTTCCCGGAGCCCGTTATCCGTGTCGCTATCGAGCCCAAGACCAGAGCAGGCCAGGAGAAGATGGGTATTGCCCTTCAGAAGCTGGCTGAGGAAGACCCGACCTTCAAGTGCTACACTGATGAAGAGACAGGTCAGACAATTATCGCAGGTATGGGTGAGCTTCACCTCGAAATCATCGTTGACAGACTTCTTCGTGAGTTCAAGGTTGAGGCAAATATCGGTAAGCCCCAGGTTGCTTACCGTGAGACAATCAGCACCATGGCTGACCAGGATACCAAGTACAAGCGTCAGTCCGGTGGTAGCGGTCAGTACGGCCATGTTAAGATCAAGATCGAGCCCAACCCCGGCAAGGGTTACGAGTTCGTCAACGCTGTTGTCGGCGGTTCCGTTCCGAAGGAATTCATCGGTCCCGCAGAAGCAGGTATCAAGGGCGCTATGCAGACCGGTGTACTTGCAGGCTACAACGTTGTTGACGTTAAGGTAACACTTTACGATGGTTCATACCACGAGGTTGACTCCTCTGAAATGGCCTTCAAGATTGCAGGTTCAATGGCATTCAAGGACGCTATGCGTAAGGCTAACCCCGTTCTCCTTGAGCCTATGATGAAGCTTGCAGTTATCGTTCCCGACGAATATCTCGGCGACGTTATGGGTGACGTTACATCACGTAGAGGTCTCATTCAGGGTACCGAAACACGTAACGGCATCACTCAGGTTAATGCACAGGTTCCGCTTTCATCAATGTTCGGCTATGCTACAGACCTCCGTTCCAAGACACAGGGCCGCGGTCAGTATGCTATGGAACCCGACTGCTATATGCAGGTTCCCAAGTCAATTGCCGAGGCAGTTGTTAAGGAAAGAAGCGCAAACTAAGTATTTAACCCATAAATTTTCCTAAAACACTTGCAATTCCCCTCAGGAATTGTTAAAATGAATCTGCTATATGCAGAATCCTAAAATAATTATTATTTCCAAAAAGGAGGAAATTTCCAATGGCAAAGGCAAAATTCGAAAGAACCAAACCCCACGTAAACATTGGTACCATCGGTCACGTTGACCATGGTAAGACAACTCTTACAGCTGCTATCACAAAGACACTCGCTTCTAAGGGTCAGGCTGACTTCGTTGATTATGCAAACATCGATAAGGCTCCCGAAGAGAGAGAGCGTGGTATCACAATCAACACAGCTCACGTTGAGTACGAGACAGAGACACGTCACTATGCTCACGTTGACTGCCCCGGTCATGCTGACTATATCAAGAACATGA
>JAFQEL010000013.1 GCA_017399065.1 Clostridia bacterium | reverse complement strand
GAATGATGTCTCTGTTTTTCTCGAAGCAAGGCAAGCATATTATATGCGGCGGAACAACATCATCAATCGCTGCAAAGTATTTGAGAAAACCTTTGCAGGCAACTCTGAATTTTGAAAAATCAGATGTGCCACCGATCGCAAAGCTTGAAGGTGTTGACCTGGTAACCGAAGGCGTTATTACAATGAACAAGGTAATTGAATATGCAAAGGATTATCTTGGTAAAAACGAATTATATGAGCAATGGAATTACAAGCGTGATGGTGCTTCGCTGATATGTCAGCTCTTATTTGAAGAAGCAACCGATATAAACTTTTATGTAGGCAGAGCAATCAACCCGGCGCATCAGAACCCTGATTTGCCGATAAATTTCAGTATTAAAATGAATTTGGTTGAAGAGCTTTCAAAAAGCCTTAAGGAAATGGGTAAAAGAATTAAAGTAAGTTATTTTTAAGGAGAGTGAATTATGAGAAAGTTTGATACAAAGGTACAGCATTTAAAATATAAAGTGCTTCGCGAAGTGGCAAGACAGGCATGGAATGACACTCTTCTTGACAATATACTTGAAATACCTAAGAAAATTGTACCCGGTAAGACATCAACAATGCGTTGCTGTGTTTACAAAGAGCGTGCCATCCTTGGTGAACGTGTTAAAATTGCCATGGGCGGAGACAAGGAAAATCCAAATGTAATTGAGGTAATCGAAATTGCTTGTGATGAGTGCCCTGCAGCAGGTTTTGAGGTGACTGATTCCTGCAGAGGGTGCCTTGCTCACAGATGTGAAGATGTGTGTAAAAGAGGAGCCATTTCCTTTGACCACAACCACGTAGCTCATATTGATAAATCAAAGTGTGTTGAATGCGGTCAATGTGCAAAGGTTTGTCCTTATTCGGCAATCGTAAACCGCAAGCGTCCGTGTCAGAATGCTTGTAAGATTAAAGCGATTTCTATAAATGAGGAAAATGCTGCTGCAATAGATAACAGCAAGTGTACTGCATGTGGAGCTTGTGTATATCAATGCCCGTTCGGTGCTATTATGGATAAGTCATATATTCTGAATGTTATTGACCTGATTAAGAAAAGCGAGGACAATCAGAAGTATAAAGTATATGCAATGGTTGCACCTTCAATCTCCAGCCAGTTTACTTATGCAAAGCTCGGTCAGGTAATAAAAGGACTTAAAGAGCTTGGATTTTATACGGTAATTGAAGCGGCACTTGGTGCAGATATGGTTGCACAATCTGAATCAAAGGAACTTGCAGAAAAAGGACTTTTGACGAGCTCATGCTGTCCGGCTTTTGTTTCCTATGTGAAATCAGCGTTTCCTGATTTGGTTAAATATATTTCCCACAATCTTTCACCGATGGCAACGCTTGCAAAGTATATCAAGGAAACAGATGCAAACTCAAGGATTGTGTTTATTGGACCTTGCACAGCTAAAAAGGCTGAAGCACAGCTTGAAGATGTAAAGCCTTATGTAGATGCTGTTATGACTTTTGAAGAGCTTCAGGCTCTCTATGACAGCAAGGATATTGATATAACAGCGCTTGATGAAGATGTGCTTGATAATGCTTCGTACTTTGGCAGAATTTTTGCACGCTCCGGTGGCCTTTCTGATGCTGTAGCACAGGGGTTAAAGGAACAGAAAATAGATTTTGATTTGAATGCAATTCCTTGTGATGGAATAGAAGCTTGCAAGATGGCACTTCTTAAATTGAGCAAAGGTGTGCTTGATGCAAACTTTATCGAAGGTATGGCGTGTGTCGGCGGATGTATCGGCGGTGCTGGATGCCTGACTCACGGTGAAAAAAACAAATCAGAAGTTGATAAATACGGCAGAGAAGCTCTTGAAAAAACAATTTCACATGCCGTTGCTGTGTTAAAATAGTATGTCTTAAACGTATATATGAATGAAGTTATCAAAAATGATAAGATTGGGTTACGTTTTTAATTATTCCCAAATATAGTTTTATGTTGTATAATTAAATATATAAAGAACTAAATTTAATAAATTTAAAAATACATATAATAAAGGAGAAATTGTAATGGCACGTTTTACATTACCTCGTGACTTATATCACGGCAAAGGTGCACTTGAGGCACTCAAAACACTCAAAGGTACACGCGCAATGGTTTGCGTAGGCGGCGGTTCTATGAAACGCTTCGGTTTTCTTGATAAGGTAACTACATACCTTAAAGAAGCAGGGATGGAAGTTGAAGTTTTTGAAGGTATTGAGCCGGATCCTTCTGTTGATACCGTTATGCGCGGTGCAGAAGCTATGACAAAATTCCAACCGGACTGGATTGTTGCCATCGGCGGTGGTTCTCCGATTGATGCCGCAAAAGCTATGTGGATTAAGTACGAATATCCGGAAATCACATTTGAGGAAATGTGTGTAGTATTCGGTATCCCTGAACTTCGTAAAAAGGCTCATTTCTGTGCTATTCCTTCAACATCAGGTACAGCAACAGAAGTTACAGCTTTCTCTGTTATCACAGACTATGAAAAAGGTATCAAATATCCCCTTGCAGATTTTGAAATTACCCCTGATGTTGCTATTGTAGATCCTGAACTTGCTGAAACGATGCCTCAGAAGCTTACAGCTCACACAGGTATGGATGCTATGACACATGCTATTGAAGCTTATGTTTCAACTGCAAACTGCGAATTTACTGATCCCCTTGCAATATTTGCAATTAAAATGATTCAGTCTGCTCTCGTTGGTTCTTATAACGGCGATATGACAAAGCGTGCTTCTATGCATAATGCTCAGTGTCTTGCAGGCATGGCGTTCTCTAATGCTCTTCTTGGTATCGTTCATTCAATGGCTCACAAAACAGGTGCAGTTTTTGAAGATTTAGGTGCTCACATAATTCATGGTGCTGCTAATGCTATGTATCTTCCTAAAGTTATTGCATTTAATGCAAAAGATGAAACAGCTAAAAAGCGTTATGGTGTGATTGCAGACTATATGGGACTCGGCGGTGCAGACGATGATGAAAAAGTTGCAAACCTTATTGCATATCTTCGTGGAATGAACGATGCTCTTAATATTCCACAGTGCATCAAAAACTACGGAGCAGACAGCTATCCTTGCGAAAACGGATTTGTTCCTGAAAAAATATTCCTTGAAAGACTTCCTGAAATTGCAAAGAATGCAGTTGCTGATGCTTGTACAGGTTCTAATCCTCGTAAGATTTCTGTTGAAGAAATGGAAAAACTTCTCAAATGCTGTTATTATGACACAGAAGTTGATTTTTAATAACGGATACACCGTGTAATATCATAAATGACGGTTGCCGAGTTCCGGTAGCCGTCATTTTTTTGAACGGAGAGATAGTATGTATAAAATTATTGAAAAGAAGATTTTAAATGAAGCGGTTGTTCAGCTTCAGATAGAGGCGCCTTTAGTAGCTCGTAAGGCAAAACCCGGACAGTTTATTATTTTAAGAGTTGATGAAGATGGAGAAAGAATTCCCCTTACAGTTGCCGGGGTTAATAAAGAAAAAGGAACGGTAAAAATTATTGTTCAAATTGTCGGTGGAACAACTGAAAAACTCAGCCACAAACAAGAAGGGGAGTATATTTCGGATTTTGTAGGTCCTTTAGGTGTACCAACACATATTGACGGTATAAAAAGGGCTTGTATAGTCGGCGGTGGTGTTGGATGCGCAATAGCTATGCCGATAGCTGAGAAGCTTCACGAAATGGGAGCTCAAGTAACAAGCATTATAGGTTTTAGAAGTAAGGAACTTTTAATCCTTGAAGATGAATTTAAAAATTGTTCTGACACATTAAAAATCATGACAGATGACGGCTCTTACGGTGAAAAGGGAAATGTAACAGCTCCTTTAAAAGAAATGCTTGAAAATGGCGAAAAATTTGATATTATAATTGCAATAGGACCTCTTGTTATGATGAAATACGTTGTATTGACCGCAAAACCTTTTGCAACACCTGTAACCGTTTCTATGAATCCTATTATGATTGACGGAACAGGAATGTGCGGTGGTTGCAGATTAAGCCTGAATGTGAACGGAGAAAAAGTAACAAAGTTTGCGTGTGTTGATGGTCCTGATTTTAATGGATATGAAGTTGACTTTGATGAGGCAATCTCCCGAGGAAAAATGTATTCAACATTTGAAAAACACGCACATGAAGCAACGTGTAGTCTGTTTAAAAAGGAGGTAGAATGATATGGCTAAAGCAAATATGTCAATCACTCGCAATCAGATGCCTACACAGGATCCAAGAATTCGTGCACATAATTTCGATGAGGTTGCTTTAGGATATTCAGAAGAAACGGCAATAAACGAAGCAATGCGTTGTTTAAATTGTAAAAATATGCCTTGCGTTGACGGTTGTCCAGTAAAAATTCATATTCCGGAATTTATCTCCGCTATCAAGGAAGGTGATTTTGAGGGAGCATATCAGATTATTACAAAGTCTTCTTCGTTGCCGGCGGTTTGCGGCAGAGTATGCCCTCAGGAAACACAGTGCGAATCAAAATGCGTAAGAGGTATTAAAGGAGAATCGGTAGGTATAGGAAGGCTTGAAAGATTTGTTGCAGACTGGCATAATACGTTCGCTAAGGATGCTCCCGAAAAGCCTGATTCAAATGGTCATAAAGTAGCTATAGTCGGATCGGGACCCTCGGGTTTAACTTGCGCAGGTGATCTCGCTAAAAAAGGCTATGATGTAACTGTTTATGAAGCACTTCATACAGCAGGCGGTGTTTTGGTTTATGGAATTCCCGAGTTCCGTTTGCCAAAAGCAATTGTTGCAAAAGAAGTAGATGCTTTGAATAAGCTTGGCGTTAAGATTGAAACCAATGTCGTTATAGGAAAAACTTTGACAGTAGATGAATTGTTTGATATGGGCTTTGAGGCAGTGTTTATTGGGTCAGGCGCAGGACTTCCTAATTTTATGGGTATTCCCGGAGAGTCTCTTAACGGCGTGTATTCTGCTAACGAGTTTTTGACGAGAAGCAACTTGATGAAATCTTATCTTGAAAATCCTGAAACACCTATTATGAAAGGCGGCAATGTTGCAGTTGTTGGCGGCGGTAATGTTGCTATGGATGCTGCAAGAACAGCTCTTAGACTTGGCGCTGAAAAAGTATATGTTATTTACCGCCGATCGATGGATGAACTTCCGGCGAGACGAGAGGAAGTGGAACATGCTGAAGAAGAAGGAATTGAATTCCGTCTGCTTTGCAACCCTACTGAAATTCTTGGATATAATAACCCTGATGATACTAAAGATCCTAAAAACGGCTTTGTAAAAGGAATGCGTTGTATTAGAATGGAGCTTGGAGAACTTGATGCAAAAGGCAGAAGACGCCCTGCTCCAATTCCCGGAAGTGAATTTGAGATTGATGTGGATACTGTTATCATGTCAATTGGAACATCACCAAATCCATTGATCAAAGTTACAACTGAAGGGCTTGAGGTAAATTCAAGAGGCGGTATAATCGTCAACGAAGATGGTTTAACATCTCGTAATGCAGTTTATGCAGGTGGCGATGCAGTAACAGGTGCAGCAACGGTTATATCTGCAATGGGGGCAGGTAAAACAGCAGCCAATGCAATTAACGAATATCTTAAAGGAAAAAAATGCTGAAAATCTTGACAATATCGTGGGAATGAGTTATAATATTAAATAAGAGCAAAGGCGTTCTGATATTAGTCAGGACGCCTTTGCTTTTTTTCTGCAAGTCATTGCTTGTTAAGGTTTGTAGTGACGTTTTTGCAAAAGATAGGAGGGCTTATAAATGTATAAGAAAATAATAACAACCGGAATAGGAGTTTCTGCCTGTATTGCGGCTGCTTTAACGATTGGAGGTATAGGCTGTTTATTATGGATAAAAAGAAAAGGACAACAGGAATAGTTGCTTTTGCTATTCTTGCACTTATATTAATGATTGGTACCATAATTGTAAAATCCCCCGGCAGCCATGAATCTATAAGAGAATTAATGCGGGATGCCGTTCTTCATGAGACGAATAAGATAAGTCTTTTTGGCTTAAAGAATGTAAATCCCGGACTCATCTCAGCTGTTACTGTTACGGGAATACTTTTTGTGATTGCACTAATCATTAGAATATTTGTGATTCCAAAATTTAAAATGGTTCCGGGAAAGCTTCAGCTTATTCTTGAGACACTGGTTGGATTTTTTGAGAATCTTGCAAAATCCAACAGTCCGCACCGTAATAAATTTTTAGGTGCATATGTTTTCACCGCAGGCGTGTACATATTTGTAGGAACAATACTTGAACTATTTGGTATTCAAGTGGTTACAACACACGGAACATCAATGGCACTGCCTGCTCCGCTTGCAGATATCAACGGGGCAATAATGATAGGATGCCTTTCATATCTTGTTATCCTATCGGGCGGTATAGCAGAAAATAAATTAAAAGGAGTGGGAAAAACCTTAAAAGAATTTTCTCTTCCCATATCAATGAGCTTTCGTCTTTTTGGTGCACTTTTAAGCGGTGCCCTTGTAACAGAGCTTGTTTATCACTATATTCATTTAAGCTATGGTCTTCCGGTACTTGTCGGAGTATTGTTTACATTGCTTCACGCCGTTATTCAGGCGTATGTACTTACAATGCTCACATCTCTTTTTTACGGCGAGGTATCAGAGCCGGCTCGCGTTAAGAAATAATTAAAATTTGGAGGTTTAAGATATGAAAAAGAACATTAAAAGAATCTTTACGGCAGTGATGCTGCTTGCGATGATATTTACATTGACAATCCCTGCTTTCGCTGCAGGTGAAGCCGAAACGGTTGCAGCAGCCGACAATGCGCTTGGTGACAAAGCACTTGCGGCAGCGATTGCAGTTGGACTTGCGGCAGCGGCCGGT